>CAZUBW010000014.1:0-56125 GCA_964618645.1 uncultured Bacteroidales bacterium | reverse complement strand
GTTGATAATTCAGTGTATTTGGAAATAACACATGCATCGAATTTTACCATAAGTAATATGAATTACAATTATGAAGCATATTTATTGGTACAAAACTATTCACTCGCAACCGACGGAACTTTTACAGCACAAATCGACAAGAGCCTTATATGTAACACAGAATACCTTGAGAACCAGCCTGCCATGGACCGTAATCCTGATTACTCATTGCCAGTAGGCGCAACCAAAGGGAGTTTTAATGTTACACCTACCGGAGCTGCTACTTATTCAGTGCCTATCATTATTCCGCCAGGTACTGCAGGCTTTCAACCGAATATATCCCTTTTTTATAATAGTCAGGGTGGTAATGGATTACTTGGTATGGGGTGGAGTATATCAGGACTTTCTGTTATAAACAGGGTGCCCACAACTTTGTACAATGACGAATTAATTGATGCGGTTGACTTTGATGACAATGACAGATTTGCACTTGATGGGAACAGGTTAATAAAAGAAGCAGGGACATATGGACAAACAGGCTCAAGTTATTTTACTGAATTGGAATCGCATACCCTGATAAAAATGCTTGACGAGAACAACGATGGCACACCTGAATTTAAGATTTGGACAAAAGATGGAAAAGTTTTGGAATTTGGAGCCACGCCAGATTCAAGAATAAAGGTTGGAAATAAAGTTCTGTCATGGCATATTAACAAAATAACTGATGTAAATGGAAATTATGTATCCTTTCATTATGTTAATCAGAATGGTGAGTTTTATATTTCGGAAATTAAATATACAGGTAACGATCAAATACAGCCAGTAATTGAGCCTTACAACAGTATCAAGTTTTATTATGAAAAAAGAGGTGACGTTACGCAAACCGTATTTCAGAATACCATAATTAAACAAGAGAAGTTACTATATAGTGTATGCATATATAACGGAACCGAACTTACAAAAGAATACAGACTGGGGTATTTTAATGCATTAAATGATGTTGATTTGGTTTCGCATTTATCAGAAATCAAGGAGTATGATTCACATGGTGTGCGGCTGAACTCAACCATTTTTAATTGGGGAGGTACTGTATGGAATGGAAATGACATGTATGCAGGAGCATCTTCACTTGTTGAAAGTGAGGAGTCGCAATTTTATATTGGCGATTTTAATGGTGATGGTTTGACCGATTTATTGCGCTCACCAGCTGAAGTTGCAACAGGAAGTCCCAGCACTCTTGAGCTATATATAAATGAAACCGGATATAGTTTTCACTATGCTGACGAAATAGCCACGCCTGCTAATATGTGGCTGATAACAAATAACAATATATCCGAAAAGTATTTTGCACAGGCCAACTTGGGTGCATCATCCAAAACAGATTTTGATGGAGACGGGAAAGATGAGGTAGTATTAATCAGTGCTGTGATTGATGATATTATTTCAGGAGAAAACATAAAAGCATTGATTGTTAAGGTATATAAGGTAGAAGAAGAAAACATTATTGATGATCCTGATTGGCTTCACTTTTCATACGAAAGCAGGCTGTTATTCGGTGATCCTTTCGGAAAGGGGAGGACTACTGTAATAGCCTGTGAACTTGGCACAAACACAGTGAGGATGCAAACTTTGTATCCATTTTTATATCTAAGTTATGATTTACCCATAACTGTAAACGCTGATGATAAAACTTATTTGCTTGATTTTAACGGTAACGGGAAACAAGACTTACTTATTGTGAAAAGCAATGTAAGTTATGTGTATGAATTTAAGGATGTTACACCTGCAGGATACGATGAATTCGAATTACTATATACTGGCTCGTTTCCAACATCAAATACCATAATCTACCCGGGAGATTTTAACGGAGATGCAAAAACGGATTTATTGTATTATGACAAAACTACATCGCCCTATACATGGAGACTTCGCCATTCTACAGGAACCGTGTTTGAGAGCTTGAACAATGTGCCTTTTACTAATCCTATACTAACCGTTACCCCTGATGCTTCAGGTCAGAGTTTAATTGTCAATGATTTTAATGGCGATGGCAGGGACGACATAGCGGAGATATATGGCACTCATATTGATGTGTCATATAGCTATAATTACGGTAACTTTCTGAAAGAGGCAAATACAAGCACAAGAGTTGAGGGCAGTAAGGAGGATGATTTCAGTACAGGCGACTTTTTTGGAGAAGGCAAAGTAACCATGTTTTTTCATAACACTGAAGGAAGCGCAGGTAATTCTCAGGCACGGGTAATTAGTTTCCATAAGGGGGAGATCAAGAACTTTATGACTGCGATTAAAGATGGGATGAACAATGAAATTTCTATCGATTACGAATCAATTTCATCCTCAAGCGGTAATTTTTACACCAAAGAAACAACAGCAAGTTACCCGGTTACTGATATACAAGCGGCATTGTATGTAGTAGAATCATATTCCGCAAATAATGGCGTAGGAACAATAAATACTAACAGCTATACATACAACGGAGCCAAGTTGCACAAACAAGGAAAAGGATTTTTGGGCTTTAGTGAAATAACAACAAAGAATAACAGGACAAACCTGCAGGTAACCAGTCAGTATGAAAGCCGCTTTGTTGTTAATGGAATTGCGTATTTCTTTCCCATGCTTAAAATGAGCACATCAGCAATAATTGAACCCGGGAATGAACTTGATGTAGATGAAATAGCATATACCAATACAATAAGTGTTCTGGACGCTGATAACCGCCGTATATTACCAAAAACCACAGTAGTAAAAGAACAGGATCTGTTCAACAAAACTAGTATCACTACAACAAATACGGTGAATGATGATGGAAATATATTACAATCATTTGTAAAATATGAACAAGAAGAGGAGGATGATCTTATATACACAGTTAAAACCGTTAAAACGGATTATAGCAATTATATAGATGCTATTACGATTGCAGGTGATTTTAATGCTGTACCAAATAAGCCAACAGAGATTATCGTAACAAAAACTCACCAAGACGATGGGAATAATCTAAATGAGAGTGTCCGCGAAGTAACCTTTGAGTATTATGCAAATGGAGCCATTAAAAAAGAGATCAGTGATCCTGGCAAAGCAAAGGCAGTTACAACAGATTATCAATACTATACTGCAGGTCCCCTTCAGGGTATATCACAAAACACACCAGGTGAGCAAGAAAGACACAAAAGCTACGGATATGATTCCTATTATAGGTACCTGACATCAGAAACAGATGCTTCAGGAAATTCAATCAGTAAAACATATGATCCAAAAACAGGTCTTGTCCTCACATCCACTGATATTCAAGGAAATACCACAGGTTATTCCTATGATGGTTTTGGAAACCTGATAATGACATTAATGCCGGAATTTCAGACGATTAACAGCGCAACCAATTGGTGTAAGCAGAACATCCCTGATTTAAGTAATGAAGTATTTTTTAGAGAAATTACCTGCGAAGGCAAGGCTCCAGTATTTACATATTACGATCGGTTCGGGAGAGTGGTGAGAGAGGTTACCAAGGGCTTATCCGGGCAAGATATTTATTTAGATAAAGTATACAATAATGTAGGGCAGGTTACAAAAACATCCCGACCATATTTTGCGGGAGGATCAGCAAAGTGGACAATTTATCAATATGATGGATATGGCAGGCCAACATTGGAAAACTATAATGAAGGGACACTTGTTACGGAACATGAATATTTGCCTCGTAGGGTTAAGGCAATAAATAGAAGTGTTACGCCTAATCAGTGGTCAGAGAAAACAACCGATGCCGCCGGAAATATTGTTAAAGCAGAAGATTCGGGAGGAACTGTAAATTATTCCTATTATGCGAATGGTTTGGTTCACGAGGTTAGTGCGCCGGGAAGTTTAATCACCACTACATATGACGAATACTATAGGCAGCAGACTTTACAAGACCCCGATGCAGGACCAAATACTTATGAATACAATGGTTTTGGTGAGCTGATATACCAGAAAGATGCCAATCAGGCTGAATATACCATGACCTATGATGAATTGGGAAGAATAGCAACCAAAACCGGAGCTGAAGGCATTACCTCATACGAGTATATTACTGAAGGTAATGGTATAGGGAAATTGGCAACGGTAACAGGGCCCAACAACATAACAGATGAGTATTTTTATGATCAATACGGAAGAACATTATCAAAAACCAGTACTATTGAGAATGGACAGGTTTTCACTTCGGGATATGAATATGATGATTATGGCAGATTAGCTCGTATAATTTATCCCGCAGATTTTTCCGTCGAGCATGTTTATAATCAATACGGTTATCTTACGGAAGTGCGCCGGGGAGATACAGATGCTTTAATTTGGAAAGCAGGCAGTCAGAATGAAGCAGGACAGTGGCTCAATTATACGCTGGGAAATAACCTTTATAATACAGCATATGCGTATGATGGTTTTAACAATATAACATCATTATCTACGCAAAAGGTGTCCGGGGGCACCTATTTGCAAAATCTTGAATATGATTTTAACGGAGCTACCGGGAATCTTAACTGGCGTAAAGATAAACTTCACTTAAACGGGACTGTTCCGTATATTGAAGAATTTGGATATGACAATCTCAACAGGCTAACCTGGGTAAAAGCAAATGGTTCCAATCAGCTCAATGTTGCGTATAACAATGATGCATCGGGTATTATATCTGCTAAGGACAACATTGGAACTTATTTATATGAAAGTGCACGCCCACATGCGGTCACAAAAATTACAGATGCTCCCGGTAGCTTAATCATGAAGGATCACGAAATTACGTATACGCCCTTTAATAAGGTAGATACAATAAATCAGAACAGCAGCGAGGATCTGGTAACGCTAACATATGGTCCGGATTTACAACGCCGGAAGCTGATACATGAAAAAAATGGGAACAATGTCTTAACCAGGTATTACGATCAGGGGTATGAGAAAGAGATTACCAATGGTGTTACCCGTCATATTTGCTACATTCATGGAGGTGACGGGTTGGCAGCCATAATGACCATAGATGGTTCAGGAAATAAGACTTTGTATTATTTGCTAAAGGATCACCTGGGATCATTTCAAATGATAGCAAATGAATCCGGAACAATCGCTACATTCAATGGAGTTCCACAGGAGTATAGCTTTGATCCCTGGGGCAGGAGACGTAATCCAAATGATTGGAGCTATGATAATGTTCCTGCAGCTTTTTTATTTGACAGGGGATTTACCGGACATGAACACATGGATGTGTTCGGTTTGATCAATATGAATGGCCGCGTTTATGATCCTGTTCTGGGAGTATTCTTAAGTCCGGACAATTATGTCCAGGCTCCTGATTTTACACAAAATTACAATAGATATGGGTATTGCCTGAATAATCCATTAATCTACACGGATCCAGATGGGGAGTTTTGGCACTTGGTTATTGGTGCTGTACTAGGAGGCATTTCCAACTGGGCCGCTCATGGAGCGGAATTTAGCTGGGACGGACTTGGATATTTTGGAGTTGGGGCTGTTGCTGGAGCAGTTGGCGCAGGTGTTGCTGGTGGAGTTAGTTCTGCATTAGCATCCCTGAGTGCTCCTGCAGGAACTTTAAGTGTGGGTAGTGCATTCACATCGGGTTTTATTGGAACGTCAACTTATACTGCAACTGGTTTTGCATCCGGTTTTATTTCTGGTGCTTTTGGTGGGTTTTCTAGTGGTTTTGTCAAAGGCGCAGGAAATGCAATTATTCAAAGAGAAAATATTCTAAAGAATGGTTGGAGTCCTGGTTGGCAGGGAGCTGTTTTAGGTAGTATTGCAGGAGGTATATTTGGAGGTATTGATGCTGTTAGGAATAATAGAAATTTTTGGACTGGTGCTGCTAGACAACAGGGTGTAATGATAATTAATCCCGATGGGACGAGTGATTTTACACCTCAAGGCGACTATAATCCACAAAGAACATATGAAACACCAATAATAGAGGGGGAATATATTGATATTCAAGGCTCTCAAGTTAAAGTAACTTTACCTAAAGGTGTTGACGGTTATCAATTAGGCAACCAGGGATTAAGATCTAACACTCCAATATACAATGAAACAATAAGAACTAGGGGTCGTATTCTAAGTTTTGAGACTGTCTTTGAGGTTTCTCCTAATGATGTACTAATTAATTTGGGAGTTTATAGATATTATAGTAATCCTATCAATTCGATATACAATCTCTTTTTTTCTAGAACTATTACTCCTTTTTATCGTTGGTTTTAAATATACATAATATGACTAAATACCTAATTTCAATATACTTTAGTTTGGCAATAAGCAGTAGTTATGCTTTTTGTCAGACAGTACATGACAGTTTGTTTGTCATTCAGGCAGCTAAGAAAGTCGTTTTTATTACAAATGATTCATGTTATAGATTCACTAAAATTATTCAACAGGATGGTGTTTTCAAGTTTATTGATTCTTATAATGACTCTGCTAATTATTGTGTCAATCGTGAGTATTTGTCACATTTTCCTAACAAAACCACATATACTAAGGTTAGTTATACTTACCTTCCTGGCGTAGATACTATCTTTAATTATTTCTCTGGTTGTTTGAGTAATGGATTCAATAGAGACATGAATAATATACACCAAGAGTTAAAATACTCATATATATTGACACAATTAGGAGAACCTAAACTCATAGATAATAAGGACAGCATATGTAGAATAATATGGCCCTGTGAAGAATTCAACTTTTGTAGTACTTATAAAGTAGCACGTTTTGATATTAGTGAAAAAAAAATATTGCTATATACAGTTACGGGTATTTCAGATGATATTGAGGGTATACTTCCTGTCAATCGAAAAGTAAACGAATTGATATATAGCGACATAAAGAAGATACGTAAAGTTTTAGATAGATCAATAAACTTAAGTAATGATTGTTGCCTTGAATTAAATGATGGGAACGCTTGGGTGATCGAATTATTGTCTGATTCCAAATACTCCGTGGCAATTTTATCAAACTTATGCCTAAGAAGTAGATCTAAGAATAGTCCTTTCGCTATGATTTGCAGGAAACTAAATATAATAGCGGGCAAATATGTGCCTTACAATTGTTTAAAGCCTAATAATGTCTTTGAGTTCTATTAATTTATAGTGATTAATGTTGGAAAATTAAAGAGATTAAGTCAGGCTCGTACACAATTAGAACCGGAAGCCTTCCTGGAACTGAATGAGGATGTATGCCAGACATTCTATGATAAAGCGCCCTATTGGGTTTGGAAGACGCATAGATTATTAGTTGTAGACGGGACACGGTTGTTATCGCCTAATTGAAGGCTTAGAAATTTTCTCTTTAGAGTATATTGGATGTTGCCGGGATGATTATTCGCCAGGTAAGTTTATTTTTAGGAAATAGTTATGCTGCAATGAAGCCAAGCTCAACATCCTGGCAGGAGCTGTGGCAGTATCAGTAGCAGAGAAATACCTCACACATTTAACTCCGACTCTGACAGGTCTGGCGACTCTGTCAGGTCTCCACTCTGTCAGGTCTCCACTCTGTCAGGTTTCATTGCTTACAGCAAATATTGGAATGATATCTAGTACTTTACAGGGTAGGAACTTAGATGGGGTATTTAAAAGCGGGTTGGTTGGTCTTGCAGCAGGAGGACTTGGCGCTTGGTCAGCAAGCTTAATAGGAGAGTCTTCAATAAGTGCTAATTTTTTTCAGGAGGAAATAAATACTTTTGGGCAAATTGTTACAGGTGCAACTTATGGCTTTGGAAACAGATTTTTTAGAGGTCATGATATGGGATATCGGGGTGGAAGACTATGGGGAACAGCTTTTGCATCCATACCTGGGTTAGGCTTTAGTATTACTAAATATGTTGGTTATGGTTTAGCCGCGTATGGTGGTGTTGCGGCTGGTATATTGTCTGGAGAAGGAGTTGCCTCATTGTTTGCAGGAAAAACACTCAGTGCTATAACAGGGGGTATTACAGGCGTAACTGTTGGAATAGGCTCTTTTTCCTTGTATCCACTAAAATTGAATTATATTAAAAAGCATTCTGAATTTTATCCTACAGTATTAACCTTAGACCAAATAATAAAATCATTTTTTAAAGCGTTTTCAGAATAATATACAAATCATGAAAAGGATAACCACATTTTTGTTTATTATTATTGGCTCAATAAATTTGTTTGGCCAGAATGACGTGTCCGTCTTGCATATCTATAGAGATGGAGATCTTTATTCTGGAAATAAAATTGCCAAATTATTTTTAAATAATACACTGCGTATCGGACTTAAAGAAAAGAGTTATGATACTTTGCAAGTTAAATCAGGATGCTATGATTTATTCGTAAATAAAAAGAAGGAAAAACTCAATAAATGTTTTGAACCAAATATAAACTACTATTATAAAATTGAGTACGATTATATTTTCTTATTCGGGAGATTTAAAATAATTGAAGTAACAGAAGAATATGCTACACAGGAGATAGAAAAGAAAAATATTACTTTAAAAAGTTTGAAAAAATAAAACTTTGTTATCGTTCAGCATAGGCATTCATTTTTAGTTGCGATTTTATTAACCCTCTTTCGCCTGAATAGGCAAGACTGTTCACACGGTTCGGCTCAGGCTACTTTTTAAGCTTGAGCCGAACTGAAGCTTTATTTACTTAGATTGTTCATAAAGTCTTAGGAATTCATCCAGTTCCAGATATAAATCTTCGCGGATCTTTTTTCCCAGGAGACCTTTTGGCAGGGCTTCGTTTTTGTGAACCGGGACAGTGGCAACACAACCATTTTTACACGGCTGCTGACTTCAGGGAGGAAGGATAAGTCTTCTAAGAAACCCCTGACAGGGTTCCAAACCCTGTCAGGGGTTATCACCTTGATAGGGTTCCAAACCCTGTCAGGGGTTATCACCTTGACAGCTTGCATTCCTCAGTTCGGCTTAGGTTGTGTCTGAACCGAACTGAGATTGCTTCGGTCGTCGTACCTCCTTCCTGCCTACCCTGCCTACCGGCAGGCGGCATGCCTCGCAATGATGCGTTACGGCTGTACCTCTCTGCCACTGCCACTGCCACTGCCACTGTTACTGCCGCTCTCTCCCGTATTGCCACACCTGCATCAGCGCACGGCCGTCGTGATAACACCCTTTCCAGGCATGGGCCTTGCGTTGGCGGATGGTTTCAGGACTTTTATCGAGGCCGCTGTTGTACCAGCCACCCTGTTGCGGGTCAATGAGTTCTTTGGTAATATAGTCCCACATGTCGGCAAAGGCCTCCCGGAAAACCGGTTCATCGGGGTACAGTTCGGCAAACAAGGCACAGGCATGCCAGGCTTCAGCCTGGGCCCACCATACCTTGACGCTGTCGATTACTTCCACTGAATCAGGAACAAATGCATATCCCTTGTCATACAAGCCATAAAAATTGTTGTCAAAGCCCCAGGCCAGGGTGTGATCGATCAGCTTTCTGGCCACCTGCAGGGTAAGGCTGTCGGGTTTTCCATACAGTACCTGGGCGGCATCAACCAGCAAATACGCTGTTTCAATATTGTGCCCGAACGAAATATGATCGACCTGTATGTTTTTCAGGATTTCTTCGCGGGATAAGCCGGCATTGGAAACAGGCTGCCACCTGCGGTCGAAATACAGGTTCAGGTAACCTTCCGGCGTGGTCATGCTGTCCCTTACCAGCGAAAGCATTTCAGCCAGCCGTTTTTTTACGGCCTGTTCAGGCATCACCTGGCAGGTGGTTGTTAACGCTTCCATCAGGTGGATGCTGGTGTTCTGGTCTTTCCGGAAGACATCACCCTGGCTCATGTACTGAGCTTCTTCAGGAACTTTCCCGGTTGTTAAGGCGGCGTTGGGTAACGACACGGTGAAATACCCGAGGTCAGTGGAGTCATGGAGGTTGGTTTCGAGCCAGTCGAACGTTTTCTTAACCCAGGCCAGCACTTCGGGTTCGGGATTGATTTTGGCATATTGCGACAGGGCATACAGGGCAAAGGCATTACCATAAGCCAGTTTGAAGGCAGCATTTGGCTGTTGCGCCAACTGAGGGAGGTAAAGTTGGTGGAACCCCCCATTTACGCTATCCCACATGTGCCGGGTAAGAAATGCATAACCGTGGTCGGCGGCCAGGTGGTAAGTGGGGTTATTGGGGAAGATTTCGGCTGCCCGGGCTGCGGTCCACAATCCGCGGGCCTGGGTTACCAGCATTTTTTCCTGGTCGGGTGATAGGGTCCAGTCGTTTTCAAAATTGGTCCAGTAGCCACCGTTCACCGTATCAATGATCCGCGGATAATAGTTTTCCAACAGGTTGCTGAGTTGGGTTTCAATCTGTGATTCTTCAACACCCAGGTAGGTGCTTTTTTCGGGCGCTGATTTGCAGCCGGTGAAACACAAGGTTAGGGCAATCAACAGGATTACCGGAAACGAAGAATAATTGCTTTTCATCATGATGGGGTTTTATTGCGTCGAAAGTTATAAAATATATTGAAATTAATTTTGGGATTGTTTTGGTGGCAATTGCACAGGTGCGCTATTGCGGATGCCCTTTCAGAATATATCTGTACTAATATTTGTGCCCTGAAAGAGTATTAGTAATTGATTAAATCCTTTAGTTGACAGCTATGGTCATTATAAACAGGCACAGCTAACCCATAAGCACCGTGCGGTGGCCCGACAAAACGTAGAGGTCGTGCCGGGACCAGCCGGGGGTTCGTTTTGTCTTGGCTTTTCTTGCTTCCTTCTTTGTGCCAAGACAAAGAAGGGAGTGGGGATTCGGGGCAAAGCCCCGGCCAAATGCGGACTTGGGTATCAAATTCAATTAGCAATGTAACAGACGACGAGGTCGGGAGAAAATAGCCGTCAACGAATGATTTGATAAATTGCCTAGGCTATTAGGTCTTTTAATGATTAACAATACCTTAAATGAGGCAGTCTAAAAAGTCGATTTGTTAGGCGTAGTTTGAAACTACGCCTAGCGCATTGTGCTGAATGTCTGCTTTGTACGCTGAGCGTAGTCTCCAGACTACGCTCTTTTTATTCCGGATAATCCTATTTAAATAAATAAATATTCTATTTTTGTATAGTAACTAAACAAAAGTAATGAACCCGGAACTGGTATCCCTGATTGATTTGTTCAACCGCATCCTGCATTTGTACTCGGTGATTGACAAAAAGCCGAAGGATTTCGGCACGGGTGACTTGTTGTACGTGAGTGAAATCCATGCCGTGTACCTGATTGGCAGCAATCCCGAAATAAACATGACCCGGTTGGCAGAACTGGCTGGTGTTACCCGGGGCGCTGTTTCGCAGATGGTAAAGCGACTGGTCAGCAAACGGTATGTTGCCAAGTTCAAAGTTTTTAACAACAAAGAGGTAAACCTGCGATTGACTGACAAGGGTTACATCATTTTTCAGCGCTACCTGGATTTTGCCAAGGAACGGTTTGTGTTTGCCGAAGAAATATACCGGAACGCCTCCAGGGCTGATATTGACCTGGTGACGCGGTTATTTACCGTTATTTACGAAAATATCAAAAAAATGTCGGAGCAGTAAATTTAGTACCTAAACAAAATGATTATGAAATACCTTTTCATACTGTACCTTTCACTGCTGACGGTTCATGCATCCGCGCAGCAAGTGTTGGAAGCCTATATTAAAACAGGACTTGAGAATAACCTGGCCCTGCTGCAGCATGAAGCCGATTACCGGCAAAGCCTGCAGGCATTGAAAGAGGCGCGGGGACTATTCTATCCTTCGGTGTCACTCAATGCGCGTTACACGGTTTCGGAGGGCGGAAGGGTTATTGATTTCCCGGTAGGCGACCTGATGAACCCGGTATATTCTACACTCAACCAGCTTACCGCCTCTTCCATGTTCCCGCAGGTGGAGAACCAGGAGATCAGGTTTCTCCGGCCCACGGAACACGAGACCAAAATCAGGCTGGTGCAGCCTGTTTTTAATACCGATGTGTATTACAATGCCCGCATTAAAAAAGAGATGGCTGCCGTTGAACAAATAAGTCTTGAACAATACCGGCGCGAACTGACGGCCGAAATCAAAAAAGCCTATTACCAGGTAGGTATGACCGGAAGTGTGCTGGAAATGTTTACCCAAACCAGGGCCCTGCTGGAAGAGAATGTGCGGGTAAACCAAAGCCTGGTTGAAAACCACAAGATAACGATGGATAACCTGTTTCGTTCACAAACGGAACTGAGCAAATTTGAACAAACCCTGCAGCAGGCAAAAAAGAACAGGGCAGTGGCCTGCGCGTATTTCAATTTTTTGCTGAACAGGACCCTTACCGATAGCGTACATGTTGAAGCGCCTTTACCGCTGCTGGATTTCGATACCGGCGAAAGGGATTACATTGATATGGCACTTTCGAACAGGGAAGAAATCAGGAATCTCGGGCAGTATTGCCATATGTCGGACCTGGCCGTTCGCATGAACCATTCGGCAAAATTCCCTAACCTTTATGCGGTGGCCGATTATGGTTTTCAGGGCGAGGAATATGTTTTCAATGGCGACAATGACTATTTACAGGCTTCGCTGGTATTAAGCTGGAACCTTTTTTCCGGATGGCAGAACCAGTCGAAAATAAAGCAGGCAGTCATTGCCCGTGAGAAACTCGACCATCAGCTTAGCGAAGTCAAAAACAAAATATCACTCCAGGTGATTAGCGCCATGCGCGAAGCGGAGGCTTCCGCGAAAGGGTTACAGGCAGCTGCCGACCAGGTAAGTACCGCGCGCGAAGGGTTCAGGCTAACCCGGCGCAGGTACGACGAAGGCCAGGCCAGCCTGCTTGAATTTATGGACGCACGGCATGCCTTAACGCAGGCCGAGGAAAACCTGATTATTTCGCAGTACACCCTGCTCAGTAATATTGCTGAGCTGGAGAAGGTTACTGCAAACGTTAACCAATAAACGATAAGATTATGAAATTCAACCATTTATTACCGTTATTAATTGCATTTGCTGTACTGGCTTGCAGGCAGGCTCCCGGGGATGAACAGGAAACCCGTTTAACCCGTGTTAAAACCGCCGGGGTTAACCGGCAGAAAGTAAGTTTTCCGGTGCATGCAAGCGGGCTGGTTGTAACGGCGCACGAAGTAAAGTTGTCGTTCAAAACCGGCGGCATTATCGAAGCCCTTTATGCCGATAATGGCTCTCGTGTTACCCGGGGTACCTTGCTGGCAACACTCAACCTGGCAGAAATTGAAGCCCAGGTGAACCAGGCCGAAAGGGCTTATGAAAAGGCCGGGCGCGATTATGCCAGGGCCAAGAACCTGTTTCGCGACAGTGTGGCAACCCTCGAGCAATTTCAGAATACTGAAACGGGTTTTAGCGTGGCAAAGTCAACCCTTGAAGCGGCCCGTTTTAATTTGCAGCATTCGCGAATACATGCACCTGACAATGGTGTTATTCTCAGGCGCCTGGTAGAGGAACACGAAGTAATTGCCCCCGGATACCCGGTGTTTATTTTCGGCACTACCGGTAAGCATTGGAAAATAAAGGCGGGCTTAGCCGACAGGGATTATGTACGCGTACATGCCGGTGATTCGGCCGCGGTTACCCTTGATGCCTATCCGGGCAAAACCTTCGGTGCTGTGGTAAGCCGACTGGGGGAGGCGGCCAATCCTTTAACCGGAACCTACGAGACAGAGCTTTTACTTGATGATAAAGGAGAGCGCCTGGCTGCGGGTTTTGTGGCCAATGTTGAAATATTCCCTTCCCGTGCTGCTGATCATTATCTTGTTCCGGTTGAAGCCCTTGTAGATGCTGACGGATCAAAGGGATTTGTTTTTGTGCTGACCGATTCGTCGCGCGTCAGCAAAACGGAAGTTGAGATTACAGGTATTACCGGGGTGTGGGCTGCTGTTAACGGCTCATTCCCGCTACCGGCATCCGTAGTTACATCAGGCGCTGCTTACCTGTCCGATGGCGAGCAGGTTTTGGTAATCAATGGCGAATAAAACATGCCCGATAACCTGTAAAAGAAAGCAATATGAAAATTACCGATATAGCTGTTAAGAATTACCAGTTTACCCTGGTACTATTCCTTTCGCTTGTTGCCCTTGGCATTTATTCGCTGGTATCGATACCACAATCGGAAGATCCCGAATTTGACGTGCCGCTGGTACCGGTGTATGCCATTTACCCGGGGGCTTCGCCGGCTGATATGGAAAAGCTGGTGATCGACAAGGTGGAGAAAAGCCTGGGTGAGCTCGACGATATTAAAAGAATTGAAAGCACCATCAAGGACGGGGTGGCGTCGGTGGTGGTTGAGTTTACCGCAAAAGTTGATCCCGAAAAGAAGTTCGACGAGGTATCGCGCCAGATCAATGTGGTACGACAGGATATGCCTGAAGATTTGTACAGCCTCGAAGCGATTAAAGTTTCTGCCGGGAACACCAACATTATTCAGAGTGCACTGGTTTCGGAAAGTGCATCTTATGCCGAACTTGAGCGTTATGCCGAGGATATTGCCGATCGTATTACCGCTATTCCCAGCATTAACAAAGCCGAGGCCATTGCTTTTCCCGAGCGGGAATTGCGCATAGCCATTGACTTACCCAAGCTTGCACAGCTTGGTTTATCGCTGAGCCAGGTTATGGGCGCTATACAAAGCGAAAATGCCAATATTCCGGGGGGCAGTGTGGAACTGGGTCCAAAAAAGTTCAACGTGAAAACGGGTGGTAATTACAGTTCGCCCGAAGAAGTGGAACAGACCATTGTGGGGTCCAACCAGGGACAGGTGGTGTACCTGAAAGACATAGCGCGGGTGAACAACGATTATGAAGACATGCGTTATTTCGGCAGGTATAATGGTGAACGTGCCGTTTTCGTCATTGCCAGCATGAAAAAGATGCAAAACATTCACCGCACGCGCGATGAGATATTTCGCATATTCGATGACGCCGAAAAAGCATTACCGGCAGGAATCCGGCTTGAAAGGGGTTTTGACCAGTCGCGTAACGTATCTGCCAAACTGAGCCGGTTGTTGTTTGATTTTACCTTTGCCATATTGCTGGTGTTGCTTACCTTGTTACCGCTTGGTTTCAGGGCTTCAGGCATTGTAATGGTTTCGATACCGCTGTCGCTGATGATAGGGGTTACCGGGTTGTATTTCACCGGGTTTAGCATTAACCAGCTGAGTATTGTTGGCGGGGTGATTGCCCTGGGTCTGCTGGTAGATGATTCCATTGTGGTAGTGGAAAACATTGCCAGGTGGATCCGGGAAGGGCATAAGCCTTTTGAAGCGGCTATACTTGCCACAAAGCAAATAGGTCCGGCGGTGCTGGGATGCACGGCTACGCTTATTTTTGCCTTTCTGCCGCTGATGTTCCTTCCGGGCATGGCCGGGCAATATATGCTGGTGTTGCCGGTTACGGTTGTATACGTGGTGTTGGGATCGCTCTTTGTGGCGCTCACCATTATTCCTTTCATATCGAGCAAGGTGCTGAAAGGCAATGTGCATCCCAAAGGCAATAAGGCTTTGCAGGTGCTGAACAGGGGTATCGATTTCACCTATGGAAGGGCGTTGAACTGGTCGCTTCAGTATCCCGGGAAAACGGTAATTGTTGCCGCCTGTATCTTCCTCGCTTCGCTGGCCCTTATTCCGGTTGTCGGGTTCAGTCTTTTTCCCAAGGCCGGCATGAAGCAGTTTCTGATTACGGTGGAAACGCCAAAGGGAAGCTCGATATGGGAAACGGACAAGGCGGTGCGCTTTGTTGAATCGGTAATTTCAAAAAAGCCCGACATGGTTTACTATATGTCAAACATTGGTAAAGGCAACCCCACCATTTATTACAACACGTTTCAGAAGAGCGAGCAGCCCAACCTCGGGGAATTGCTTTGCGAGATAACCCCGCGGTCGCAACCCCGGATAACCGAATTTCTGGATGGATTGCGGGATACGCTCAATACTTATGCAGGGGCCAGGATTTACGTGTATGAATTTGAAAACGGGTCGCCTGTTGATGCCCCTGTGGCTTTGAGAATTTTGGGCGATGACCTCGATACGCTGCAGGTGCTGGCCGACAAAATTGAGGATATTGTGAAGCAGACACAGGGAACGGTATACGTAAAAAATCCGCTCAGCGAGTCGTTAACCGACCTGAAGATTAACGTAAACAAGTCCAAAGCCGGAATTTTCGGGGTGCCGGCCGTAGAGATCGATCGAACGGTAAGGCTTGCCCTTGCCGGTATTAAGGCAGGTAATTTCCGTGAGCCCGATGGAACAGAGTATCCCATTAATGTACGTTTACCGAAGGAAAAGGGCAATAGCCTCGAAATCCTCGACCAGATATATGTATCGTCATTGAGTGGCGCACAGATACCACTTTCACAACTGTCGGCCATAAGCTTTGAACGTTCGCCCACCCTGATTGAACACTACCAGAAAGTGCGGTCTGTAACGCTTTCCTCTTTTGTAGAAACCGGTTTCAACACCGATAAGGTAACCAAGGAGATATTAGGTAAGATAGCCAAAATAAAGCTGCCCGACGGATACCGGGTTGTGCCGGCCGGCGAAATAGAGAGCCGGCAGGAAAGTTTCGCGGGCATTGGTTCGGCTATACTGGTGGCCATATTTGGCATATTTGCCATCCTCATCCTCGAGTTCCGCACCTTTAAGGGCACGCTGATCGTATTGTCTGTTATTCCGCTGGGGGTGGTAGGCGGTATTCTGATGCTGTTCCTTACCGGTTATACACTGTCGTTTTCAGCCGCAGTGGGTTTTGTGGCGCTCATTGGCATTGAGATCAAGAATTCCATTTTGCTGGTGGATTTTACCAACCAGTTACGGCAAAATGGCGCCCCGTTGGACGAAGCCATATGGAAAGCCGGGGAAATACGATTTTTGCCGGTGCTTTTCACAACGCTCACAGCCATTGGCGGGTTATTGCCCATTGCGCTCAGCCGTTCGGGTATTTATTCACCGCTGGCGTGGGTGATCATTGGCGGACTCATCACCTCAACGTTGCTGGCACGCCTGGTAACGCCGGTGATGTATAAGCTGATACCCCCGAAGATTGATTGAGTATAGCTGTCAACATTAGGATTTCCTCAATATCCCCGTGCTTCAGCGCGGGGATAAGGGAAAACATAACCCACTATATTATTCCGCTGCATGCACAGCTGTGCCAGTGGCAGTGCCCTGCATGCAGCGGAAGAGAGGGGTATAGGCCCTATCATATTTCCCCTGGCTGAAGCCAGGGGCTATTGAAAAAATACAATATTCATTTCCATCTTATGTCCCTTGGCTAAAGCCTGTCAGCAGGTTTGAATAACGACGGGTGCATCCCGATGCTATTCATATTAAATCGCTCTGCGAAATAAAACCAAAAGCATATATCCTTGACATATAATATCATAAAATTAGGTTGACGCGCATGCCTGAAGGGGCGTAAGCATTTCTAAAGTTGACTGCTTTTTGGCATGCTCGATATTGTATCAGATCATATTATGGGCATCTTAATCGAGGAAGCAAAGGATAGAACGATTGAGGATTCGATCAGAATAGTTAAATTTAGGGTCGTTGTTAATAAAACATATGATTATGAAAAGAACAATCCGGTTATTTGCGTTATTGATTGCTGTTACCTGTTCCGCACTCCATATGGAATCCTTAATGGCCCAGGAAGGTAAGAAAACTCACGTATGGGAAATGCAGGAAATTGTGCTTCGGGCTGAAAAGCAATATGCCAATTATTATACCGAGGTAACCTGCTGGGTTGATCTGAAGGGCCCCGGTTTTTCAAAACGCATCTATGCATTCTGGGATGGCGGGAGCACTTATAAAGTGCGGATAGTCGCTACCGACGCCGGTTCATGGGAATGGACCAGCGGGTCGAACCAGCCGGATGACAAGGGGCTCAACAATCAACAGGGCATGTTTGTGGCGGTAAACTGGACCGATCAGGAATTGACTGCAAATCCGAATAGAAGAGGTTTTATCAGGCCTACACCCAACGGGCATGCATTGCAATATGCCGATGGCACCCCGTTTTTCATGGTTGGGGACACCTGGCTGGCAGGCACCACCTGGCGCTTACCGTTCAGGGGCATTACACCGGCCGCTGATTATACACCTGCCCCCGGAATCGGATTTGAAGATGCGGTGACATTCCGGAAAAATCAGGGATTCAACTCGGTCAGCATGATTGCCAGCTTTCCCAATTGGGAAGCAGACAGCAATGCCAATACCTATGCCGATGAGAATGGTATTTATGTGAGAAATGCCTGGGAAAAATTCGGGTACCTGGTTGAGGGCGGTAAAATGACCTCAAAAGACATGCGCGATGAATATGGCAATCTGCCGTTTCATATGTCCAACAACCATCCGGGTGTGGCCGATTTCAACCGGATCATTCCCGAATATTTCCAGAGTCTCGATAAAAAGATGCAATACCTTTCCGATCAGGGTTTTACGCCGCTGATTGAAACAGTGCGCCGGGATATATGCCCTACCTGGAAAGCGTATTTCGATTTCAATGAAAGCTATGCCCGCTATGTTCAGTACCTGGTTTCGCGGTATGGTGCTTACAATATCTTTTTCAGCGGTATTCACCTCGACTGGATACCCAAAGAATACAGCCTTACGGCTGATGAATTCAATGAAGCGCTGACCTACCACCTGAACAAATATGGCCCGATGCCTTTTGGCCAGCCACATACAACGCTGATCAACAATTCCACCTATAAGCAATTTGGTCACGATAAGCAATGCCCGTGGCTTACCATGCACAGTGTTGGCAACAAGCCTCGTGATCACCGTGTTTCAGGGGCTCTTGACACCTTGTTTAATTTGATACCTCCTTACCCGGCCATCAATTTTGAACCTTACTATACCGGTTGGGATCATGAGATCAATATGCCCAATGGTGAGCGGCCTCCTGCAGACTCGGAACGCGACAATTACTTTTCACGTGCGCAAATGTATGGTTCGGTGCTATCGGGTGGCTTGTCAGGTCACGTTCACGGCACAGCAGCCTATGACATAACCACTACCGGAGAGCCTGATGGCATGCGCCCGCACATCTGGGATGCTCTCAAGTACCAGTCGGGTTATTATATGCAGCACCTCAGCAGGTTTATCTTGTCAGAAGGAGGCAAGTACCAGGCTCTGGTGCCGTGTCATCAGGATGTGCTTCCGCGCAAAGCTCCGGGAGCGCCTGAAAAGGGACTCGACGGTTGGAGTTATATGATGCGGACGCCTGAAAAGGATTTTGCCCTGCTTTATTTTGAAAACCAGGCTGTTTTGCCGGAGCTGAATGGGTTTGTACCTAATGCTTCTTATGAACTGGCATGGTTTGATACCGTAAAGGGTGAATGGGGGAATGAGATTTCACTCAAGTCAGACAGGAAGGGTAAACTTCAATTACCGGGTTTCCCCGACGGGAAGAACCCGGCATCAACCGACCGGGCGGCAAAGATCACGATAGTTCGTTGATAATATTGTATTGACAAGTTTCTTACAAATGGAATAATTTCATAGGGGTTGGTTGACAGGTAAAATTACGATAAGTGCTGTACCGTGGTTTAGCCTTGATTTGCAAGTAACACTGCCCTTGTGTTCTTTGATGATTCGCTGCACAATGGACAATCCCAGACCGGTTCCTTTTCCCGGATCTTTTGTGGTAAAAAAGGGATCAAAAACATGCGTGAGATCTTCTTCCTTAATTCCTTTACCATTATCTGAAATACTGACAGAAATGGTATTCTTTTCAGCATTTGTTTTGATGGTTATCGTTCCGTTGCTCTCAATTGCCTGGATGGCATTGGTGAGTATGTTCAGAAAAACCTGATGCAGTGCGCTTTCGTTAGCGCTTATTTCAGGCAGATTATCATAGAAATCCCTTTTGATTTCGATGCTGTTTTTATATTGACTGTACAGCATGGTAAGGCAGTTTTCAAGAATTTGATGAACCTGGCATTTCTGAAAAGCAACCTTATCTTTACGGCTGTAGCTGCCCAGGCTTTTTACAATATTGGTAGTACGTTCCACCCCGGTATTGATGGCCTCAAAAAGTGACTTCAGGTTGTCAACATGTTCAGGCATGTTCTCCTGGATATAATTTTCGATGGCCACGGATCCGTTATAGATGTAATTGATGGGATTATTGATCTCATGTGCCACGCCTGCTGTCAATATGCCGAGTGAGGCCATTTTTTCTGTCTGTATAAGCTGTTCCTGTGTATCCCTAAGTTGCTGTAACGTCATTTCAAGTTGTTCCCGTTGGGCATATAATTCTTCGTTGGTTGACTGAAGCTCTTCGTTGGCAGCTTTAAGTTGTTCCATGGTGGTGGCCAGTTCAGTTGTACGTTCCTTCACCAGTTCCTCAAGCCGTTGATTGTATTCGCTTAGCTGACGCTGAAGTTGCTTTAATTCCGTTACATTTATATTCGACCGTAGTATGACCTTTTGGTTGTTCACTTCAACCTGGGAAGCATAGACATAAAGTTCGTGACGGGCATTATCGGGAGTCAGGGTATCAGTTTCAAAACCTTCGACTGTTCCCTTTTCGAGTATTAACGCCTTTAACTGTTGCTCTTTTGCTGCATTGCCTTTAAACCCGAGATCCCATAACTTTTTGCCCAGTATTTTTTCGGCGGTAAGTGAAGTTTCGCGGTAGAACGTTTTATTGGCCAGGATAACGTTATCCTCCAGGTCCGAAAGGGTAATGGCAAGCGGAATGGATTCAACCAATACTCTGAATAGCTCGTTACTTTGTGTTAATTCCTCGTTTATTTTCACTATTTCAGTGACATCATAAATCACGCCCCTGAAGCCAACCGGAACATCTTCTTCTCTGATAACGCTCGAATATATTTGTATTGGAAAGGTAGTTCCGTCTTTTCTCAGGGCAGTATATTGATTACCGCGGGTTGATAATCCCGCAATGATACTGGCAATGTTTTCCCTGAGTCGTTTATGGTCTTCACGGGCAATGGTAGCAAAAACATTAAGGCCCAGGTGAATGTCGTCCGGAGAATATCCAAACATTTCGGTTCCGGCCCTGTTGATAAAGGTGAGATTGCCCTGCAAATCCGATTCATAAAGGGTTTGTGGCAGCAGTTCAGCCATTTCCCTGAACTTCTTTTCGCTTTTTGCCAATGCTTGTTCGGCCTTTATGCTATCGGATATATCAATAAGGATTCCCCGGAAACCTGTTACCTGTTCATTTTCCACAATTGTACTGGAGAAGATCTTCACGGGCAACAAGTCTCCGGATTTCCGGCGGGCAGTATACTGGTTCCCAACGCGGTTTCCTTTTATTACTCCCTGCATGTTTTCCTTTAACTTCTCATTTTCGATGAGAACGGAGAATATGTTTATTCCCTGGCTATAATCCTCATCAGCATATCCGAACATTTGTAATCCCGACCTGTTAATATAGGTTAGGTTACCATTTAAATCGGTTTCACAAACAGCCTGTGGTAACAGCTTTGCCATTTCCCTGAATTTTTTTTCACTTTTCAGCAAAGCAGCTTCCGCATCTGTTCTTTTTTTGATGTCTGATTGGGCCTTATCCAAGGCTTTTTTATTGATGTTGAATATATTATACCCCACTAATCCTATAAAAGCCATGGTAACTGAAACGTCAACCAGGTAATCCCACATTTCGGCCCTGGTTATTCCGGATGTGGATTGATAGTGGAGCATGAAAACAACTAGGATCAAAATATTAATAGCTGTATAAACCAGTATCATGGATTTTCGCCTTGCGAAAAGCAACGGAAGCATGGAAAGGGCTGCCAGTATATTCACAACACTGTCCAGTTTGATTAATGGCGTCTGTTCTTCAAAGAACATAATCAGCCAGGTAGTTATAATAATCAGCAAAGGGAGCAGGTTTGCTGTTAAATTGTAATATCCCCTGTAGAGAAGCCATAAACAGAATAATATTGTTATGACAAGCGCAGTTAGTGGAAGCACAACAACTTTAAGGGATTGGTTAAAAACCGGACTGATGAAGCCGGAAAGGAGCCTGAAAATGATCAGAAAAGATGCAGTACAGGCAAGCAATATGCACAAATAGTAAATGAATTTTGCCCTTTGCTGCATGGCATATTCCGAGTTGTTATAGGCTTGCAGCAGCCTGGGCAATCGGATTGGGTAGGAATCGCTGCTCATTATTGGACGGGTTGGTTTGGACATAAAACAGACTAAAAGTTACATTTTTTTCAGGTTATCCCCAACTAAAAAATGCATCCAACAAATCCTTATTGGGGCTGTCTTAAAAGGCTACTATTATCAGACTTTTTACACACCCATAGAGATGTAATGATATTCCACGAAATATCATTATCTTGGAGTTGGATAAAAACAAGTTGACATGAAAAATCTATCTTTTGCAAAGCAAATATTGCATTGCATCACCTGGTTGATTGCTTTGTGCTGCATGGAGAGCCTTTATGCCCAGGAAACCGATACGCTGAAAGGACGGCATTTGTATCGCCCCTCGCAGGCAGAAGCGCAGGACACCCTTCGTATTCCTGCTCCCGCTGATGAAAGCCTGCAGCGCATGCTTGATTCACTGGCGTTGAGACAGCAGTATGTGCGCGATTCGCTGCTGGCCCGCGAGCAATTTGTACGTGACTCAATCCAGCGCAGGCAGCGCATGAGCGATTCAGTTGTTTTTTTACAGCGCGGGTTACAGCCAGCACTTGAAGCGTGGGCGCGGACGGCTAAAGACGATATCATTTACCGGATTCTTCCCATTGCCATTGATGGCGATTCGGCGTTGGGGGACTTTATCTACCTGACTATGCCTTTTGGCGTCAGCGATCCTTACCTGCCCTGGAGAAGTCATGTTAAGCTCAGCGGTCAGCGGGTAAAATTTGAGGTAAACGGCAAAACCGGTAGGGTAATGGCATTGCAAACCCCCCAGGCGAGAGCATCTTTTGTTTACCCTGCTTCGGGGAATGTGCTGGTCATACACGAACCTCCTGTTATACAAAACAATTATAACGGCCATTTTTATAAAATGCCGGTGGATACGGTATTTTATGATCGGTTGGGCCGGATTGCCCGCATAAAGAAGTATGTACAGTTTTACAAGGTAGTGAATAACAATCAGCGTGGCGAGCTGCTGTTTGTAAGTGCAACGCTGGTGAAGCAGTTCGAATATGGCCCGGCCAATGAGTTGCTGAAATACCAGGAGGTAAGATATTGTGAGCGCTGGCGGGCCTATGATGCCAACAAAGTATGCAGCATCCTGAATTATATCTTCACCAGGCAGGGCAATACCTGGCAGCTGGAACGCCGGAACGATCCGGCTAACCAGTATTCCGACGGCACGTATACGTTTGTTTATGATAACGACGATAACCTTACCCGGGTGTCGTTTAGCAATATGGCGCGAACGGAAGGCTGGAACCGCATTATTGAAATGAACCAGCAGGGCAATGTGCACTGTTACATCGATAAGGTAAACGATGTAATCCGGCAATCGACCTGTTTTATATATAATGATCCCCAATCGAGATTTCCGGTGGAAACCATTATCACCACTTTCGAAAAAGATGGCATCAGCTATATCCAGCGAAACAGTACCACGGGTAAAATGCGTACCCGCGACAGGATGACGCTGGAATGGGGGCCGTGGAGGTGAGCAGGGCAACTAACAATTAACAATTAGCAATAATCTGTTAGCTTTCAGCTAAAAGCAAAAAGCCAACAGCCAACCCTAATTCGCTAAACCTGCCTGCCGTCAGGCAGGGCTTTGGCGGACAAAGCAGCTTATCCTACAAACTCATTTCCCACCTTGCGGGCGCGTTCGGGCTTGTCGAGGTTGATGCCGGCTGCCAGTCCAATTTCCACCAGCAGGTTCCACCCGGCACACAGCAATACATAGGGATTCATCTCGCCGGCGGCAGGCACCTTAATGGTGGGGAAGGGGGTGTCGCGGTCCGCAATGGCCACTATGGTTAGTCCTACTCCTTTCACCAGCACTTCCTGGAATTTTTCGATTTCTTCTTCGATGGGATCTACCACAAAAACAATATCCGATTTGTCCATTACCTCTTCAATGCCATGGGCGGCATAAGTACCTTCGAGGAAGTCGGATTTCCGGCGGGTGATTTCGTTGGTTTTCAAAGTCAGCTCTTCAGCTACACCATCGTTGTATCCGGCAAAATAAATGGTATGAGCGTTCTTTACCACGTCGATAATGTCCTTGCTGATTTTGAGGGTCAGTGCCTGTTCAATTTGTGCAGGCAATTTGGCCAGTTCGGCACGCTTGTCGATGCCCCTGATATTCCAAAGAATCGACTCGTAAAAGAGGGCCTGTTCAATGACACTCTTGGTGGCGGCAACAGCTTGTTCCCAACCGCAGTTCAGCACAAAGGTTTCGGTACATTCTTTTTCGAGCAAAGTGTCTTTATTGGCTGTAAGTGCAAACCGGTTAACATTGCCCTGGGCAGCGAGTTTCTTGGCCAACAGGACTATTTCTTTTGTCCTGCCGGAGTTGGAAGCACAAAATACGGCAAATTTGGAAAGGTCGTACTGGGCCGACTGCCGTGAACCGTCAGTGAAAATTGACATATCCATCCCCCAGGTAAGGGCTTTACGAATGGCATTTTTTGCCGGCATAATGCGGCTTGAGCCTTCGCCGGTCAGCAACAACCTGCCGGCAGCTTTTATTTTCCCGGCAATATCGCGGGTACGGCCGGGGTCGAAATTTTTTACCACTTCAACAGTTTGCATCATTTCCTGCACCAATGCATATTTGGCGTAATCGGGGTTTGTTAAGTTCATGGTGTGTAGTTTTTATGGTTATTGTTTTTTTGTAATATGTATAAATTTCTAGTTAAGAACTATTTTGCTTTGTCAGATGCGTTTCATGGCTTTTGCCACAAAAGCTTTGTATTCTGCTGTTTCTTTCCGCACCTGTATGATAAAAGAATTGTCATCGACGGTTCCTATGGCGGCTTTCATCTCGTCGGTATTTCTGAAGGTGGCAATCCGGAACGGGTTGTCGTAGTCTTTACGGCGCGACTGATATACCTGTTCACTAACATATTCCTGTATTTCGACGGCCTTCTTCAGCGCTTTTTTCCACAGGCTGTCCGTTATTTCATCCACTTCCAGCAGGTCGTGCAAGGTAGCGAAGGCATGTTCTACCTTGTCTGTTGTGTATTTCTTCCAAAGCTTGTCGTACCTTTTGTGTATGGCATCCCAATCGTTCAGCTTACCTGCTCCTATTTCTTCACGGAGTTTATCGAGGTCGGTGCAAAGCATAATTTGTCCGCCCAGGTTAGCCCATTCGGTTTTTCGCCGGCCTTTCATCTCATTGCGCATTGTCGATAATGTGGCAGAAGAGTTTACACGCAGGTATTTCAGCAGGTTGGTCATGGCATAATGGTGCAGCATGTCTTTATAGGCATGATAGGCTTCGAGGGTTTTCACAATGACCGTTTTACGCTTTTTGTTTTCCATATTTTCACCCAGCACCTCCAGTCCGCTTACTTCATCGCCTCCCTTGTCGAGCATTTCCCTGCCCAAGCGGACAAGCTCCTGGTCGTTGGGGAAAGGTTTACCGCGTTTTTTAAGCAGGGCTTTGGCTGTCCAAAGCTCGAGCAAACGAAGCGCCGTGAATACTTCCTCCATGGTATCGGGGGCGAAAGCGTCAAACTCAATATGCTGTACTTTGGTAACGCGTTTATCGCGGTTATGAAATTTCCATGTATTGCGTGCCAGGGCGTACATGTTGTAACGCCACCAGTAGGCAGGCAGCACTTCAAGCTGGTCTTTTGATGTATTGTTATTCAATAGTGAAAAGGGAAGCGGTATATTCAGTTCGGCGGGGTAGTCGGCTTTGGAAAGCAGCACAAACGAAGCAAAACGGCAGGAGTGCTTGACGCTTGTGCATAGTCCGGGCCAAAAGCCTCTTCCGGCCTGAATTTCGTTATCGTTGGCCCTGCTGTTGTGATTTGATCCGATGGTTGCCCCGGCGGCCATGTTACTTTGCCCCATTACCACAGAGGCAATCAGGAAGGAATTGTTATGGTGCTGCTCATGTGCCGGAAAAATCAGGTTGTTCAACACTTCGCAGCACGAAATGGTTGAATTGTCACCCAGGAACGAATTGATAAGCCTTGCACCGTATTTAAGGTTGGAATTGTTACCCAGGATGAATTTCACGGCCTTGCAACCATAAAAAATATGGCAGCCATAGCCGATAATACCATTTACCAGTTCAACGCCTTCGCCAATCTGGGTAGGCTCTTCAACGGTGGAATTAATGGTAAGGTTTTTTAATTTATTGGCGCCCTTGATATAGCATTTGGCGCCTATTTTAACATCTTTCAGGATCAGCGAGTTTTTGATAACACACTGGTCACCGGTGGTGCCGTAATAACCCCTGCGATGGTCGAATGCTTGCTGGGTAATTTTCTCCAGTTGTTTCTGCAGGGCAAGGTCGTCGCGGTATTTTGCCCACAGGTATGCATCTGCCGTGGTCATACCGTCGAACGGCATTACTTTCCGGGCGCCGGTTTCATTCATCAGGTCAATCCAGGTTCTTACATTTTCAGGTTCGCCATCCTTGATGATTCCATTGCCGAATTTGGCATGGTTGGTGGTATTCATTTCCTGGACGTTGAAAAGAATATTGCGGTCGCCGATAATGAAATGCGACAGGTAATGTACTTCGTGGATGGCCACATCATCGCCAATATCACTTGAAACGATCAGACTGTTGGTGATGCCGGTGGGCACAATCAGATCGTGGTGCTGAATGAAAATGTTGCGCAAACGGCCGATTCTGACCAGGCCAAAAAACCTTGAGTTTTTTATTTGGTTGGGATCGAATTCATCTGTTACCAGGATGTTATCCCAGCCATCGGAGGTATTGTCGTTTTTAACCAGTTGTTCCACCTCGTCGGAACGGAGATGGCGCCATCCTTTTTTGGGTTTGACGGTTTGCAGGTTTCTAAGGTAGTATTCGTCTTTGCCCTTGGGTAAATAGGGTTTGGGGATGAAGTCTTTCCCCATTTTGTCGGGATAAACAATCAGTACCTGGTCCATTCTAAAATCAGTTAAAGGGTAATTAATATGAGTGTTTGGGCTGCCAGAATGCGCAGAAACATGGTCAGGGGATAAACAGTGGCATACGCGGTTGATTGGGCATGTCCCGGTGCCAGGTTGTTGGCGAATTCCAGTGCCGGCGGGTCGGTCATGGCCCCTGATATGATACCGCAAATCTTCAGGTAATTGTATTTTCGCATCCGGGCAATTATGCCGGCGATGAGTATGGGAATCATGGTGATGGCGACACCGTAAATCATCCAGACATATCCTCCGCTGACGATGGTACTTACAAATTTGCCACCCGCCGAAAGGCCTACACAGGCCAGGAACAGGCTGATACCCAACTCGCGGATTATCATGTTGGCGCCCGGTGTCATGTAAAAGTCGAAACTTTTAAAACGCCGCTGGTTACCCAAAAGTATGGCGACCAGCAAAGGCCCCCCGGCAAGTCCTAGTTTGGCAGGGGCTGGTAATCCGGGTATAAAAATGGGAACACTGCCAAGTATTACGCCAAGGGCAATCCCGACAAATATGGGAATGGTATTGGGATGGGCCAGCTCCTCGACCGAATTGCCCAGTTCGTTCCTGATTTCGGGCAACAGGTCGCGTTTACCCACAATCCTCACCGTATCGCCAAACTCGACAGTGGTGCCGCGTGTTGGCAGAATTTCGGTTCCGGCCCTGAAAATGCGTGTTATGTTGGCATCGTAACGGCGGTATATACCTATTTGCTGCACGGTTTTCCCGGCATATTTGCGGTTGGTGACCAATACATGAAACATAGCCAGGTCACCCGATATTTCCTTTTTTTCCAGGATCTTCACCTTTCCGATTTTGATCTTCAGGTTTTTAATGTATTGCAAAGCCGAGACGCCAATGATCAGATCCCCTTCCTGCAAAATGAGGTCCTCGGTGGCTACCAGGTAGTTTTCACCTCTTCTGATGCGGGAGATCACCAGCTCCTTATCGATGAATTCCTTGATATAGCTCAAGGGTTGCCCGAACAGGTTGGGATTGGTAATGGAAATCTCAAGGCTTTCGAGTTTTTGCCGCAGGGTTTGAAACTGGTTTTTGTATTCGTTTAGTTCTTTGTCGATATTGATGCGGTACATTTTTTTTATGATAATCATGGCGAGGATGATGCCAATTACGCCAAAAGGATAGGCGATGGCATACCCGGTTCCGGCCATGCTGGCATCATCGGGCATGCCCATATCGGCAAGCACCTGCTGGGCAGCGCCCAAACCGGGCGTATTGGTAACAGCGCCGCTCATAACGCCTGTTACCACAGCCGAAGGCACACCTATCAGCCTGTGGAACAGGTAGGCGATCAGAAACCCACCCAAAACGATGCCGGTGGCAAAAAGGTTGAGTTTAAGGCCCTCGCTTCGCAACGAATTGAAGAACCTGGGACCAACATCAATACCAATGGCATAAACAAATAAAATAAGTCCGAACTCCCTGATGAAATGTAATACTTCGGGGTTGGCTTTTGCCCCCAGGTGGCCGATCAGTAATCCCGAGAAAAGCACCCCGGCAATCCCCAGTTTTACATTTTTGATACGCAGCTTGCCGATAAGCACCCCCAAAAAGGCTGTTATGCTAATGAAGAAAATGGCAGTTGCAGTGCCTGAACCGCTGATGAGGCTTTTTAGGATTTCCATTCAAAACGTAAATTGAATAACTGCCCTAATTTATGACATTATTAAATATATTTATGCAAATATTGGTTAAGTTGATTTTATTATGATGATTAGCAGACGAAGTACAATCATTGTTGCTGTTATAATGGCTACAGGTGCCCTTTTATTATTGGCGACATGCAAAAAGTATCCCGATGGTTCAGTTCTTGCCAAATTACCTGCTTTACCTGGGTTCACAGGTATACCGGAACCGGTAAAAAAGCAACTTACGATAGCAATGGAAGAAGTGCAACAGCATCCCGGATCAGCTAACCTGGGGATGTTGGGCATGGTGTATCATGCCAATGCTTATTACGAAAATGCAGTTCAGTGTTACCAGCTGGCAGCTGAGGGAAAAGGCAAAAATTGGAAATGGGATTACTATCTTGGCCATTTACATAGCGAAATGGGAAGGCCCGAAGAAGCTATAAGGCATTTTCGGAAAGTAATCCGGAAACAACCAAAAGCTTATCATGCCTGGTATTATGCAGGAGAGGGATATTTTAACCTCGGAGATTTTAAACAAGCCGAAACATCATTTTCCCGGATAACGGAGCGCCAACCTTTACCAATAAAAGCAGAAAGCACTACAAGGATAGATAATTTTCCGCTGGATGTTTACGCCCATTATCAGTTGGCAAGGATTTACATGGAAACCGGAAGGTCAGACAAAGCAGAACAATGTCTTCTCGATATTATTAAGAGTCATCGTTCATTTGGCCCTGCATATCGCTTGCTCGGAAGTCTTTATAACGCCCGGCAAAAAACTGATTTGGGAAATCGGTACACCATTCGCGCCAATGATTTGGTTGTTTATTTTAATCCGGTGGATACATTAATTGACCGATTGTCCTTATTGTCGAGTTCAGAACGGTATCTGCTGAAGAAGATTGACGAGGCAGAGCAGAGTGGATATCCTGAATGGGCCATGCGTTTGATAACCCATGGCTTTGAATGTATGCCTGAAAACAAATATTTGATATCCAAGTTTATTAAGTTGTTCCTTAAGATGAATCTTGGAAAGCATTCATCGCCTTTATTGCAAAAACATATCGGGTTGTTTAAGGATGATTACAATGAAATCAGTAGTCTGGCTTATTTGTTGTACTTAAAAGGATTGTATGGTTCGTCATTGGAATATTACAGGTTGGCCCGGCAAATCAGGCCTGATGATATCAATGCGCAGGCAAGTGTGATCATGTGTTTGTGGAAGACGATAAACCATCGTCAGGCACTTGATTCCACTCTACTATGGCTTAACCGGTCTCCGGGTAAAGGGAAGGTATTAAAGGAGGGTATTGATATATTATTGAGTTATGGCCAGGTAGCCTTGTCGGAAAAGTATTTTACTGCGCTAAAAAAGGCGTCGTATGATGAAGATGCAAAACTGTCAATTGAGGGCAAAATTGAAGCGGTAAAAGGTCATGTTCTTCCGGCGCTTAACAGTTACGAAGCAGCCTTTAAGCTTAACCCTGAGAACCTTACCAATACAAGGTTGTTGATAAATCTGCTGGTGCAGCTGGAAATGTGGGAAAGGTCAGTTGATGTTTTACGGCAGGCATTGGTGCATCATCCCAATGAGTCATTCTTGTTGGAGCGACTGGGTACTATATTGATATCCTGTCCCGACAAACGAATAAGAAATATTGAAGAAGGGAAGGAATATGCAGAGCGGGCATATATACATTCGGCAAGTGAACCTTTAACACTGATATCAGCCGGAAGAAGTCTGGCGGTAGCCTATGCTTCGCTGGGCGAAATGAAAATGGCCCGTTCAACCATGGTTACCACCATTAAACTTGCCAGGCAGGAAGGTATGTCGGCAACCATGGTTGCAGAACTTGAGCAGGTTTTGAAGGCGTTGCGATGAAAAAGAAAGCAAGCTTTTTTACCTGTTGCCAAGTTTGCCGTTGTTGATCCAAAGCGTTATTCTGGCCATATTTTCGTAAGGAGGATACGTGTGCATACCCCCAGTTATGACATCTATGTGACCGTCTTTGTTAAAATCAGCGGCTTCACAGGTTAGCATGTGGGTAGGCTTTTTGGCTATTTCTCGCATGATAAATTCCATGTTGCCTGTGTTTTCGAGCCAGATAAAACTGTTTGATTCCGGTAATTCCCATATATTGAATGCGCTGACAGCAATGAGATCCTGATCGCCGTCGTTGTCGAGATCTGCATTTCTTACATTGGTTGCCCCGGTAAAGCTGCATAAACGGTGAAATTCAAACACCAGGTCTCCTTTGTTTTCGAGCCATTGAACACCATGCCACGGCCGACCCTGCGGCGGTATATAGTCAAAGGCATCGCCGTTGGTATATAAAATATCGGGATCTCCATCGAGGTCGGCATCAGCCAGCGCTATACCACTGGACCCATAATCCTGGTTACTTGATCCCCATATCAGTTTCGATTGAAAATTACCTGCTCCATCGTTAATATAACAATAAAGTTCTTCCCATTCCTGGCTTACCAGGGAAAATATGTCCAGGTCTTTGTCGTTGTCGATATCGATGATCTCTACGTTTACAGGGCCAGATAAGCTTTGCAGCATGTGACTTTCAAATTTCCAGTTGCCCAGGTTTTCCATCCACCTGGTTTCACCGTCGTCATAACCAAATTGAGCAACAGCCAAATCCATATCGCCATCGCCGTCAAGATCTCCTGCCCTGACATCTGAAACACGGGCTATTTTTTCAATGATAAGGTGTTTAATAAATTGTTGATGGCCATTGTTTTCGAGAATTACAATGGAGCCTATCCTGTCGTTATTCGGGAAAAGCATACCCAAAACACCTACCATAAGATCAAGATCCCCGTCGGCATCGAAATCAATTACCTGAACATGTGCGGGTGCAATCAGGCTATCGGCAAGAATCGTTTCGGTGAAGGTCCCCAAGGGATTCTGTCTGATCCAGGATACAAAGTTACCCCTGTCGTCGCACAATACTACATCGGTCAGACTGTCGCCATCGAGATCCACAGCTTGAATATGGGCAATCAAAGGTGGCTCGGTGAAGGTGTCGCCAATGGCAACGGGATCAAGAAAGTCGATTTTTTCGCCCGGAATGGCCAACCCTTTTTCCACAGAGGATTTATTTCCCGATGCGGACTTATTGGTGATTTGTTTAATAACTTCTCCCCAGGTTAGGCCGGTGTGTTTCGATTGGTAAGCCAGAAAGGCAACCGGCATTCCCAGAAACAAAAGCATAACAACGAGTATGGGAATGAAATTACCTTTCTTCTTTTTTGAGCGATTGGTGGTTGTGTTGTTGGGTTTCATATGAAGCAATATTATCTGCAATTACAAGCTGTTGCGCTTGCAAAGCTAATAAAAAGTGATTTTTTTGCCTGCATTTATGAAAATTATTAAGTAAACTTGAAGGCATAATCATTTACGAGATTGTTCTACCTGTTTAATGAATAAGCATTTTTTCAAATACCTGTTATCATTCGCTTTTGTTTTCTTTTCGGGACTGGTTCCTGCCGTTATTTGCCAGTTTTTTGAAAAGCCATCGGCAGACAGGTATATTCATATGCGAAGTTTCCGCTATGGAAAGGATCCGGCTGTAATCAGGTGCAACAGGGGAGATAAACTGCATCTCACTTTTTCAACCGATGATACGGGACATTCTTTTTTTCTCGAAGAGTTTGACATTGATGCCAAGGTAAGTCCCGCCCGCAATGAAGTAGAAGTTTTCAAAACCAGCGATCCCACGCAACCATCTTATAGCACCCGGGTACTCACCATTGAGGCCAGGCACCCGGGAATACTCAATTACCTTATTTCGAAAAGCAATTACCGGTGTCATGTGTGGTGTGGACCTATGCATGCTTTCGAATCGGGGAAACTCATTATTTTACCCAATACATTACTGGTTTTTAGTTTGGGTTGTATGGCCGGCATATGGCTATTGTGGATATATGGTTTCAGAAGAAGAAGTTCACTGGTTCAGGACGAAAAGAAGCTATCCGGGGAGAAGGAAGTTTTACGCCATGCATGGGTCAGCAAGTTGATCACTTCGCGATGGCCACAGCTTATACTCATGTTATTTGCCATGCTCATGATTTATGTAGTAATACTCACGGCCCTGTTTGGAACCCAGATGTCGGGGCGCAACCTGGGAGTTTTGTTGATGTGGGCTGTTTGGCTGTTTTTGTTGGTTGCCATTCTTACGCCTTTTTTTGGCAGAATCTGGTGTTCGATATGTCCGTTGCCGATGTTGGGCGATTTTATTCAGCGCAGATCGTTTTTTACGCCCATTGACGGAAAAACAAATGGATATAGAAATAAGTTTTACGGTCTTTCGTTGAAATGGCCTCAATGGCTTAATAATAATTGGCTGAAACTTTTTGTATTTATGGTGCTGGCAACATTTTCCACCACGCTGGTGGCAAGGCCCAGGGTATCGGGGTTTGCTGTCCTGGGTTTGTTAATTGTGCCCACGATTATGGCCTGTATATGGGAATTAAGGGCCTTTTGCAGGTATGTATGTCCGGTCAGTGTTTTTCTCGGACCCTTTTCCCGCATGAGCATACTGGCGTTGCGAAGCAAATCACAACCTGTTTGTGATCGTTGCAAAACGCATTTTTGTGAACAGGGCAGTGTAAAAGGATGGGCGTGTCCTTATGGGATAAACGTGGGTGAAATGAAAGAAAATTCCGACTGTGGGTTATGTCTCGAATGTACAAGAAGTTGCCTGTATAACAATGTGGCATTTTATAAGAGACCATTTGCTGCAGAAACAGGTACGCGCAATTTGAGCGAGGCCTGGATGACCTTGGCCATTGTTACGCTGGCCATCGTGTACAGTGTTCTATATGAGGGTCACTGGCCCGTTATTCGCGATTATGTGAATATCCTGGATAAGAAGAACTGGGACCTTTTTGGCTTGTATGCCTTGGTGATGTGGACGCTGACCCTTGTGATTGTCCCGGGACTGGTATATCTGACAGCTAAACTATCAGGCAAATGGTCACATACCGGGAAAAACACCAAAGAAATTTTTCTTGGCATTTCCGGATCTTTATTGCCAATGGGACTAATGCTGTGGATAGCTTTTGTTATCCCTATGTTTTTTACCAACATTACTTTTATCGTCCAATCGTTTTCTGATCCTTTTGGCTGGGGATGGGATTTCTTTGGAACAGCCAATATTCCGTGGCATCAGTTTTTGCCTCGTTTTATTCCATGGTTGCAGGCAGTATTGGTGTTATATGGGTATTACCTGGGTTTGCGCAATTTAAAGCTGACATGGGTACGGTTTAAAGAAGATAATGTACGCTTATTACCGGCAACATTGCCAATGGCTATAGTTATAAGCGCAATAGCCGTGGGTATGATATTTTTCTATACCAATTAAAGCAGTTAAAGCAATTTGTAGAAAACGGTTTTTTGATGCAACCGGATAATAACAATCAACCTGATAAGGAAACCAGGGTTTTGCAACTGATTTTTTATGAGGCATTAAAGATTATCATCGGGCAGGGTTGCGCTGATACCCTTGTTGTTGTAAATGGTGCGCACCGTGGCCCGCATCGACCGGCGCTGTATTTCAAACCAGATGGCCGATAATACAGTAACCACTCCGCCAATGAGCATGGTGTAAGAAAGCCCTATTTCGCTGGCCACTGAACCGGCCAGCAGGTTGCCGATGGGCATGGTGCCCAGCAGGGCCATGGCGTAAAAACTCATCACGCGTCCCCTTTTATCATCATCGGCCAGGGTTTGCAGCATGGTATTAGCAGCGGCAAGCGAAAGGATCATGGAAAAGCCTCCGAAGAACAAAAAAAGCAATGAAATGGCCAGGTTGGTGGTAACGGCGACAAGTGCCACGGAGGCCCCCAATATAACCACATTGGCGGTAATGATCTTCCCGAGACCAAATACCGTTTTGCGGCCTGCCATTACAATGGCTCCCGTAAGAGCTCCGGCACCAAGTCCCGACATGAGGAATCCCAGCGTTTCGCTGCCACCCTGCATGATTTCCTTGGCATAGGCAGGCAGCAATACCATAAATGGAAAGCAGAACAGGCTCAGTATGGCCAGTATGATGATAAGCGTGCGGATGGGCACCGACCGGAAAGTATACAGGAATCCTTCGTTGAAGCTTTTGGAAAAATCCCTTTCGGTTGTTTTTTCAACCCGGGCAGGTAATTTTACCATCAGCAAAGCAATGATAACCGCGACAAAACTGGCGGTATTCAGCAAAAAGCAAATGCCTTCACCTACAGCAGCAATGGTGAGCCCTGCAATGGCCGGCCCTATCAGCCTGGCTGCATTAAAAAGAGCAGAATTCAGCGCAATGGCATTTCCCAGGTGCGCAGGATCGTTCACCAGGTCAATGACAAGCGACTGACGAGCAGGTGCATCAAAGGCACTGATGATGCCAAAAACAATGCTGAGGGCAATAATATGCCATACTTCAACCAGGTTAAAGAGTACCAGCAACGACATGGTCAGCGCCTGGAGCATAAAAAATACCTGGGCTATGGTCATTATCGTTAAACGATTGTAGCGGTCGGTAAGCACCCCGGTAAAAGGTGCCAGGATAAAGTTGGGTATCTGGCTGGTGAAACCAATGAGCCCCAGCAGAAAAACCGAACCGGTAAGCCTGTAAACGAGCCAGCTCAGCGCTATGTTCTGCATCCAGGTTCCGATGAGCGAAATACCCTGGCCAACGAAGTATAGCCGGTAATTTCGCGATTGCAGGGAAACGAAGATGGTACTTAGCGTAAAATTTTTATTGAGCAGGGCGCTTTGTAACCTCATATTCTGCTAATGTATATCAAAGCTTCAAAAATAGGAAACACTTTTCTTTTTATAAATGAAATGGTTTTATTTACTTTAAGCTTTGAAATTATTATATCTATTAAATATAACCGGATATGAAAAACCAATTTGAATTAACCAATGCTCAGTTAATTGATATTGCAAACAGTCTTACCAAGAAAGTGGTGGTTGGTCTGCAGGAGGACGGTACGGAAATCAAATGTCTTCCTACGTACATTCATCCGAAGAGATCGGGGATAAAGGGAGATGCAACCGTATTTGATCTTGGGGGTACCAATTTCAGGGTTGCCACGGTATCGGTCGGCCGCGAAACAAAAATTACCGGCTCCACCGAGCGCGATATCACCGAAATGAAAAATAAAGGATTTACAAAGGAAGATCTTTTCAGCGCCCAGGCCAAAACCATGAGCCAGGTTCAGGTTCCCAACGATTCACCCATAGGATATTGTTTTTCTTATCCTGCCAAATCACTTACCGACGGTGATGCTGAACTGATCAACTGGACAAAGGGGGTTAATATTCCGCAAATGGAAGGGCAGCCTGTAGGTAAACCTTTGCTCAAATACCTGAATGACAACAGCTCGTCGAAATTCACCGATATCAGGGTGGTGAACGATACCATTACCAGTTTGTTTGCCGGTTTGCTGAATCCGGGATTCGACGCGTATATCGGCCTTATTGTCGGTACCGGTACCAACATGGCCACTTTCTTTCCGTCGGATTACATACCTAAAATCCGGCATATGAAGGACTGGTCGGGCGAAACCCCCGTAAACCTCGAATCGGGCAATTTTTACCCGCCGCACCTGACAGCCATGGATGATGAGGTGGATGCCAAGTCAGATAATATAGGCAGACAACGTTTTGAAAAGGCTATTTCGGGTATGTACCTGGGACGTGTTTTTATGGCTGCTTTCCCCAACGACAAATTTGACGAGGGCTTCAGCGCGGTGGACCTGACCCGCATGATCAACGATCCGGCGGCTTACAAACCCGAATATGTTGAGGTGGCTTACCAGATCTATGAAAGGTCTGCAAAGCTCGTTGCTGCTTCTATCGCAGGATTGGTGAAAAACCTGAAGGCTGCTGATCCGGCAACCCAAAAGGTTCAGGTGCTGGCTGAGGGCAGTTTGTTCTGGAGTAAGATAAAGACCGGCAAGGCTTCGTATGCCGAAATGGTAAACAAGGAAGTCAACCAACTGGTGAAAGACCTCGGCATGGCCGATGTTACGGTTACCATTGCCCAAATGGAGAATGCCAACCTGATCGGAGCAGCCATGGCGGTGCTGTCATAAGCAGGGACAAGAGACAAGGGACGAGAGCCAAGAACCAAGAGTCTGGATTACTATAGGTTCCTGTGACATGCTGTCCCCCTTTGGAGGGGGTAGGGGGAGGATAGATTGAAGTTTTTTTGATTTTTTTAGATGCTAATTTCATACATCTTTTAGTTTTAGAGTCCTCGCTGATAATATCCTCCCCCAGCCCCCTCCAAAGGGGGATACGCACAGCACAAGGCTCAGACATAATATTCAAAGTCCTGGCCAACAGAAACCGAAAAGCAAAAACCTGAATTTTAAGCTGTATAACCATTCAAAACAACAAGTATCTTAGAAACCTAAACATATTCTTATGAAATCATCCCGGAGAACATTTTTAAAGACGGGTGCCATGGCTGTTGCTGCAACAGCTTTGTTGCGCCGGCAGGCTTTTGCAACAATACCTGCAAAGCATACGGTAGGGCTGCAGCTGTATTCGGTACGCGATGAGATGAAACAGGATCCGCTGGGTACTTTAAAGCAACTGGCCGACATGGGGTATGTTTACCTGGAACATGCCAACTACATCGACCGTAAGTTTTATGGTTATTCCGCAGCTGAGTTTAAGAAAGTCCTCGACGACCTGGGCCTGAATATGGTCAGCGGTCACACGGTATTCGGACTTAATCACTGGGATACCACAAAAAAGGATTTTACCGATGCCTGGAAATACACCGTGGAAGATGCTGCCGTGCTGAGTCAACAGTATGTGATCAGTCCCTGGATGGATGAAAAAATGCGGGATTCGTACGACACGCTGAACAGCTATCTCGAAGTTTTCAATAAATGTGGTGACCTTTGCTCCCAATCGGGTATGAAGTTCGGGTACCACAACCACGATTTTGAGTTTACCCAGCAGTTTAACGGGGAAAAGGTTTTCGACATCATGATGAAAAACATCGACCCCAACAAGGTGGTTATTCAGCTCGACATCGGTAACATGTACAACGGTGGCGCCATTGCCCTGGAGGTGGTGAAGCAATATCCCGGCCGCTTCGAAAACATTCATGTAAAAGATGAAATCAAATCGGCCAGTGGAGAACCCCAATACGAGAGCTGTATCCTGGGTGAGGGTGTGATCAATTGCAAAGAAGTGGTGGAATTGGCCACCAAAATAGGCGGAACCACCTGTTATATCATTGAACAGGAAGCCTACCAGGGAAAATCCCCCATGGATTGTGCCAAGGAAAACCTGGCCGTGATGAAAAGCTGGGGGTATTAGTATTCCAACCAGTGAGTTCGTGTTGGTAGTATATTTTTAAGACGTAGTTGCAAACTACGCCTAGCGCATTGTGCTGAATGTCAACCCTGAACGCTGAGCGTAGTCTCCAGACTACGCTCTTTTATGACTTTTTAGACAGGCCCGATCCTTCGCGTGCTTTTTTCTTAGCGCTCTTGGTGACGATTTCACTTTGTGTTTAAAAAAAACTACCGGGCACATGTGCCCGGTAGATAATAAGTATTAATAAAATCCAATAGCAGGCCTGCCAGGCCTGCAGGCAGGGATAATGCCAAGTTCAGCGTTAGCTGTTTTATTTCTCAACGGTTATGTTAGCCGTGCTTTTAACCAGGCCTTTGGCGGTGGCATTGATTTTTAGCATACCGTTTTCAAAGCCTGATCCGGCAATGATCAGGGCCTTGCCGTAAAACAGTTTGATTTTATTGGCCTGAAAAGGTTCTACCGATTGCGGGTTGCCGTTCCCGACACCGGCAATACGCCCCGGTCCAGTAATATCAATGGTTACTTCATTATCAGCCAGGGGACAAAGATTACCGTTTTTATCAACGGCTTCAACCAGCAGGTACGAAAGGTCGAGCCCGTCGGCCTTAATGGTTACGCGGTCGGGTGTTAGCCTTAACTGGTATGGTTCTCCGGCAGTGCGCATCACCTGTTCGCCGATAACCTTGCCTTCTTTGTAGGCAACCGCGCGTAATTCTCCCGGCTGGTAATCCACATCGGTCCACATGAGCCTGAAACGCTCAACCGACCGGGGCGAATTGGGTTTCTTGCACTGTTTTCCAAGCGACTTCCCATTCAGGAACAGTTCGGCGCAATCGCCATTGGTATAAACAAATACCGGAACCTTACCTGCACTTTTCGGCCAGTTCCAGTGCGGAAGGATGTGCACTGTGGTTTCGCCGGTATTCCAGTAACTTTTGTAAAGGTAATACCTGTCCTTGGGAATACCGCATAGGTCAACAATGCCAAAGTACGAACTGCGCGATTCAAACGCATCGGCCATGCCCATGCTGCCCAGCATAAAGCGCACATAAGGTGTGGGTTCTCCCAGATAATCAAAACCGGTCCATACAAATTCACCGGCAATGTATTCCTCGTCCTGTTGCCACATGAAATCGTCATCGGCAATTTCAGCCCAGGTGGGTGCATTCAGGTCGTACGAACTCACCTGCATCGAACGGGTGAAACTGTCTTCTTTGGCCGGTAGCGGTAATTCGTAAAACCCGCGTGTGCTCACCGTGGAGGCCGATTCACTGACAATCACCGACTTGTTGGGTTCTATCTGGCGTGCCAGCTGGTAGCGGCGGCCATAATTCCAGCTGTGTACATCGTAAAAGTCGAAATGCCGTAAAGCGGCTTCGCCGGTCATGTCGCATGCCATGGTCACCGGCCTGGTATGATCGTATTTCCGGACGTAATTGATCATGGTGCGCATCCGGTGCAAGCCGTTGTTTGCATTGGCCTGCACATCGTGCATTTCGTTGCCCACGCTCCAGATAAAAACACTGGGGTGGTTGCGGTCGCGTTCCACAAAATTGCGGATATTCCGGTGCGCAAATTCTTCAAAATCGGTTTCCCTGGTTATTTCAGCCTTTCGATCGTATTTGTCAAATGCCTCGTTATACACCAGCATTCCCATCCGGTCGCACATGTCGAGCAGTTCGGGAGCCGGAACATTATGACTGGTGCGGATGGCATTGCATCCCATCGACTTCATAATTTCGAGCTGGCGTTCCATGGCGCGGGGATAGAAAGCGGCGCCCAGTGGACCATGATCGTGGTGCATGTTTACGCCTTTCAGCTGCACCCGCTTATCGTTCAGGTAAAAGCCATGGTCGGCTGTGAAACGCATGGTTCGCACGCCAAAGGGTGTGAAGTAGGTATCGGTAACCTGGTTGTTGTTGTATACGATGGTTTTCACATGGTATAGGACGGGGTTATCCAGTTCCCAGCGCTGCGGGTTGGTTAACCCTGTGGTTGTTTCAACCAACATTTCTTTACCGGCCCCAATGCGGGTTTTGGCCTCACTTTTGGCCACCTCAATGCCGGAAGCGTTAACGATGATATTTTCAATCCGGACGTTATCCTGGTCACTGCCGGTTTTGTTCTGCAGGGTTGTCATTACACATACTTCGGCATAATGCGGTTTAACAATGGGCGTGGTAACCTGTGTTCCCCAAATGCCAACATGCAGCGGATTACTGACCACCAGCTGCACTTTGCGGAAAATGCCTGCTCCGGGATACCAGCGGCTGTCGTGATTGCGGTTGTCGACATGCACCGCCAGTTTATCATTACCGTCGCATTTCAGGAGTGCTGTTATGTCGAGGTAAAACGAGTTGTATCCGTAATCCCATTTGCCTGCCAGTTGCCCATTGATATAGACTTCAGGGTTCGACATCACACCGTCAAAAACCAGGTAGATGGTTTGACCCGACCTGGCTGACAGCATGCTGAGGTTTAGCCGGTACCAACCCTCGTCGCGCCAGGGAAGTTTTCCTGTATTGCCGTCGCCATCGGGGATAACCGGACCGGCAATGGCCCAGTCGTGGGGAACGGTTACCTGTTGCCATTTCGAATCGTCAAAACCGGGCTGAAAAGCATTGTTAACATTGCCTTTGGTGAATTTCCACCCGGTTTGCAGGGTGATGGTTTCTCCGGCATCTGCAGTTGGAGCGGCAAACCACGCCAGAAGAACAATCGCGGTCAGCACATTGACAAGCTTCATTGACTTCATGGGGTATTTTTTAGGTTATCGTTGTATGCAATGTTACATTTTTTTTCTGAAATGCAGCATGCCATGGACACGAACAGTATATTCAGTATTCAGACTCCGTTTTCTAACGGTAAGCCGGGCAGCTGAAATCGTCGCGGCAGAGTCGATAACCTAAGGCAAGCCGGTGGGTGCCGTAATGATGGAATTGGGTTCCGTTGATGTCGAAATTATAATCGTAACCGATACGCCAGTTATGCCAGTCGTAACCAGCATATACCAGTATATTTTGTCCGCTGGTTTCAAAGGCGCCCAGGTATTTGCGCAGGGTAATACCTGCCCGGAGGTTGTTTTCAAAACAGAGCATATTGTTCAGGTCCAGCTGGTATTCGCTTTGGCCGATAAATGTCTGTACGGAGGTTTCCAGCGCAACGGGATACTGCTGAAATGAAAATGCTCTCCCAACCTGTGCCGAAAGGAAAAAGCGGTCACCACCGTATCCCAATCCCAGTTCATTGTTCACCGGAAGCAGGTTGTAAACCGAAAGGCCGGCGAAGTATTTTTCGTTGTAAAGGTAAACACCGGCAGCTGCATTCCAGGCCAGTTCTTCTGCTGCACCGCCCGAAACCAGCGGGTCGAACAGCGGGGTGAAACCGCTCTCATCGAGCCGGCGCTGTTCGATAAACCCCGACAGTCCAAAGCTCAGCCAGGTATTGCCACTTCGGCCAACATTCGTGTGAAACGCATACAGCAATTCACCACCCAGGTTTTTCGAGGGGCCATTGCTATCGCGCAGCAGGTTGATGCCCACGCCACTTTTCTTGTTTTTCAGGAGGGTAAAACTTTGTTGAAGACTTAGCGATTGCACGTTGGGCGCTTCAGCAATTCCGGCCCACTGATGCATGTCGGTGGCGTTTATCTCGAGGCAGGCATTTTTTCCGGTGGCAGCCGGATTGGCATAGCCGGGATTGTAAGGATAGAGGTTGCGTTGTGCCAGGGGCTGGGCATAGATACTGGCAAACAGCAATACAAAGAGAATGGAAAAGAATGCCCTCATGCTTTATCGTTTGATGGCAACCCAGCCTTTGTATGGCTTTTCGGTGCCCGGTACTTCAATAATATACCAATAGGCGCCGGCGGGCATTTCCCTTCCGTTGCTGGTACCATCCCATCCTCCCTGGCCCGCCCTGTAACGGGTAAGCAGGTTGCCAAACCGGTCGAAAACGGCTATATCGGCTTCGGGTTCAATGGTCAGAAACGGTATTTCCCAGGTGTCGTTAAAACCATCGCCATTGGGGGTGAAAAAATTGGGGATGCCAATATCTACAATAACTTCGATATCGTCAGTTGCCTGGCAACCATACTGGTCGGTTACCGTAAGGGTGTACACACCGGATTCAGTTACGTTTATGGCATGGTCAGCGGACCCGTCTGACCAGGCGTAAGCCGAATAAGCACTGTCGGGTTCCAGTGTCAGCGTTGTCCCTGCAGCAATCACGGTGTCGTTGCCCAGTGTCATGTAAACACTGTCGAGCACCACAATATTCCGGCACATGTTTTCCTGGTTGGGCTGGCCCTCGTCCATCACCAGGTTGATGTTGTAAATACCCGGGGTGTCATAGCTTACCGGTGGCGGATCGCGATCGGTTGATGAGGCAGGATGCGCATTGGTGCAACCCGGGAAGTAAAGCCGGGTGATGGTGGAATTGTCGATGTTGGCTACAAAGGCATACAGGGTATCGCCAACCCTGAACACATCGGAAATTCCCTGTGGATTATACAGGTTTCCGGTTTCGCCCAATGAAGTGAATTCAGGGGGATTTCCCAGGCCCTGGTCGAAGACCATGCGCACAATATCGTTGAAACGGTTCAGCACAAATCCGTACGTGTTTTCGCAGTCGCGGATGATGGTCAGGTCAAAGGGGTAATATAATACGGTGTTGTCGCCAATGGATGCGGATGAAGGATTCGACAACAGCGAATTTCCGAAATCGAGCCGGGTGATTTCGTGACTCCCGTAATTGGATACAAAAATATACCAGTTGCCGTTTTCCATGATAGGATGAATACCGCAAGGCTGGTTAAATCCGTAATTCCCCAGGTCGGTCATGGTGGGTGCGTTGGCAAGGGAGTTGCCGAAGTCGAACCGCACCAGGTTGTTGGTGTTATAGTTCACGGTAAAACCGGTCCAGTTACCCCCGTCGTTGGTGATGTACAAATCTTCGGGGTAGTCCATCACCTCTCCAATGTTTCCCAGGTCGGTAATGACGGGTGTATTGGCAAGCGATGCGCCAAAGTCGAGCCGCAACAGCTTCGAATCTTCGCGCTGCCCGCCTACGATGAACGCGTACCAGTTGCCGCCATCCTGTAGTACCTGAATACCCTGGGCATGCAGAGGTATGGTGCCTCCGAAATTGCCAAGGTTTTGCGATACAGGTGTGCCCAGGAAGCTGTTGCCGTAAGCATTCCTGACCAGTGTGCCATCCTGGTGGTTGGTGATGAAGGCATAATAACTGCCGTTGTCTTCGGCAAAATCAATGAAGGCCGGACGATTCAGCGTTCCGGGGTTGGCTATGTTTTCTCCACCCGGATCGTGAATGAGGTTGCCCGAACAGAAGTTCCAGTAATAGGTTTGCGCGTCACGTGAAAGGTTTTCGATGTCCACGGTCTGGTTGATGCAGATGGTGTCGGGGAGTGAAAAATCGGCCTGGGCAAAAAGAGTGGAAGATTGAGTGATGAGAATAATCAATAAGAGGCTGCCGAAAAAGTCATAAAAAGAGCGTAGTCTGGAGACTACGCTCAGCATACAAGGGACTACGCTCAGCATACAGGGGACTACGCTCAGCATACAGGAGACTACGCTCAGCATGCATGGCTGACATTCTGTACAATGCGCTAGGCGTAGTTTGCAACTACGCCTAACAGATTGACTTTTTAGACAGTTTACTATTGATTGTATTTTTGTCCTTTTATTCATGTATGTTTACCGTACCACCTTGGTAATTCTTCCGGTGAACAACAACTTTTCTGATCCGCCTTCTTTTCCGGTCATTTTGTAAATGTAATTACCGGCGGGAAGGTCGGTGCTTCTCCAAACCAGGCGGTTGCCTCCTGCGGTGGCGGGACAATGGCTGAGTTCAACCCGGAGCCTGCCGCTGAAGTCAAATACTTTCAGGGAGATGTTTCCATATTCCCTTTCCAGGTTATAGTCGAAGGTAACCTCGTCGTCAAATGGCACCGGGTAGGCGGTGAGTGAAACCGCATCAGCCGGGTTTTCATGCAGGGCGGTGACCGAATAAGCTATTTTCAGATTGTTGTTCAGCTCAGTTATCTCTGTATAATCATATCCATCGTCAACAATGACAATGAATTCGATTGACTTATCGGTAACGGGGAAGGTATAATCGCCCGACAGATCTATGGATTGCAAGGGATCAAAGTTTTCGACCCGTTGCTCGGCCAGCGGAAATTCATAAGCGCCACCGCCAATGATGGGGTAAATTCTTATCCACACCTCTTTACCCGTAATGCCGCGGTTGCCAACAGTGGCATTCACCCTTACCTGTCCGTTACCTATGTCGGTAAAGGACAACGAGGTGGCTTCAAAATCATACAGGTCAAGTGTTACCTTACTGGTGTCGGTAAAGCTGAAGGTGAGGTTCACCAGCGTGCCTTCGTAATCGATCTCCGATTGTTCAATCACTGTACGGATATCCATTCCTTCGGGCAGGTCTGCAGGATGCAAAACAAAGGGCAGTACCTGCTGTTTCATTTCACCGGGGATAACACTGCCAAAGTCCACCGAGAGTATACCGTTGCTATAGGTGCAGTTATCGGTTAGTTCATCGGTGACCACGTTGTAAAGCGCCCCCGTGAAAATCCGGATCACCGTGTTGGACGATATATCGGAACCAGTGTTTTTGGCTGTCAACAGGGTTTCGATGTGCAGGTCTTCCTCGGATTCATATACCAGGGTGTCTGTCACCGGTTGGCCATTGATGGTGTAAAGCCTGTTCCTGATTTTCATCCTGGGGCCGATGGGCCGGATTACCATAGGCTCCGACAGGGCAAGCTGGTCGCCTTCGGTATTGGTATAGCTTACAGCCTGTCCATTGGTCAGTCGCATAAGGTCGGCCGTGGTATTGTAGCTGTCAACAATGCCTTCCTGGAGAATAACCAGTTGCGTAGTGTCGGTTGCGGGAAAGGCTCTGAATCTGCCAAGGTCGATGCTGGCGCCATTGGCGGTAAGCGTGCCGGGAACGTTTTCAAACTCGCTTCTGCCGAAATCGGTAAGCGACCATTTAACGCGACCGGTGGGAACAAAGTCGGGGGTGGCAGCCACATCAAGCGAATGCAGTACAGACTGGCCCAAAATGAGGGGCTTGAATCCAGATACGAAGCCCAACGGATTTTTACCGGCAATACAGAACATGGCATTGGGAACGGCATAGGAAATACTTCCCTTATCGGTACCTGAGTAATGCTTTTTGGAACCCGACAAGGTGAAGGGGATTTGGTAAATACCCTCAGCAAGGGCGGGGTCGATTTTCAGCAGGAATACAAAATAAGCTCTGCGGGTGGGTTGCATCAGGTTAAGCGTATGGCCCATTTTGATAAGCACTTCACCTTCGGGCTGGTTAAACCGCCAGCCGGTGGTAAAGGTTCCGGGCTGATCGCCTGGGATGATGTCGCCGCTGGTGCTGTTGTAATGCGAAGGTACCAGCGGACGGGGATAGGCAACATAGCTTAGTTCAACTGTAGTGTTGCCCAGTTCGGCCGGTATTTGCGGTGTTACAGTGGTGTTGACCCAGTTATCGGCTGTGCTGTTGTTGACTTCAACCCTGACTTCGAGGAAGGTTCCGGTCGATTGCTTCGGATATCCGGCCAGATCGGGATTTTCGGCATCGGCATTGGGTATAAGTGTTACGGTATGGTTGTCGAATGCCGGATCGAGGATGGCCGGCATGGAAATGGCCGGTTCAACCAGGCTGCAGGGATCCTTGGCGCCCACGTATGTGGTAACGGTAGTTTCGCCGTAACCATAGGATACATGATACGGATCGAAGTTCGCATCGAAGTAATGGGGCTCATTGGTATCGGCCACCACGTGCTTCAGGTAAACGGTGTCCACACCATAGTATACCACTTCGGGAATTACGGAGGAGGTAACGGATAAATCGGTTCCCCTGGCAAATCCCGATAGCACGTGCGAGAAAATCACCCAGGGCGATCCACCGAATATTTCTTCGCACACCAGCACGCCGCCTTTGCTGATTTCAACGGAACCTTCACGGCCACGTCCTTCGTAATCGGCATGGATCTGAATATGGGTTTTGCCCAGGTCTTCGAAAAAGTCGTCGCCATAGGTGTTATCGTCGCCGTTGTACCATCCCGAATTTACCATGCCGTAGATATCATCCTGGAAAGGAACGGTGGGGTATCCTTCCCAGTCTTCGCCGTTACCGGACATGAACGGGTCGTGCAGGTAACCGGTTTTTGATTCGAAGCGGTCGCCGCGATCGTCGATCCAGTCGTCGGTGCTGTTAAAATCGTCGTCGTCGAGTGCCGGTGGGATAAGTAGTTGCGGAATGTACACCTGGTAGGCAAACGGCGATTCCCAAATTTCTACTTCGTTAAGGGTATTGGGATTGTCGATCCATTTGGAGAATGGCTGCCCGTTGATATTGACAATGGCATCGGTATCATAACTGCCGTCATCTTTTTGCGGCAGCGTGATGCGGTATCCGCCCATGCCTTTGGGGATTTCATAAATGAAATATCCGAAAACGCCATCCCCAAGGTTTTCAATGCCGTCAATGGCGGCGGAGGGGTCGTTATAATCCACATCATAGCCATAGTTGCGAATCCAATAGTAGGTGTATTCCGTGGAGGCATCCATGTCGTACACCAGTTTGGCGGGACCATATTCGGGAAGTTCTTCGAGCGGTTGCCCCAGCGTATCGGTTACCAGGTAGTTGTTCGACAGGTATTCGAACTGCAGAGGGTTGGGCAACGGAGCCCAGTAGGTGTAAGTAGTGCGGATGGGTGTTACCCTTTCTTCACCAAAAACCGTTTCGTAGGTTACCTTGGAGTAAAGCGACTGCTGCGGTGCATAATGGGTCATGTCGATTTCTTCGCCACCCAGCGACAGCACGGCCAGGAATTCACGGTGCGGTTGCGGGCAGGTGCCTATTACGCTGTCGGTTGGCAGTGGTCTGTAATGGGCATCAGCAGTGTCGATAAAGGTAAACCCTTCGTAATTATTGATGCGCTGATGAATAAGCTGTTTCCAGATCACGTTGCCCTCTTCATCCCGCTCCATCCAATGGCTCCAGGTGGTGTCGGCCAGATTGGCCGATCCGATATCTTCGGTATAGGGATAGAACATGCCCGTATAGGGATCGTCGATGGAGTCATGCGCATAGCCCACGCCGGCGGCCAGTGGCACCAGGTCAGGCGGGTCTACCCAGATTTCGTAACTGCAGTAAGGATCGTGGTATTCATAACCTTCCACGCGACCGATATCCCAGGTAACCTTCCACACCCTGATCTTGTCATCGGGATCTTCGGTTTCGGGAATGCCATCACCGTTGTTGTCAACGGCTACCACTCCGTCGTGGTCAATGTCTTCAAAAACAAAATTGTCGAGGCCTGTCCGCAGGTGGTTCCAGGGGTTGGCCCAGTATACTTCTTCTTCAATAATTTTATAACCTTTAGGGAATATGGAAGTGGTGTCGAGCCAAACGTCGGGGTGGCCGTCGGAATCCATGTCGTATTCAGGATTATCCTCTTCATTGCTGCCTTTCAGCACATCCACATATTTACCCCCCGGGGTTTTCAGGATGGGAATGTTGATGGAATTGTCGCTCCAATAGAAAGGCACATCCTTGGGAATGTATTGGCTATATACTGTGTTCAGGGCCGGGGAGCGCGATTTGTTTTCCATGATCATAAATACCTTGAAAGGCTGGTATTCGAGGTTCAGGAAGTTTTTCCAGTTCACGTCGGTGTCGGCAAAGATGCGGGCGCTGAAAAGCAGGTCGGCGTAATCCTTATCTTTCTGAAAGGCCAGGTCGAAACCGGCATGGCTGTATATAACAATACCTTCGGAAACCGGTACCAGGGTTCCGCGGGCGATATAGTCGTTTACATCTTCATGCAGCTTACTATCGGGAACCGGTGTGGCCACACGGTAAACAATAATTTTTTCTGAATGGGCCGGAAGATTAATTCCGGAAAAGGTAAGGCGGTTGCCGTTTTGGACAACAGCATCGCCCGAGGTTACCGCTACAAAAGAAAAATAACCTGTTATGTTTTCGGTAAGCATGATACCAGAAACGGGTTGATCGGTGAGGTTCCGCAAACGAACTTCGAGGTCGACGGTATCGGAACGGTCGTATGAGGTGGCATTGTCGCCGGTGCTCATGCTGGCTATCAGTTCGTTCCGTACTTTTCGGGTAACATCGATGTTATGGGTGAAGGCCGACAGGATGGCTGTCATGGTCCAGCTGATCTGCATACTCTCCGTGCCATCGTCGGTGAGCCCGTGAACCGTGGGCAGACCGGTGTTGCAGATAATGCGACTGCCGGCTGAAAAGGCCGGATTGAGCAGGAATATGCAGGGATTGGCATCGGGTGACAGTGTGGCGGCAGGCACAATACGGGCGGAATTCACTTTGGGGAAGCGGGGGCCGTATAATTTGCTGCCGGCAGCATCGAATCCGAAATTTCCGATTCCGGCCAGGGCGGTGGGTTCAACAGTTTGCAGTCCGTCGCCATAATCGCCGGTGGTGTAATCGAGGGCATTGTTTTCGAGATAGCCGGCACGTTGCACAAAATATACGCCATTTCCTTCGGCATAAATACTGCCTCCGCGCGAGGTATATGCCTGGATGGCTGTGGCCAGGGCAGGGGTGACGGTAAACAGACTGTCGATGTAATAGGTATAATCTTCGTCTTTTGCTGTAAAGGCAGGAATGATGAGTAATTCGGTGTTAGGGTCGATACCGCTGACGGTAAGGGAATCTTCGTTTACCAGGTAGTAAATGCCATCCATCAGGTGCTCGCCAAACAGCTGTTCGAAATAAATGGCTTCCCACGAGAGCGTGGTTTCGTTGGCCTCGAACTTGCTTTTGAATATGGCAATACGCCGGGGATGCTTTTTAAACTGTACTGAGGTTTGGTTTTGGGAAGCCAGGTTAAAATGGCTGTAAGCCGTACCGGTAAGTTGCTGATAATCTGCTGGCAGTTCGCCGGGGTAGACAAAGCTGCCGGCGTGGGTTCCGCCGGTAATCCAGTAAACCGAGTGTTCGCCATAGCCCGGGAAGAGTTCATTATCCCATGTGGCCGTGCCATCGCGGTAATCGTCCGATGATTTTTCGAGTACAAGCCGGTAGGCTTTAAGCAATTGCGACTGATCGTTTCCGGTGCTGATGAGAAATCCCTGCTGGGCGTTAAGGCCTGCGGAGAGGGCAAAGGCCATGCATACAGCAGATACACTAAGGTAAAGTTTCCTTAACATAGGTGTCAATTGGTTAGTTAGTAGTGTTGTTTAATGTAACATTATTATACGTAAAAATAGGTGTAATTGTTGTGGATAGGAAAGGAAAAGTATGGGAGGAGGCGATATCAAGCCAGGCTGTCATAAGGCAGATTGCCACGCTCCACTGCGTTCCGCTCGCAATGACGGTTCATAGTGTCATTGTGAATATGCAGTAGCCATGATCGATGCGTCATTGCGAGGGAGGAGGTACGACGACCGTGGCAATCTTATGCTAGACACTTATAAGGCAGATTGCCACACTCCACTGCGTTCCGCTCGCAATGACGGTGCATAGCAGCATTATTAATAAGCAGTAGCCATGATCGACGCGTCATTGCGAGCGCCAGCGAAGCAATCTCTCCGGATTAAGCACTATATTATTTGAAAAGATATAAACAATCACTATTTTAACCTTATGGAAAAAGGAGGTTATATATACATCATGACCAATCAAGTAAATACAGTTCTGTATACAGGTGTTACCAGCAAATTAAAAGAAAGGATATGGGAACATAAAACAAAGCTACACCAGCTTTCTTTTACTTCAAAATACAATATCAATAAGCTGGTTTATTATGAGGAGCATAGTAATATCAGAGAAGCCATAAGCCGGGAAAAGCAAATAAAAGCAGGTTCAAGGAAGAAAAAACTGGAGTTGATTGAAAGGATGAATCCTGAATGGAAAGATTTGTATGATTTGTTATAGACATTTTGTTACTGTGTTGCCGAGAGATTGCCACGCTTCGCTCGCAATGACGGTTCATAGTGTCATTGTGAATATGCAGTAGCAATGATCGACGCGTCATTGCGAGGGAGGAGGTACGACGACCGTGGCAATCTTATGCTAGACAATCATTAGGAAGATTGCCACGCTTCACTGCGTTCCGCTCGCAATGATGGGGGGAACAGAGAGATTGCCACGCTTCGCTCGCAATGACGGGGGGAACAGAGAGATTGCCACGCTTCGCTCGCAATGACGGTTCATAGTGTCATTGTGAATATGCAGTAGCAATGATCGACGCGTCATTGCGAGGGAGGAGGTACGACGACCGTGGCAATCTTATGCTAGACAATCATTAGGAAGATTGCCACGCTTCATTGCGTTCCGCTAGCAATGACGGGGGGAACAGAGAGATTGCCACGCTTCGCTCGCAATGACGGTGCATAGCATCATTGTGAATATGCAGTAGCCATGATCGACGCGTCATTGCGAGCGCCAGCGAAGCAATCTGGTGCAGGTATAACGCCGAAAGTAAAGTTTAGCGTTTAATAACAATTACAGCCCACCAGTCCCTTACTCCTGTCGGAACCAAACCTGCATGTTGCCCGGGCCCCTGTTTGACCATAAGTAATAGGGAATCAGGGTTAGCTTTTTGTTATTCACCTGGCCTGTCAGTGCCTTGAAATCTTCACCCAGCAGGGTTTTTTCTTCGATTTGCCATGGCAGGTTCTCCGGCACGCTGATAACATCAAAACCAGGATTGTCGGCTTCCTCGGCACAATAAACCACCGGTCCGTATTCAAAAGCTACTTTGTTGCTGTTTTCAGCAACATTGGGATGGGCTATTACCTTTTGCACCGCCATGGGCAATTGCAGTTCAATGTTGTCACCTTTGTTCCATTCGCGCGTTAAGGAAATATAGCCGTCAATTACTGCTGGTTTTTCAGTATTTCCGTTTATTTTCAGCACAATATCTTTAGGAACATAATTTGGATAGGCATACAGGTCGCCCGGAACCGGGTTACCAAGCGCCCAGCCCGGTATGCGCAGTTTAAGGGTAAACGGGGTTGTTTGCAGCGGGTTAACCGTTAAGGCTATGTTCCCGTCGAGTGGATAACCGGTTTGCTGCACGATTTCAATAGCCTGGCCGTTGATTTCTGCCTTCGCCCGGTTGGCCATGTAGAGGTTGACAAAGAGGGTGTCGCGGTATGTGGCATAAATCAGTTCGGGGATATACGGGATAAAGCGCACCAGGTTGGTAGGGCAGCACGAGCAGTCGAACCAGGGCTGCCGTGTGCAGGCGCCATGGTTAAAAGCATATTTCCCGTCGGACTCGAGGGGGTTGGGATAAAAAAACAGGGTCCCTGACAGGGAGATTCCCGATATGAGACCGTTATACAAGGTCCGTTCTATTATATCGTAGTATCTCGATTTGCCGGTAAGCTGAAACAGGCGCTGGTTCCAGTATACACTGCCGATGGCAGCGCAGGTTTCGCCATAAGCAGTAAGATTAGGCAGCTCGTAATTATCACCGAAAGCTTCCCCTTCGTGTCGGGCCCCTAAACCACCTGTTATATAGAGTTTTTTGGTTACCATGTTTTCCCACAGTTTCAGGGTGGCGTCGAGGTACTGTTTGTCGTTGTAAATGGCAGCGATATCTGTCATTCCGGCATACATGTAAAGCCCCCTAACAGCATGGCCAACAACCTCGTCCTGTTTAACTACCGGCAGGTGATCCTGGTTGTAAGCACCGTAAAGTTTGTGTGTTGTGGAATCACCGCGGATATCCAGCAAAAATTTCGCCAGTTCCAGGTATTTCTCGTTGTGGGTAATACGGTAAAGCTTTATCAAACCGGTTTCGGTAACCTGATGCCCCGGTGGTACCGTAATTTTGCCGGGTCCGAATTTTTCAACCAGCAAATCGGCATTTTTTAAAGCTATTTCGAGGAAATTTCTCTTGCCTGTAGCCTGGTAATGGGCAGCTGCAGCTTCGAACAAATGGCCGCTGTTGTATAATTCATGACTGGAGATTTCGTTTTCCCAGCGCTCGGTGGAGGGCTTTACCCACGATGCAGGCGGATGCTGCCTGTCGACCGTGAACCAGGTGGTGATATAGCCATCGGGTTCCTGGCCGGTTTGAATAATGGCAATCACCGAATCGAGATAGGTTTCGAGTACGGGGTTGGGATTGCTGATGAGTGAATAAGAGGCGCCTTCGATTATTTTATAGGGATCGGTGTCATCAAAGGGCATCTTGCCCCGGATGGGCCCTTTCAGCTTTCCTCCGGCAAGTAAGAAATTCTCCATCCGGCCTTCGTCTTCACATTTCCGGAAAGCATAGGAAATGGTTGAATCCTGGATGACCCTGATTTTCGGGAGCCAGAAGCTATCGGTTAATGACACATTGCGGATGCCGACCGCGGTTATGGGATAGTCGGTGTACTCCGTTCGCGGCTTGTTGCAGCCTAAGACTGCCAGGACAAGGGTTATCAGAAATAAATGTTTCATAGTAGCGGATATTGCGTTTAAAAATAGCATTTTTTACGCAATATCCGCAAATGGGACTTTATGAACACACAATTTACTGACCAATTCCCTGTGTCCGGCTATCGCTTTCAATATCAATTTTGTGATCGAGTTTCTTCACACTCTTTCCTTTGTTGAATTTGTAAGAGTACATCAGCATAATATAGTACGAGACATCGAAACCTATGTCGTTACGGATGTTATACGCCGGTGTCTCAGTTTCGGTGCGGCTCAGCCGCACATTGCCCGAGAAAGGCAGTACGTAAACAAAACCTGCTGTATGGTTCTTCATTTCCTTTTGTATGCCGGCCCCGTAAAACGCCAGGTTATAGGTTTTGGTCTGGGCGTCTACGGTAGTGCCGTTATAACTTATGAATGCAAAAGCAGTTGTCTTTTTGTCCTTTCCGAACGATTTGAATGCCTGGCCTGTAAGGCTGTAGGAGAAATAGTCGCGCGAAGGAATGGTGAAATTTTCGCCGGTATACGATTTGAAATGGCCCTTGTATACGCGTGCGTTGAAATTCACAAACCACAGCATGGCGTTTACTCCTCCGCCAATTTCGTACCCGCTGAGCAGGTTATAAGGTTTTGAAAAGGTAGTGGGTATGCTGTCGATAGGTGAAAGCGCCATCATATACTGTCTGCCCACCTTGTCGGACAATGCTTCGTAATACACGAGGGGCGAAAAGTAATTGCTTCCGAAATTCCAGGTATAGGTCAGCTGCAAACGGTCGCGGTAATCGGGTTTCAGGTTGGGATTTCCCTGCGAGATGTCGTAGTTCTGACCAATGCGCCAGTACGGGTTCATGTCGTATATACCGGGGCGATTTATTCTGCGGTTATAGGTGAATTTCAGGTTATGGGTTGCGGAGAATTTGTACTGGATATTCACCGAAGGCAGCAGGCAGGTATAATCGGGCGACGTTACCGAATCGGCATTGATATGACTGTTTTCGGCCCGCAGTACGGTCTGAAAACCAAATTTTTTGTGGTTAAAGGTCAATCCGGCATATACCGAGTTCCTGAGTTCGGCATAATCAAAGAGGTTGTCGGACTCCTGGTCGTCGATGTCAAAATCGTACTGCATTTTCTGGTAATATCCCTGGTATCCGGCTTCAACTTTGGTGGAAAGTCCCAAAGGATGCACGTAATTCAGTTTCAGCGATAAGTAATCTCTTTCATTCAGCACATCTTCCAGTCGCGAATAGGAGCTAAGCATGGTGTTGGTCCCATACAGGTAATTCCTGTTGGTAAAATCGTTCTCCTCTTTTGCGTCGAACATGTAATAACTGGCTTCAGCGGTAAATTCCTGAACAGCTTTTTCGAATGTCTTCCTGTAAAACAACGATGTGGTTGATTCGTCACTGGCAAGGCCGTTGCTGGTTAACGAAACAAGTGAATTTTCGGGTTGATTGTTCTTAAAAAGATCGGTATTACTCTCCAGGTCAATATCCTGATGGATCGGACGGTAACTGATGTTAAAGCTGAGGTTGTTCTTATCGTTCATATAGTAATCAAAACCTGTATTCACCGAGGTGCTGGTAACCTTAATGTCGCCTTTTCCATACATGTTGCTGGTTGAGTCGATGAGTTTGAAATGATAATCGGTGGAGGTGTTGATAGCGAGGTGTTGGGTAAAGGTATAACCGGTCACATAAAAGGTTATTTTTCCCAGGGCATAGTCGATGCTTCCGGTGGCCTGTGCGGTGAGTTTGTTGATGGGCTTAACCTGTATCCCCAGGTTTCCGTTCACCCCATAGCGGGCTTCCTTTTTCAGGATGATATTGATAACACCGTCGATATTGCCTTCGTATCTTCCTGATGGGTTGCTGATGATCTCCACGGTTTCGATATCTGATGGGAGTAGTTTGGCCAGGAATTCTTTGTCGCGTTGCCGGCCATCGACCTGTATAATAAAATTACTGCTACCATTGAGGGTGACATTGTTTTGAAAATCGACATTCACCTGCGGTATTTTCTTCAGCAGTTCATAGCCGTTGTTGGCTGTTTTAGCCACTATCGGCGGTATGGTATAGGTGGTACGGTCGACCATTTCTTTACCTTTCAGCCTTTCACCCACGATGGTAACCTCATCGAGATTGGTGACAGTTTCGGCAAGAAAAATGGTGTCCACGGCCACTTCGGCGGATACGTCTGTTACGGTTACTTCCCTTCCGGGTGTTTTATAACCCAGGTGACTCACCTTAATGAAGTATCGTCCCGGCTTTACCTTGTCAAAAATAAAACTTCCGTCGGTAAGGGTAATTACCCCTGCTAATATGCCCGAGTCGGGCAGGCTGGCCAGTCCAACCGAGGCAAACGATGCAGGTGTTTTATCCTGTTGCAGGCATATTTTCCCTTTTACGGTTTGCGCTTCGGCAAACCCTGTAACGAGTAAAACAGCCAGCAGCGTGAATATTATCTTTTTCATTGTTATTTAGTCGTTGTTTTATAAAGCAATGGTTTTTGTCTCTCCATTAATTTCCAATGGGAGTTGCAGGCTCATCCCCTGAACACTCACATTCATGTTACCGGCAATGTGCATTTTGCCGTTACTTTCGAGCAACAGGCCGGTTGCGGGGTCAATCATCACCGACGATTTGCTGAGACCTTTCAGATCGTTATAGGTGATAGTTGCGCCGCTTACCTTCATGGGAGGGGCATTGGGGGCGGCCATAATATTGGATTCGGCAGTTAAACTGGCCTTGTCCGTATCAAAAGCATCTATCTTATAGTTGGTGGCAATACCCAGTTCCATGCCGCCGGAATTGATGGATGTGTTTTGGTCCCAGGTTTCTCCTTTTTTGACTTCCTTTCCAGGAAGGTTATAGGTAAAGTTATCGATCAGGGAGATCAATGCTTTATCGTTGATGGCGTTCTTAATCTGTGATTTAATGACCGGAGCGGTTTCACCTGTAATAAGGGCTGTATCCTGCAGAATCATTCCCGACAACATAGACATGTTGATGATATCCAGCACTTTTCCTGAAAAATTCATTTTTACATAGATGGCATTTTTACTGAGCCGGTTATAAATGCATGCCATAACCTCAGAAGCCTCTGTGGACTTTATATCGCCTTCGTCGGCCGAGGTGATGTTTACCACCTTGCCCATGGCGTTTGTTTGCGAAGCAATGGTATCGAAGCGTATTTCGGCTACAAAAAAGTCAGGGGTCGACTCAACCATTTTAATAGAGAGTACAGTGGTGGAAAGTACATGGGTCGTTTGCTGCACTCCGTTCATGGTTTGCGTAATTTGCTGGTCCGAAAATGATTTCAGCGTGTATACCTTATTTTTTTCAAGGTTCATCTTCAGGTTAGCAACGTTTTGGGCGCTAATGGAAAGCGCAAGGCATACAGCAAGCGCTGTTAAGATTGTTTTCTTCATTTTTTTGTTTTTTGGGTTATTACCTGATTTTAGTCTGTCAATAAAGTTGGCAAAATGTTAAACTGGTTACGTGTCTGTTCAGAGGGTTCCATTTGCAAGGCTTGTGCAGTCCGAAAATGCGGAGTTTACTTAGTCGTAAATGAGCAATTTTCGGACAAGCGTAACGCAGCAAATGGGACTTTATGGA
>CAZUBW010000013.1:46873-57352 GCA_964618645.1 uncultured Bacteroidales bacterium | reverse complement strand
GAAAATGCGGAGTTTACTTTGTCGTAAATGAGCAATTTTCGGACAAGCGTAACGCAGCAAATGGGACTTTATGGACAGACACAAAAAAAAGGTAATGAGCGGGAGCAATCAGTGGTATCAAAAAAACAGGGCAATGCTCAAATCCCAATTTCTTTTTCCACCAATCGCTCACTCAACTCATTACCGGTGACCATACTTACTACTTACTACAAACTACTTACTACTTACTACTCCAGTACCTTTCAATTTCCTCAAGGGTTTTCCCCTTGGTTTCAGGTACCATTTTCCAAACAAATATGAAGGACAAAACACTCATAATACCATAGAACCAATACGTTGCGGCACTGCTTAATTCCATCATAGCCGGATAAGTGGAGGAAATGAGATAATTGGCTGTCCATTGGGCAGCCACGGCAATGGCCACCGCACGTCCCCTGATCTTATTCGGAAAAATTTCAGAAATCAGCACCCAGCAAATGGGTCCCCACGACATCATAAATGAAGCCGTATAAACAATAATGAAAACAAGGGTACTGATACCGATGACATTGAAGAAAGCCAGTCCGCCAATGGCAAACATACCAATGGCCATACCAATAGAACCAACCATCAGTAAAGGTTTCCTGCCCCAGCGGTCGACGGTAAAGATGGCCACCACCGTGAAAAGCACGTTGATAAGTCCCATTACCACCGTCTGCATCATGGAAGCATCTTTGGCAGCGCCCATGCTCTCGAATATCCTGGGGGCATAATACAACGCCACGTTAATACCCACAAATTGCTGAAAGACAGATAGTAATATACCAATGATTATGACAATTTTACCATAGGCAAATAATTTGGCTGATGATTTCTCAACGGTTTCTTCGATATCGTTGAAAATGGCTTTCGCTTTTTCAAGGCCATTGATCCGGGTAAGTATTTGCAGGGCCTTGTCTTTATTTCCTTTTAGCGCCAGGTAACGCGGCGATTCAGGTACAAACGTAAGCAAAAGTCCAAACAAACCTGCCGGTATGGCTTCCGAAAGAAACATCCGCCTCCAGCCAATGCTGTCAATCCATTCGATTGTCTGGCCGCGTGCAATACCCCAGTTTACAAAATACACTACCAGCATGCCGAATATGATGGCGAACTGGTTCCACGACACCAGTTTTCCTCTTATGTCGGCCGGTGCAATCTCGCCAATGTACATGGGACAGACTGCAGAGGCCAGTCCAACTCCAATACCGCCAATAATACGGTAGATGTTGAATACATACAATACACCAAGCGACGGTTCACCCTGTTTAAAAAACAGGAACTCGGGATAACCAGAGCCCAGGGCTGACAGGAAAAACAAAACGGCTGCAATAAGCAGGGATTTCTTCCGGCCAAACTTCGAAGCAAACATGCCTGAAATTACCCCGCCAATAATGCATCCGATCAACGCACTTGAGGTGGTGGCGCCATGCACCCAGGAGTTTAGTCCCAGGCTGTTGACCAGGTAGGCCTGTAGCGATTTTTCAGCCCCCGATATAACAGCAGTGTCGTAACCAAATAGCAATCCGCCAATGGTTGCAACCAGGGTTATGCTGTAAATGTAAAAGATATTGCGACCTTTCATCCTGATAGATCTAAATGTACATATTGATCAACGACTCATACAATTCCTGTTTACCACTTGTAACTTTAGGTTCGCCATTTTTAAGGGCGAGTTTGGCCAGGTCCTCGAGGTTAAATTTACCTTCTTCAAATGCCTTACCGTCGCCCGAATCAAACGAAGCATACCTGTCCTTGCGCATTTTGCGGTAAGGTGATTTCTCGAGGATGTCTTGCGCAACGGTCAGCGCCCTTGCAAAAGCATCCATGGCCGAAATGTGTGCAATAAACAAATCATCAAGGTCAGTGGAATTCCTGCGGATTTTGGCATCGAAGTTGGTACCGCCACCCTGTAATCCACCTGCTTCGAGAATCACGAGCATAGCTTCGGTAAGTTCATATACATCAATAGGGAACTGGTCGGTATCCCAGCCGTTAAAATAATCACCGCGGTTGGCATCAATACTGCCCAGCATGCCGGCATCGGCAGCTACCTGCAGATCGTGCTGGAAACTGTGTCCGGCCAATGTAGCATGATTCACTTCTATATTCAGCTTGAAATCCTTGTCGAGTCCGAAATTGCGCAGGAAGCCAACAACGGTGGCTGCGTCAAAATCGTACTGATGCTTGGTAGGCTCCATGGGCTTGGGTTCAATAAAGAACCAGCCTTTGAAACCATTCTTACGGGCATAATCCTTGGCTGTATGCAGGAATTTGGCCAGGTGTTCCTGTTCGCGTTTCATATTGGTATTCAACAGGCTCATGTAACCTTCGCGGCCGCCCCAGAAAACATAGTTCTCACCACCCAGGGCAATGGTCGCATCCATTGCATTCTTAACCTGTAATGCAGCACAGGTAAGCACGTTGAAATCGGGATTGGTTGAAGCGCCATTCATATACCTCGGGTTCGAGAATACATTGGCAGTTCCCCATAAAAGTTTTGCCCCCGATTCTTTCTGTTTCTGCGAAGCATAGTCGACCATGGTTTTCAACCGTTTGTCGTAATCCGTGAAAAGATCTCCTTCGTCTACCAGGTCAATATCGTGGAAACAATAATAAGGAATACCCATTTTGGTGATGAATTCAAAAGCAGCATCCATTTTGTCCTTTGCTTTTTCAATAGGGTCATTACTTTCATTCCAGGGCATCGGCCGGGTTCCTTTTCCCATGCCAAAGGGATCCTTTCCATCACCGCAGAATGAGTGCCAATAAGCAACTGCAAATTTGAAATGGTCTTTCATGGTTTTACCCCCTACCATCCGGTTCTCATCGTAGCACCTGTAGGCCAGCGGATTTTTCGATTCATGGCCTTCATACTGAATCTTCCCGATACCCGGGAAAAATTCCTTCTTTCCAATAGTTACTTTCATATAATAATTGTTGAATGTTTATTGAGAACTAATTATAGTAATCCGGTACCATACCGGAATTATTTTTTCATTTCCATCACACCCGCCAATGTTTGCTGCCACCTGGCATACGCGGCGGCATAAGCTGCAACTTTGGAGCCATCCGGTACAATGGTATCGAGCTTTTTCAGTCCGGCAAAAGCCTCTTTAGCCGATACATATAATCCGGCACCCAGTCCGGCTCCTTTTGCAGCGCCCTGTGAACCATCGGTATTGTACAATTCAATGGTAGCGCCTGAAACACATGCCAGCGCTTCGCGGAATACAGGGCTCAGAAACATGTTGGCATGTCCAGCCCTGATAACGGAAGGTTTAATACCTGTCAGCTTCATTATTTCCATTCCATAGTGGAAGGCGAAAACGATACCTTCCTGGGCTGCCCTGGCCAAATGACCGCTACTGTGCCGGTTAAAGTCGAGTCCGCCAACAAAGCAACCGGTATCTGTATTGCCCAGCATCCGCTCGGCACCGTTACCGAAAGGCAAAATAACCAAACCGTCCGACCCTATGGTTACTCCCGAAGCGGCATCGTTCATGGCATTGTATCCCAACGAATCGAAGCCGGTATTGCGCTTTAGCCACGAATTGAGTATACCGGTGCCATTAATGCAAAGCAGTACCCCAAGCCTGATGTTTTCGGCTGTGTAATTAACATGTGCAAAAGTGTTTACGCGCGACTTCGGATCATACCTTACCTCATCAGACACTCCGTATACAACACCTGAAGTTCCGGCTGTAGCAGCAATTTCGCCAGGCTCAAGTACATTGAGCGAGAACGCGTTATTGGGTTGATCGCCGGCCCTGTAGGCTACCGGAATGCCCGGTGCCAGACCAAGTTCCTCAGCAGCTGCAACGGTTGTCCTTCCCTGCTCGGCAAATGTCGGCCTGATTTCCGGCAACACATCACCGGTAAAACCATAGTAATCCATGAGGAATTCCGAAGGTTTTCGCTCTTTGAAATCCCAGAAAATACCTTCAGATAGTCCCGATATAGTAGTAGAGATTTCCCCGGTGAGTTTCATGGCAACATAATCGCCCGGCAACATAATTTTGTGTATTTTGCTGAATAAGGCTGCTTCATTGTCCTTCACCCATTTCAGCTTTGAAGCGGTAAAGTTACCGGGTGAATTCAGCAGGTGATTCAGGCACTTTTCTTCACCGAGTTCTAAAAATGCTTTGGAGCCGGCTTCAACAGCGCGACTATCGCACCAGATTATTGAAGGTCTCAGCACGTTTTGGTCTTTGTCAACGCACACCAAGCCATGCATCTGGTAGGATATACCAATGGCTTTAATATCAGAGGCTTTAGCGCCACTGACACTCATTACCTCACGGGTGGCAAGTTTCAGGTTGGTCCACCACATTTCGGGATCCTGCTCGGCCCATCCCGCCTTAACCGCCGTAATGGGCATCTCCTGTTTGGGGAAAAAAGCGCCAGCTACAGCATTTCCGGTGCTAATTTCAACCAGACTTGCTTTTACCGAGGAGCTTCCAATATCGTAACCAAGTAAGTACATATGTTAAGGTTCTAAGTTAAATGTTCGGTGCTGGGTGTTGGGTGCTGGGTGCTAGGTGCTGGGTGCTGGGTGCTGGGTGCTGGGTGCTGGGTGCTGGTTCTTCGGTGTTCGGTGCCTGCCTACAGGCAGGTTCGGTGTTTGAAAAGTTTGATATTGTTTGGTATTGTTCTTGTCACTTGTCACTTGTCACTTGTCACTTGTCACTTGTCACTTTGTTCTTTATTTCAAAGATGAAACCCATTAGCCACCTTTCGGTGCTTTTCATAGATTCTTTTATCAAATTTATACAATTGTGCCGGTTTGTGACTGACTTCTTTCTCCCTTTCTGAAAGCGGTATCAAAAATTCGAGCGGTTTGACCTTTTTCCGGAAATTACGGTTATCCAGCTTTTCGCCCAAAATGGCTTCATATAGGTTCTGCATCTGGCGAATGCTGAATTTTTTAGGTAGCATTTCAAAACAAATGGGCTCGGTTCTCAGCTCTTTTCGCAAAATTTCCAGGGCATCCAGGATGATCTTGTTATGATCGAAAATCAACCTGGGAATTTCATCAATGGTCAGCCAGATAGTCTTATCGGTAATGGTGGTATCGCTGATTTTTATAAGGGAGTAATAAGCAATGGTCACAACCCTGTCGACCATCAGACCGCTGGTAGCCCGCAACCAGGCAAGATCCTCCGGCGGGTTTAGCCTGCCGGGTGAGCTGAATACACCAAACTGCTTAAGATATATGTTGTCGAGCCCGGTCAGTTCCTTTAGCGTTCTTGAAGCTGATATATCCAGGTCTTCTGATTCGGAAATCAGACTACCCGGCAATTTCAGCTTATGCCCATGAACAGGAATAAAAGGAGAATCTTCTCTTTCGATCAATAATACCTTTAACTTGTTATCGGTAAAACCAAAAACAACACAGTCGACTGAAACGTGAGGATTTAGGTCTATCTTTCGGTTCTTTTTCATTTGGGAGTATAATACCAAATATTTGACCAAGTTAAAAAGAAAGATTTTGATTTCCAAACTTAGCGTATATTTTACGCTAAGTTTTTTTTGATTTTTTTGAAAGGAAAATGATTAAGTTTGTGTGTAAACATTTCAGAAATCATGAAGATACAATTTTTAGGGGCCGCCCGTGAGGTTACAGGTAGCAAACACCTGATTACACTGGAAAATGGTAAGAAAATACTGCTCGATTGCGGTATGTACCAGGGAAAAGGAATGGAGACGGATGCATTAAACCGGAATCTCGGTTTCAGTCCGCGCGACATCGACTTCCTCATTCTCAGTCATGCACACATCGATCATTCGGGTCTGATCCCATACATTTCCAAGCTCGGATTCGAGGGAAAGATTATCACCACACATGCAACACGTGATTTATGCTCGATTATGCTGGCCGACTGCGGCAAAATACAGGAACATGATACCGAGTGGTTTAACAAAAAAAGGGCACGTAAAGGTCTCCCTCCCGTTGAACCTATTTATGGTGTGGCTGATGCCGAACAGGCCATGCAATATTTCATAGGTGTACCTTATAATACAGCATACCGGGTAACCAAAGGTGTAAAGGTGACTTTTACTGATACCGGGCACCTGCTGGGCAGTGCGGTTGTAAACCTGAGGATAAAGGAAGGCGAAAAAGTCACCCATATTGCTTTCACCGGTGATGTGGGGCGTCCGCAAAACCGTATACTTCGCTCTCCGCAGCCGTTTCCGCAAGCCGATATCATCCTGTGTGAATCGACCTATGGCGACCGGTTACACGAAAGCGCAGTAATTGCCGAAGATAAACTGCTGAAGGTCATTCAGCGCACATGTGTTGAAAAAAAGGGTAAGCTGATCATACCTTCCTTCAGCGTCGGCCGCACACAGGAAGTGATCCTGTCGCTCAACAATTTTTATAACAGCGGCAAACTCCCTCGTATTGAAGTTTATGTCGACAGTCCGCTATCGGTGAACGCCACCAATATATTTCGCCTGCACAAAGATAGTTTCAACAGCACGGTACAGAAAATAATGGAAACCGATCCTGACCCGTTTGGTTTTAACAACCTGCACTTCATTAAGGAGGTGGAGGACTCGAAAAAACTGAACGACATTCAGGAGCCCTGCATCATCATATCCTCATCGGGCATGATGGAAGCCGGGCGCGTAAAACACCACCTGGCAAACAACCTTTCCAACTCAAAAAACACAGTGCTTGCCGTTGGATACTGTGCCCCCACAACGCTTGGTGCACGCCTGCTAAACGGAGCCAAAGAAGTATCCATCTTTGGCAATGTTCATAAAGTGAACGCCGACATTGAAAAGCTCGATTCCTATAGCGGCCATGCCGATTATAACGAGTTGATCGGATTTCTCTCCTGCCAGGACATCAGTAAGGTAAAACAATTGGCACTTGTACACGGAGACCTCGAAGCACAGGAATTTTTCCGTGACAAACTAACTGAACAAGGGTATACAAACATCCTGATTCCCGAGGTTGGCGATCAGATTTTGGCGTAGGTTGGGATGCCGGGTGCTGGTTGCTGGGTGCTAGATGCTGGATACTGGATGCTGGATACTCGATGTGCAGGAATTGAGAAGAGGGTTTTGGCTGCTCCTGCCGCTGCCGCTGCCGCTGCCACTGCCACTGCCACTGCCGCTGCCGCTGCCGCTGCCACTGCCACTCCCGCTGCCGCTGCCGCTGCCACTGCCGCTACTACTTGTCCCTCGTCCCTCGTCCCTTGTCCCTAGTCTTGGTTCCCGGCTCTCGTCTCAGTTTTTAACTGCATCTTTGCTAATAAATAAAAAATTAATATCTTTGCGACCTGTTTAAAATAACCATTTAATTAATTAACTATGTTGAACCATTACGAAACCGTTTTCATTGTAACTCCCGTTTTGTCTGAGGCCCAGATGAAGGAAGCGGTTGAAAAGTTCCGTGGCGTAATCACCAGCAAAGGCGGTGAAATCGTCAATGAGGAGAACTGGGGATTGCGCAAGCTGGCCTACCCCATTCAGAAAAAATCAACCGGCTTTTTCAACCTGTTTGAGTTTAAGGCACCGGGTGAACTGGTAAAGACACTCGAAGTCGAGTACAAACGCGACGAGCGGATCATCCGCTTTCTCACCACCAAACTCGACAAATACTCCATTGAGTATGCCGCAAAGAGAAGAAACAAAAAAGAATCAGCAGCTAAAGTAACGGAGGAATAAGCCATGGCAATAGTAACACAAACAAGTCAATCGGAAATACGGTACCTTACCCCACCGGCCGTCGAGGTAAAAAAGAAAAAATACTGCCGGTTCAAGAAAAACAAGATCAAATTTGTTGATTATAAAGATCCTGAATTTCTGAAAAAATTTCTGAATGAGCAGGGAAAAATTCTTCCCCGCCGCGTAACCGGCACCTCGCTCAAGTATCAGCGGAAAGTGGCTACAGCCGTTAAAAGGGCACGCCACCTCTCATTGCTGCCTTATGTAACCGATTTGTTGAAATAGTTTAACCCCCGATTGATCATGGACATCATTTTAAAACAAGACGTTCCGAACCTCGGATATAAAGATGACATTGTAACTGTCAAAAACGGATATGCGCTTAATCACCTTATTCCCAAGGGATTTGCTGTTTCAGCAACAGGTTCTGCACTGAAGAATCATAATGAAATTCTCAGGCAGCGCGCCCATAAGGAAGAGAAAATTAAGGAAGAAGCCCAGGTACTTGCTGAGAAACTGAAAGATGTTACCCTTTCCATTGGCGCCAAAACCAGTACCAAAGGTAAGATCTTCGGTTCGGTGAATGCTATTCAGATTGCTGAAGCCTTACAGGAAAAAGGCTTTGAAATCGACCGTAAGAATATCACCTTCAAGGAAGACCTGATTAAAGAAGTGGGTACTTTCCACGCCCGTATAAGGCTGCACAAGGAAGTGCATGTGGAAATTCCCTTCGAAATTGTAGGCGAATAATTATACCTATAATATATATAAAAAACCTGGTCGTTAACGACCAGGTTTTTTTATGCTCCGTTGGTATGCAGTGTAAAATCCGATAATCAAAGCCGTCATTGCGAACGAAGTGAAGCAATCGCACACTTGGTATAGATTGCTTCGCTAACGCTTACAATGACGTTCCGCTTTATCAGCTTGTTAGGCAGCCTCAAAATTCTGTTAATAATTCAAAAAAAGCCACATTTTATTCCATTCCTGAACCTGTTGTTGGTTCTTCAACCAAAAAAATATTACATTTATCATCAAAACACTTTAATATGAAAGCAGATCGACAAGATTGGATATGGTTTGTTATCGTTTCGGCTATTTATATCCTTTGGGTTATCTGGCTGGGTAATTTTTGGTTTCTTCCGGGGCTGATAGTGATATTTGACCTGTACATAACCAAAAAGGTAAACTGGACATTCTGGAAAAAAAGGAATGGCGAAAACAGCAAACTGGTTGAATGGATTGATGCCCTTATCTTTGCCGTGATAGCCGTTACCATTATCAATATATTCATCTTTCAGAACTATAAGATCCCCACAGGATCGATGGAGAAAACACTGATGATCGGCGATCATCTTTATGTGAGTAAGGCAGCTTATGGTCCCCGACTTCCCAACACGCCCCTGTCGTTTCCTTTTACACAGCATACCATGCCGCTTGTGGGTGGGAAATCGTACCTCGAATGGATCAAACGTCCTTATAAGCGTTTGGCTGGTTTTGGAACCATTAAACGCGATGACGCTGTTGTATTTAACTTCCCTGCAGGCGATACAGTAATTCTTGAACACCAGAATACCAGCTACTACCAGTTTGTGCGTGAAATTGCCGCTGGAATGAAGCAAAGCGACAGGGTCAGCAATTTGCCTGTAAAAAGCGATGCGGATTATTACCAACAGGCCCGTGAACAGGTATGGAAGCAATACGAGATTGTTGTACGGCCGGTGGACAAACGCGACAATTATATCAAACGATGTGTGGCCATACCCGGGGATACGTTACAAATCATCAACCGGGTGGTATATACAAATGGGAAACCGCAGGAGAGCTACCCCGGAATCCGTTACAGCTATATCATCTATCCAACCGACGGACAGACTATACCGGAAAGGGTTTTTGAGCGGATGGAAATATACGACTGCCAGTATTACGGTAACGATATTATAGCCTATCTTACGAACGAGGAACTGGAAAAAATCAGGGCGTTCAAAACGGTGAAACAGGTTATTTCAACCAGGGACGAGTATGCACAGGAACTCTATTTTCCAAATGATCCGCGTTACCGTTGGTCGCTCAATAATTTCGGGCCGTTATACATTCCCAAAAAAGGAGCCACTATTAAAATTGACACTTCCAACATCTGTCTTTACGAACGTATTATCGGACATTACGAGAAAAATACCCTGGAGCAGAAAGATGGGCAAATATTTATCAATGGTGAGCCTGCTGAAGAATACACCTTTAAAATGGACTACTACTGGATGATGGGTGATAACCGTCACAGCAGTCTCGATTCGCGCTACTGGGGTTTTGTTCCGGAAGACCATATCATTGGCAAGCCCAGGCTCATCTGGTTGTCGATTGACAAGCATAAGAAGTTCCTGGGACGCATCAGGTGGGAGCGGATGTTTAAGGGGGTATAGGCAGGGACAAGGGACAAGGGACAAGGGACAAGAGCGAAAACAAGTGGCAGTAGCAGTAGCAGTGGCAGCAGCCGTCATTGCGAGCGGAACGCAGTGGAGCGCGGCAATCACAGCTTTTAGATTTATGGTTTATCAACATAATGCGCAGATGCATTATGCTGACTAATCTCCGGAAATAACCTGTATCGAAGCGAATTAAATAGCCCCGGACTTTAGGCCGGGGTTTCGGTAAATGATTCAGTTATAGAGCCAGGGCTTTAGCCCTTTTATTAACCCAAATACTGCCAAAATGTCTTACGTTAAAATTTACATTCATGCCGTTTGGGCAACCAAAGACCGGTTTCCATATCTCAAAGGTGAA
>CAZUBW010000013.1:27344-46773 GCA_964618645.1 uncultured Bacteroidales bacterium | reverse complement strand
TTACATTCATGCCGTTTGGGCAACCAAAGACCGGTTTCCATATCTCAAAGGTGAATCATCATATTGGGCTAACAAGCAAAATCTCACTAAAAACAAATTCGGTTGGCAGGACGATTATTTTGCTGTTTCAATAGGGGAATCACAGATAGAAGCGGTGCGACAATACATCCGGAATCAGGAAATGCATCACCTGAAGAAAACATTCCAACAGGAATATGAAGAGTTCATGAGTAAATACAATTTTGAATGAATCGAAACTGATTGAAAGGGCTGAAGCCCTGGTCTGATAAAACTTATTCACGAGAAACCCCGGCCTAAAGTCCGGGGCTATTATTACCACCCAAAGGCTTAGGCTAACCTGTTCATGAGCAACTAATTGGCACAGACAGTAGATGCGGATAATCTCTTAATATTCAACAGATTGCTTCACTACGTTCGCAATGACGGCTTCGATTATCGGACTTTTTATTAAGCTTCTTAGGAACGATGTGATTTACTGCAATTTCAGCATATCCTCCATGGAGTAAATGCCTTTTTTATCTTTAATGAATTCGGCAGCCAGCACAGCGCCCAGGGCAAATCCCCGCCGGCTTTTTGCTTCATGCATAATTTCAATACGGTCAACAGGCGAATCCCAGGTAATAATATGCGTACCGGGGACTTCGTTTTCCCTGACTGCAGTAATCTTAAGCACCTCTCTGGCAGATGCCTGATCAAGTTCCCATTTGCTTAGCCGGTCGACTCTGTCAATCAAATCATTGGCAAGAGATATGGCCGTTCCACTGGGGGCATCCAGTTTATGAATATGATGGATCTCCTTCATCTCAGCATGGTAATCGGTAAGGTTGTTCATCATGCCTGCCAGTATCTTGCTGAGGGCGAAAAATACGTTAACACCGACCGAAAAATTTGAGGCATAGAAAAAGGTCTGTTTATTACCGGCACACCTGTCCCGGATATCGTCAAGCTTGTCGAGCCATCCTGTAGTACCGCAAACCACGGGAATGCCGGCTTCAAAACATTTCAGAATGTTGGTATAAGCCGTATCAGGCATGGAGAAATCAATGGCAACATCAACTGACCTGAGGTTCTCAACGGTAAATTCGTGTTGGTTATTGATGTCAATGATAAGGCTAACCTGGTGATGGCGTTCCAGGGCAATCTTCTCGATTTCCTTGCCCATTTTCCCGTAACCAATAAGCGCAATTTTCATGGTGTGTTTGTTTTTACCCGTAGAGACGCATGATTATGCGTCTCGTTGCATGGTATGTTTATTTAGACCCGTAGAGACGCATGATTATGCGTCTCGATTCATGGCGTGTGTTATGTAAAAATGTATATAAATACGAAGAGACCCCGCAGTTTGCGGGGTCTCTACACATATACACAAAAAAAATTATTTTACAGCATTCACTACGGCTTCGAAAGCTGCAGGATCGTTCATGGCCATATCGGCCAATGCTTTACGGTTCAGGGCAATGCCTTTTTCGTTGAGCTTACCGATAAATTGTGAATACGACATACCATGTTGTCTGGCGCCTGCATTAATACGGGCAATCCACAACGACCTGAAGTCTCTTTTTTTGGCACGGCGATGCGCATAGGCATAACCCAGGCCTTTTTCCCATGTATTAACGGCAACGGTCCATACGTTGGCGCGGGAAAGGAAATTCCCTTTGGTTTGTTTGAGGATCTTTTTCCTCCTTTGTCTTGATGCTACTGCATTTACTGATCTTGGCATACACTTTTCAATTTTTGAATGGTTAGCGTTCCTTTTTCCAGGAAACTTTCGGGCTAATTCACTCGGTTAATACTCATTAAAATATAAAATCAAGCTTAATTACCAGCAAGCAACAACCGTGCATTCTTCTCATCGGCAGAAGCAATCACGGTTGAATAGCCGAGATTCCTTTTCCGTTTGGTCGTCTTCTTGGTAAGAATGTGACTTTTGTAAGCGTGCTTGCGCTTGATTTTCCCTGTTCCGGTAAGATCATATCTTTTTTTGGCACCGGAATTAGTTTTCATTTTTGGCATCTACAACAAAATTATATTTGGTTACTACTTTATCTTTTGGGGTAGCGGATTGATCATCATAATCATTCGTTTCCCTTCGAGTCTTGGGGCCTGTTCAACCTTACCCAGTTCACTCAGGTCACCGGCAAAACGCTGAAGCAATGCTTCACCATCTTCGTTGTATACAATGGAACGTCCTTTAAAAAAAACATATGCTTTCACTTTTGCGCCTTCCTGCAAAAATTTCTGGGCATGTTTCAGTTTAAAGTTGTAATCATGATCATCGGTATAGGGTCCAAACCGGATTTCCTTTACCACAATTTTGGCTGTTTTGGCCTTCAGCTCTTTCTGCTTACGCTTTTGCTGATACAGAAATTTTTGATAATCAATGATTTTGCATACGGGCGGATTCGCATTGGGCGAAATCTCAACCAAATCAAGTTCCAGTTCTTCAGCCATCCGAACTGCTTCTTTAATAGGAAAGATACCGGGGTTTTCGAGGTTTTCACCTACAACCCTGACAACTGGCGCCTTAATTTGGTAATTAACGGCAAACTGAGGTACATCAGCCTTCCTGGTGTCCCTTCTGAAAATTGGTGTTGCTATACTTCGTTCCTCCTTTAATTAATTGGTTGATTGGTTGATTGGTTGATTTATTGATTGATTAATTGTTTGTTTGTTTTGCCTTGCGGCCTTTATTAATTATCCAATTGTCATATTATTATTCACCTGTTTCTTCACTTCATCCAATATAAAATCCCTGAAGTCCCCGAGTTTCATCGCCCCTTTATCTCCCTCGCCCTGGCGGCGTACCGCCACAGTGCCCTCGGCTTCTTCTTTTTCACCCACGATAAGTATGTAGGGAATCTTCTTTAACTCATTGTCCCTTATCTTCTTACCGATCTTTTCGTTACGGGTGTCAATCAGGGTGCGAATATCGCAATTATTTAGGAAATTTAAAACTTTTTCAGCATAATCGTGGAATTTTTCACTGATGGGCAAAACAACCACCTGGTCGGGGGTAAGCCATAGCGGAAACTTACCGGCTGTATGCTCAATGAGCACTGCCATAAATCGTTCCATCGATCCGAAAGGCGCACGGTGAATCATCACCGGACGATGCTTCTGGTCGTCACTGCCGGTATACTCGAGTTCAAAACGCTCGGGCAGGTTGTAATCGACCTGGATGGTCCCCAGTTGCCATTTCCTTCCCAGTGCATCTTTCACCATAAAATCGAGCTTGGGACCATAAAAGGCAGCTTCTCCCTTAACCGTTACTGTCTGCATGCCCTTTTCCTGTGTTGCCTCAATGATAGCCCGTTCGGCGCGTTCCCAGTTTTCATCAGAGCCAATATATTTCTGGGTATTTTCGGGATCGCGCAGCGAAATCTGGGCGGTATAATCATTGAACTCGAAAGCCCTGAACACAATGTGAATGATGTCAATTACCTTGATAAATTCCTCTTTCAGCTGATCGGGCCGGCAGAAAATATGGGCATCATCCTGGGTAAAACCGCGTACCCGGGTAAGCCCGTGCAACTCACCGCTTTGTTCATAACGATATACCGTGCCAAATTCTGCAAATCTAACGGGCAGATCTTTATAGGAACGCGGCTTGCTCTTGTATATCTCGCAATGATGCGGGCAATTCATGGGCTTCAGCAGAAATTCTTCTCCTTCCTCCGGTGTGTGGATGGGTTGAAACGAATCCTTGCCATACTTCTCGTAATGACCCGAAGTCACATAAAGTTCTTTTTGCCCGATATGCGGTGTTATAACCGGCTGATAGCCATACCTCGTCTGGATTCCTTTCAGAAAATTCTCAAGTCTTTCCCGGAGCATAGCGCCCTTGGGCAACCAAAGCGGCAAACCCAGCCCAACCTTTTGCGAAAAGGTAAAAAGCTCAAGCTCCCTGCCCAGCTTACGGTGATCCCGTGCCTTTGCCTGTTCGAGCATCTCGAGGTACTCATCGAGCATCTGCTTCTTCGGAAAGGTAATGCCATAGATGCGCGTAAGTTGCTTGCGCTTTTCATCACCACGCCAATAGGCGCCGGCAATACTGGTAAGCTTTATGGCTTTTATATAACTGGTATCGGGCAGGTGTGGCCCCCGGCATAAATCGGTAAACTGGCCATGCCGGTACAGGGTAATGGTACCGTCCTCTAAATCCTGGATCAGCTCAACCTTGTATTCATCGTTTTTCTGTTTGAAAAGCGACAGCGCAGCTTCCTTGCTGATATCCTCGCGTTTGTAAACGCTGTTCAGCTTGCTCAGCTCAGCCATCTTTGACTCGATTTTTGACAGATCGCCTTCAGCAATGACCACGCCGTCACCCGGGTCCACATCATAATAAAAACCGTTTTCAATGGCCGGGCCAATGCCAAACTTTATCCCGGGATAAAGCGCTTCCAGGGCCTCAGCCATCAGATGGGCCGACGAGTGCCAGAAAGCATGCTTGCCCTCGGGGGTGTCAAATTTATGTAAAACCACACTTGCATCGGTTGTTATAGGGCGTGTGGCGTCCCACAATTCACCGTTTACACTAACTGCTATTACCTCACGGGCCAAACTATTGCTGATACTTTTGGCAATGTCAAGCCCGCTTATGCCCGGTTCGAATTCACGTACAGAGCTATCCGGAAAAGTTATCCTGATCATCAATCGTTTTTTTGAAAGAATGTAAAAAATAAGGTGCAAAGATAAGAAAAAAACGGCTATTTTTCGGTAGTCGTTACTATGGTGCAAAACAGTTGATAACCTTTTCAAAATTTTAATACCTATGGTCTATCGTATCACCTTTTGCTGGGCCCTGCTTTTACAGGCAGTATTGCTGTCAGGACAGTATACACCGCTTACCCTCGAAAAAATATACCGCCAACACCTTTTCTATCCCTCCTCCATCGAAAGCATCCGCTCAATGGCCGACGGCGAGCATTACACCGTATTCGAATCGGGCCGGTACATTGTTAGTTACGACTATAAAACCGGCAAAGACAAAAAGGTGCTTTTTGATGCCCAAAAACCGGGCACCGGCATTTCAGGGCATATAAGCGACTATGCTTTTAGCAACGACGAAAACAAACTCTTGCTCACGTCCGAAGTTACACGTATTTACCGTCATTCATTTCAGGCCCGCTATTGGATATGCGATCTGCAAACCGGTAAAGCACTGCCTCTTTGCGATTCAGGTAAACAACAACTGGCCACCTTTTCTCCCGATGGTACCAAAATTGCCTTTGTTAAAGAGAACAACCTGTTCTACAAAAATCTCAACGACCAGTCCATTACCCAAATAACAACCGACGGGCGTTTTAACCATATCATCAACGGGGCGCCCGACTGGGTTTACGAAGAGGAGTTCGGATTCTCACAAGCTTACTGCTGGTCGCCCGACAGCCGCAGCATTGCCTTTTACCGGTTCGACGAATCGCGGGTGAAGGAATTTGACATGATGCTGTATAACAACCTGTATCCGAACGTTTCCAGGTTTAAATACCCCAAGGCTGGCGAAGACAATTCACTGGTAAGTATCCTGGTTTACGATATCGCATCGGGAAGTACACAGCACATGGACACCGGATCCGAAACGGACCAGTATATCCCGCGGATCAAATGGACCATGCTGCCAGGCAAACTGGGCATTATCAGGCTTAACCGGCTGCAAAACAAGGTGGATGTACTTATTGCCGAAACAACCACCGGAAAAAGTACCGTGCTGTATACCGAACAGAACAAACAATACCTGAGCCGTATCGACGACAACTACCTGATTTTCACTGCCGACGGACAGCAATTCCTGATCCTGAGCCCACGCTCGGGATACTATCATTACTACCTCTACAATATGCAGGGAGAACTCCTGGGACCGGTCACCCAGGGAAACTGGGAAGTTGCAGACGTGCTGGCCATTGACCATGTCAACCACATACTTTATTACACCTCCAACGAATCAGCCGTTATCAACAAAGATGTTTGTGGTGTACATTTCGACGGTTCCGACAACATAAGGTTTCCAAGCCGGATAGGAACAAACCGTGCCAAAATCAGCGCTAACTTTACCTGGTACATCAATGAATGGTCCGACGCAAATAATCCGCCCTGCTATACATTGCACAACAAAAGCGGTAAACTTATCAGAACCCTGGAAGATAACGCGGAACTTTCGCAGCGGATCAGGGAACATGGTTTTACCAAAAAGGAATTCATGCGCATTCCGGTTGGCGACGATCTTGAGCTGTATGCTTATATTATTAAGCCCCCCGACTTTGATTCCACCCGTCAATACCCACTTTTCATGAGCGTTTACGGCGGACCCGAATCGCAGGATGTTGTTAATAAATGGGACATAGGCCTGGCCTGGCAGCAAATGCTTGCCCAACAAGGAATTGTTGTTGCCTGCGTTGATAACCGGGGTACCGATGGCCGGGGTGAAGCCTTCAGAAAAAGCACCTATATGCAGTTGGGAAAGCTCGAAACCGAAGACCAGGTAAATGCAGCCCGCTATTTTGGCCGCCTCAGCTGGATCGACGAAAACAGGATTGGCATCTGGGGCTGGAGTTATGGCGGCTACATGTCGCTACTCTGCCTAACCCGGGGAGCCGATGTGTTTTCCATGGGCATTTCAGTGGCCCCGGTCACCAACTGGCGGTTTTACGATAATATTTACACCGAAAGATACATGCGCAAACCCCAGGATAACCCCAACGGGTACGACGATAATTCGCCCATCAACCATGCCGGTAAGTTAAAAGGCAACTTGCTTCTGGTGCATGGCACGGCAGATGACAATGTACATCTGCAGAATTCGGTTGAAATGTCAGAACAGTTGATCCAGGAGAACAGACAATTCCAGCAGTTTTTTTACCCCAACAAAAACCACAGCATTTATGGCGGAAACACCCGTTATCATTTGTATTCGATGATTACCGGGTTTATTTTTGAAACGTTGACACCGGGGGATTAGCGCATCAATGGCACCCCCTGCTGAAGCTGTGTAATAAGTCACTATATCAGGCGTAGTTAAAAACTACGCCTAGCGCATTGTGCTGAATGTCAACCATGAATGCTGAACCTGCCTGGTGGCAGACAGGCGTAGTCCCTGCTGAGCGTAGTTTTTAACTACGCTCTGGCATACGCTCTTCCATCAAGCTTTTCGTAACGGCAATCCCTGCTCTGCTGCCTTCAGTAACCTGTTCAGCCGTAACTTGTTCAACCTGTTCAATCGCAGGGTCTCCATGTATACAAGAACCCTTCTGATCACATCGTAGTATAGCAATGCCAGCAGCAGACCACTGAAAACCCATATCAATACCAGGTTAAACCAAAAAGTATCTACCTCCCAACCGAAAAAATACTTAACGGGTGCATAAAAATGTGCCCGCCAGCTATGTTCCATGGGCTTTCTGAAAATGGCATCCTTAATGGGAATCATCTCCCCGTCGTGAACGCTGTAATGATGTAATTCCAGATCGTTTGTTACCACGGTAGCCAGCTGCTTGTTGTAATACCGCTGCCTGAATTGCATAAATGCCTCTTTTCCGCCAAGTTCATCTACCAACCGGTTGTAAATATTGTCACGCTCCTCCACCGCCCTGTTGTATCGGTTCCGGTAAACAACCAGGGCCCTGTCGAGCATCCTGGCCATGGAATGATTAATATCCGGATGGTACTTCCCGGGGGTCAGACTGTCCATAAACGGCTGCCCGGGAAGTTGCAGGTCGCGGTTGATGGCGGTGAATGACGAGTGCAGTACCAACAGGTTATTCCTGTACCTGATTGTATCGGAGTTATTGTAGAAAAGATCCCTTGTATCATTGGCAATTTCACGCATTCCCTGTATGGCGTACGACCTGTAATAACCGGCTGCTTTGGCCCGGCTTTCCGGTTCATAAAAATGCTTTTCGTATGCATTGTCCTTAAACTGAGTCACCGCCAATGCTTCGTAAGCCCATCGCGAAGTCATCAGATCGCCTATAACAGGCACCGTCTTATCATTGGCAATTTTATTGTGCATCTTGCTGAAATCAACCACCACCCCGCTGAACAACAGTTGAGGTACTAATATAAGTGGCACCAGGATATAAATGGTAACCACCGAATTAAAACCCGATGAGATGTTCAATCCTACCATGTTGGCCCAGCACGAGGCAGTAAAGAGTATCACCCAGTATCGCAACAACATACCTTCTATTTCGAGCATGGAATTGCCAATCAGCACAAAAATAAAGGTCTGTACCGCCGATATGCCAAACAATATGCTGATCTTGGAAAACAGGTAGCTCGAACGGCTCAGGTTAAGGAATTTCTCGCGTTTAAGAATTTTCCTGTCTTTGAAAATCTCTTCGGAACTGATGACCAGTCCCAGGAAAAGCGCTACAATTACAGCCATAAACAAAAAGGCCGGCATCACAGCATTCTCGCCAAAAATATACCGGGGGATACCGTTCACAAAGGTGAAATTTTTGGAGAAAAAGGCAAGTACAAAGGCCAGTATAGGCGCTTCCAGCGCCAGCAGCGCCAGGTATTGCTTGTTATAGAACTTCGCCAGCAAATCGCGTTTCAGAAATATGCTGAACTGGTTAAAATGGTCAGGTATCTTAAAATTGTTCCGGGGTACCGAAGAGTCATGTTCCCGAACAATCGTTCTGATTTCAGGATCGATTTTTTGTTGAAAACGCTGGTACCAATCTTCCGGTGTTGTTTTCCGCTTACGGGTAAGCCTTCCGTTGGCGTCCACCTCGCGCGCTTCAACAATCCGAAGGATTTCGTTGGTATCTATATTACCGCAACTCAGGCATTCGGTTTCCTCAGCATCGGCATAATGCGCTTCGTGCTTAAAATAGGTAATGGCGCTCATGGGATGCCCGTAATAGATAACCCTGCCTCCCTGATCCATCACCAGAAGCTTGTCGAGCATCCTGAACACATCCGACGAAGGCTGATGCATATTGGCAATGATCAGTTTTCCTTTCAGGGTTTGCCGCTTAAGCAGTGTAATAATTTTTTCTGAGTCAGCAGAAGAAAGACCCGAAGTTGGTTCATCCACAAACAATATCGAGGGCTCTCTGATCAGCTCCAGGGCTATGTTCAGCCGCTTTCGCTGTCCTCCGCTGAGGAAAGTGGTAAATGAATCACCCACGTTCAGATCACGCGCTTCCACCAGGTCAAAATCAATCAACGCGTCCTCAACCACATCGGCTATCTGTTCTTCGGTATACCCGTCGAAACACAATTTAGCATTGTAATATAGGTTCTCATAAACCGTGAGCTCCTTAATCAGCAGGTCGTCCTGGGGAACGAACCCGATAATGCCTTCGAGCATTTCCTTGTTCTCATGTATATCCCAGCCATTGATTTTAATGCTACCATGCCGGGGTTTCAGGTTCCCGTTGAGCACATTCAGCAGGGTTGATTTGCCTGAACCGCTGCCACCGATAATGCCAACCAAACGCCCTGACTCTTCGGTAAGGTAGAACTTTTTAACCCCGTTTTTACTGTTAAAGTAATTGAACTGAATATCCTCGGCAGTGAAAACAAATTTAACCTCGGCGCTGGCCTGTATAAAACGCCCCCTGATCCAGCTGAAATAGATAGGTCCGATTTTGGGGTTACGGATCACAGCGCCCAATGTCCAGATGTATGAGCGGCCCGGGTTTATCCGGTGTCCGTTCAACACCAGCGGCATGTTTCCGTAGTACCTGAAAATATATACATCGGCGCTGGGTATATGCAACACAATGATCTGCCCTTCGAGCTTATCAACGGCCAGGTATTTAAGGTTCGGCGAAAGGGTGGCGTCCTTGGGCCGGATTATCAGCAGCCAGTCCTGGTGAACCACATCATGGACCTCTTCGAAGGTAAACGACCTGGCATCGTTAAATTCTTCCTCGTCGATTTTGAGGTACCTGGCGGCAGTCCTTACCAGGCTGAGCTCGGTACGGTTTTGCTTTTCGCCGCTCTGGATAAAATCGAGCAGGTATACCAGCATGATCATTTTTTGCTGATGCTCGAGTTCCTCGTTGATCTGACTGCACAATTCAATGATCCTTTCCACGGCATTGCTCTTCCTTACAGCCGGATCGATTATGGCTGCATCAGAATCGTGCTGGTGAAAATACCTGACCTGTTCATCAAAAAAGTCGATATACTTTCGTACAATCTCATCGCTGTATTGCCGGTCGAGGTAATCCATAACAATATTGCGCCGGTTATCGGACTGCCCCGCTTTATTGCTGTCGGAAACAATCGCGAACAAACGCATTAATGCCCGTAAGATCGACTCGTTCATGATATGTTAATGCAAAAACGAGGTTGTCCCCTAAGAGGCTGTAAAGAAAGTCTTAGCATAAGAGCAGTATGTCATTGCGAACGGAGTGAAGCAATGACATTTAGATTGCCACGCTCGTACCTCGCTCGCAATGACGGCCATGCTCATAACTCGCTCGTGATGACGAAACGAAAGACTTTTTACACAGTCTCTTTTGACACCCTCGTTGAATGTATGCTTAATGGTAATGCTCAAATTAAGGCGTTACGAACGTCCTGGATGGTTTTAAGTATCAGGTTATAATCAGCTTCCGACAAACCGGCTTCAACCTTGTCATAAACCGGTTTCAGCGTCATAAGCTTGGTTTCCAAACTTTTGATCTCGGCATTGGTATTGCGGGAAGCCAGCAGACTCATCACTTTTTCATAGGAAGTTTTCTGCTTGCTGATAATGTCTACCAAGCCGGTAAAGTTGTAGGAAGCTTCCGAAATATTGGTGGCAATGTACATCAGTTCAACCCAAACACCGGTAACCATATTGACAGCCAGTTCGGGATTGCTTTTTTCATCCAGAAAGCTGTAAGTGTCATAAATGGTGTTGGTGATCACCTCGGTAAGGGTGTCTTTGTTCTGGAACTTTTCCTTGTATTCGTCCGATAGCAACACTGAATAATCGTAAGTAACACCCAACTGATCAGCCAGCGATTTCAATGCATTCAAATAAGTCTGTATATCCTGTTGCTGCTCGTAGGTTGCTGCATAAGCCAGGTCAGCGCCATATATACCAAGGTTCAGCGCCTTACTTTGCTCGGTGACATATTTTTCAACATTGTTAACGCTATTAAGAATTTTGGGCGAGTAGGTGGCGCCTATCTCGTTCAGCATCTGTGTCAGTTCAAAAGGTGCCGGTAAGGGAAAGATAACTTCACGGATATCCGAAGCCAGCAATTCCTTATCGATACTGTCGGCTGCCAGTTCGTCCTGTGATGGTGACTGTTTTCCGCCCTTGCACGATGAGAAGAAGCATAAAACAACAGCCAGAAGGGTCAGTGTACTGATCTTTGCAAAGATGTTCTTTGTATACATAGTATTAAGTGGTTTAATATGATAAAAATCTTTGGTTAACAATCGCGGCAAATATAATGAATGTTATCGATTTTGTGAATAGCACAGCCAAATTGTCAGGCAGAAAAACATCCGGTAACATTATCCGCCTCATATTTCAGCAAATGCCACAATATAATTGTGCCCGTGTTTTTTTTCTTGGCATTTCAAATCCAAAACATCACCTTTGCATGCTATTTTTACTATTTTTATTTTGTAATAAATGAGGCTGTTTCAAACATAAATGTCATGGCGAAAGTTGTTCGTCATTGCGAACGGAGTGAAGCAATCTCATTTAGATTGCCACGCTCGTACCTCGCTCGCAATGACGGCCACGCTCGTACCTCGCTCGCAATGACGCGTCGATCATTGCCACTGCATATTCACAATGACGCTATGAACCGTCATTGCGAGCGAAACGCAGTGGAGCGCGGCAATCTCTGTGTTACCTGTCATTGCGATAGGTAACCATGAAAAATAGGGCATAGTAAAAAATTGAAAACAGTACGTCATTGCAAACGGAGTGAAGCAATCACAATGATCAGAAAGTAAACCTATGGCTGATAGCGGAAAAAATCACGGCATAAAATTCAGTCTGGCAGGTGTTATCGTTACGATGGGAATCGTATTCGGCGATATTGGTACATCGCCTTTATACGTAATCAAAGCCACCACAAGGGGCAATATTGCCATTGAACCCGATTTTATCCTGGGCATCCTGTCGTGTGTCATTTGGACGCTTACCATTCAAACCACCATTAAATATGTAATGATCACCCTCAGGGCCGATAACAAGGGCGAAGGTGGCATTTTCTCTCTTTTTGCCCTGTTGCGGAAAAGCAAACGCTGGGTTTACATTTTTGCCATTGCAGGCGGCAGCCTGTTGCTGGCCGATGGTATCATCACACCTGCCATCACTGTTGTGTCTTCTATCGAAGGTTTGCGGATGATCAACCCCGATATCCGGGTGATTCCTATAGTAATTGTTATCATCAGCATACTGTTTTCCATACAACAATTTGGAACTGAATACGTGGGCCGTTTTTTCGGTCCCGTTATGCTCATCTGGTTTCTGATGCTGGGCACATTAGGGATAATGGAAATAAAGGAACAGGCCATGGTGCTGAAAGCTTTCAGTCCTTACTACGCTATTCACCTGTTATCGACCTACCCGGGCGCCATTCTTATCCTGGGGGCGGTATTTCTGTGTACCACAGGAGCAGAGGCTTTATACGCTGATTTGGGACACTGCGGAATCAATAACATAAAGGTTTCGTGGAGTTTTGTCAAAACCATGCTCATCCTGAATTACCTGGGCCAGGGAGCCTGGTTGCTCAGGCACGGACACGAGATGACCGAAACCACCAATCCGTTTTATGCCATCATGCCCATGTGGTTTCTGCCCATTGGCATCATCGTGGCCACAGCAGCCGCTATCATTGCCAGCCAGGCTCTGATCAGCGCATCTTTCACGCTGATCAGCGAAGCCATATCGCTGAATTTCTGGCCCAAAATAAAAATCAAATACCCTACACTGCAAAAGGGGCAGATGTTTATCGGCAGCATCAATTTTCTGCTGTGGATTGCCTGTGTAGCGGTTGTGCTTACTTTCAGGGAATCAGCCAACATGGAAGCCGCGTACGGACTGTCGATCAACATTACCATGATGATCGACACCTTCCTGCTGCTGTTCTACCTTTCGATGAAGCGGGTCAATCCCTTGCTGATAGGTTTGTTCTTTCTCACCTACCTGACGGTGGAAGGCGCTTTTTTGTACGCTAACCTGGACAAGATTACCCATGGTGGGTGGTTTCCCATTCTGGTGGGCGGAACGCTGGCCATAGTTATGCTTTCGTGGTATAACGGCCGGAAAATCACCAACCGTTATTTGCGCTTTCTGCCTCTCGACCAGTACCTGGGCGTGATCAAAGACCTCCGGAACGATACCAGCATACCCAAAACCGCCACCAACCTGGTGTTTCTTACAAAAGCCAACCGTTCATCCAATATCGAATCAAAGATTCTCCTTTCGATCCTGAATAAACAGCCCAAGCGTGCCGACCACTACTGGTTTATCCATGTGGATATCCTCGATGAGCCACGTGCCATGGATTATAAAGTGACCCACATTATCCCGGGCATACTCACCCGCATCGATTTTTACCTGGGGTTCAAGGTAGAACCGAGGATAAACGCCATGTTTAAACAAATCACCAACGAAATGGCCAAAACGGGTGAAATAGATCTCTTCAGCGGATATCCCTCGCTCCGGAAGCACAATGTTTTAACCGATTTCAGGTTTATCCTCATCGACAGGCTGAACATATCCGACCTCGATTTCAAGTTCACAGAGAAACTGATTATTAACGTCTATCTCTTTCTTTCGCATCATAGCCTCTCAGATGTAAAAGCGCTGGGGTTCGATGCCAGCCTGGTATCCATCGAACCCGTATCACTGGGATACGACGGTAGTGTACCGTTCAGGCTGAACAGGAAGAGTTGAAAGCAGTGACAAGGGACGAGAGACAAGGGACAAGGGACGAGAGACAAGATCCAAGACTGCAAGACTGCAGGACTGCAAGACTTAGTAGACTTAGAAGACAAAAAAACACCGAACAAGGAACACTGATTTAAGAACTCTGAAGTTCTTGTAAAAACACCAGATATTGAAGTAATTAAATCAATAGCTAATAGCAAACAGCCAATAGCCAATAGCCAATAGCCAACAGCAACATATGCACACCTTCTACTCCCCCAACATCCTGAACAACACCGCCGTCCTTTCGCCCGAAGAATCCGCGCACTGCCTGCGTGTATTGCGGTTAGGAAAGGGTGATAAGGTAACACTTATAGATGGGAAAGGCGGAATGTACGAGGCCGTGATCGCCGAACCCGCTGCCAATGCTTGCCGTCTCGAAATCACCGCGTTACTGCCGTCGCCCCCGGAGCGGAAGCATAAGATTCATATCGCTATCGCGCCCACCAAAAGCATCGACCGCTTCGAGTGGTTCATTGAAAAGTCAGTTGAAATTGGCGTTGACACCATCACCCCCCTCCTCTGCCAGCGTTCTGAGCGGCGCGTGCTGAAAACCGACCGCCTGCACAAACTGATCGTCTCTACCATAAAACAGGCCATGGTTCCTCGTTTACCCGTACTGAACGAGCTTACCGCTTTTGAAAAGCTGGTAGAAGACCCTGTCCTCCCCCATGCCAACCGGTTTATTGCCCATTGCCAGCCAGGCGAACGCAGGGAGCTGAAGAACGAGCAGCTGGCAGCGTGCGATGCCATCATACTCATTGGACCCGAGGGCGATTTCACCCCAGATGAGGTAAAGCTGGCTGTTGAAAACGGCTTTATCCCTGTTTCACTGGGCTATAACCGGTTACGGACTGAAACGGCGGGAGTGGTGGCTTGTCATACAGTGAATTTATACACTTGAATATACATCAAGGGTGACAAAACCCAAAATTAAGTAACGTCATTAATTTGAAATCAATCAACATTTTATTTGTAACTATGGATTTTAGCAAACCAGTGTTCAAATTTTATTAAGGGATAACTTCTTTACTTTTAATTCGTAATATTAATTCATTTATCATTGAAACCTCAATATAATAATTACCATGGAAAAAGATCGATTTATTGGTGCGTATGCAATTGAAAAGAATATAGATAAAATAAATACCTGTTGGGGAAGTAATAAAACGCTCATACCTGACTCATCTTTTCTTAAGTTATATTATGAAGGAAACCAAATAAAATTCAATACAATAGACAATATAACTGTATTATTTCATGGCGAAATTATTAAATATCTCGACAGTATCCCTGGCAGTATACATGAATCAATATTAGAATCAATAATCTGGTTATACAAAAAGTATGGCGACGATTTTGCAAAAAACATCGACGGGCACTTTGCAATCATTGTTTATGATAAGTCAATCGATAAACTACTTGTCATTCAAGATAAATATACTTTTCATGAGAAAATATTCTGGATAAATAAAAACAATATCTTTTATTTTAGCAATAATATAAAGACACTTATAAAAATTTCAAAGTTGAACCTGAATGAAATCAGTACAACAGCGTTGTATCACTTTCTTAAGTATACTTACACATCACCTCCTCATACTATATATAAAAACGTTTATCAAATGACAATAGGTGAGATGATCGTTATTAATAAGGAAAAGCTTAGTAAATTAGCCTATGATAAATGGTCCTTTTCTGAAAACAGGATCAAGGATAAAAGTGAAGCTGTTGCTCAGTATAAGGAAATCCTGATAAAAAGTATTAATCGTCTATATGTAAATCATCCATCAAGTGTTTTTTTGCTAAGTGGAGGGATGGATTCAAGTTTGAATGTAGCATTCGGCTCACAGATGAATCAGAAAGCTATAACAAGTGTCGGAATTGCTTCAGATGACAGATTTAATACGGATGCCCCGTATGCAAGAATGGTATCAAAGTTATTTAATACAGACCACCATGAATACTTTTTCGATGGTCATGAAATAGATGATCTTCCAAAAATAGTGTACACTATGGGAGTTCCCTCTTTTGAGCCGGGCATGATGCTCTCTTATGCCGCTTTCAGGGAGGCGTCAAAATACTCAGATTATGCCATTGGTGGAGAAGCAGCGGATCAAATATTTGGCTATTGTGTACCCGCTGTATACCGAAGGTACTCTATTCAAGAAAAATCATTTGGGCTATATAAACCATTTTGCTCTATCATTGGATCACAGCCTTCGCATGAAGTTGACTGATCCACAAAACAGATGTTTTGAGTCAAAGTATTTGCAGAGAGAATTGGCAAAAGAAGTCTTACCCCATGAAATAGTAAATAGACCAAAGCAAGGCGGGGCAGTAAAAAACAGCATTCATTTTATCAACGATGATTTTGTAAATAAAGTTAAGAATAAGCTATTAAACTCTGAGATCATTAATCAGTACTTTCGAACCAGCGCCATTGAAAATCTTTTTGTTCCACCAATAATACATCCGACCAGGATTCTTGTTTTACTGAGTTTGGATTTGTGGCATCACATTTTTGTATCCAACCCGTCAGAGCAAGTGCCATCTTATACGTTGACAGATTATATTAAATAGTATAGTGTCGCCGTAACATATCGCTTAAATATGGACTCTTCAATAAGGTAATCCGCCATTACCTCTTTGTTTATACATGTTTGACCCTGAATCTCTCCCCTTAGGACGAGGTAAGTTGTGTTAAAACTCCTCATACAAGGACCCATCCCCGTTTCTCATGGGTACAACAGCCTATGGACAGAAGATGCAGGCCTGATTGTTTGCCAAACTGCAAATATCCTGCTTTTTAAATTCCATGTAAAATATCTATGTATTCGTCAAAATATACTGGCCTTTATCCCTCGCAAAGAATAATTTTGTGCTGTTTAACCCGAATGTTTTTTCCCTATTTTTTTCTGACAAGTTACACAATTTAATGACTTACCTAAATGATTAAAAAAAACCTGAATCCATTATTCATTGTCCTTTGGCTTTTTCTGGGCTTTTTGCCTTCTTTTGGGCAGCAACCATGTTCATCATATTTACAACATTACTGGAAACTTGAAGAAAATAACCTGTCGGTATTTCAGGATTCCGCCGGTTCTCTTGATGCCAGTGCAACAGTTATTCCAACACGAGTAACAGGTATAGTAGGCTACGGTCAGAGTTTTAACGGTCTGGCAGAAGTTGACATTCCGGATAACGGATCCTTTGATTGGGACGCAAATTCAAGTTTTACAATTGAATTCTGGATGAATAAATCAACATCATGTCCCTCTGCATCAACTTCAAATAATAACGTTATCATTGGGCGTGACGATCCGGCCTCACAATTGCATTGGTGGGCAGGCGTGAGTTGTACCAATCCGGGGCGCATTAATTTTAATCTTGTTGCCAATAATGGTGTGGGTACAAATATTGAAAGCAATCAGGGAGTCATTGACGGAGCGTGGCATCACATTGTTATCGTAAGAGATGGTACGGCTGGTACAACCAGCCTATTTATTGACGGACAGCTCGATATAACCGCCAGTTTTGTCTATACAGATGGATTTGCTTCAGCAATAGGAATTAATGTTGGATGGCTTAATCTTAGCGAAGGGTTTCATTATTCTGGTATGCTTGACGAATTAGCACTATATAACAGAGCAATAAATTTATCTGAGATACAGGAGCACTATAATACGGGTATCGGGATCTCATATTGCTCTCAGACTCCAACAGCAGAAACTATAATTAAAATATTGCCTCTTGGCAATTCAATTACATATGATAACCATTCAGAAGATTTAAGACCAGTCGGCGAGCGAACTGGTTACAGGATTCATCTGTATAATGAACTCTTATCCGCGGGATACAATTTCGATTTTGTCGGTAGTGAAATAGCGGGACAAGATCTCTTTCCTGATCCGGAAAATGGAGGATTTCCCGGGATTACCAAAGAACAACTTGTTACTTTGCTCCAAAGCGGTTATAATCCACGAACTTCTACTCAGGTTACAAACGGCCCATATCTTGATTTCATTCAACCCGATGTCATTTTACTGCACATTGGTACAAATGGTTTAACCTCTGATATTAATGCTATTAATCAAATTCTGGACTTGATTGACACCTACAGGAATCAAAGCGGAAAAATGGTCAAATTGCTTATTGCAAGAATCATCAACAGACAGGTTTATAGCGCATTAAATACCCAATATAATATTAATTTAGAAAATGCCTTTAGCCTTCGTAACCACCCCGACAACTATATTGTAGATATGGAAAACGGTGCTGGTATTGATTATTTAAATGACATGATTGATAATTTGCATCCAACTGATATGGGATATCAAAAAATGGCAGGTTTATGGTATAGCGCGCTTACAGGTATTCTTGAAGCTCCTTCAGGTCAACCGAATTTTATAAAAGCGCCCTCCGATCTGACTACCAATCCTTTACAAGAGGCAGTTTCTTTATCCTGGAAAGACAATGCATCTAACGAAACAGGTTATAAAATTGAAAGAAAGTCCGGATCCGGTTCTTTTGTTGAGATAATACAATTGCCTGCTAATACAATATCATACATAGACTTGGGTTTGCAGGTTTCAACAGAATATACTTATCGTATTTTTGCATTTAACAATGTCGAAAATTCAGTATACAGCAATGAATCTATAGTTCAAACCCCTGCTTCATCTGCCTCTGTTGACAATATAGCTCCCGGTAAACCTGTCATACAATCAAGCACTTATTTTGGCGGAATTGCTGAACGTGCTATTGATAATAATACTAGCGGGAAATGGTCAAGTAATTCCGTAACTCATACTACAGACGAACAAAGTCCATACTGGCAAATCGATCTTCAGGCATCTTATAACATTGATCATATAGAAGTATGGAATCGAACCGATATTTGCTGCCGGGCAAGGTTGTCAAACTTTTACATATTTGTGAGTGACGTTCCGTTTACTTCGTTCGACCTGAATACAACCTTGACACAGGCCGGCGTATGGAACAGTTTTAATGCCAATTATCCCGACCCGTCTGCCACAATCGCTGTAAACCGTACCGGCCGTTATGTGCGTCTACAGCTTGCCAATCAGGGAGCAATGAACCTGGCTGAATTTAAAGTTTTTGGTACCACAGGTCAACCGCCTGTGCAAACCGTGCCAACGGCACCAACATTACTTACCACACTGGCAACTTCATCGGAAAGTGTACAATTAAACTGGTCGGATAATGCATCCAATGAAAACGGATTCAGGATAGAGCGGAAAACCGGATCGGGAACATTTGTGCAGGTATCTGAATTAACCCCAAATACCATTTCATATACTGATGCAGGATTGCAGGCATCAACAAGCTATACATACCGTGTGTACGCATTTAACAATGTCGGAAGTTCAGCATACAGCAATGAATCTATAGTTCAAACCCCTGCTTCATCTGCCTCTGTTGACAACATAGCGCCCGGTAAACCTGTCATACAATCAAGCACTTATTTTGGCGGAATTGCTGAACGTG
>CAZUBW010000013.1:0-27244 GCA_964618645.1 uncultured Bacteroidales bacterium | reverse complement strand
GGAACAGTTTTAATGCCAATTATCCCGACCCGTCTGCCACAATCGCTGTAAACCGCACCGGCCGTTATGTGCGTTTACAGCTTGCCAATCAGGGCGCAATAAACCTGGCTGAATTTAAAGTTTATGCAAATGCCCTCCTTAAGACTACCAAGAGTACAATCCCAGATTATCCGAGAAATGAGCCTATTCAATTTTCTGTGTTTCCAAATCCTTTTAGTGATGAGTTGAATATACAATTCAACCTAATCCATGAAACAACCGGATATCTCGCCATGTTGGATTTAACTGGAAAAGAAATAAAAAGTATTTCTTTAGGCTTATTACAGCCGGGTACCAATTTATTTACCTGGGATGTTCAACTTACTGACGGCCTAAAAGTAAATCCGGGAGTTTATTTGATAAAATTAGTACTTAATAATTCTGTTTATTTCAGCAAGGTAGTTTTTGACCCATGAATTTGTACAGGCAAATAATCCTTAACATCTTTCAGCCCTACATATAAATTTATCATAGCGTTATTATGTTTTTTGATTAACCGTTGAAGTGACTGAAATAATTAGTTTCGCTATTGATTCAATTTAATCTTGAATACTTGTGCTTTGGTTTATATTATTCCTCTGTTCATAAAAAAACGCTGAATTTATTTATGAAAATAAACAACCTTTGCCTTTATTTAATAGTATACTATGGATAGTAACTGTTTTACAGTTGATGGTTATGCAAAAAAGAAGAAATTTTAGTAATTAATTGACATAAAATGAAAGCAGTAATTTTGGCAGGAGGCTATGGTACCCGAATTAGTGAAGAAAGTGGCATAAGGCCCAAACCGATGGTTGAAATAGGTGGAAAACCTATACTCTGGCATATTATGAAAATATATTCCTCTTATGGTATCAATGATTTTGTTATCTGTTGCGGTTATAAAGGTCATATCATCAAAGAATATTTCGCTAATTACTTCCTTCACATGGCTGATGTAACTATAAATTTGGAGGATAATTCGCTTACCGTACTTAAAAAGAAAGCTGAACCCTGGAAAATTACCCTGGTGGACACTGGTGAAGGGACCATGACGGGTGGCAGAATAAAAAGAGTTAAAGAATACATTGGGCAGGAAACATTTTGTCTGACCTATGGTGATGGCGTAAGTGACCTGAACATCACCAAAGCAATTGAATTTCATAAAAGTCAAAAGGCAATAGTTACTTTAACCGCGGTTCAGCAACCCGGAAGGTTTGGTGCTTTCACATTAGCTGAATCCGATACGAAAATTTCAAGTTTCAGGGAAAAGCCCAAGGGTGATGGACATGAAAATGCATGGATCAATGGCGGTTTCTTTGTGGTTGAACCAAAAGCATTGGATTACATTACTGAAGATAGTACTGTATGGGAAAGAGAACCTCTTGAAATTTTGGCAAGTACTGGTAAGCTCGCGGCATACAAACATTTCGGATTCTGGCATCCGGTAGATACGCTGCGCGATAAAAATTACCTTGATGAATTGTATTCAAAAGGTAATGCCCCCTGGAAAAATTGGTAACAAAATTCTGGATTAAATATATAAATAAAATGAAAATTCTTATAACAGGAAATATGGGCTATGTTGGCCCGGGAGTTGTTGCACAACTAAGAAACACTTATCCAAATGCTGAGTTAATAGGTTTTGACAAAGGATACTTTGCCAACTGCTTATCCAATCCAGGCTTCTTGCCGGAAGCCAAGCTCAACCAACAGGTATTTGGCGATGTAAGGGATTTTGACCCTGAAGTTTTCAACGGGGTCACTGCTGTAGTTTACCTTGCTGCCATATCAAATGACCCCATGGGGAATAAATTCGAAAGTGTTACCATGGATGTTAATTACAAATCAGCTGTTGAAATGGCCAAAGCTGCAAAACAAAAAGGAGTTAAATCATTTGTTTTCGCTTCAAGTTGCAGCATGTACGGAGAAGCTTCCGGAGAAGCCAAAGTTGAAACAGATACCCTGAATCCTTTAACAGCATATGCACGTTCAAAAGTAGCTGCCGAAAAAGATCTTAAACCTATTGCTGACAACGACTTCACCATTACCTGTTTAAGATTTGCCACAGCCTGTGGATTCAGCTACCGACTTCGACTTGATCTTGTTTTGAATGATTTTGTTGCAGGCGCTGTTACATCTGGCGAAATAACCATTCTGAGTGATGGCACACCCTGGAGACCTCTGATTAACGTTTTGGATATGGCACTTGCCATTGAATGGGGTATCTCAAGAAAACCCGATAACGGTGGTAATTTCCTTGCAGTGAATACCGGATCCAATGCCTGGAATTATCAGGTTAAGGATTTGGCATACGAAGTGGCCAAGATTGTTCCCGGGGTTAAAGTATCAATAAATCCGGATGCCCCGCCTGATAAACGCTCCTATAAGGTGAATTTCGACTTGTATAAGAAACTGGCACCCAACCATCAACCCAAGTATAATCTCACATCCACCATTCAGGATCTGAAAAATAATCTTGAAGCGATGAATTTTAAAGATGCCAATTATCGGAACTCTTTTTTAATCAGGCTGAAGATCTTAAATCAACTTCAGGAAAAGAATTATCTGAACGATCTCTTAAACTGGAACTGGTAAAAAAAACCTATTATGATATTCACTGAAACAAAACTAAAAGGCGCATTTGTTATCGAAATTAAAAAACTTGAAGATGACAGGGGTTTCTTTGGAAGAAGCTGGTGTGCCAACGAGATGAAAGAACATGGATTAAGCTCCAACATTTGCCAGTCCAATACTTCTTTCAGTGCAAAAAAAGGCACCTTGAGAGGAATGCATTATCAGATTTCCCCATATCAGGAAAGTAAACTGATCCGATGTACCCGTGGATCCATTCTGGATGTCATCATTGATTTGCGGCCAGATTCACCAACCTTTAAGCAATGGATTGGGGAAAAGCTCACCCAGGATAATTACAAAATGTTATATGTTCCTGAGGATTTTGCTCATGGGTTTATCACGCTTGAAGATAATTGTGAAGTTACATATCTGGTTACTCAATTTTACACCCCTGGCGCTGAAAGGGGAATTCGCTGGAATGATCCGCTTTTTAATATTAACTGGCCATTTGAACCAATAGTTATTTCGGAAAAGGACAGCAACCATCCCAATTATTCACTTTGATAATTTTAATGAGCACATGATTATTGTAGATACTGCATTAAGAAAAAGGCAGGAAGAAAACCGGCCTGTAAGGGTTGGCATGATTGGCGCAGGTTTCATGGGCAGAGGAATCGCCCTGCAAATTGCCAATTATGTTCCTGGAATGGAGTTAGTCGCCATTGCCAACAGAAACATTCAAACCGCCCGAAGAGCTTATCTTGAGGCTGGAATTGAAAACATTGAGGAAGTTTCTAATTCCAATGAGATAGATGACAATATTAAAAAAGGCCGATATTCTGTTACTGATAATGGCCAACTGCTTTGCACCGCCGAAGGAATTGACGCTATCATTGAAGTAACCGGAAGTATTGAATACGCTGCTCATCTTGTGCTTGCTGCCATTAAAAACAAAAAGCATGTAATCCTTATGAATGCAGAAATCGACGGAACAGTCGGGTCCATTCTAAAAGTATATGCCGATAAAGCCGGAATAGTATATACCGGCGCTGATGGTGACCAACCTGGTGTTGAAATGAATCTTTACAGATTTGTCAAAAATATTGGCGTTAAACCGGTATTATGCGGTAACATTAAGGGTTTGCATGATCCATACAGAAACCCGACCACTCAGGAAGGCTTTGCTAAAAAATGGGGACAAAACCCCTATATGGTTACGTCCTTTGCCGATGGCACCAAAATATCTTTTGAGCAAGCTATCGTTGCCAATGCAACCGGCATGAGAGTTGCTAAAAGAGGTATGTTTGGCCCTACAGTTGAAACAGGTACTCCGTTAAAAAGCCTGGCCAACGCTCTTTATCCTTTAGAAGCATTAATTGATGGTCCCGGTATTGTGGATTACGTTGTAGGCGCAGAACCCGGACCGGGAGTTTATGTGCTTGGCACACATGACCATCCTCAGCAGAAGCATTATTTGAACCTCTATAAACTGGGTGAAGGTCCTTTATATCTGTTTTATACACCCTATCATCTCTGCCATTTTGAAGTTCCAAACACTGTTGCAAGAGCTGTTCTGCTCAACGATGCTGCGCTCACACCTCTTGGAGCACCCAGGGTTGATGTTATTGCAACAGCAAAAACAAACCTGAAAAGGGGTGAAACTATTGATGGTTTGGGAGGTTATATGACATACGGACTTTGTGAGAATTCAGATATCACTGCCAAGGAAAACATCCTTCCCATTGGAATTGCTGAAGGCTGTAAACTTAAACACGACATCGCTAAAGACACTGTTTTAACTTATGACGATGTTGAATTACCCCAGGGAAGATTGATTGATAAGCTCAGAAATGAACAGAATAACCATTTTAAAATTTAACGTATTTGTAGAATCATGAGTTTGTCGGAACAACCCCTGGTAACCATCTGCGTGCCGGTTTATAACGGAGAAAAGTATCTCGAAGAGTGTCTTGACAGTATCCTGCAACAAACCTATTCAAACTGGGAATGCATTGTAAATAATAACTGTAGTCAGGATAAGTCCCTGGAAATTGCACTACAGTATCAAAAGACTGATAACAGATTTAAAGTATATACAAACGACCACTTTGTCGGTTTGGTTCAAAACTGGAACAAAGCTTTCTATTACGCTAATAAAAATGCGCGTTATTTTAAAATGGTGCAGGCTGATGATTGGATTTATCCCGATTGCATAGAAAAAATGACCGGATTGCTCGAAAGCAACCCATCCATAGGCCTGTGTTCGTCCTATCGGATTGATAGTACCATTGTTTATCCGAATAATTATAACATTTATGACGGAAAAGTATTCGATGGTAAAGAAATGCTTATCAGGCATTTATTACTCAAGTTCAACCTGATAGGATCCATTACTACAATAATGTTCTCCATGGAATACCTTAAAAAACTTGAGCGGTTTCCGGTAATTTTTGATGAAAACAGCTACCACATTGATACTGAGTTGGATTATGAAATGATGTACCGTTTCAATGTCGGTTTCATTCCCCAAATCCTGAGTTATACCCGAAGACACAGTGAATCCGGAACAAGTACCGTAGTATTTAAGAATGGCACCTTGTATCAGCATTATGAAAAGGTTCTTTTTGAGTACAGACATTTATCATCAGAAGTAAACTCCCGTTACAAGAAAATTCGCAGAGAATACGCTTATTTTTATTTTACAAAAAGAATAACGGGTCAAAAAAAGGTAATTGACTGGCATAAGCAATACATGGTCCGGGAGTTCACTGCCCGTGAGGTTTTGGTTAGCATATTATTGCTGAATCCTGTTGTTAAATACTCAAAAAAAATTGTAAAAATTATTATGCAACATCTGCCGTTTCATAAACGAACCCAATAAAAGGAGAAAATGAGGAATACCATACTTCAGCGAATTTTGGTCATGTAACGCCTAACGTTTATCAAAATGAACACAACACGCTGTTCCGATTATTGAATAAATACTTAATTTTAGCCCTTATTATAAAAGAAACTATTTACAGGCTTATTTGAAACTTTAAATTCTTTTAACTAATTCAATACCTATGAAAATGAAAAATCTACCCTTAAAACTATTATTATCAATACTGGCACTTATCATAGTCAGTAATGGTTATTCCCAATGCCCGGCAGGTATGATTTCGTATTGGAGGCTGCAGGAGTCAGAAGGTCCCACTTTTGTCGATGAGAAAGACAATCACAATGGTTTGGCAGGTACTTCCGCTCCTTTGCAAACAGCAGGAATCAGTGGAAACGCTCAGCTTTTTAATGGCTCCTCATTTATATCAGTTCCCAGCCATGCCGATTTCAACTGGACCGCTGCCGGCAGCTTCTCTATTGAATTATGGGTAAAAACAACGGCAGCGAGCGGCAATCAAGTATTTATTGGTCGCGATGATCCCAGCACTAGTAATTTAACAACCCACTGGTGGATTGGCGTAACAGCCTTAGGGAAAATTAATTGGTACACAAGAGCCAGTGATGGATCAAATGGTGTTGTTACAACCAGCGTATCATACAATAACGATGTATGGCATCATATTGTGGCTGTAAGAGACGGAGCCCTTCAGAAGCACTTCCTATATGTCGACGGTATACTGCAGAACACCGGGGGCACCCCGGTTACCCTAACTGCCGATTTATCAACAACCTCTGATATAACCATAGGAAATATGGTTTTCAATATGACACCTACATATTTTTTTAATGGTGCCATTGATGAAGTTGCTGTCTACAATCGCGTTCTTACTGAAAGTGAAATAACCGGAGATTATACGGCCATGAGGGATTATGGTATTGGTTATTGCAGTGGAAACAGCCCTGAAATACTTACCTCACCGGATACCACGGCAATCATAAACCAACCCTACACATATGACGTAAGTGCTTCAGGTAATCCTGCCCCTACTTATTCTTTAGTACAGGGACCCGAAAATATGACCATAGCTGCAGGCACCGGAGTTATTTCCTGGTTACCTACATCATTTAGCCAAAATGTACCCGTAATTGTACGGGCAACTAATTCCAATGGCTCTGTCGATCAGAGTTTTAACATTTTTCTCGGAGATGTACCCGTTTGCAGAGACAATTTAATTGCCTATTGGAATTTTGATAATGCCGGAGGCTCACCTTATATTGACAACATCGGAGGCTATAACCTTACCGGAATTAATCCAAGCCAGGTGACCGGACTAATTGACAAGGCATTGTTATTCGATGGCGTGAATGATAGCCTGAATTTGAAGGATGACGTTGAACCAGCAAAAATATTCTTTGACTTTGATGATGTACCTTCGTTCTCTATCGAGCTCTGGATGAAATCCAGTGCCACTCCTTCACAAACCATGGTTTTGGTAGGAAGAGATGAAGAGTCAAACAATTCTCAATTTTGGCTTGGAGTGCTTACAACAGGAGAAGTTGGTTTTTTTGTGAGGGATTATATCCCTACCCCTAATTCTGCAAGTTTAAAGGGAGGAAGTGTACTGGATGGTGAATGGCACCATGTTGTTGCAACCCTTAATGCAACTTCCGATGCTATTCGCCTCTATGTTGATAAGATTCTTGTTGATGAGGTCACACAGAACGTTAGTAATCTTGGAGGGAACAACGCTTTGAACATTGGCTGCCTGAATATGACCGGGGAGAAGTATTGGTATAATGGACTTCTGGATGAACTGGCATTTTATAATACACCATTGACTGAAGCCGACATCATTAATAACAATAATGCTGTAGTTGCAGGTAGCGGAGCATGTTCCTCTAATTTTGCTCCGCTGATTACCACTGTGCCCGATTCAACGGTAGACGAAGACTTGCCCTTTTATTATAAAATTATGGCCGACGATTTTAACCCTTCCGATACCATGGGTATTTATGTGGTTGAGAAACCATCCTGGGTTACTTTTACCTATAACCGTAAAGCAAATTACGCTGTCTTAAGCGGCACGCCTGACAATTCAATGGTAGGTAAGCATCCTGTAAATTTACGCGTTTCCGATGGTTTAATTGATGTTGAACAATCATTCAATATTACTGTAGCCAATATTAATGACGCACCTGCGATTACTTCAATTCCGGTATCATCTGTCAATGAAGATGAGCTATATAGTTATCAAATTATCGGAAATGATATTGACGCTGGCAGCACCTTAACTTATACTTCTGCATCAACTAATCCTGATTGGTTAACACTTGATCCCATTACCCATGTATTAAGCGGCATTCCCTCCAATGATGATGTCGGTGTTTTTAGCATTACCGTAAGTGTTTCCGATGGAATTGCGCCTAGAGTTGACCAAACCTATCAATTAACTGTTAATAATGTAAATGATTTGCCTGAGATTACTTCAACACCCATCGAAACCGCTCAAGCTAATTCGCTATATATGTATGAATTAACAGCAACCGATGTTGATGAAGGTGATGTACTTTCTTTTGCTTCTCAGACCATTCCTGCCTGGTTAACCTTTACACCTGGTTCCACAAGTGGTATTCTAACCGGAACGCCAACTGAAGCTGATCTGGGACCTTATGCACTGATTCTGAAGGTCAGTGACGGGCATGCCGATGTTTTGCAGGCTTTTACAATAACAGTCACGGCTGCTTCAGCTATAGATAATGTTGATAACAGCATTGTCAATAGTGTATATCCCATTCCTGCCAACGAGAAAGTTTATTTTAAACTTGCAGAGAAAGGTGAAACAAAAGTTGAAATTTTTGACCTTTCCGGTAGTCTTCAAAAACAGATCGTTGTTGATAATGAAGAAATCATTGATATTGACATTTCAACATTATCAACCGGAGTATACCTTTATAAGGTTTTCCAGAATAATAAAATCGGAATGGGTAAAATTACGAAGAATTAATAGAGATAAATGCAATAATTGATGTTTAAGAAACCCAACATTCATAAAGAATATGAATGTTGGGTTTAAATAATACCTAAATGTTTCTTTCAAAAACATACACAAGAGATATTATTTTGTTTGCATTTCTTCCTTGTTTTATATTATTTCAGAATACTTTTTCTCAGCCATTAAGGATAATGCCGATGGGTAATTCTATTACCTTTGACAACAATAGCTTTGATAACCCACCACGGCCTGACGGTGTTAGAATCTCATACAGGTTTTGGCTTTATCAGTTAATTAAAGATGCCGGTTATTCCTTTGATTTCACAGGGAGTGAGAACGCGGGGAATGATTTTTTCCAAAATGCCGAAATGGATGATAACGCAGGATTTCCGGGTATCACTACTTCTCAACTGGCATATCTCATTAAAACCGGATATAATCAAAGAACAAAAGTACAGGAAGCCCCCGGTCCCTATTTAGTTCATCATCCAACCGATATCATCCTGCTACATATCGGAACCAATGGTTTGGTCTCTGGTTCTAAAGACGTTAAGAATTTACTGGACAATATAAGGTTTTATGACAATGATGTGATTATTCTGGTGGCCAGAATAATCAATCGTAAAACATATTCCGCATTAACAACAACTTTCAACGACAATGTTGAAGCAATGGTTAAGGCGCGAAATGATCCCCGGATCATTTCAGTAGATATCGAAAACGGATCGGCTCTCAATTATTCCACAGAAATGATTGATAACCTGCATCCGAACACAGAAGGATACAATAAAATGGCGATAAAATGGTTTCAGGCTATCGACGAGCTGAATTCTCCACCGGTAATTGCAGATATTCCAACCCAATTCACAAATGAAGGAATTGCATTTGAAGGTTTGTCATTAGATAGTTATATTTCAGATGAAGAAGATGTTAGTTTAATAACCTGGACTTTTAAACAACAAACCGGATCAAATATATCAGTTACGCTTGATGCCAATCGGATATTGAATGTTGCACCCGTTGATATGAACTGGTTCGGAACCGAATCCATTACACTCTTTGCTGAAGACAATGGAAATGGCGCATTCCGGAAAAAAGATTCCATTAACATTGTTTTTACTGTTCAACCAATCAATGATCCTCCGGTAATAAGCTCAATTCCTGCAGATAAAACCTACGAAGATGAACTGTTTAGCTACACCATTTTAGCGACTGACATAGATCCGGATGATGTTTTATCCTATGCCGTTCCTTTAAAACCTGCATGGTTAAAGTGGGATCCATTAACCCACACGTTAAGTGGCACTCCCTTAAATGATGATGTGGGAATCACAAATATAACTGTTAGTGTATCTGATGGTAGTGTTTGGGTGGATCAGCCGTTTCAGCTTATCGTGAATAATGTAAATGATCCACCGGAAATAATTTCGGTTCCTGATCTTAATGTTTTTTCCAACCAGGCTTATTTATATGAAATGAAAGCCACCGATATTGACAACGAAAATCACCTTTCCTATTCTGTTTCCATGAAGCCTTCATGGCTTGATTTTATACCTGGATCAACCTGTGGCATTCTGGCAGGTACCTGTTCTGAAGATAATATCGGCGACTGGCCAATTGTCCTTAAAGTAAGTGACGGACAAACTGAAGTAATTCAGGAATTTATGCTTACCGTTAGCGCAACTACTTCCATGAATGAAATAAATAAAAGCTTAATTGTAAGCGTTTATCCAAACCCGGTTCAGGATTATTTGTTTGTTAAATTCACGGAAAAAGGCAAAAAAAATATCCGCATTTATAATATTAACGGGAAATTACAAAAACAATTTGATACAGAATACCAGGAATTATTGGAAATCAATGTTACCGATCTGGCGAATGGAACGTATTTCATCATAGCCATTAAAGAAAATGACATGTACTATGGGAAATTTACGAAAATTTGAATTGAATCACAAGCCAATGGTTAAATTTCGAATAGCACTATACATAGCAATATTCCATTTTTATGCAGTGACAAATATTCAGGCACAGCAGCTCCTTAAGATAATGCCCCTGGGTAATTCCATTACCTATGATAATAATTCTCTCGATGGTACGAATCCCAGACCCGATGGAGACCGGATATCTTATCGCTACCATTTATACCAGTTGATTACAAATTCCGGTTATCTGTTTGATTTTGTCGGAAGTGAAAATACCGGTATTAATTACTTCCAGGATCCCGAAATGGATGATCATGCCGGATTTCCAGGCATTACTGATGATCAGCTCGCAGTGCTGATAAATACAGGTTATAATGAAAGGGCTGCTCAATATGAATCGCCCGGACCCTACTTGCAGTATTATCCCGCCGATATCATTCTGCTACACATTGGGACAAATGCCCTGGAGGCAAGTGCCGGTGATGTAGAGGATATTTTAGATATGATAAGGCTCTATGATAATAATGTTATCGTACTTGTGGCACGAATTATTAATCGAGCCACATATTCGTCATTAACTACTACCTTCAACAATAATGTAGAAGCCATGGTTAATGCACGTTGTGATGATCGGATAATCATGGTGAATATGGAAACCGGTGCCGGAATTAATTATTCAACGGATATGGCAGACAATCTTCACCCCAATCAGACAGGCTATAACAAAATGGCTGCCAAATGGTTTGAAGCAATTGACAATTTGAACACCGCCCCGGATGTTTTTACAATACCCCAGCAAACCACAAACCAGGGAACTCCTTTTGAAAACCTAAATCTCGATAACTATGTCGTAGATAATGAAGATCCTGCAAGTTTAATTCAATGGACTGTTACTTCCCAATCAGGTTCTGAATTATGCGCAACAATTGATGCCAATAGGGTACTCCATGTTTCAGTTAACGATGACGCATGGTATGGAACCGAAACGTTGACTTTAAAAGCAACTGATTCAGGAAATGGCGCATTTCAAAAATCGGACTCAACGCAGGTGATATATACCGTTATCAAAAGCAATGATCCACCGGTGATTACATCAACTCCAACTCTCAATACAAACGAGGATGTTAATTATAGCTATACATTAACAGCCATTGACAATGATAATGATCCATTAGTGTATTCAGTCTTGCAAAAACCTGACTGGCTCACATTTAGCGCTTCCACCCAAATATTAAGCGGACGACCTTCCAATGTAAATGTAGGTACCGAAACTGTCACTTTGCGCGTTTCTGACGGAGAAGATTTTACCGATCAAACCTTTCAACTCACTGTAACCAATGTCAATGACCTTCCCATAATCACCTCAACACCAGGTAAATCAGCATATACAGGTGAATTGTATTTTTACGAATTAACTGCAACAGATATTGATATTGGTGATGTTTTGACCTATTCGGCAACACTAAAACCGGACTGGCTCTCCTTCGAAAATGGCATTCTCACAGGGACACCAAGCATGGCTCATGTTGGTTCCCATGGCATTATTCTTAAAGTGGGAGATGGACATTCAGAGATTATTCAAGCTTTTACCCTCATTGTATCAATCGGAACTTATTTACATGATGCTAACGCCAGGCATAATACTGTTGTTTATCCAAACCCGGCTCATGATATTCTTCATTTTAAATGTGAACCATTTTTACATATAACTCTAACCTTATATAATAACTCCGGAATTATGCTAAAAGAAGTAAATGCGAAACATAATGAAGAAATCAGAATTAATATATCGGAATTTTCAGAAGGCATATACCTATATAAAGCCATTATCGATGACAAAATAACTGTGGGTAAGTTTATTAAATGTAACTAAAATACAGACCATTTGTTATGCTTTTCAATTCCTTAGAATTCCTGATCTTCTTCCCAATTGTAGTGGCCTTGTATTTTCTGCTTCCCTACCGGTTCCGTTGGGTGTTGCTGTTGATTGCCAGTTACTATTTTTATATGTGCTGGAATTACAAATACGTAGTTCTGATTTTTATAACAACCTTCATAAATTACCTTTGTGGAATAGGAATTCACAAGACCAGGAGGAAGGGCCTTCAGATTTTCTATTTATCAACAGGACTGATCGTAAGCTTTGGCATACTGTTTTTTTATAAGTATTTCAATTTTTTCGGCGATTCAATTAATTCACTTTTCAATCAGTTCAACATTGCTTATGATATACCCTCATACAATATATTATTGCCGGTGGGTATCTCCTTTTTCACCTTTCAAACCCTTAGTTATACTATTGATGTGTACAAGGGAAATCAACCTGTTGAATATCATTTTGGCAAATTTGCACTCTATGTTTCCTTCTTTCCCCAATTGGTTGCCGGACCTATTGAACGCTCCACCAACCTGCTTCCGCAGTTTTATCAAAAGCATTCTTTTAAATACGAAAATGTACGCGACGGTGTCGTGCTCATGCTTTGGGGATTCTTTAAAAAAGTTGTTATAGCAGACAGGTTATCTGAATATGTTAACCTTGTGTATAATAACACTACAGATTATCAGGGTATGCATTACTTAATTGCCACTCTGTTCTTTACTGTTCAGATTTATTGCGATTTTTCAGGCTATTCCGATATCGCGAGGGGATCAGCTAAAATTATGGGATATGACCTGATGGTCAATTTCAGGATGCCCTATCTTGCCAAATCCGTAAGGGAATTCTGGCAACGGTGGCATATCTCCCTGTCAACCTGGTTCCGTGATTACTTTTATATATCCATTGGCGGAAACCGTGTATCGAAAAAAAGGTACTACCTCAATCTTTTTCTCACTTTTCTGGTAAGCGGGTTATGGCACGGCGCCAACTGGACCTTTGTGATCTGGGGAGCCTTACATGGTTTCTATTCCGTATTTGCCATATGGACAAAAAATATACGTGAAAAATTCAACCAGGCAATCGGTCTCACCAGGTTTCCACGTTTGCTTGGCTTAATTCAAATTTTAATTACCTGTACATTGGCCATATTTGCCTGGATATTCTTCAGGGCCAACAACGTGGGAGACGCTTTTTATATTATAAAAGGCATAGGGCACATGACACCGGTAAATGACATCAATTTATTTAGATTTCCAGTTGATTTCGCGTTGAGTATTTTCTTGATAATTGTACTATTACTTGTTGATATTCTTGAAGACAAATTTGATCTGTCTGAAAAGTATCTGAAAACATCTCCGGCCATACTGAAATGGTCACTTTTAACAGTAATGATTTTTTCCATATTCCTGCTCGGAAAATGGGAAGATATCGATTTTCTTTATTTTCAGTTTTGATTAATGATTATAGATTACAAGTCTTAATGGAAACTAAAAGCAACAAATAACAAGTCATCAGCAATGAAAGTAAAAGTTCTGAAAATTTCGATATATGTTCTGGGAGGAATCTGCTTGTTTGCATTTATTGCTGTACGAAATGAACAGATATTTAATCTCGTGCTTAAAGAACCAATTGTAAAAGGATATTGGGATGACACCAAATATGGCGAGCTTTATTATTTCAGTCATATTAACCACTTTAAAGAAGAGAATCTTCCCCGGGTAGGAGAAAAATTTCAATATTCAAAAAAACAATCCTCATTAAATGATGCTGATATTATCATCATTGGTGATAGTTTTTTGGATATGTGCAAACCAACACAGTTTCCGGCTGAAATTGCAAAACGAATGAATAAAAATGTTCATTTTGTGCATTTTGAGTATCCCATGCTTTATTTGAGTCAGCAGAATTATTGTGACACAACGCCCAAAATCATGCTTTATGAATCTGCGGAACGGTTAATTCCTGTCAGATTTAAGAATCCTCCCTCATCTGATTATGAAATTGATAACCGCTCAAACATCCGGAAATTTTTAAATAAAATACGTATTCAAACATTTTACGAACGAAGCGAAGAATTATATGATGTCATGCTTAAACGCAGTTACCCCACTACATGGATTTATGGAAAGATTGCCACATTAAAATTCGACCTTTTCGGATATATTTCAAAGCTTACTCCTCTATATTCACTAAATGATTCATTACCCTGGTTGTTTTATCATGAAGAAGTTAACAATGATATAACAAGTTTTTATTATCAACATACTGAAGAGGAAATTGAGAATATCAGCAAAAATATTGCTGACCTGGCCTTGCAACTAAAAAACAAGTTTAACATAGAACTGATATTTCTGCCGATACCCGGCAAATATACGCTTTATCATCAGGTAATTAATAATGACAGCTACAACAACTTACTGCCAAAGCTTTATATTAAATTAGATGAAAAGGGTATAAAATATATTGATTTATATAGTACTTTTAAGAAATCTAAGGAATTACTCTATATCCCAACTGACGGGCATTGGAATACAAAGGGGCTTGAGTTGGGTTTACAGCTTACAATTGACTATTTTGATAGTAACAACATAATCAAGAGGTGATAGTGGATGATGGATTTAAAGGTTTGTTTACAAAGAATTAAGCATTCTTAATGATCATACTTTTAACTACCTTACTATATGAAAACCAATAGTGAATTTCCTTCATCAATTAAGATTCCAAAGGAGTCTTTTTCAAAAAACCAAAACATTTTTATCCTGGTTATTACCGGCATCCTTCTTCTCAGTCCGTTGTTTTATAAACTGAACGAAGAACCATTGAAAAGATGGGATGAATCGCTCTATGCAATGGTAGCTTATGAACTTGCTTATCATGGAAAATCCTTGCTGGCATGGGACGATTGGCGCGGACAAAATTACAGTCTGCCTGTAACAAAACCCAAAACACTGTTCTGGATGCAGGCCGGATTTATGAAATTGTTGGGATATGACAGCAAACTGGCAATCAGATTACCATCGGTAATTGCTTCAGCACTGTTATTCATTTTCATCATTGGCTTTTTCTATAAAGAAAACAAAAGTGTTTTATTAGGTGTTTTCATCTGCTTAGTACTTGTAAGCATCAAGTCTTATATGTTTCATCATGTTGCCCGCTCAGGTGATATGGATGCATTTCTGCTGTTATTTTCAACCATGGCCCTATTATACTTTTATAAGTTTTTAAATACCGATTTTGACACTAAATCATATAAATACCTTTATCTTGCTTGCGCTTCCATGGCTGGAGCCGTTTTATTTAAGGATGTGGCAGGACTCTTAATATTGCCCGGCATGTTGCTTTATACCCTCTATAAAAGAAAACTTATAGAATTGTTTAAGATGCGGCATTTATACTATGGAGTCGGAATATTTTTTTTAATCATTACGCCTTACTTTCTTTTTGAAGCATTGACATTCCCTCACTATTTCCATGATTTATGGGTTTTTGATATCGGAGGAAGGTTTGCGACGGTTCTTGACGAAAACCAGCACCCATTTTTATTCTATTTCAGGCTCCTCTTTACTACAGGAAATCATATGCCTTGGATTTTATTCATACCTTTATCAATAGTCATCGTGTGGGGCATTAAAAACAACCCCTTTAAAGAACTCATCATTTTTTCGTTAATCGTTTTTTTTTCCTTTACCTTATTCATTTCATTTTCAAAAACCAAGATTGCCTGGTATGTGGCCCCTGTTTATCCATTTCTTGGTATCATTGCAGGTGTCAGTATCTATTATATCTTCAACGGTATACTTATGCTTACGCTTAAAACGGGTTTTGCTTACAAAATTACACTGCTTACAGTTTTTGGTATTGCCATCATATTCCGTCCTTATATGGATATATTTCAAGAGATTGATTCCTATAAGAAATACACAAACAATTGTGGGTTCATGTATGATGTTTATGAAGAATGCTTCAAGAAAATTCAAACAGAAAATCTCAATTACAAAGATATTACGGTTTTCCGCGATTCAACTGACTGGTGGATACCGCAATTACGTTTTTACCAGAATGTATACAACGATATATATAACTTCAATATTCAAATCTCCGAAGACCCTCAGAAATTAACAAATAATCAAAACATAGTGATTTGCTATGCACACATGCCCTTAATCGAAAACTTATATAAGTACGATATATTGCTCAGGTTTCGGGAAATTCAACTCATAAAAATTAAAGAGGAAACGCATTGAACTAATAATTAAGAAACAAAAGATATCGAAAATGGGATTTAAAAAATCATTCTTTAAAAACATAGCTGTATTTGGTGGTTACACTTATTTATCCTGGTTTTTCGATACCCTCATATCTACAATCATACTTTCGCGTTTCCTGGGCCCTAAGGAATATGGATTTGTGGCATTAATTAATGTTTTCAGCGGGTTTATTCTCATATTCTCAAATACAGGTTTATCACATGCCGTTATCAGGAGTGATTATGGGTTGAAATTTCAAAAAATCATATATAATCTATCCGTATGGGTCGGCGTCTTATTATGTCTTTCATTATGTATACTGGCTTATCCGATTACCTTGATCTATGGTAATAAGGAATTATTCTGGCCAACCATCGTAATATCATTTCAATTCTTTACCAATGCTTTTAATATTGTGCCCAAAGCCCTATTGGAAAAGAAACTCGATTTCAATTACATTGGCAAAATGAATTTCCTGACAAGTTTAATTACCGTTGCCTTAATGATTATCCTGGCTGTTCTTGATTTCTCTTACTGGGCCCTGATACTTCCAATGGTTATTCAACCGATAATCAGGCATATTTTTCTCGAGAAAAGAACCCGTTTTGGCATACACATTTACGGCTTGAAGCTCACACGGTTAGGTTTTATTAAAGTAAAAACATTATTTCAAAGTATTTCCTTTTCTAATGTAGTCAGCTATTTTGCAAGAAACGCAGATAATTTTGCAGTAGGAAAGTTTTATGGAGAGGTGTCTCTTGGATTGTATGACCGTTCCTATAAATTTCTATATATGGCTCGCCGTTTAATTAATACGATCCTCGGACCGGTAATGTTTCCAAGCCTCATAAAATCGAAAGCAAACGGTGAAGATTATAAAAGCAATTTCCTGGATATCCTGGGCATGATTAATCTCATCAACATATTTATTGCTGTCCCCCTGGTACTGTTTGCTAAACCATTAACATTGCTGCTATGGGGTAAAGATTGGATTGGCGTGGTGGATTTTATGCCATATGTAGGGGCCATCATTCCATTACAAACACTTTCGATTGCTGTCATGGACCTTTTTATCCTCGAAAAAAAGGAGAAAGCACTGCTTACACTGGGTATACCCATGTCTTTGATTCTGGTTGCAGGAATTGTCGTTGGCGCATTTTTCTCCGCATTGCATATTGTGCGATTTTATGCCCTTGCATTAGTACTTGTTCAGGTGCCGGTTAATTTGTATTTTGGACAATACCGTATCCTGAAGTTCTCAGCTATGCAGATTTTAAAATTCTGGGGGCCCAAAGTAATTTTGACAAATTGCATGATTTTCTCTATATGGTTTGGCAATCCATACATAACAACTGCAATCATGGTTGCTTTTATTTTTGACACGGTATTTTTTAAGTTCAAGGATATTAAGGGAATCGCCATTGTTGTTAAGGAGAAACTCAAGGATCGATTAAAATAAAAATGTATAGTTTTGATAGCTTAAATTAATTATTTGAACAGGTAATTCTGAAACCTAACAATGAACAGGCCTCTCGACAAACATTTAAGTAATATCGTTGTGCTACTGGCCATAATTGGCTATTTCGATCTTTTTGCCTTTAGCGCAATACCTTCTTCCATCCGGCAAATTTTTAAGATAGGTGTTGCCGCGTTACTATTTATACTGATTGTAGTTCATATAATATACAAACCAGGTAATAAGGTAAAAATGAATTTTGCCTTACCAATCCTGTTAATGATTATAGCATCATTACCAAGCTATATTACCGCCAGTGCATTTCACAACCAATCTTTCATGGTATCTGCATTTGCAAACAGACTTATCTGGTTTTACCTCCTGTATTTTTATCTGCATTTTTACCAGGTTTCTATCCGGTATATTCTCAAATTAATTGTTATTATTGGTTCACTGGTTATGTGTCTTTTTTTCTTACAGTACATCATGTACCCCAATACATTTTTAGACATATATCTACGCGAAACCAGGGGTACCATCAGGCTTTTTGTGCCCGGGATGTTACTCAGTCAGGCCGCATATTTCTATTTCCTCAATCGTTTTTTTTCAAAGCACAGCATAATCAGCTTGGCCTTCGCACTTTTAATAATATCAATGTACGTCTTGCAGGGAACAAGAGCGTTTTTGTTTTCACTGGCATTCCTTACTTTGATGAATCTGCTGTTTTCTACCAGGGTAAAATCAAGATTCGCCATCATTCTGATCGTATCTCTTTCATTTGTTAGCATATTTTTTATTTTTCGGGAAATTTTTATTGAGCTTACTCATGTTTCCACTAATCAGGCAAATAAAATGGGTGAAGGAGTCAGGCTCAAAGCCGCATCGTTTTTTCTTACCCGGTTTATGCCGAACGGATTAGCCTATGTTTTTGGTAACGGTGTGCCAGGTCCGGGCAGTGCTTATGGTGTGAACATGGCTTATTACTCCATGAGATTCGGCTATTATCTTTCAGATATAGGCATTATAGGTGATTATGTGAAGTATGGAGTTTTTTTTGTAATAGGTGGATTATTAATGATTTTAAAAGCGTTGTTTTTTCCTGTCAGTCCTGTTTATAGTTATCTAAAGTACTACATTCTATTTCAATGCTTTACCATGATTACCGGAAAAGGGTTATTCAGTGGAGTTGATGTGGTGCTTTTACTTATATTGTATGTTTTCGATGTGGACAGAGACGAATCCATAAAAGTGAAGAATGAAGTAGCTGAAAAGCCCTCATGAACTTCTATAATATAGTATTGTGAAAGTCTATGCCGGATTAACTATTTGATTTGATATTTATAACAATGGAGCCCAGGATAATAATCAATACAATAACTTCATGGGATGAACCTCCCAGAGCAAGGCACCAGTTTACCTATGCTATAGCCCGAAAAATACCAGTAGTTTTTATAGCCAGGAACAAAGTAGGATGGCCAAAATTAGCATTAAACAATCCTGAGAACAATATAACGCTGATTGAGCCTTCGTTCCCAATGGATTACAGATTGCGCTATCGGTTACCTTTAATTAATGAACTATACCAGCTATGGTTATTTGCCAAACTTAAAAATAAACTTGGTAATCTTGTCGTGGTAAATTTTGATTTTACGGCTGCCATGTTGTCCCGTTTCTTTCAAAACCGGGTATATTATTGCAATGATGAATATACGAGTACCAGTAAATATAACAGCAGGTTGATCAATGCATATATTTCAAAATGCGAAAGAAAGGTTGTTTTAACCTCTAAATTTTGCATTGCCACATCGGATTATCTTGTTGGTAAATTAAGCAAATACAATCCGGCTACTTATGAAATACCCCTGGGAGTTGATATTTCAAATTTCAACCCCATTGAAGTGCATGACATTAATGTGTCCAAAAATAAAATAATAGTAGGATTATTAGGATTCATTAGTGAAAGACAAATATCCCTTGAAATTGTGAATAAAATTACCACGCATGATAAACTTCAACTTATTCTTATCGGACCAATTGAAAGCTCTTTTTTAAAGAAAATTGACTATCCTGATAAGGTAAAAATGACCGGGACACTTAAAGGTAAAGAACTCCTTAATGCATTGTCGAAAATTGATGTTGGAATAGCACTTTACAATCTTACAAAGGCGAACCGGGGTACAACCCCAAATAAACTTTGGCAATATATTGCATTGGGCAAACCTGCTGTTGTAAGTAATCTGCCAAATCTTAAAAATATGGTTTTTCCCGAAAAATCGGTTTACACCTTACATCATGATGATGATGTTATTGATTTGATCCTGCAGGCCTCAAACGATGACACCATGGAATTAAAACTATCTCGCATTGAATTTGCGAAACAAAATACCTGGGAACATAGGGTGGAAAGATTTTTGGAATTGTTCAGACTTCACTTCCCCACCCTGTCCATAGATTATGACTAATAATTGAAGTACGCTGGAGTTAAAGTGACCTATATATCTGAACAAGCTCAATATTGTTAATTTGAGCAGCTATATCAGAGAAAGAACTATAATAACTTCCAAAAATTTTTTTTGTTTTTGAGAGACAGAAGAGATCTATCAATGCATCCTGTATCCCAACTTCGGAATTCCTATCAAGCACCTTTTTATGGGTTAAAATGCGCTCTTTGAAAACATCCCTTAAGGTTTTCTCCACTTGCTCGGAGTCAGTGGCTAAAAAGAATGATGTTTTGGAATTATTAACTATTTCGTGTTCCATAGAGCTTATAAAATCTTCAATGGGACTGTGTTTGATAGATTCTATATTATCCTGCCTTCGAATATGTACTCCTACTGTGTTCGCACTAAAACACCGCACATATTGTTCAATGATCTTCTGAAGTTCGGGTATGGGTTTAAATGCCACAAAAGAATCATTACTATTATAAAATTGATGAACGGTGTTAATAAAAATTGATCTATCAGAACCTAAGGTGTTGATGAAATCAACATTTCCTCTTTTCATAGCTAAAATATCTATATCAAATAAATGCCTTTCAAACCCAAAAGGCAAGATTATTCCAGCTTTCCTTAATTTTCTGACCAAAAAATCACCAGTCCGTTTGATGTATCTGTTTATGGAATACTCCCGAATGTCCAATGTGTCAGGTAAACAAAAAAGCTTTCGGAAAGAACAATTAAGTTCAAATGACATTTCCCAGATTACGCTAACCTCATGTCCAGTACTTTTACCAATAAGTAAAGCTGAATCAATGGCCCTCATTCTATTGGCCAATCCTCCAGATGGTTTAACTGTTATCATATAAAAAAGAGTTGATTCATTATCAGCATTTTTTTAATGTATCCAAAGTTATAAATAATAATATATCCACAAATAAACCTGACGATATACCCAATCTCTGAATTTCCGTTGGACAATATCCGACTCAGGATGAATCATGGAAAAATTTAAGCCTATGGTGGAGTTTTATATGTTATTCATGTAAATGCCCCTTGCTGTATGACTAATTTTCGCTTAATTCGCAAATAATACTTTTATAACTCCTGATGAATACGGTAAAATCACTAGGTTTCAATCTAATAAAAAATGATCTGTCCATAGTACCCCTTGACAAACGGGTACTTATCAATACTATCAGTCCGAATTCCTATGGTATTTCTGTAGTTGATCGGGACATGCACGATGCATTAACCGGAGCTGATTACCTGGTACTGGACGGATTGTATTTCGGTCTGGCGCCTCTCCTTTTGAACAGGAAGTACGTCAGACGTTTTACCGGATGGGACTGTTTCAGATATTTTTCGGATAAATTCAATAAAGTACATGGCCGGGTATTCTTCCTGGGTTCCTCTGAAGATACACTGATAAAAATAAAGGAAAGGTATAATACAGAATATCCCAATATTACCGTGGATATATTTTCACCGCCTTTCAAAGAGGTCTTTACAGAAATTGAATTACAGGAAATGCGACAGAAAATAAATACGTTTAAGCCTAACCTCATTTTTGTAGGAATGACAGCTCCCAAGCAGGAAAAATGGGGTTATCAGAATAAAGAATACCTGGACACACAAATTATTTGCGCAATAGGTAATGTATTTGACTGGTACGCTGGTAATTCAAAACGACCCGGCATGTTTTGGCAGAAGACTGGCCTGGAATGGTTAGTGAGAATTTTTTACCGACCCGAGGTATTTAAAAGAAACATTAGCAATCAATTGTTATTTTTCCGCCACTTGGTACTTTATATATTAAAAATAAAAAAAGCATGATAAAGGCTGTTATTATTGGACTTGGCAAGATGGGCTTATCCCATTGCGCCATAGTGAATGCCCATCCCGGAGTTACCCTGGTAGGAGTTTGCGATACTTCTGCATTTGTGCTGGAAGCTTTCAAAAAATATTCCTCCATCCATTGCTATACTGATTACAATAAAATGATTGAGGCTGAGCAACCTGATTGCCTCTTTGTGGCCACTCCTACAAAATTTCATTACGAAATTGTAAAAGTGGCTCTTAACAAAGGCATACATGTTTTCTGTGAAAAACCATTTTGCATTTCTGCAGAACAAGGCAGTGAACTGGTAGAAATGGCAAAAAAGAAAAACTTGGTCAACCAGATCGGTTATCATAACCACTTTATAGGTACTTTCTGGGAAATGAAACGGTTGCTCAAATCTAACTTGATTGGAGATATCTACCATTTTACCGGTGAAGCTTACGGTCCTGTGGTCACTCGCGATAAATCAGGATCTTGGCGTTCAAACAGGGAGGAAGGTGGCGGATGCCTATATGATTATGCATCCCATGTGATCAACCTTATACAGGAATTGATAGGCAAGCCTGTTAAAGCCTCTGGAACCCTACTTAAGAGTATTTATTCAAAAGGTGTAGAAGATGCAGTATACACCAACCTTGTTCTCGAAAACGGCCTGAGCGGTCAACTTTCAGTAAACTGGAGCGATGATACATTTCGCAAAATGTTCACTTCATTAACGGTGATTGGTAAAATGGGTAAGATCATCTGCGATGCCACAGAACTGAAAATCTATCTTAAACAGGATGCTCCTGAGGAAAAAATGACAAAAGGTTGGAATATCCGTTATATTACCGACCTCTGCATTCCGGTAAACTTCTATTTAAGGGGCGAAGAATACAGTGCCCAGATAGATTATTTCATTGACCACGTAAAGAACAACAAAATTCCAGAAATCAATTCATTTTTAACAGGTCACTATACTGACCAGGTGATTGATCTCATTTTTAAAGACTCAAAAAACCTATAAGCAATGGAAAAAGTATTATTTGGCGACAACCAGTTTTTTGCAGTTAATCATATGTCTGATGAGAAATCCCGGGCACAATCAATCAGGTTCAAAGAAAACAGGGCTATCATTGAGGTTCTTGATCAAGTAATTGAATCTGGTATTCATACATTTATGTGTACCACCCATGATCGAATTGCCGACATCTGTGAACATATCCGTAAAAATCCTGAACATTACAAGGAATTTAAAATATATCCCTGCATGCCTTATGCTCATAAATATGCAAACGCAGTTACCGAACTCGGATATATAGGCACACTTAAGCAATACCTACCCGGAAATATCTTTACTACAATTGCAAAAGGGGGAATGGCATTTATGGGTAAGGATTTCATCAAATTGATGGAACTCCTGATTGATGCAGAGATGAAAATGTTCAGGGGCATTGAAACACCTGTAATATTCATTCAGAATGTTATAGTTGACCTGTTACTTGGATTAGGTATGAAAGAAATATTTGTGGAATATGATCATTATATCCGGAAAAAATACAAGGCCGAGCCGGGATATATCACTATGAATTTACCAATGCTGCTCGATACGCTTGAATCAGTAGGTATTTCAAATCCTATCATATGCTCCTCCATCAATAAAGTTGGATTTCGAATGTCAGGAGGCATTGAAATCTATGAAAAAGCCCTTCGGGAAAGAACCTTCAGACCCATTGCAATGCAAGTGTTGGCGGCCGGGGCTATCAAGCCTGAAGAAGCCATTGAATACATTGGTAGATTCCCAAAGATCGAATCTGTGCTTTTCGGAGCTTCCACTATGTCGCATATTCTGCAAACCAAGGAACTAGTTCATAAATATTTAGTGGAATAAATATGCTTAAAATCTGCTGATCTATCCTTGTATCGGAAAATTCATCTGTCGTTAGAAAAATATCGGGATCAGGCGATATCCTGTCAGGTCCCTTTCAAAGTTTTATATTATGGTCGTTTAAAATAAGATGCAAGCAATGCTATCAACAACAATTCACTTGAATCAACAACTAAATAATAAAATTCATGACAAATCCGGCAATTAGTGTGATCATTCCTACCTACAACAGGGCAGGGCTTATTATGAAAGCCATAAACAGTATTTTGTCTCAGACATTTCAGGATTTTGAAATATTGATCATTGACGATGCCTCAACCGATAATACCCGGGAGGTAATTGATAATCTCGGCAATCCAAAAATAAGGTATTACAAATTGGACAAAAACAGTGGCCAATGTATTGCCCGCAATTACGGGATTAAAAGGGCATCCGGACAATATATCGGCTTTTTGGATTCCGACGATGAATGGTTGCCTGAAAAGCTAAGTAGTCAAATGGAGTGTTTCCAGAAAGGTCCTTCAAATCTGGGTGCTGTATATGGATTTTCTTACAGTAGAAATGCCATATCAAATCAGACTTCTTTTATTGGTGATAACTATTTCAGGGGTAATTTATATGATCAATTTATTGGAGGTTTCTGCCCTCCCACACCTTCTTTATTTTTGGTCAAAAAGGAGGCCCTTGATAAAGTGAATTACTTTGATGAAAATCTCATCACCTTTGTTGATCTTGACTTATGGATTAGAATCTCGAAAGAGTACTTATTTGATTTTGTGGAAAAGCCATTGATTATTAAAAATGAACAGATTGGCGATCAGTATGTAAATAATTTTGAAAAACGTCATAAAGGGTTCAAATTATTCATGAATAAATGGCAGCAGGAAATCATAGTCAAAAAAGGCAAAGCAGGTCTGAAAAAACTTAAGAAGCATATAATTTATACCTTGGTAGTGCCTATTTTAAGTTATCCTCCCCGCAATATCAGGCACTTTACCTCTAAAATTATTCTATTGCTTATATCCGTTCAATCATTGCGATGGCGCTTATATGCAAAAGCTATAAAGGTCACCATACTGGGACCTGAATTATCAGCAAAACTGAAAAAAGAATAAAACTATAAGGGTTATTAAAATCAACATGAAGCTGTCTATTTTACTACCGGTACATAATCATCTTAACTTTACCCGTATAGCCATAACAGCATTATCTTCCCATCTTGACAGTATTGAGGATAATGAAATTTCAATAATTGTTATTGACGATGGCTCCACCGATGGAACCTATGAATGGGTGCAACAGCATTTTCCTGAAGTTGCCTTATTACAGGGTGATGGTAATTTATGGTGGAGCGGCGCCATCAATATGGGGGCCAAATATGCTATTGAAGTTTTGAAATCACATTTTATTTTATTGTGGAATAACGACATATCCTTTGAAAATAACTATTTCGCCCAATTATTGAAGATACTTAAAAACACGGATAATTGTACTATTCTGGGATCAAAGATACTGATCAAAGAGAACCCTTCCCTGGTTTGGTCAATGGGAGGCCATTTTGATCCGGTATCAGGTAAAAACTTTATGTATGGCTATTATAAGCAAGACGGTGAAGAATATGTAAACATTCGTCAGGTCGACTGGCTGACCGGCATGGGTACGATAATTCCTGCTGATATTGTAAAAGAAATTGGTTATTGGAATGATCGTGACTTTCCGCAATATCTTGGCGATGCCGATTTTACCTATAGGGCAAAACTTAAGGGTTATACTTTGAAAGTCATGCCTGAACTAATTTTATACAATCAGGTTAAAAATTCAGGCCTTGAACACACGGGAAAAATTTCACAACTTTTTCGCGTCCTGTTTGATTTGCGGTCAAAAGGCAACTTTGCCCGAAATCTGAAATTTCACAGGTTATATGCAAAATCCATTCAAGCTTATTTTCCTTTTTTTTGGAACTATTTCAAAATAATTGGGGGATTTTTCAAATGGAAAATTCTTGGGATTTTTGGTATGCAAAAAAGAAATCGGGTCTGATATGAAAAATGCCTATCTATATCCAAATTCAAAAAAAACAATAAATTCTTCAAATCCATATCTGATAGACTTTGTTGAGTCTTTATCCTCTGATATCAATTTTATAAACATTTCCCACCCAACTAGTAATGGGATTCTTGATGCCTTCAAATATTTAGGGAAAGTTGAAATAGTATTTTTCAACTGGATCGAAGATCTTCCCGATAAAAAAGGAGGTATTCTACAAACTATTTTATTGCTGTTATTGCTGTTCGTTTTAAAAATTAAAAAAATTCAGATCTTTTATACGTTGCATAATAAGGAGTCGCATTATCCTACAAACAAGAGACTTAAAAAGTTAATAAAAATATCTATTCTAAAATATGCGAATTATATCTTGTGTCATTCATCAGCGGGGCTTGAGGTCCTAAATCAATACAAAATTCCTGTAAATAAATTTCTTTACCTTCCACATCCCTTTAATGCTCCTCCAATTAATAGGTCAGTCCAAGAAAAGGAATATGATATATTGATCTGGGGAGCCATTAAACCCTATAAAGGAATTGATAGTTTCCTGAAGTATCTGGAATCAAAAGGTTTGCTAGAGAGATATAAAACATTGATAATCGGTAAGATATCCCCGAAATCGTATGAAAATGAACTCAACAAATACAAATCCAGCGCGATACAAATAAAAAATGTATTTATTGAGGATAATGAATTAAATACCTTGATTGATAAGTCGAGGATAATATTGTTTACCTACAATGAAAGCAGCATTTTAAGTTCGGGAGCCTTAATATACACCCTGTCAAGGGGGGCTACTGTAATAGGTCCAAATACTGCCGCATTTCACGATTTTTTTGAAGAAGAACTGATAGAAGTGTTTAATGATTATGACGAATTGGTCAGAAAAATCAACATTCAATTGAATGCACTACCTAAATCACAGGATAAATTAAATGAATTTATTTCCAGGAATAGCTGGAAAAATTTCGCCGTGGAAATTATTAACTGGATGCGTGAATAATTTTCAAACAATCATTTCTCCCGAGTTTGACAGTTGAATTTTTTAATAATCATGTAATCAGGCATATAACTA
>CAZUBW010000012.1:0-58041 GCA_964618645.1 uncultured Bacteroidales bacterium | reverse complement strand
CAAAAAACGTTCCGGACTTTTTCAGTACCGAAACGTTTACGTGCCCAGGACAAGACTCGAACTTGCACGCCCTGTAACAGGCGCCAGCCCCTCAAGCTGGTGTGTCTACCAATTCCACCACCTGGGCCTCTTCATTTGTTGATTTGTTGATTTGTTGATTTGTTGAATTGTTGAATTGTTGTTTGAATTTAACACCTTCAGAACCTTTTGCTGTTGGCATGTTTTCGTATCAACCAATCAACCATTCAATCAACCAATCAACCAATTTTTTGGTGCCTGGAACAGGACTCGAACCTGCACATCCTTGCGAATACTAGTCCCTGAAACTAGCGCGTCTACCAATTCCGCCATCCAGGCAATACATTTGTGAAAATCGGAGTGCAAATATATAAATTAAAACGAATAATCGACAAAAAATTGAAAAAACAAAAAGACCGGCCGGAGCCGGTCTTTTGCTTTGCAGGTCTGATTGCGGAAACGCCCATATCTGAGCAATATCGTTGTTTTTTCTTATTCGCTTTCTTTATTTTGTATACGTATTTTTGCACCAAAAGTTCGGGTTACTGAATATGTTTTTCAACCTAAATTACCTTTTATGGTGATTTACGCTTAATTTTAACGCCTGTTTCAATACCCCATAAAATGAAAAATGCCGTATTACTGATTTTGTTGCTCCTTACAGGGATGCTGAATGCCCAAAGCCCTGTGGATTTTAACACTTATTTTCACAATCAGACGCTCCGGATCGACTATTTTCACACCGGCGATGCTAAAAGCGAGGATATTACACTCGACCGTATATACAAACAAGGCACCTGGGCTGGTAATCCCGCAAATTGCATTCAGCCCTTTGAACTGGGTATGTACCGGGTAAGCATTATGGATATTGCCTCTAACCGGGTAATTTTCACCAAAGGATATAACTCCATCTTTGCCGAATACCAGACCATTGCCCCTGCCATTAAAGGTATTAAACATACATACCACGAATCGGTGCTGATACCCCATCCCAAACGGCCTTTTTTACTGGTAATTGAAAAACGGAACCGGTTAAACCTGCTGTCACCTGTTTACCAGCAAGCCATTGATCCGGCCGATTATCATATTGTTCAGGAACAGGTTGGCAGCAAGTCCGATAAAGTATTTCCCGTGGTACAGCATGGTGACCCGCACAGCAAGGTCGACCTGGTAATACTGGCCGAAGGCTATACCTCCGAAGAAATGGATAAGTTCCGGAAAGACCTGAAGTTTTATACCGATGTGTTTTTCAGCGTTGAACCTTATAAGAGCCAGCAAAATCAGTTCAATGTAACCGGCATATTCTCGCCTTCGGAAGAAAGCGGCACCGATGAGCCCAGGCAGGGCATTTACCGCAACACGCGTCTGGGGAGCTCGTTTAATTACTTCGACCTCGACCGTTACTGCCTGGCCGATGATAATAAAGGCATGCGTGATGTGGCTTCTAAAGTGCCCTACGATGCCATAATGATTATGGTTAACCGCGAACGTTACGGAGGGGGCGGAATATATAACCTTTATTCGGTTTTTACCACCGGTGTGGCCTGGCGTGAATATGTATTTCTGCATGAATTCGGACATTCCTTTGCCGGTTTGGCCGATGAATACTTTTCAGCTCCTGTTGCCTATGTGGATTTTTATACCTCCGGCGTGGAACCCCTGGAACCCAATGTTACAGCATTGCTCAACCCTGCCGAGGTGAAATGGAAACACCACCTTTCCCCCGGCATTGACGTACCTACGGAATGGGGCAAGGCTACCTACGACAGTTTGGTTAACCGCATCGGCCAGTTGAACGCGGAACGCGACAAGGTGATTGAAACCATGAAGCAGCAGGGAGAACCGGCAGCGGCCATTGAAAAAGCAACCGGCGAATTCAACAGCAGTATTGGTGCCACAAACACGGCATTAAACGATTTTTTCCGCAATCACCCGTTGCGCGACAAAGTGGGCGTATTTGAAGGCGCCAATTACCTGTCGAAAGGTATGTACCGGCCCACGCTGATGTCGCTGATGCATAAATTCGAAGAAGACAGGCTTTCGTACGAAAAGGTCAACGAAGAGGCCATTATTAACACTATCCGGTATTACACCGGTGAGTAAATGCGTGTTTCGGGCATCATATTCGATATCAGGCGTTTCTCGGTTAACGATGGTCCGGGTATTCGCACAACTGTTTTTTTTAAAGGGTGTCCGCTGAAGTGCCGGTGGTGTCATAACCCCGAAAGCTGGCTGAGTGAGCCCGAAACGTTTGTAATAGCCCGGAAATTCGAGGGTAAAATTCACAGGACTCGTGAGACCATCGGGAGGCTTGTTACAGTTGAAGAGGTAATGCATGAAATTGAAAAGGAAAGCATTTTTCATGAAACTTCGGATGGGGGCGTTACCTTTTCGGGCGGAGAACCTTTGTTGCAACCGGATTTTCTGAATGCACTAACAACAGCATGCCACGAACTGGGGATACACACTTGCCTGGATACCAGCGGATATGCCGATCACGGAATATTCAAGGCAGCCTTGTCCGGATGTGATCTTGTACTGTATGATCTGAAAATAATGGATCGCGACAAACATATACGGCTCACGGGTTATCCGAATGACGTGATTATTGAAAACCTGCAGGAACTCGATCATTCGGATATTGAATACTACATCAGGATCCCCTATGTTCCCGGGGTGAACGACAATGAAGAGAACATACATGCCGTGGGAGATATGCTGGGTAATCTAAAGGGTAACTTGCTGGGGATTGACATACTGCCTTATCATCATATGGCGGCCGGCAAGCTGAAGAAGATGGGGAGGAAGCCCGAAATGAAAAAGACAACAGTAAACGAAACAGCGCTTCAGCAAACGGTGGATCGCTTTCGTCAGTTGGGATACACCGTAACGATAGGTGGCTAAAAAATATGAAATTATGAATCAGCGCATTAAAAAACTCAGGGAGAACAGCCTGAAGGCGGTTAACCGTATTTCTGCCGAGCGGGCTTTGCTGGTCACAGCGTTTTACCAGTCGCCGGAGGCCCGCCAGGTTTCCATACCCATGCAACGGGCCCTGTGTTTTGAGTATATTCTCACGCATAAAGCCATTTGCATACAAAAGAACGAGCTGATAGTGGGAGAGAGAGGTCCGGCACCCAAGGCTACGCCCACTTACCCCGAAGTCAACCTGCACACCCTGAAAGATCTTGAAGTGTTACATAACCGTGAGAAAGTGCATTTCAAAAGCGACGCCAAAACACGGCAGGCATTTGAAGATATTATCATTCCGCATTGGAAGGGCATTTCGAACCGCGACAGGGTCATGCGGATGCTCCCGCCTGAATGGCATAATGCATACAATGCGGGTATTTTCACCGAATTCATGGAGCAACGGGCGCCGGGGCATACGGTGCTTGGCGACAAGATTTACCGGAAAGGCATGGTCGACATCATCGACGACATTGCGTGTGCCATTGGTAAGCTTGATTACATGAATGATCCCGGGGCGCTTGACAAACACGAGGAATTGAAGGCCATGGAAGTTGCCGCCCGGGCCATTATCGGCTACGCTCAACGGCATGCCGAAAAACTCGATAAACTCGCGGAAACCGAGCCAGACAGCGTAAGAAAAAAAGAGCTGAAAAACATGGCAGCCATTTGCCGCCGGGTACCGGCGCATGCACCGCGGACATTCCATGAAGCATTGCAGTACTACTGGTTTGTGCACCTGGGTGTTGTCACCGAGCTTAACCCATGGGATTCATTTAACCCGGGCCGGCTCGATCAGCATCTCTACCCATATTATAAAAAGGAAACCGAAGCCGGCACACTCACCAGGGAAAAGGCAGTTGAGCTGCTGCAAGCCTTCTGGATAAAGTTCAACAACCATCCGGCGCCTCCCAAAGTTGGCATTACCGCGCAGGAGAGCAATACCTATACCGACTTTGCCCTTATTAACCTGGGCGGCGTAAAGGACGATGGGTCCGATGCCGTGAATGAGCTTTCCTACATTATACTGGATGTAATTGAGGAAATGCGACTGCTTCAGCCTAGTTCGATGGTTCAGGTCAGTAAAAAAAATCCGGATGATTTTCTGCACCGTGCCATAAAAATCATCAAAACCGGTTTTGGCCAGCCGTCGGTTTTTAATACCGATGCCATAGTGCAGGAACTGGTCAGGCAGGGCAAGCGAATGGAAGATGCCCGCAAAGGGGGCGCAAGCGGATGTGTCGAAAGTGGTGCCTTTGGTACCGAAGCCTATATTCTCACAGGCTATTTCAATATTCCCAAGGTGCTGGAAATTACCCTTAACAATGGCGTAGATCCGTTAACTGGTAAACCCACAGGCCTGCAAACAGGCGACCCGGGTTCATTTACCGGTTTTGACCAGTTGCTCGATGCTTTTAACCGGCAATTGAAGCATTTTGTGGATATTAAAATAAAAGGCAGCAACATAATCGAAAAGATTTTCGCGCAGTATATGCCAGCTCCTTTCCTGTCGCTGCTTATTGACGATTGCGTGGCCAATGGAAAAGACTACAATGCCGGTGGTGCCCGATACAATACCAGTTATATCCAGGGTGTTGGCATGGGAACCATTACCGACTGCCTAACGGCTATACGCTACCATGTTTACGACAAAAAGAGCTGTTCCATGCAGGAATTGCTTGATGCACTCAGCCATAATTTCAGGGGACATGCCGGGTTGCATTACGATTTGGTGTATAATACCCCAAAGTATGGAAACGACGATGATTATGCCGATCAGCACCTGACAGCGGTTTTTAATATGTATTTCAATGCCGTAAGCGGGCGTCCCACTCCCAGGGGAGGTACTTACCAGGTAAACCTGCTGCCCACAACCTCTCATATTTACTTTGGCAGCAAAATAAAGGCCCTGCCCGACGGTCGTAAAGCCGGGCAGCCTGTTTCGGAGGGCGTGTCACCGGTTCAGGGAGCCGACCGCCAGGGGCCGACTTCGGTAATCAAATCAGTGGCCAAAATAGATCATCTCCGTACGGGAGGTACGTTGCTGAATCAGAAATTTGTGCCTTCGTTTTTTAAGGATGATAAAAGCATTACCAGGCTGGGACAGCTGGTGAGGAGCTATTTTAAACTCGACGGCCATCATGTGCAGTTTAACGTGGTATCGGCCGACACGCTTCGCGATGCACAAAAGCACCCCGAAAAGTATGCAGACCTGATTGTAAGGGTTGCCGGGTATAGCGACTATTTTAACGATCTGGGCAGGGATTTGCAGGATGAAATCATCAGGCGAACCGAACATGAATCGGTATAGCATTACCCGAAAATCCATTTAAACAGGGGATAAACAAACGACAGAACAGGAATGTCGTTGTAGGCAGCATAGCCTTCGTTCATGCGCAATGTCACCTCGGAATATTGTCGGGCAAAAGGCTTGTCGGCTGACTTGCCCAACAACAGGCCTGTAAGCTGCATGATGAGCGAATCGAACACCACAATGGCAATTACAGCAAAGTAAATATAATCGGTGCTTACAATGTTAAAAGGCCCTGTTGAAAACCGCGAGGCAAATGCAATACCGGTAAGCCATGCCGTAAACCTGATGGAGAAGCCCCAGGTAAACAGGTACGAAACATGCGACCGGGTGCGGGTAACTACCTGTATGATTGCAGCAAGCAGTCCGCCCGCGAAAGCACCGGTGATAGCCCGCCACGGGTGACTTGAGATATCCATTGCAAAGAAGAAGACCAAAATGCACAACAGCTTCACCAGGCTGCAGATGGTATGCACCCTGAAAGCTTTGCGCGAACGCGGGACATAAATGGTTGCCGTGTCGTTCTGGTAATTTACCTGCTGTTGCCTGAAACCGCCCATGCGAAACTTAATTTCCTTTATCCTGAAAAGTTCTATTTTATAGGGCCGGGAATTGGCCTGTTTTCCCTTACAATAATGACATGAATGGACCGAAGGCTTGTCGCTCGTAAACAGTTGCCAGATACGTTTGGGTGTATAGTATAATTTTCCCGGCACAAAGTAGTGGATACGGTTGTCGAAATAATACCACGCGATGCCAATGGAAAAAGGCCAGGCAAACGGAGCGGCAAGTATCCACGACCAGTGCAGTGCGATGGCAAGAACGGGAGGCGCAAGAAAAAGAAACAGGCACAATGCGGCGCTGAACAATCGCATTACAATGGTGAACAGCAGTGCAATATCGTTTAAACCGCTTTCCTGGAAGGCTTCGTGTTGTTTTCTGAATTTCTCGTAACGCATGTTTGCCTGTTGCCGGGCCCTGTCATGCACTTCCTGCCTGAAACGTGCGTATTCGTCCGACCGGAAGAAATCATCGTAATGACCGTGTGCGAAGCCTCCTGCATGCTGATCGCCGGCAAACCTGTGCCAATGGCTCATGAGGTATTCATATGCTTCGGTGATTTCGCAGAACTTCTCGTGTGCATCGGGAAGCTGACTGACATCGGGATGGTACTTTTTGGCCAAACGCCGGTAGGCTTGCTGGACCTCGTCGCGATTTGCCCCGTTAGGTATTTGCAGTATGGCAAAATAATTTTTCATGCCATACGAAGGTATTACCGCTTAATGTTCAGATCGTCAATAATCCGCATTAGGTCGGTCCAGACAATTGGCTTGGCGATATAAGCATCGCATCCGGCTTTCATGGCTTTGTCCTTGTCTTCCTGCATGGCATAAGCGGTTTGGGCAATAACGGGCAGTGAGGGATTGATTTCCTTAATCCGCCGTGTGGCCTCGTAGCCATTCATAAACGGTAGTTTAATATCCATCAGTACCAGCTTAATATCGGGGTTGGTTTTGCAAAGTTCAACGGCTTCCATGCCATTCAGGGCACGGATAGCCTTAATTTTACTTTTGGAAAGAATAGTCTCCAGGAACAAATAATTGATCTCATCGTCTTCGACAACCAGTGCTAACATATTGTATGATTTGGTGTGACTTGTCATTTCGGTTGTATTGCCGGAAGTGTCAACAGGTGTTGTATTGTAGGGTAGGGTAAAGTAAAAAGTAGATCCTTTGCCGGGTGTTGATTCGAGCCAGATTTTACCACCCAGCAAATCAACCAGTTTGCTCGATATGGTTAGTCCCAGCCCGGTACCTCCGTACTGCCGGGTGACTTCGAGTTCGGCCTGGCGGAAGGGTTCAAAAATTTTAGTGTGTAGTTCCTGGGGGATGCCAATGCCGGTATCTTCCACAAAAAACTCCATAAATCCGTCTTTCAGGTTATAGCCGAAGGCGATATGTCCCTGGTGGGTAAATTTGGTGGCATTGTTAAGCAGGTTGGTGAGAATCTGCCTGAGCCTGGTCCGGTCGGTGTGAACAATACTCTCGCTGTTGTTCAGCGATTTAACCACCGACAGGTTAATGGCTTTGTTAACAGTTTGGGGCTCAAAAAAAGCATACAGGATGTTCATCAGGTCATTAACCACCACGTTTTCGAACAGCAGTGAAACCCGTCCGGTTTCGATCCGTGAAATATCAAGAATATCGTTAACAATGTTAAGCAGCAACTTGCTGCTGTCGATTACAATAGCAGCATAGGTCTGCCGTTTATCTTCGCTGAGGGAGCTGTCTTTCAGCAGTTCCGAAAACCCGATAATACCGTTCATGGGGGTCCGGATTTCGTGGCTCATATTGGCCAGGAAGGCCGATTTCAGCTGATAGCTTTCTTCTGCCTTTTGCTTGGCCTCGACAAGTTCTTCGTTGATTCGGTTAATCCGGTCAAGACTTTCAATAAGTTCCTCGTTTTGTGCGTAGTATTCTTCGTTTAATGCAGCGTTTTCGTCCATCTGGGTTTTCAGATCCAGTTCAGTTTTTTTCTGCTGTGTAATATCAATTACAGTGCCGGTCATACGCAAAGGATTACTGCGTGCATCGCGTTTCACCACCATACCCCTGGCCATAACCCATACCCATTGTCCGTTTTTGTGCCTGAGGCGACTTTCACATTCAATATGACCGATTTTTTCCTTAAAATGAAGGTCTACTAACTCGTCAAACCTGATAAGGTCTTCGGGGTGCAATAACCTGCGCCAGGTTTGCATGGTAAGCGGTCCGATTTCATCTAACTGATAACCTATAATTTCCGCCCAGCGCTGGTTAAAAACAATCTCACCCGAGGTTATATTCCAGTCCCATAAGCCTGCCTGCGCGCCGCTCAGTGCCAGGTTCAAACGTTCCTCGCTGAGCCGTATCCTTTCCTCCTGCAGAAAACGATCGGTCATGTCGCTGAAAACCAATACTACGCCACATATATCGTTATTGTCGTTAAAGATAGGCGCTGCACTGTCGGCTATATAGTATTCTTTGTTGTTATTTCCCACCAGCAGCACCTGCCTGGAGATTTTTACCGTATCGCCTTTTTCGATGGCTGTTTTAACCGGGTCGGGAATTTTCTTCCGTGTGGTGGCATCGAGTAGCCTGAACACTTCACCGGCTTTTTTGCCCTGAACATCCTGGAGTTTATATCCTGTAAGCGCTTCGGCTGCCGGGTTCATTCGCGCTATACGGCCATTCACATCGGTGGCAATAACAGCGTCGCCGATTGAATGTAGTGTTATCCGGAGGTTTTCCTTGCTGATCTTCAAATCGGTGGCGATGTTCTCCTGGATGACTGAATAAAACACAAAGGCCCACATCATGGGTATCAGGGCCCCGGTTATGTCTTCCACTTCTTCGAGTGCATGGGTGATGTTGAGCCATTCCAGCATCATGAAGAAAATATAGGTTAGGGTAACCACAAAAAGACCTGACAGAATCATCCTGATGTCGCGGTACAGCCTTCTGTTTTTCGACAACAGTATAACCACTATACCACTGATTAGTACAACGAATGAAATGATATCAACAATGGCAATGGCACTCATGTTTCGCTTTCCTTTGAAGATCTGCGGGCAAATTTGTAGCACCATGCAAGCAACAGGGCCGAACTGGCCAGGTAACTTGCATGTTCGAGGTAATTGAGGATATGCCCGGCAAAAAATCCTTCCAGCACGGTAAAAACCAAACCCGACAATAACACACAATACCCGGCAATGAGTAATTTCCAGGAATAAACATTTGTTAGCCGGGAAGCGTTGACGATAATGAAAAACAGCACTCCCACACCCAGAATGAGCATTACAACTTCATTCTCCCTTAACATGTTTTCATTAATGAAATTTCCAATACAAGAATAAAGGTAAAAATCTTTTACGAAATATTCTCATCGAAAGGAAATGGATTATCCTATTTTTGCAGGGCAGGTTAAACAAAACCAGGTTATGACTGCTAATCCCTTCCTGAAAGAAATTGCCAGATTGCTGCTTGAACCAGGGGCATACGTTCCGGAGGATACCTGTGTGGTTTTTCCGAATAAGCGGGCAAGGCTTTACCTGAGCCGTTACCTGGGTGAGCTTACCGGAAAGCCTGTGTGGGCGCCACAGTACATTACCATCAGCGAAATGATGGAGCAATACTCGGGGTATGTAATTGCCGACCGCCTGACGCTGCTCTTCGGTTTGTACGAGGCATATCGTGCGGCCACCGGTTCCAACGAAAGTTTCGATACATTTTATCCGTATGCCGAAACCCTGCTGGCCGATTTTGACGAGATAGACAAATACCTGGTGAATGCACGCGATCTTTTCACCAACCTTGCCGGTTTCAAAGCGCTGGATGGCAGGTTCGGTTACCTGACCGATGAGCAGGTTGCTTACATACAACGTTTCTGGAAAACTTTTACGCCTGAGTCGATATCCGGCGGACAGGCTACTTTTATTTCGCTGTGGGAAGCTTTGCCGGCTGTTTATGACTTGTTCCGCAACAGGCTCGACACGGAAAAGCTGGCATACGAAGGCATGGCCTATCGTAAAGCCATTACCAGGCTTGATGAAGATATACACAACCGCCTTTTTACGGCAGGTAAATACCTGTTTGTAGGTTTCAATGCCCTGAATGCATGCGAAGAAAAGCTTTTCCGCCTGCTTAAAATGCAGGGAAAGGCTGAGTTTTTCTGGGATTATGATACATGGTATACCAACAACGATATTCATGAGGCCGGATACTTTATCCGTAAAAATCTGCGCGATTTTCCCCAGGTAAAGCCATTGCCAACTGAAAATCTGCGACATGAAAAGGCATCGGTGGTTTTTGTGCCGGTATCGTCGAACAGCGGACAGGCAGTAGCTTTACCGCAACTATTGCAAAAGGCCGGTTTAAACGAAACCACCGATGCAGAAAGGACAGCTGTTGTGCTGGCCGACGAGAGTCTCCTGATACCGGCGCTCTATGCCATACCCGAATGGATACCGGATATTAACGTGACCATGGGATATCCCCTGGCCGGCTCGTCGGTAGATAACCTGGTGGATTCGTTGTATTTGCTACAACGCAACAGCAGGTTGCCGGCCGACGGACAATGCCAGTGGTACTACAAAGATATACTGGCAGTAATGAGCAATCCCATGTTAAAAGACAGTTACGCAGGTGTTATTGACAGGGTAAGGTTACTTGCTGCCGGACAACACCGCATTTACCTCACCCTGGCCGATATGTTTGAGACGGCCGGCAACGACAGGGTATTTACCGATGTGCCGCCTGCAGATCCCTGTCAGTATCTCACCGGTATTGTTACCGAAATAATCAGGCTGCAGGCCGCCGGAAGCGATAAACCCGGAGCTGGTAACAGGGTACAGCTCGAATTGCTTTATCATGTGTACACCTTTCTGATACGGTTGGGCGACATTTTGGGCTCACGCGTCATAAAACCAGGCAGCGACGTATTGTTCAGGATCATCCGCAAGATGATCAGGGCCATGCGAATTCCGTTCAGCGGAGAGCCCCTGGCGGGGCTGCAGGTGCTGGGTATGCTTGAGACAAGGCTCCTCGATTTTGACCGGGTTATATTGTTGTCGGCCAATGAAGGTATCCTGCCCAAACCGGCAGAAAAGCCGTCGTTTGTTCCTTACAGCCTCAGGGCAGGTTTTGGCTTGCCAACGCCCGAACATAACGATGCCATATATGCCTATTATTTTTACAGGTTGATACAGCGGGCCGGAACGGTGGTACTGGTATACAACAGCAGTTCAGGTGGGATGCAAACCGGCGAAAGAAGCCGTTTTTTGCACCAACTGGTATACGAAATGCATTTGCCGGTTGAGGAATACAGTCCGAAAACCACCATTGCCCGTATACCGGTAAAGGATATTGTGATTGACAAGCATGAGAATCATCTGAAGCCATATATAACCGGGGGTGTGATGCTTTCGCCCAGTGCAGTAAGTGAGTACCTGAACTGTTCACTGCGTTTTTACTTTCACCGGGTGGCCAACCTTCCGCAACCCGAAGAAATTGCCGAAGAAATTGATGCCCGGCTATTCGGGAACCTGTTACATTATGCCCTGAAGCATATTTACGAAACATTTGGCAAAAACATGGTAACCCGGGAAAAGCTCGAGCCGTTACTCAGGGATGATAAATATATCGACGAAGCGCTGGCCCATGCTTTTGGCAGGGAGCTGTTTGGCGAAAAAAGCGGCAAAAGCAGCCGGCAACCCGAAGGGTTTAACCTGATAGTGAAACAGGTTCTACATACGTATATCAGGCAATTCCTCAGGCGCGAAATGGACGATTGTCCCTTTTCCATTGTCAGCCTCGAAGAACGATATGCAGGTGCTTTTGAGGTAAAGGCCAATGGCACGGTTTACAACATTGAGGTTGGCGGCATCATCGACCGGATCGACCGGAAGGAGGGCAGGATCAGGATTATCGACTATAAAACAGGTACACCCGGGAGCGTTTTTCCAACCTTGGAATCGCTGTTTGATGCAGGAGATAAGCTTCGTAACGATGGCGCCTTTCAGGTGCTTTTGTACGCGTTGGTTTATGATCAGCTGCAGCGGGGTGAAACCATCGTGCCTTCGCTTTATTTTATGCGTGAGATACATACTGAGAAATTTGCCGCACCGTTGAAAATTGCTTCAGAAAAGCTGGTACTGGACAATTTTGGTATGGTGAGCAGTGAGTATGCCCAACGGTTGGATGAAGTTCTTTCGCGTATTTTCAATACCGCTGAGCCTTATGTTCAGACCAATAACCGTGAGGTATGCCGGCGTTGTCCCTATGCCATCATATGCCGTCGCGAAGGAGACCTGTGATTTTGTAAACCAATGAAAACAACAGCATCATGCGAATTGACATACTGACCATTTTACCCGAGCTAATTGAAAGTCCGCTGAACCATTCCATCATCAGGCGGGCAAAAGAAAAAGGAATAGTGGAGATTAACCTGCACAATATCCGCGATTATTCACAGAACAAGCAGAAGCAGGTAGATGATTATGCCTTTGGTGGCGGGGCTGGCATGGTTATGTGCATCGAACCCATCGATTTGCTGATCAGCAAGCTGAAAGCGGAGCGACATTATGACGAAATCATTTACCTGACACCCGATGGAGAACGATTTAACCAGCAAACGGCCAATTACCTGGCCACAGTGGATAATATCATGCTGTTATGTGGTCATTATAAAGGGGTGGACCAGCGGGTACGCGATCACCTGATCACCCGCGAAATATCTATTGGCGATTACGTGCTTTCGGGTGGTGAGCTGGGTGCCGCCATTATTACCGATTGCGTGGTAAGGTTGTTGCCGGGTGGGATGTCAGACGAGACATCGGCATTGACCGATTCGTTCCAGGATAACCTGCTGGCGCCGCCGGTATATACGCGCCCGGCGGATTACAAAGGATGGAAGGTACCGGAAATACTGCTTTCGGGTCACCAGCAACAAATTGACGAATGGCGGCATTTGAAAGCAGAGGAGCGCACCTTGTGGCTGAGACCCGATTTGCTGGATGAGGAACCGGGGAGCCACCGGCGGGATAAAAAGGGAATGTGTAGGTAAGTGTGGTCAGTTAAGCGTAGTCGGGAGACTACGCTTAGCGAGGAGCCACCGGCGGGATAAAAAGGGAATGTGCAGGTAAGTGTGGTCAGTTAAGAGGCTGTCTAAAAAGTCATAAAAAGAGCGTAGTCTGGAGACTACGCCTGCCTGGCAGCAGACAGGCCTGTCTGCTGCCAGGCAGGCTCAGCATACAAAGCTAACATTCAGCACAATGCGCTAGGCGTAGTTTCAAACTACGCCTAACAAATTGACTTTTCACACAGTTTATTAGCAATGAACTACTTAGAACCTGAACCCCATGCTGGCGATAAACCTGAATTTACGCTGGTTCAGGTCGGAAATGTGGTCGACCATATCGCTGGGGTTGTTAAAATCGTACGCCGAATACAGGTAGTATTTTTCTTTATGCAACAGGGTTGACACGCCAAAGTCGAAGAAAAAATTACTGGTACGATAACCCAATCCGGCCGTAACTTCGCCATAGCTGGCATCTTTGTTAAGTTCCCACGACGAGAACGGGCTGGGGTAGTAACCACCGCCAAGGCGAACCGAAAGGTTGTCGAACCTCAGTTCGCCACCCACCTTAAGGTTAAGCACCGAACGGTAGGCGTCTTTTATTTCCTCGTTATCTTCGTCGAAGCTGATGTGAGCATCCCTTTCTCTCAGTCGCATGCCGGAATAGTCCACGTATTCGACATCGGCGGCAAAAAGTCCCATTTTGCCGATTTGTACACTGGCGCCGCCCAACAGTTTCAGCGGGGTTTGCAGTTTATACTTGAAACTGCCTTCGGCAAATATCTTGCCGTTTACATCCGAAGGGATGAATCCATCGTCGAATTCCGAATACATCGAATTCATGTAGTTCTCATCAATACGGTAATAGGTTGGCAGGTGAAGCGAGGCACCAACGCGCACTACATTGAACAACCTGACCATGGTCCCCATTTTAAAACTGACCCCGGAGCCTTCCACATCGAGGTTTTCGGTATAATGGAAGTTATCGTATTCGCTTGAGGCGATATCGTATTCGGTGTGGGTCATGGTCTGCTCGTACTGTAACTGGTAAATGCCCAGGCTCATGCCCACGTACCAAACGTTACTGAAGTTTAATCCAAACGAAAATGAATATTCGCCGGTGCCCCCGCGGGTATCTACTTTGCGGCGCTGATCTACCGGCAATAGTACAGGTGTCTGGTATTCAAAGCCAGTCCCGGGCACGGTATCAATAATGTAGGCGTCGAAAGCAAGCCTGGAGGTAAAGGCATCCAGGTTTTCGGGGTCAACCCCGTCGATACCTGTCATAAAGTTATCCACCAGGGAGGTCTGGTTGTTATCGCCGCGCATATAGGACATGTTGTTGAAATTGTTGAGCCGGTTGTAGGCAATGGCATAGGAGGCACTAACCAGTCCCTTGTCGCGTTTTGAGTTGTATGTGCCTACATAACCAATATTGCTCATGATAAACTGGTACTTGAAATCTTCGCTTTCGCGTCCCTGGTAGGTAGCCCTGGTTTGGTTGTAGCCAAGACCCGGCGAAAATACAAATTCCGATTTACGGTATAAGCCAAGGCCTGCCGGGTTGAGGTAAGCCGAGGAGAGATCACCGCCCAGCGAGGTAAAAGCCCCGCCCATAGACAAGCTGCGCGCGGTGAGGGTAGGAAAGTTCTGTGAATACCTGATGGCATCGCCAACGTATTGTGCCTGTGAACTTACAATAAAGACAAGCGTTATACCAACCAATGAAATTAACCTTTTCATAGTTTTTGCGTGTTAAGGGAACAATAAGTTTTCTAAAACCGATAGGGGTGGTTTACCTTCTGCCGCCTGAACTTGAGCTGCTGCGCGAAGATGAACCCGAACTTGAGCTTGAGCTTCTGGACGAAGAACCGCCCGAATAACTGCTGCCCGATGATCTGCTGCCCGAGCTGTACGAGGACGACGAACCGCTGGATCTGTAGGTAGAACCTGAAGAACTGCCTGAACGGTTGTACGACGACGACGATGATCCGCTGCCGGAGGAGCTGCTTGGGTTGCTGTAATTATAGTAGGTTGACCTGTTTTCTGATCCGGAACTACGCGTTGCGCTGCTGCTGCGCGAAGGTGTGCTGCCCGAATACGAAGGCCTGCTCTGGTTTGAGGTTGAGCTGGGCCGGGTATATACAGGACGTTCCTGCGGCGAAGCGCTTACACTGCGGGTGGGATTCTGAGTACCGCTGTACTGGTTGGGCGTTACCTGGGTGCGGGTAGAAGGCGTGGCGCTTGATGTAGAGGTCCTTCTGTAGGTACTGGTGCCGGTTCCGCTGGTAGTACCCGATGGACTGCCATAAGGCCTGCGAATGGTGGTGGAAGTACCTGTGCCGGTGGTCTTCAGATTTGAGGTGCCGGTTGACACCTGCCTGCGGCCATCGGTGGCAACAGCGCCTGCACTTTGGGAAGTTCTGCTGACAGCCATTCCCGGAGAGGTTGTACGCCGTCCGGTGGTGTTAACTGTCCCCGGGCTTGTACGCGACAGTCCGGATGCTGTACTCACCCTGCGGCCGTTGAACGAATTTGCATAGCCCGATGAGGCAATACGGTTGCTTTCGATGGTTCGGCGGGGTCCGTAATGGACCGGTTTGTAAGGATCGCGGCCTGAGTAATAATTGTACGGGTATCCGTAATAGCCGTAATATCCATAGTAGCCATAGTCACTCCAGAATGGATCGTAATAATAGGAACGATAGGGATTGTAATAGCCATAGTAATAGGGTGAACCCCAGTACGACGAGTGGTAATAGGGCCAGCCGTAGGAATATCCCATTCCGTATCCATAGTAAGGATAGCCGAATGACATCCGGAACGACCATCCGGGTTGGTACCAGAATGGATCGTAGTAATACGGGTCGTAATAACTCAATGAGTAAAAGGGATCGTAAAACCTGCGGATACGGGTGGCATAATAATAATCATCGGTATTGTAATAATTATTGGTAATGTAGGTATTACCGTCTTCTTCGAGATATTCCGATGATACATATTCCTGATCCTGGGCATATTCAACAGTATCGGTGGAAGATTCCTGTCCGGCAGTTGCCTGCTGGTTTTCGAGGCTGTTGATGTATTTTTCATAGTCACTGGGTTCGTGGGTGGGTGTTTCCAGTGTTACAGGTTCCTGAACGGCTTCGGTTTTTACGGCTTTTTTGGATGAAGGGATGTAGTAAATATCATCGTATTCCGAAACAGTCTGCTGGCCCATGGCACAAGAGAAGGCAAAGAGCCCCAGCGCCAGAACCATATATGACCTTAAATTCGTTTTCATGACCTTACCTCCTGATAATTTTATGTGAATTTATGTTTTTTATTCTTTATTTTGCAACTGTTTAATCTCGTAAATGTAATTACAAATACCATACCAATTTATCATTATGGCTAAAGAATTAACGCGCAGGGACGAAAACTATTCGCAATGGTATAACGATCTTGTACTTAAGGCTGATCTGGCAGAGAACTCTGCTGTAAGGGGATGCATGGTTATTAAACCATACGGATATGCCATTTGGGAAAAAATTCAGGGCCAACTCGACCGTATGTTTAAAGAAACCGGGCATGTTAACGCTTATTTTCCCTTGTTTATCCCCAAATCGTTCTTTAGTCGCGAAGCCGAACACGTTGAAGGATTTGCCAAAGAATGTGCCGTGGTAACCCACTACCGGTTACGAACCGACGATAAAGGCAAAGGCGTGGTGGTAGACGAAACCGCCAAACTCGAGGAAGAACTCATTGTAAGGCCTACCTCTGAGACCATCATCTGGAATACCTATAAAGGCTGGATACAATCGTACCGCGACCTGCCCTTACTGATTAACCAGTGGGCCAATGTTGTGAGGTGGGAAATGCGGACAAGGCTATTTTTGAGAACCACCGAGTTTCTCTGGCAGGAAGGGCACACGGCGCATGCCACCCGTGACGAAGCGCTTGAAGAAACCGTTAAAATGCTTAACGTTTATGCCACCTTTGCCGAGCAGTTTATGGCGCTACCGGTAATAAAAGGTGTTAAAACCGAGAGTGAACGTTTTGCAGGCGCACTGGATACCTATACCATCGAAACACTCATGCAGGATGGTAAAGCGCTTCAGGGTGGTACATCGCACTTCCTGGGCCAGAACTTTGCCAAAGCCTTTGATGTGAAATTTCTGAACAAGGAGGGAAAGCTCGATTACGTATGGGCCACCTCGTGGGGCGTTACCACAAGGCTCATCGGGGCACTTATCATGGCGCATTCCGACGATAACGGCCTGGTACTGCCGCCACGACTGGCACCCATTCAGGTAGTGATTGTACCCATTCACAAAACCGATGAACAACTGGCTGCCATTACCGAAAAGGCAAATGAGATTAAGAAATCACTCGAAAACCTTGGTATTACCGTTAAGTACGATGGACGCGACACCCATAAGCCGGGCTGGAAGTTCGCCGAATATGAGCTCAAAGGAATTCCGGTGCGGCTGGCCATTGGCCCGCGCGACCTCGAAAGTAACACCATTGAGGTGGCACGCAGGGATACGCTTACCAAACAGGTTTTACCCATGGAGGGTATTGACCAGGCTGTTCAGCAGTTGCTTGCTGATATCCAGGAGAACATATACCGTAAAGCGCTTGAATTCAGGGACTCCAATATTCACCGGGTAGACACCTGGGAGGCTTTCCGTGAAGTCATTGAAGTAAAAGGTGGTTTTGCTTATGCACACTGGGACGGTACACCTGAAACCGAAGCCCGCATTAAAGAGGAAACCAAGGCTACCATCCGTTGCATTCCTTTGGACAATCCGGCTGAGGAAGGCAAATGCATTCTCACGGGCAGGCCCTCGCAACAGCGCGTGTTATTTGCCGTAGCTTACTAGAAGTTATCGCGCCAGCTCCTGCGCTTATCCCATTTCAGATCGCGTAATAAGGCCGACTTGGCGCCAATGGTGAAGGAATAGCTCTTGTAATTGCCAAAAGGCACTATGCCAAACCGCATTTCCCAGCAATGCAGGTCGCGGTAAATGCTGATGTTGGTGGAGGTAAACTCCTGTTCGTATAAGTCGTACCTAACATTGGCTCCAATTTTCCACTTGGGGGTGAGGCTTACATCCCCGCTCAGCGCAACGGTATGATCGTAAGTGGCTGCCTTGTTCCCGGGACGTGAGTAACTCCAGGCGTAATTTACATTAACCGACCAGGGTATGTCAAAGTCGACATACTCACCCCGCATGGCACCGGAGGCTTCATCGTACATACCATACGGATCGAGGGTTTCATCCTCTAATTCCCTGCTGCCGTCATCAGCCGCGGCTTCTTTCTTTTTGTCACCTGCTGACGATTTTAGACTGAAGCTTATGTCGAGCCTGGCATTGGTGAGTCTTACCAGCTTACCTGCCTGGCTCAGGTTTGATTTGTTGATTCTAATACCGGTGGAATCGTCAAGGCCATAAGGGTCGAAAGTGGAACCAAAGTTCACCTGCATATTTCTGTTGAAAAATGACGTGGATCCGCTCATTCTTATGGTTGACCACCGGAACGTTTCGGCAAAGGGATTATAGCTTGTGCTGAAATCGAGGTTGTCGAGGATTACTACTTTTTTGCCTTCGCCGGTGGTATCGGCTTTGGAGCGAACCTTCATCTCGAGGTTGTTTTTAAGGCTGAACGATGCCGATGCACTTTGCCCGTTTGAGGTGGGGGCGCTATACAGCGATCCGTCGTATACCGAGTAGGTGTTGTATTTCACAGGTCGTAAAATGGAACCGGTTGTTGGTACATCGCGGTAATAATCGGGCACAAACATCGACATGTCGGGCGTATACCGGGCCGAGAAACCTGGCGTTAAAACATGCCGTACCACCTTTATCATCGAATTGGGCTTTGTGGAAACAAACATACCGTACAGCTTAGGATTTGCACTTACCGAGAGCGCAGTACCAACGGCATGTGCATAGGTAATCTTATGAATGGTATCGGTAACAATATTATTGCTGCCGGAAAATATGGAGGTGTCGGCTATTGCTCTTTTACGGATATACCACGGGTGAACACTTCCGCTATAACTCACCGAAGGGGTGATGGTGATGAAATTGAGGACCCTGAAGTTATCGAGGTTGATGGAAACACTATGCCTGAATCCGCTTTGCATTCTGTCGAGCGCTGTTTTGGTGAAAAGGAGTGAATCAGGCAGGTTGGTCAGGAGGTTTTTCATCTCGGAATTGTATCCTAACTTAATGTTCTGGAACCAGTTGAAATCACTCGTGTTTTTCTTTCCCCTGAAGGGATATATGCCGGTCATGTTAAAAGTCATGCTGGGCAGGGTAAGGTTCACGGTTTCGGTTCGGGTGTTCTGGCTGCCGTTTAGGTTGGCGGAGAAGTTAAAAGGTCTTCCGGGCCAGCTTTTTGAATAGGCTATGCTCGAAGTTTTCTGATTCTGCAATATATTTTGGTAATTGGTCCCATGCCGTTTCTCATAGGACGAAGTGGAAAAGTCGACACTGGCCCTGAACGACCGGGTGGGATTTGCTTTGGCATCCTGGGTGTGCGACCATAAAACTTTAAAATCGTTACGGGGGGTGTAACTGGGGTCGTCGTTAATTCTGGATTTGGCAAATTCCGCCTGAAAGCCACCACGGTATTTGTAACGTACGGTATAGCTCGATATGGCCTTTACCTTCCAGGTGCCACGCGAAAAAATTGTACCCAGCACGCTGATATCGAGGTAATCGTTGAGCGCAAAATACCAGCCGCCGTTTTCGAGGCCGAATCCATAGGTGCGTTCGTCCCTGAACTCGGGGATGATAAAGCCCGAAGATCGTTTATCGGTATTGGGAAAGAAGCCGAAGGGAAGTCCTACCGGTACGGGAATATCTTCAAATACCAGGTAGGCCGGTCCGCTGATGATCTTATCGTTGGGAATGGCAATGGCCTTGGTAAGGGCAATGTAAAAATGCGGGTGTTCCAGGTCACAAACGGTGTACTTGCCTTTGCTTACGTGTATCTCCCCGTCGGCCAGCCGCTTGGTTCTTCCACTATGCAGAAAACCTTCGCCCTGTTCGGTGATGATATTTTTGATGATGCCTTTGCGGGTGTCAAAATTGTAACGGAGCGTGTCCGCATCATATTTGTCGCTTCCCTGCGTAAATATTGGTTTGCCGGCCAGCTGGCCCGATGAATCAATGGAACCGGTGGCCATAACTATTTTAGAGTTGTAATCGAACTCGATATAATTGCCGGTTAACCCAATATCGGTATAGTTAACATTGGCTTTATCAAAAAGGAATACCCGTTGATCCTGCACGTTGAAAATGAGCGAATCTTCTGAAGCATAACTGACTTCGGCTTCGAGAATGGGCTTTTTGGGTTTTTGGGCGGTAGCCGAATCGGTAAGTGTACTGTCGGACAACCCTACAACAATAGCGGACTGTGCAAGCGAATCGGCGTGGGTAACCGAGTCTTTTACGGTTACCGTAATTTCGTGCTGGGCAAAAACAACCTGGCAAATAAAAAAGAGGAAAAAAATTAAAAGTGATTGTTTGATTACCAACCGCGTTGAATGATATGCATTACTATATTTATTTCGGATTGAAATCATAAAAACTGGGGTCCCTAAAAAAGCGGCTTGTTGAAATCAAAACAGAAATGCTAATTTTGCATGTCAATAAATATGGTTACAGGCTGCAAAGCTAATAAAATAACGTGGTGAAATGAACAAAAAATACACAGTCGGCTTTTTTGGACTTATTTTTATATTTTTTTGTGTTTTGCAGGCGTTTGTATTGGGGGTACACGCCCAGGAGGCCGATAACGGTTACCGGCTCAGAACGGTTGTTATTGATGCCGGACACGGCGGAAAAGACCCCGGGTCGGTGGGAAAAAAAACCACCGAAAAGGCAGTTGTACTGGCCATTGCCCTAAAACTGGGCAAATACATCGAAGAAAACATGGATGGGGTAAAGGTGGTATATACCCGCACCACCGATACCTTTGTTGAGTTGTACAAGCGGGCACAGATTGCCAATGAGAGCAAGGCCGACCTGTTTATTTCGATACATGCCAACGGGTTGGATAACCCCCAGGTCAGCGGAACGGAAACGCTGGTGCTTGGATTACACCGGACCGGCGAGAATTTTGAGGTCGCCAAAAAGGAAAACTCGGTAATCCTGCTTGAAGAGGATTATTCTGCTAAATATGAGGGTTTTGATCCCAATGCTCCTGAATCATACCTTATGTTTTCGTTGATGCAGGAGCGCTACCTGGGGCGGAGCATTGATTTTGCCGCGCTGGTTCAGGAACAGTTCCGCGAAAGAGTCCAGCGCAAGGACCGCAGCGTTAAGCAACAAGGTTTGCTGGTGCTGGCGCAGACGGCTATGCCCGGCGTGCTGATTGAAACCGGTTTTGTCACCAATCCCGAGGAAGAAAAGTACCTGATGTCGGAAACAGGGCAGGATTACCTGGCTTCGGCCATTTTCAGGGCATTCAGGGATTATAAGGAAATTGTGGAATCGCGCCGTTCCTTTACGGCCATGCATAACGAACAGGGCCAGGGTAAGCCCGATACGGTTAAAGAAGACCATACGGTAAATGAAACGCCGCAGGTGAAACCGCCTGTGCAGGCATCACCCGCACCGGTATTATCAAAGGTGGAATTCAAGGTGCAGATTGCGGCTTCCTCGCGCAAAATAGGCACCCAGGCCCGGGAATTCAAGGGTTTACCCGAAGTATGTGAATACCAGGTTGGTAATTTGTACAAATATGCAGTGGGCAAAAGTCCCACTTTCCAGGAGATCATCCCTTTCAGTAAACAGATCAAGGAAAAGTTTCCCGATGCGTTTGTTATTGCGGTGAAGGACAATAAAATAATCCCCCTTGACCAGGCGCTGAAAGAAACAGCTACCAATTAACGGCAGTAAACAAATGTTAACATACACCATTTCAAACCATCAATAATGAAATTATCCAGGGAATTTAAAATCGGTTTTGTTGCGTTGCTGGCAGTAGCGCTTGCCATTTGGGGCATAAACTTTTTAAACGGGAAGAATATTTTTACCTCAACCCAGCGCTATTACGCGGTTTACGGAAATGTGAAAGGCCTGGTTGAGAATGCAGGTGTGTTTCTCAACGGGTACAAGGTTGGCAATGTTACCGGCATCCGGTTCGATAGAAACAATGTTGATAAAATAATAGTAGAAATTTCACTCGAGGAGAAGGTAAAGCTCAGGAAGAACACCAAGCTGGTACTGGCCAGCGGAAGTATTATTTCAGGGGCCAAGGATATGAATATAATCATGGGCGATGGCAACGGCTATTGCCAGTCGGGCGACACCCTTTTATCGGCGCTGCAGCTCGACCTGACGGAGCTGATCGACCCGCTCCGCCTCAAAATAGAGTCGGCCATTACCTCCATTGACACCCTGATGCTGGCATTGAACGACCTGCTCGACGAAAACACGCGCACCGGTTTGCAGGGCAGTATTTCGAATCTTCAAAGCGCCACTTCGTCGCTGAAGCAAACGTTGCAACCTTCGGGGTCGCTTACGCAAACACTGGGAAATCTCGACGATATTACCGCGAACCTTAAAAAGAGCAATGCAGACATAACCGCCTTACTCAGCAATTTTGCAGCCGTGTCCGATACCTTAAAGCAATCCGAGCTGAAGAGCCTGATCGATCAGGCCGGCAAAACTTTTGCCGAAGCCTCGGTATTGCTGGCCCAGATTAACAGTGGCGAAGGCACGGCCGGGCAGCTCATTGTGAACGATGCTGCCTACCAGAACCTGAACAGTGCGCTGGCCAGCCTGGATTCATTGCTGATTGACCTGCGCGAGCATCCAAAAAGGTACGTTCACCTTTCGGTTTTTGGCAAAAAAGATAAGTAACAATGTCCTTACGAGAGTTATTAACAATCCGGTAAAATGCAATTTTTTGTTATTTGGAATCATTCCAAATAACAAACCTTACTTAGTGTAAAACGAACGCTTTAAGTAAGCATTTTAACATGCTGTTTAACAATTTTGTAATATCGGAGATAGCGTAATATGCAGTATATCAATTAAATAAAATTTCGTCAAATTACTTTTTTTTTAATGCACTGAACCCATTCACAATATGTCGTAATCTGAAAAATCAAGCGAGAAATGATTTTTTTTTTATTTTTTTTTTCACAATCTTGCTGTAACAAATTCTGAAGCGACAAAAACAAGCTATTCACCTAACGCTAAACCTAATAATATATGCACAAGGAAGTCTGGAGTAATTGTTTGAAAATTATTAAAGACAACGTTCCATCGATCAGTTTTCGCACATGGTTTGAACCTATTGTACCCCTCAGGTTAGAAAACAAAGTACTCACCATTCAGGTTCCCAGTCCGTTTTTTTACGAATACCTCGAAGAAAAGTACATCGACATTATCAGTAAAACCCTGCGAAAAGAGTTGGGCTATGAAGCCAAGCTCGAGTACAGTATTGTGATGGAAAACCCGGGACAGGCTGCTGCCAAGCTTTATACCATTAAATTACCGGCCCGTAACCAGGTTGAGATCAAGAACAACCCTGTCACCGTTCCGTTGAACATTGAGGAAAACACCATTCGCAATCCTTTTATCATACCGGGGATCAAAAAAATGAACATCGATCCCAGGCTGAATGCGGAGTACTCGTTCGACAATTTTGTTGAAGGCGAATGCAACCGGCTTGCCCGTTCTGCTGCTTTTGCTGTATCGAACAATCCGGGCGGAACGGCTTTCAACCCCCTCCTTATTTATGGCGACAGTGGTTTGGGTAAAACCCATTTAGCGCAGGCCATTGGTATTGAAATCAAGGATAAATTTCAGGATAAGACTGTATTATACGTACCCGCCAACCGTTTTCAGACGCAATTTGTGGAGGCCATACGCAACAATACAAAAAATGACTTCCTGCACTTTTACCAGATGATTGACGTGCTGCTCATTGACGATGTGCATGAGTTTGCCGGCAAGGAAAAGACCCAGGATATCTTTTTCCATATTTTCAATCACCTGCACCAGTCGGGTAAACAGCTGATCCTTACCTGCGACAAACCACCCGTTGAATTGCAGGGTCTTGAGCAACGGCTGCTTTCGCGTTTCAAATGGGGATTGTCTGCCGACCTGCAGGTTCCCGATTATGAAACCCGGATAGCTATTCTGAAGCAAAAGACCTATAAAGACGGTATCATACTGCCCGATGAAGTGGTGGAATATATTGCCACCCATATTACCGACAATGTCCGGGAGCTCGAGGGAGCGCTTATTTCGTTACTGGCCCAGAGTACGCTTAACAAGAAGGAAATTACGCTGAACCTGGCCAAGGAAATGATTGACAAGCTGATCAAGAATACCAAGCGCGAGGTTTCCATCGATTACATCCAGAAAGTGGTTTGTAATTACTTTGACGTTCCGGTTGATTCGCTGCAGTCGAAGACCCGCAAGCGCGAGATTGTTCAGGCCCGCCAGGTAGCTATGTATTTTTCAAAAAACCTCACCAAATCGTCGCTGGCCACCATTGGCTCGCAGATTGGGGGCAAAGACCACGCCACCGTGCTGCATGCCTGCAAAACAGTGAACAACCTGGTTGAAACCGATAAACAATTTAAAACCCAGATAGAAGAAATTGAAAAGAAACTGAAATTCTAAAAAAAAAAGGTTCATCGCATGAACCTTTTTTTTTATCCTTGTTCCAACCATGGAAGATACTTACAGAACATTGGAAAAGCCGGCAGAAGGCTTGTTTCGCGACCGCAACAGCCGTTTTCTTTCCTTTGGTTACCCGGTGACCCAAACAGATGAGATACACCAGCTGATAAACGGACTTAAAAAGAAATACCACGATGCCCGGCACCATTGTTATGCTTACAGGCTGGGTACCGGTAATCCCGATTTCCGGGCCAACGACGATGGCGAACCTTCGGGCACTGCAGGGAAACCCATTCTCGGACAACTGATGGCTTACGAGGTGACCAATACCCTGGTGGTTGTAGTGAGGTATTTTGGTGGCACGCTGTTGGGAACCGGCGGACTGATCAATGCTTACCGGTCGGCAACCCGGCAGATGTTTGAAAACGCTACTATTGTTACCCGCTATATCGAGGACAACTTCACCCTGACGTTTCCTTATGAGAAGCTGAATATGGTTATGCATGTATTGAAGGAAGAGAATCTTGTGCCCTTGCGTCCTTTGTACGAAGCACAATGCCGGATAGAGGTGGCTGTAAGGAAGAGCCTGGCAGCCCGGTTTATGAAGCGGTTTGCAGGAATGCCCGAAATTGTAGTGGATTCTTTGCAGATCGATGGATAAATCATTGCTTATAAGAACAAAATAAGATAACTTAATACTGAAAATTTCAACGCTGTACCGCATGAAAAACAAAAGCCTGGTTTCCATTACCGACTACACCAAGGATGAGTATTTGCGTATCCTTGCGCTGGCCGAAGAATTCGAACATCATCCTCAACCAAACCTTTTACAGGATAAGGTGATAGCTACCCTTTTTTTTGAGCCATCCACCCGAACGCGGTTGAGTTTCGAAAGTGCAGTGGTGAAACTGGGCGGGCGTGTGATTGGTTTCAGCGATTCGAGTTCATCGAGCGTTACCAAGGGCGAAACCTTGTATGACACCATTAAAATTGTAAGCAATTATTGCGACCTCATTGTCATGCGTCACCCGCTCGAAGGGGCAGCTCGTTTTGCCAGCGAGGTAACCTCTGTTCCGGTTGTTAATGCAGGTGATGGCGCCAATCAGCATCCCACGCAAACCCTGCTCGATTTGTATTCGATAGCCAAAACCCAGGGTACCCTCGAAAATCTTACCCTGTTTATGGTCGGGGATCTGAAATACGGACGCACCGTACATTCGTTGCTCATGGCTATGTCGCAGTTTCAGGCCACTTTTCATTTTATTTCGCCCGACGAACTGAAAATGCCGGAAGAGTATAAATACTACCTGGATTGCTTGGGATTAAAGTACACCGAGCAGAAAGAATTCGGCACCAACATCTCCGAGGCAGATATCATTTATATGACGCGGGTACAAAAGGAAAGGTTTTCCGATCCTATTGAATACGAAAGGACTAAAAATGCCTACGTGTTGAAAAACAAAATGCTCGACAATACCAAACCGAACATGAAGGTGTTGCATCCGCTTCCAAGGGTGAATGAAATTGATCAGGATGTGGATACAAATCCCAAGGCCTATTATTTCACCCAGGCCCTCAACGGGGTTTATATTCGACAGGCTATTATTGCTGCCATATTGGGACTTAAATAATTAAAGAATAACCATTATGCTTCACATGAAAGATAAAAAACTGGAGGTCAGCGCTATTGAAAACGGTACAGTCATTGATCATATACCGGCAAAAGCGCTGTTTAAGGTTATTTCCATTCTCAACCTCGACAAAATTGACAAGCAAATTACCTTTGGCACCAACCTCGAAAGCAAGAAGCTGGGATTAAAAGCCATTATCAAGCTGGCTGATACTTTTTTCATTGACAAGGAAATCAATAAAATAGCCCTGGTAGCGCCCCAGGCCAAGCTGAATATCATCCGGGATTACCATGTTGTGGAAAAGAAGGTGGTGGAGGTTCCCGAGGAAATTGTTGGTATAGCCAAGTGCATGAATCCCAAATGTATCACCAACAACGAAAAAATAGTCACCCGTTTTGATGTGGTTTCAAAAAGTGAGGTAAAACTCAAATGCCGGTATTGCGAGAAAATCACCGATCAGGAGCACATGGAAATCATTTGATGACGGGTTACCTAATCCGTTCGTAGGATTTCACCAGCATTTCGTCGCGATGAATGGCACGGGCCGCAACCAGGGTAAGTATAATGGACAATACCGGCAATATGGCAGGAAGCCTGAAAGCATGCTGGGTGGGGTCAACCGAATGCATGGTGCTGTAATAGTAATAAACCATCAGCAGCATCAGCACAACCAGCAAACCGGTATTGAGCAGACAAATTCGAATTTGTTTGATACGGTGATGATACATAAAAATGTTAACCAGGCTGATGATACCGATGATCAGCACCAGCATCAGCAATGGGAGCGTAGGTTTGAGTATACCGGTTACGGCGTCAGATGAAAGCGAAACGATGGCATGGGAACGAAATGACAATACCTCGTTTGCATCGGGGCTTAATGAGGCATAAGGCCACAGCAACAAAAAGCTCATTAAAACAGTAACCAGTAGCAGGTAAATCGATTGGGCACGTTGTATCATTTGAATGCAGATTAACTGTTTTCAAAAATAGGAAAAAAATTGTCAGTCATTTCATTATTGGAAAAATTTGATTTTCGGTATTTTTGTAATCTAAAAAAATGAATAGATGGACCGGCGCGAAATTATGGCCATGATATCGTTACTAGATGATACGGACAGCGAAGTCATCAATACGGTTACCGGCAATCTGCTGAAACAGGGACCCGATGTTATTCCCGAGCTTGAAAGGGCATGGGAAGGCAGTCCCAGCGAAAAGGTCCAGACAAGGCTCGAGAACCTTATCCAGGAAATTCAGTTCAATGGAGTTAAGAACGATTTACGGCACTGGGTTAACTCAGGAGCTGAATATATTCTCGAAGGGGCTTTTCACATTGCCCGCTTTCAGTTTCCCGAAATCAGCATGGGTAAGGTTAATGAACAGATCGAAAGCATACGGAAGGATGTATGGATTGAAATCAACAGCAACCTGACAGCCCTGGAAAAAGTTAAGATACTGAATTACATTGTTTTCGATCTGCACAAGTTCACCCGGAATAACAACGATTTTTACGCACCCCAGAATTCCTATATCAACCAGGTTATTGAAACCCGCAAGGGCAATCCGATTTCGCTGGCCATCATTTACCTGTCCGTGGCGCATAAGCTGGGACTTCCCATTTACGGTGTAAACCTGCCCAAAAACTTTATCCTGGCCTACAAGGACGAGTTCAGGCTGTACGATGCACCGGATGAATCCGAGGACATATTGTTCTACATTAATCCCTATAACAAGGGCGCTGTTCTTGGACGCAGGGAAATAGACTATTTTCTGTCGCAGCAGCAGCTAAAACCGCATCCTTCGTTTTATGTTCCCTGCTCAAATATTGATATTGTGGTGAGGCTGATCAATAACCTGCTGTTGTCGTTTGAGAAACTGGGTTATACACAAAAAATTACCCGGATGAAGGAACTTCTCCGGGTAATCGAAAAATCGTAAGACGTTTTCGCGAAGCTATTTGGCGTAGCTTACAGCCCTGGTCTCGCGGATAACGGTAATTTTTATCTGTCCGGGATAAGTCATCTCATCCTGAATTTTTTTGGCAATTTCGTATGACAGGCTGTCGGCTTCCTTGTCGGACACCTTTTCACTGCCAACAATTACCCTGAGTTCGCGACCTGCCTGGATGGCATAGGTTTTCATAACACCGGGATAAGAAAGGGCTAGTGATTCAAGGTCTTTGAGCCTTTTGATATACGATTCCACCACTTCGCGGCGGGCGCCCGGGCGTGCCCCTGAAATAGCATCGCAAACCTGCACGATGGGCGAAATCAGTGAAGTCATTTCAACCTCGTCGTGATGCGCACCTATGGCGTTGCATATTTCGGGTTTTTCCTTGTATTTTTCGGCCAGCTTCATGCCATACACAGCATGGGGAAGTTCCGGCTCATCGTCGGGTACCTTGCCTATGTCGTGCAGCAAGCCGGCTCTTTTGGCCAGTTTGGCGTTCAGGCCCAGTTCGCTGGCCATAATGGCACAGAGGTTGGCTACTTCACGTGAGTGCTGCAGCAGATTTTGTCCGTACGACGAGCGGTATTTCATCTTGCCCACCAACCTGATGAGGTCGGGATGCAAACCATGGATACCCAAATCGATGGTGGTACGTTTTCCTACTTCCACAATTTCTTCTTCCACCTGTTTTCTTACCTTTTCAACCACCTCTTCGATGCGGGCGGGATGAATACGTCCGTCTGTAACCAGCAGGTGAAGTGCCAGGCGTGCAATTTCGCGACGCACCGGATCGAACGCCGAAAGGATAATGGCTTCGGGGGTATCGTCAACAATAATCTCAACCCCTGTTGCGGCTTCGAGCGCCCTGATGTTACGCCCTTCGCGACCGATAATCCGTCCTTTGATCTCATCGCTTTCGATGTTGAAAACGGTAACCGAGTTTTCAATGGCTGTTTCCGAAGCTACCCGCTGGATGCTTTCAACAACCACTTTTTTGGCTTCACGGGTAGCCGTCATTTTGGCTTCGGCCATAATTTCATTTACATAGGATATGGCCTGCACTTTTGCTTCTTCGCGGAGCGACTCGGTTAACTGGTTTTTGGCGTCTTCAGCTGATAAACCCGAAATGGTTTCAAGTTGTTCAACCTGCTGCCGGTGCAATTTTTCCAGGTCTTCCGAACGTTTGTCGAGCAAACCGAGTTGCGTTTTCATGTTTTCGCGCATGGCCTCGAGCTCGTTACGCGTACGCTGCTGCTCCTCGATTTTCTGAGAAAGCTGCATCTCTTTCTGATTCAGCCGGTTTTCGGTAGCGCTGATTTTACTGTTCTTTTCGTTGATGTATTTTTCATGTTCGCTTTTTAGTTGCAGGAACTTTTCCTTCGCCTGCAACATCCTGTCGCGTTTGGTGGCCTCACCTTCTGCTTCGGCATCCCTGATTATGGAGTCTCTTTTCTTTCTGAGGGCAAAATTCCATAAAAAATAAGATAGCCCAAGGCCGGTGACGAAACAAAGCCCTCCGATCAGAAGGCTTTTGGCCATGGTAAGTGTATCTATTAGCATAATCATTGAATCGGTTATTTAATATGTTATAAAAAAAAACCCGCATATGTTTCTCCTGATGTTGATAAAACCCCAATTTAACATGGGTGGAGAGGCCATAATGTTTCGAACTTCCATTGTCCTGCATTACTGCAGAATTCCCGTTATTAGCGGGATGATGGCCTGTTCTTGACATGCTGAGCGATTCTCCAATTTAGTAAGTGTTGAGTTTCACAGCATTAGTAAGAAACTATGCGGGCTATGCTTTAGCTATACAAAGAACGTACTCACTCTCCTTTAAGATATGCTTCGAGTTCCTCGTTTAATTCCTGCAGTTGCTGTTCCAGCGGTGTTACGTCTATCCTGTCCTCCATCTCAATTACCCTGGTCACAAACTGCAGCGCTGCCATCGCCAAAAAATCCTGGACATCTTTGTCCAGATAACGCTGCTTGTATTGCAGCACTTTTTCGTTGATTAACCTGGCAGCTTTCCTGATTTTCTCTTCATCCTTTCTTTCTATTTTAAGTGGATAATAGCGGTCGGCAACATTTACTTTAATTGACAATTTATCATCCATAGCAAAGGTCCAAATCTTATCGGTTCAAGAGAGCAATGCATTTATCAATCTCCCGCACGATTCTGTTTACCTGTAGTTTTGTTTCGTGTACGTCCTCACCAGGCACTGAGGCCAACACTTTTGATATCTTTAAATGCTCGTATTTCTTTTTCAGTTCATCAAGTTCATGTTCCAGATCTGTTGCCTTATTTGTTAATTCCAGGTTTTTCTGCTGAAGGTCAGCTGCTTTGCTTTTCTGATTTTCGTAAAGCAACATTACAGTTTTAAACTTCTGTCGAAGGCCTGAAATTATTTCTTCAGATCGTGCATCCATGTACTACAAATATAGCCTCATTTTTTTATTCCTGAAAGCAAAATTAGTATTTTGTTATCAACCTGGTTTTATTTTAATTCAAAATTTAAAATGATAGCTTTACAGCTATGGTTAATACTTGTTCTGGTTTATGAAAAAAAAGTTCTTACTGCTGGCTTATGTATTTTATGCTGCACTGGTGGGTGTAAATGCACAACAAATCAATACCGGTTCCGGCTTTTGTTCCCCGGTTGATATCCCTATATTGCTTTCGGGCAGTTATGGCGAATTGCGCAGCACCCATTTTCATGCAGGTATTGATATAAAAACACAACAAACCGAAGGCAAAAATGTTCTGGCGGCTGCCGATGGTTATATTTACCGCATTGTGGTTCAAACGGATGGTTATGGCAAGGCGTTGTACCTGAGACATCCCGGGGGTAAAATTACCGTGTATGGACACCTGAGCATGTTTATGCCTGCTGTTGAAGCCTATGTGAAGGAGAACCAATACCGGCGAAAGTCATTTGAGCTGGACCTGTACCCCGAAGCCGGCAAGTTTTCCTACAAATGTGGTGAACGTATTGGCTTGTCGGGTAACACCGGCAGCTCGGGCGGACCACACCTGCATTTCGAAGTCCGCGACCGTTCAGGCTCACTGCCCCTGAACCCGCTGAACTATGGCTTTGCTGTTGCGGATAAAACAAAACCCCGGATCAGTGGATTGTTTATCTACAACCTTGGTGTTTCCGATAGGTCTAAAACGGTGATTGCCAAGACCGACCTGGCCGTAAAAGGTAACAATGGCCATTACCGGTTGGCAAATGACACGGTTAATATTTCGGGAGCCATTGGTATCGGCCTGGAAACCTACGATTACTTCGATCAATCGGCCAACGAATGTGGTCCTTATACCATTCAGTTTTCTATAGACGGGAAGCCTTATTTTCTTTGCCGTTTCGACAGCATACCCTTTGGCTCGGGAAGCTATGTAAACAGTCATGTCGACTATGCCGAACGGATGACATCGGGCCGGAAAGTGCAGAAGCTGTTTTTGGATCCGAACAACCGCCTGGGGATTTATAAACTGGCAAAAAACAGTGGAGTGCTTGATTTTTCCGATAACCAGGCACACCGAGTAAGCATCCAGGTAAAGGACACCTATGGTAATGAATCTTTGCTTGACTTTTATTTACGATCGACAGGAATTGTGCAGCCCCCCTGGCCGGGAAGTCTGTTGGCGCCGGGTCTGACATTTGGCTACGATCGTGAGAACGTTTATGAAGAAGCAGGCATGCGCATAGTAGTACCCAGGGATGCATTGTTCGGCGATGTATTGTTCTCGCACGCCCGCGCTGAAAACGACAGTTTTCCCTATTCGGGTGTGCATAAGGTTCACAATTTTTATACCCCTCTTCTTAGACCTTATATATTATCCATTCGTTCGGAAGGTATACCGGAAAGCTATGCCTCAAAAGCCCTGATAGCAAGTCGTGGACCAAAAGGAACATGGATCAGCCAGGGCGGCGAATTAAAGAATGACTATGTTACGGCAAGGGTTAAACTGTTTGGCGATTTTATCGTTACCCTGGATACCTTACCACCCGATATTGTCCCCGTAAGGTTTTCGGCAGGGGCCCGTTATGCTGCAAACGACCAGCTGACGTTTTCCATTGCCGATTCACTTTCGGGCATAAGGAAGTACGCCGGTTACATCGATAAAAACTGGACCTTGTTTGAATACGATGCCAAAAACAACTTGTTGTCCTATGCCATTGACCCTGCCCGGCTCGAAAAGGGAAAACTGCATGAGCTCGAATTGTATATTACCGATAACAAGGATAATGTTGCCCGCTGGGAAAGCAGTTTTTTCTATTAATAATGTCAGGATATTGTCATGGACAAAAATGTTTTCACGGTTACGGGCATGATGTCCGGGACCAGTATGGATGGGATGGACCTTGCCCTTTGCCGGTTTTGGCAGCAGGAGACCGGTTGGCATTATGAAATTGTAAAAGCGCAGACCACGGCCTACCCGCCTGATTGGCAACAAAAGCTTGCCGGGGCTGCACAACTCAGCGGCATTGATTTACTAAACCTGCATAACCAATATGGCAGCTATACCGGCGAGATGATCAGGCAGTTTCTTGCCGGGGAAAAGGAACAACCCTTTCTGGTAGCCTCGCACGGACACACTGTTTTTCACCAGCCTGAGCGCGGAATCACTTTTCAACTGGGTTCGGGTGCAGCTATTGCAGCAGCCTGTAATATTACCACGGTATCGGATTTTCGCACCCTCGATGTGGCGCTGGGCGGTCAGGGAGCTCCTTTGGTACCGGCAGGTGATGCCATGCTGTTTGGCGGGTATGACTACTGCCTTAACCTGGGAGGCTTTGCCAATATATCTTTCAGCAATGGTAAACAAAGACTTGCTTTTGACATCTGCCCGGTAAACATTGTTGCCAATGCCCTTGCACAACGAAAGGGCTATGCCTATGACCGCGACGGGCTCATTGGCAGTGGCGGCCGGTTGATACCCACGCTGGTTTATGAACTCAATCATTTACCGTTTTATACCAGAACAGGTCCGCGGTCGCTTGGGCGTGAATGGGTTGAGGAAGTTTTTATGCCGGTAATAGATAAGTTCAACAGTCCTGCGGAAGACTTGCTCCGCAGTGTTTATGAGCATATAGCCGTTAAACTCTCGGAATGCATTAATGCCGGAACAACAGGGCGTGTGCTGGTAACAGGCGGCGGTGCTTTTAATACTTTTCTGATGGATCTCCTGCATACGAAATCGACATCGGCGATTGTGATCCCCGATGAAAATGTTGTTTCGTACAAGGAGGCGCTGATATTTGCTTTTTTGGGTTTGCTGCGCTTCCGCAACGCGATAAACTGTTTATCAGCTGTTACCGGGGCCAGATGCGATTCGTCGTGCGGTGTTGTTAACCGGGTATAAAAAAAATGGGTGAGTGTCCCTGAGGCCTCACCCATCTTTAACCCTAACTACAAAAAAACAAACTAATTATTAACTAAAACTACTAATTATGAAAATCCAATGCTAGCTTTTTACTATATTTTGAGAACTACCCTGAAATTCTCAAGCGTCTTAAAAACTATGCTACAAAAATAAGCAATCCGATGCACTTTTTAAGGGGTATTACTGTTAAAAAAAGATAAAATAGTGTTAAGCTTACATTAAGACAATTCCCTGTTTGTGCATGATTGCAAAATGCTCAAAGAACGTTTTCTGATAAAGCCAACCTGATAAGGATCAATTTCTGTTCAGCATTTTTATGCTAACTTTATCAGCAAATCTCAATACTATGACAAACAAATTCGTTTTAACACTTATCTTTTTTTTGGTTTTTACAGTTGAAAATTCATTTTCCTGTACAAATTTTTTGGTTTCAGCGGGGGCATCAAAGGATGGATCGACCATGATCTCTTATTCAGCCGATTCCCATGTGCTGTATGGTGAGTTATACCGGTTCCCTGCCAGGGATTATCCGGACGGCGCCATGCTTGATATTTATGAATGGGATACAGGTGAATGGCTGGGCAGGATTCCCCAGGTACGTCATACCTATTCGGTAGTCGGAAACATCAATGAGCACCAGCTTGCCATTGGCGAAACCACCTATGGTGGCAGGCCCGGCTTACAGGATACCACAGGTATTATGGATTACGGCAGCCTGATTTACATAGCCCTGCAACGTGCCAAAACTGCCCGGGAGGCTATTTCCGTAATTGACCAGCTGATGAGCGAGTATGGGTATTACAGCAGTGGTGAATCGTTTTCCATTGCCGATCCCAGGGAAGTATGGATTATGGAATTGATCGGGAAAGGTCCTGGTAATAAGGGAGCTGTTTGGGTTGCCCGTCGTGTTCCCGATGGTTATGTTTGCGGACATGCCAACCAATCCAGAATCACTACTTTTCCGCAGGATGATCCTGAAAACTGTCTTTTCTCGGCGGATGTGATTGAATTTGCCCGTAGTAAAGGTTACTTTAAAGGTAAGGATAAGGATTTTAGTTTTGCCGATGCTTACGCACCGCTCGATTTTGGTGCTGTCCGGTTTTGCGATGCCCGTGTATGGGCAGGATTCCGGAAGGTTGCCGATGGTATGGATGCATATGCCGATTATGCCAAAGGCGAAAACCTGGGTAACCGTTTACCGCTTTGGGTGAAAGCCAATCGTAAGCTTGGTGTGGAGGACGTGATGGATATGATGCGCGATTACTACCAGGGGACCGATCTGGACATGACCAAAGATATCGGCGCAGGTCCGAACAAGAGTATTGTCCGCTGGAGGCCCATGACTTTTACGGTTGACGGGGTAACTTACCTGAACGAACGTGCCATTTCGACGCAGCAAACAGGTTTTTCATTTGTAACACAGTCGCGCTCATGGCTGCCCGACCCGGTTGGCGGCATCATCTGGTTTGGTGTTGACGACACATACAGCACGGTATATACTCCCATGTATTGTGGTATTGACGAAGTGCCCCCTTCTTTTGCCGTTGGGAAAGGTGCGATGATGGAATTCGATTCCGATGCTGCATTCTGGGTATTCAACCAGGTATCTAACTTTGCCTATACCCGGTATAATTTTATGATACCCTTTATTCAGGAAAAACAAAAAGCCCTCGAGTTGAAATACCTTTCAGAAACGGAAGCCGTGGATAAGGTTGCTGCTGACCTCTATGGTAAGGATCCGGCAAAAGCCTTACGGTTCCTGACCGACTATTCGGTACGTGCCGGAGAAAACACCGTAGCCGAGTGGAAGAAGTTGTATGCTTTTCTCTTTACCCGTTATATGGACGGAAATGTGAAAACTAAGGTTGAGGGTAAGCAGAATCCGCATGTGGAACAACCCGGCTATGACGAGGAATGGTACCGCCAGGTGGCAAAGGATGCCGGCGAAAGACTAAGGATGCCTGATGGGAATAGCCATTGATAATAGCTGTTGGCTGTTGGCTATTAGCTGTTAGCTTTTAGCTATTAGCTGTTAGCCGTTGGCCATTAGGAGGCTGTGTAAAAAGTCAGTTTTATAGGCGTAGTTGCAACCGACCAAAGGGAGCTCAGCGAAGCTAAACTACGCCTAGCGCGTTGTGCTGAATGTCAGCTTTGGATGCTAAGCGTAGTCTCCAGACTGCGCTCTTTTTTTGACTTTTTAGACAGCCTCATTTCAGGTTTAAGCACTGCTGCCGCTGCCGCTGCCGCTGCTACTGCTACTGTCGCTGCTACTGCTACTGCCGCTGCTGCTGCCACTGCCACTGCTACTGCCGCTGCCGCTGCTACTGCCGCTTTGTTTATTTGGTTGCTTTCTCGAGTCGCCTGAGCATGCTGAAAATAAAAGCGCCGGACAGGATACAGCAGATGATGAAGATGCCCCACAGTTGCCACAGATCCATTTTCTTCCAGCCGATACTTCCTACCACCAGCAATTTGTTGCCAACCGCAGTGGCCAGCAGCCATCCGCCCTGCATGAGTCCCTGGAAACGGGGTGGGGCGACTTTCGATACAAACGACAGTCCCATAGGGCTCAGAAAGAGCTCGGCAATGGTAAGAATGAGGTAACTGCTGATCAGCCAGTAGGGAACTACCCTCGAAGAATCGGGAACCGGGTTGTATTGCAGTTTGCCCATTTCGTCGGTAAACTGCAGTGCTTTGGGAGAGATAAGATCAACCGAGGCGATGAGGATGACCAGGAAGCCCACGGCGGCAATCATCATACCTATTCCAATTTTCCGGGGTGTTGAAGGCTCGGCGTTTTTGCGCCTCAGGTAATCGAAAACCGCCATAACCGGAAAGGTCAGTGCAACAATGAACAAGGGGTTGAACGACTGGAATACTTCCGGTTCAATCTGGTTTTGTTCGGAAAATCCTGCGACAAAATGCCAGGTAAGGTATCCCAGGCCGAGGAACATTACCAGTCCTGTTATCTTTTCGTTTCGCGCGGCCCGGCCCAACAGCATGTATAAACCGGCCAGTGCACCCAGAAAGGCCAACATTGAATGGAGGTTGAAGAAGATGTTCGTGAATCGTCCGACTTCTTTAACGGTATAATCGCGTGCGAAAAGGGTGAGCGTTAGCCCGTTCTGGTGAAATGACATCCAGAAAAAGATGACCACCACAAATACCAGCAGCAGCGACGAAATGCCTGCCCGCTCATCTTTGGTGGATATTTTGGAAATATAAAAGGCAAAGGCTACAAACAATCCAAAGGGAAACGACAGGTCAATGTTTTGGGTAATCAGGTATAGCGCTGCAGTAACAGCAGCGCCGGCAACAAGTGCAAGGATAATGATACCGGGATTGGACAGTGAAGTATTTACACTTCTGTTGTTTTCCGGTTCAACAGGTTTGGCTGATCTTTCTTTGGTGGGCAGGTGTTTGTTAAAAATCACATAGGCCAGCAACGAAAGAATCATGGCACCGGCGGCAACCGCAAACGCGTAGTTGTAACCTTTTGCAAAGGCCTCGATGTATTGCCCGGCAAATGCTGCCAGGTCAGTTACAGGTTGTCCGCTTACCTTATCGGCCAGCGCCTGGAATTTGTCGACATCTGAAAGCTCGCCGCGCGTAAAGGCATGGCACATCTCAGGCAGACTGCCGTCGTGTAAAAATCCCTGTGTTTTCAGGAACCAGTTTCTGACGCCGGTAGCGACAAAGGGAGCAAAAAAGGCACCCACGTTGATACCCATGTAAAAGATCATGTAGGCCGTGTCGCGCACCTTGCTGTACTTTTCGTTGTCGTACATCTGACCAACAACCGCCTGCAGATTACCTTTGAACAAACCATTTCCCAGGGCAATCACAAAAAGGCCAATAAGCGTTATGGTAAGTGACATCCCGGGTATGGCTACAATGGCATATCCTGCAAACATAATAATGATACCTGACAGTATTACCAGCTTGTAACGGTTGGTTGCATCGGCAATAATACCACCCAGCAACGCCAGGGCATAAATGGCAAAGTAAAACCAGCTGTAATAGCTTCCGGCCTGCTCTACCGATAAGCCATATTTTGCCTGCAGAAAAAGCACCAGGATGGCCATCATGGTATAAAAGCCAAATCGTTCTCCCATGTTGGAGAAGAAGGCTACATAAAGTCCTTTTGGATGTCCTTTAAACATAAGATCAGATGATTAGTTAATAGCTATCGTCGGTTATCACACAAATATAATAATCTTTTCCACTAAGGTAAGGGCCTCATTAATGCAGCTGCTTACCTGAAAACGATGAAACGGTTTTTGTACAGGTTGCGCAGGAAGCCGGTAACACGCAAGGCAAATTCATCGTCGGACTCCTGGCTTTCAGGTGAACCGGCTTTCAGCATCCGGCATATTTCGGCTGTGTTTCGCTGTCCGTCGATAAGTTCCCAAACTTTACTGCCCATAGCATCGAGGTGTATCCTGATATTGGGCGACCGTCGGCGGGGTAAAAGCCATCTACGCATCCATTCGGTTTTAAATTTTGGAATGAGCAACGTTATCCTTTCTTCCTCGCGGGTGAATTCCTGTACATGGCGTACAGGAATCATCTCGAGGAAGTTTGGCAGATGCTTGCTGTGTTTCATATGCAATTTTTCCGGGCGGTTAAACAGCTGCTCCCGGCGGTACCGGTGCATCGGCGCTGCCTGCGTTTTTCACGGGAATCCTCACCAGAATCCAGCCAATGAGGAACAGCACAATTAGGCTGATCCAGAAGGGCGGGTTATTGAAAAACGAGAATATATCGTACAGGAATATGTTACCCACGGCAAATATGGCAATGATCAGACCCATCAGCGCCTCTCCGGCAATGAGTCCCGATGCCAGCAGCACACCAATGTTTTCGGTATTGGTGCGTTGTGCCAGCGTGAATTGGCGTTTTTCCGAAGCCGAATCAACAATACCCTTAATAATACCACCGAGGAAAATGGCAAAGGTGGTTTCGAGCGGAAGGTACATACCCACGCACACCAGCATGGGGCTTTTCACCTGCATCATGATAAACGAAACGCCCATAAGCATACCGGCAATAATTAAGGGCCAGGCCATTTGTCCGCTTACAATTCCTTTTGAAAGAATAGCCATAAGGCTGGCTTGCGGTGCCGAAAGGTTTGTGCTTCCGAAGCCCCCGTCGTAACCTTCGCGGATTCCCTTGGCAATGTCGCCGTCGTTGAGGAAGACCAGTACGCCAAACATCACAATGCCCGCTAATGCAACACCCAGTATGTCGCCAATCTGCATTCGCCAGGGTGTTCCGCCAAGTATGTGTCCTGCCTTGAGGTCCTGCAGCATTTCTCCTGCAACAGCAGCCGATACGCAAACGATGGCGGCCACGCCCAGCACCGATGCTACCCCTTCGTCGCCGGTTACCCCCATGGCAACCATCAGCAAGGCGGTTAACACCAGGGCGGTAAGGGTAAGTCCCGAAATGGGGTTATTGCTCGATCCCATAATTCCTACCAGGTATCCCGAGACGGCTGCAAAGAAAAAGGCCAGGATGATCATTACCGTCGCAGCTACAATAGCTACCAGCACTGTGGTGTGGAAGATGTAAAAAGTGATAAGGAAAGTAAGCACGGCAACCAGGCCAATACCGGCCATAATCCAGTTGAAACTGATGTCTTTTTCGTTACGGGGGGTATCAACGAGTTGTCCCGAAGCGGCTTTTTTTACATCGCCAACAGAGCGTGCAATTCCGGCAGTGAGGCTTTTCCGCATTTTCCATAGGGTGTAAACAGCGCTCACCAGCATTCCACCAATGGCAATGGGCCTGACAATGAATCGCCATATCGAATAGAACGAGTCGGTCCATACCTTATTCATGGCTGTATCGGCAGTAAGCGACGGATCGCCGGCCATAAGTGCGGAGGCCATAGCGCCCAGATCAAAGGAGGGAGCCAGGAAGTAGAGGATCATGGGCGTAAGCAGTCCCCAGGCAAGTACACCTCCGCTGAAGTTCAGCGATGCCAGCCGGGGGCCTATGATATAACCCACACCAATGTATGCAGGGCTAATTCCCGGGCTGCCCAGCATCATGCCTCCCTGTCCGGTATAAGAAGTGCCGGTCACGGTTTGTTTGGCAAAGGCAATGAATTTTTCCCAGTAAACGGCAAAAAGCTTTATTTCGCCCAGGAGTTTGATTAAGCCACCGATGGCCATGGCGCCAAAAAGAAATTTGGAATTGCCGCCGCTGGTTTGTCCGGCTTTATGGATTTCAGCTGCAGCTACTGATTCGGGAAAGGGAAGTTCGGTATCTTCCACCATAACCCGGCGCAGCAGGGCAACGAACATGATTCCCAATATGCCGCCTGCAATAAGTATGAGCGTTGAGGCAACGTAATGACCGGGAGTGAAAAACGGGTCCCATAGGCCGGCTACAAAAAAGGCAGGCAGGGTAAATATGGCGCCCGCGGCAACCGATTCGCCAATGGAGCCAACAGTACGGGCAAAATTCTCTTCGAGAATGGAACCCTTCATGGCTTTCAGTATGGCCATCCCGATAACGGCAGCCGGATAAGTGGCTGCAATGGTCATACCGGCCTTTAAACCCAGGTAGGCATTGGCAGCACCAAGCACAACGGCCATAACCAGTCCAATGATGAGCGCCTTAAGTGAAAACTCGGCCATGTTGGTATCGGGAGATACGAACGGAATGTACTTTTTCTTTTCGGTCATACGATTATTTCTTTGGGTTAATGATGAAAAATCCTTATGATGCCTGCATTACACAACAATACTTTAGTACTTGCTCATAAGCAGGTAACAAATATAAAAATCTTTTTCAACCGTCATCATGACGATTGTTAATCTTCGAAAATTGAGTAGCGTTCCCCTTTGGCAAAAAAGAAATCACATTCAATATCAGCGTTTTCATCACTGTCGGAACCGTGTACAGCATTGCGTTCTATGTTTTCGGCGAACAGCCTGCGGATGGTGCCTTCTGCCGCTTTTTGCGGATCGGTGGCTCCCATCAGTTTGCGATAGTCGGCAACAGCATTTTCCTTTTCGAGAATACCCACCACCACCGGACCTGATGTCATAAAACCAACAAGGCTTTCAAAGAAAGGCTTTTCGCGGTGCACGGCATAAAAGTGTTCTGCATGATGCCTGTCGAGATGTGTTAGTTTCAACGCTGCAATATGAAAACCATTGGCATTGATCTTGGCAAGTATGGGCCCGATATGTTCATTACGAACGGCACCCGGCTTGATGATGAAAAAGGTTTTGGTCCCGGCCATATTCATGATAATGTTGGTGTCAGGCGAATATAATTAATAATTTGGCTCGGTGTACCCGGTCGCAACGATTGGTTATGTTGAAATAAATTAAAAACTTGAATACGCTTTAATTTCATTACGAAAAGAAGTTGCTTAAATTTGAGATTATGAAATTCCACCATTAACATGTCGCCCTATAATATTACCAGCAAAAATACTGCTGCTCTTTCAAAACTGCTGCAGCAACCAGGAAAAAGGATAACCCTGCTGACGCATGTTAACCCCGACGGTGATGCCCTGGGATCGTCGCTTGCCCTGCTTAACCTGTTTACCAAAATGGGGCATCAATGCCATGTTATCTGTCCGAACGATTATCCCGGATTTTTACAATGGCTGCCTGGTAATGAGCGTGTGGTGGTTTTTTTTCATGCTGCGGGGCGTTCAGCCGACCTGGTAAGGACTGCTGATATATTGTTTGCAGTTGATTTCAACGAGCTGAAGCGCGTAAAGGAACTGAATGAGGTGTTCGAGGCATCGGGAGCCTATAAGGTAATGATAGATCACCACCCTGATCCGGCAACCTCTGTAGATTGCCTGCTTTCGGATGTTACCTCAAGTTCAACGGCTGAACTGGTATACCACTTCATGGCCGAAGCAGGTCTCATGGACAGGATGGATAAAGACATTGCCACCTGCCTGTTTACCGGAATTATGACTGACACGGGCTGCTTTAGTTACAATTCGTCGAACCGGGTAACCTGGGAAACCGTGGCTGTCTTGCTTGACTACGGGATTGAAAAAGACCGCATTTACGCCCTGGTATACGACAATTACTCGTCGCACCGGATGCGCCTGCTTGGTTATTGCCTGAACGAGAAAATGGAGGTACTGCCTGAGTATTGTACCGGTTTTATATGGCTTTCGAAGGACGACCTGAAACGGTATAACTTTGAACCTGGCGATAGCGAAGGTTTTGTTAATTATCCGCTATCCATAAAAGGTATCCGGTTTTCGGCGCTTTTTATGGAAAAAGACGATCATGTGCGGATTTCCTTCCGGTCAAAGGGCGGTTTTGCCGTGAATGAATTTTCGCGCCAGCATTTTAATGGGGGAGGTCACCGCAATGCATCGGGTGGTGAGGCTTATGAAAGCCTGGCGACTGCTGTAAAACGTTTTAAGGAATTGCTTCCACTTTATCGCGAAAAACTTTGTACAGATGAAAACTAAGCAGCTGATAGCTATCGTTGCCCTGTTGGGGTTGTTGGTTTTTCAGTGCGGGCGCAACAGGGAGAAACCGCTTACGCCTGCCGAAATACGCGAAACAGAGGAAGCACTGATAACCGCCAACAGGATGCTATTGCAGAAAGACAAAGAAAAGATACAGCAATATATAGCTGAACATCACCTGTCGCTTTCGGAAACCGAATCGGGGCTTTGGTATGGAATTTTCCGGCAGGGTAAGGGTCCGGCGGTCAGGGAGGGTATGCTCGTCACCCTTTCGTACCAGGTGTCATTGCTTGATGGCACGGTATGCTACAGTTCGGCCGAAGAAGGGTTTAAACAGTTCATTTCCGGCAAGGGCGGTGTTGAATCGGGCCTCGAAGAAGGAATTTTATTACTGAATGAGGGCAGTAAAGCCCTTTTTATTATGCCGCCTCATTTGGCCCATGGATTAACGGGAGACGGCGACAAAATTCCCGCCCGCTCCATAATTGTTTACGAAGTTGAATTAATCAAAGCTGAATCATAAAGGAATGAAACGACAGTTGTTGTTCTTTGTTATGCTGCTGCCATTTGTGCTGCAGTCATGCGAAAAATTTGCCAAATACCCCGGGTATAAACGGGCAGGGCATGGCATTTACTATCAGTTGCATACCATTGGCGAAGACTCGCTTAGGGCACGCCCGGGCGACTATATAACGGTTAAGCTGGCTTACCTTACCCTCAACGATTCGATGTTTTTTGAAGGTACCCGTAAGCTTCAGGTAAACCAACCGGCGTATGAAGGCGCTATCGACGAGTGTTTTATGATGCTTTCGGAAGAGGAAAGCGCCACTTTTATTATTGAATCGGATCCGTTTTTTACCATTACCCTTCAGAGCGGAAGGCCTCCCTTTATAGCCACAGGCGAACCTATGAAAGTAAAGGTTGACATGCTCGAGATTCAATCGGCGGCCGATTACCGGAAGGAGAAAGAAGCCTTTCTTTCGTGGATCGAAGACTTTGGTGATTACGAAAAAGTTGTTCTCAAACAATTTATTGCAGAGGAAAAACTGGATGTAAACCCGCTGCCATCGGGTATTTATTACTTAAACCTCAGGCCTGGCACCGGAAAAATGGTGGCATTGGGCGACACGGTAACCGTCGATTATGAAGGACGGTTCCTGAACGGCAAGTTCTTTGATTCAACCCGCAAACGACACCAGCCTTTTCAGTTTGTTTATGGAACAGAATGGCAGGTAATTAAAGGGCTTGAAGAGGCTATTGGCATGATGGCCGAAGGTGAAAAATCGCTTTTCATCCTGCCTTCGGAGTTGGGTTTTGGAAATCGCGGGTCGTCAAACAATATTATTCCGCCTTTTACGTCATTGATTTTTGAGGTTGAGATTTTAAAAGTATCTTCGTCGGGAAAAATCTGACGCAACCGTTCCGGCGATGTTGCATCTAATTAACCTGAGCGTTTAATATTGTAAAGCATATGAAGATCTGCATACCACAAAGCTTGTTTTTAGCTCCTGCGGCCCTATTTATGTTAACAACGGGCTGTGTTAATGACGATCTGGCCGAAGATGAAAAGGAAGAAAACAAAATCATCAGCGCATACCTAACAGCCCATGGAATAACTGAAGATACTAAAACCGAGGGAGGTATTTATTTTGTGGAGGAGGTGGCTGGTACCGGCCTGTCGCCTGTAACAGATGATTATATATTTATCAGTTATACAGGCAGGTACCTCGAAACCAATGAAATCCGTGAAACAAGCGAGGTAGGGTTGAAAGATGAATGGCCTGCTGCACAAACATTTACGAACTATTTGTACGGGCCTGTCAAGTTGCTCTACGGGTATAGCATCCCGGGAATCAACGAAGGATTGTCGCTCATGAAAGAAGGAGGCAAAGCAAGTATGATCATACCCTCCAACAAAGCTTATTACGATTACACACCCCTGCTCTACGAGATCGAACTCCTTAAGGTGGTGAAAGATCCGATTGCCTATGAGGATTCGGTGCTGAACAAATACCTGGATGTCAATGGTTTTGGTCCGGAAAACAGGATTGATACCCTCGTGTGGTTTAAGGAAACCCTCACCCCCGACCCGGCGGATACAGTGACCATTGAACCAGGTGACACCGTTTTCATAAGTTTTGAAGGCAGGTTGGTGGATGGGTTCAGCCACCCGGTGAGTGATTCAAGGGTGTTCGACAGCAATGGCAGTGAACCCCTCAAATATGTGTTTGGGACCTCAAAAGTTGTTTCGGGCAGTATTCTTCAGGTTCCGGCAGGTTTTAACGTTGCCCTCGATTCAATGCGAAACGGAACCCATGCAACGGTTGTTATGCCTTATACGCAGGCTTTTGGCAAGGAAGGACTGGTTAACAGTACCCATAACTATGTGATGATCCCGCCTTACCAGACGCTTGTTTACGACATTTCAGTGCAGGAAATCCGGCATCCGGCCGGTAAGTAATAACCATCAGGCCTGCAGCAGAAAAACAGCCGGTTTTTTCTTCAGATCGGGAAGCGGGTTTTTACGCCATTCACTTATGGTACGGGTTTGCACCCATTCATCCCCGAGGGTGAGATTCACCGCAATACATAGTTGTGTCGAAGGTTTACAGGTGCTTAAAAAGGCTTCGGCCAACTGGTTGTTGCGGTAAGGCGCCTCAATAAACAACTGTGTTTGTTTTTCCATTTCGGAACGCTTTTCCAGTAACTTAATTTTTGCGGCACGTTCAGGTCCTTTAACCGGCAGGTAGCCGTTAAAGGCAAAATGCTGGCCGTTCAGGCCCGAAGCCATCAGGGCAAGCATCAGTGATGACGGTCCGGAAAGTGGAATGACTTTAAAATTGAGGCGGTATGCTTCTTCGACCAGTTGTGCCCCCGGGTCGGCAACAGCCGGTAAACCTGCCTCAGAAATCATTCCCAGATCGGCTGTTCCTGAATCCCTGAAAATAGCCGGTACATCTAACTTTGCGGTATGTTCATTCAGCGTATGGAAATGAATGGATTGTATATCGCCTTTGTAGCCGCAATGGATGAGAAAGCGCCGTGCCGATCTTTCATCCTCAACAACAAAGTGTTCCAGTGTGCTTATGATGGCGATGTTGAATGGCGGGATGACCCGTACAATATCAGGATTGCCCAGCGTTGAGGGAATCAGGTAAAGCTTTCGTTGTTGTTCAGGCATAGGGGTTATATGGTGTTTATGGTGTATAAAAGTAATGAAACTGCCGGAATGTTTATAAAAAGAGCATTAAAATCAAATAAAAACCTTAACCCTGTTGCCTTTATTTACGTACAACGTGTATGTTGTTCATAGCAGATGAGAAGCCGTATTTTACAATTTATTCTTGCAGCAATTTCCGTTTTAGCGACGAATTTACTTTCAGCGCAGGAACTTAGGTACCGGAGCGACGTGATCTCAATGGATGCCGGACTGTCTAACGGATCGGTCACCTGCGTAATGAAAGACCGTTATGGCTTTATGTGGTTTGGTACCTGGAACGGTCTGAACCGTTACGATGGCTATGAAATGATGGTTTTTCAGTCGGTCCGGAACGATACGCATACCATCAGCAACAGCAACATCAATTTTTTGTTTGAGGATCGCCAGGGATTGCTGTGGATAGGAACCGACAACGGTTTGAATTCCTATAACCACCAAACCGGAACCTTCAGGCGCTATAACACCCAACCCGTAACAAACGCAATACATCATAATAACCGTATCAATGCCATAGTGCAGGACCGGCAGGGCCGGATATGGATCGGGAGCCAGGAATATGGTTTGACGGGAATGGACAAGCAGTCAGGTGAGTTGAAGCATTTCAGCAACACCCATTCCGACAGGAGCAATAATATTATCAGCCTGTTGATGGATCGTACCAATGAGCAAATCCTGTGGGTTGGAACTGGCGATGGCTTGTACAGTTTTGATATCCGTTCAGGTCATTTCAGGCTGGTACAGAACAACCTGACCGCGAACCCTATATCGGTGCAGTCGATCCGGCAGGATAAGCACGGAAACCTTTACCTCGGTACCTGGGGGAATGGTCTTATCCGGTACGAACGGAAATCGGGGTCACTGCAATATTGTTTTACTGAACCCGGAAAAGAAAGATCCTTACAGCAAAGCATTATCAGAACCATGTCGGTTGATGCCGGCGGGAAGCTTTTGATAAGCGTCTGGGACAGGGGTCTGATGCTTTATGATCCGTTATCCGGCAAGCTTAGCAACTGGGGCGGAACAGATGTTAACAACGAACTGAATAACCGTGCGGTTTCCTCGGTATATGCCGATCCTTCTGGAATTGTGTGGGTGGGTACCATTCACGGCGGAGTTATTAAAATAATCACGCTCATAAATTCTTTCAATTATTACAGTATACCATCGGCCAATCAACTTTGGCGAAACGGGGGTGGGGTCACTGCAATTCTTGAGGATGCTGCCGGATTTCTCTGGTTGGGGACTCGCTTTGGCGGGCTTTACAAAATAAACCGTCAGACCGGTAAGTATGCTGTTTATAAGCAACCCGATAAGGGCAATGTGATCAGCAGTAACAATATTTTGTCACTGGCTGAGGTTGCAGAAAAAGGCAAGTCCTTTATCTGGATTGGAACCGATGGCGGCGGACTCAATAGGTTCGATCCGCGTTCCGGAAAATTCACAGTTTACAAAAGTACAACCGATAAAACCCTTGGCCCCGGCAGCAACAGTATTTCCACTATTCTGCCATACGATGCCAATCATTTGTTGATTGGAACACGCGATCGTAACCTGGGTGAAGGGGTTGATGTATTTAACCTGAAAACAGGCCGGTTTGTAAATATGCGGCACAACCCCGACGACTCTACAAGCCTGGGGAGTAATAACATACAGAAGATGTTTATGGATAAAGCCGGAACGGTTTGGGTAGGTACCCGTAACGGTGGTTTGAACAAGTTTGTGGTTAAGAATATCGATGCCACACGGCCCGAAGAGGTTGGCTACTTTGTGAGGTATACCAATAACCCGCAAAACGAATCTTCGCTGAGCGACAATACCATTTATGCCATACACGACGATACCAAAGGCAATTTATGGGTAGGTACCAACGAGGGAGGACTTTCGTGCCTGGATACCCGTAATGGCACCTTCTTTGCCAATACGCCCGAAAATGCCCTGAAAAATCACCTGGTATACGGTATCCTGGCCGACGATCACCAGAACCTCTGGATTAGCACAAGCAGGGGCGTAACGGCGTTGAACCTGATGACCGAAAGATTACATCAGTTTGATAAATACGACGGGATACAGGAAGATGCTTTTATTTACGGATCGTATTTCAAATCCCAATCAGGTGAACTCTTTTTTGGAGGAATCAGCGGATGTCATTCCTTTCATCCCGACAGCATCAAAGTCAACCTGAGGGTGCCAAAAATTGTGATCACCAGTCTGAATTTTAGTGGGCGAAAGGGTGTTGTAAATGTTAACCAAATTACCGGCAAATCGGTGATTGCCTCCAAAAAAATCACTGTTCCACATTACCAGAACAACTTTGCTGTTACTTTCTCAGCCCTCGATTATGATATGCCGGCTCACAACCGGTATAAATACATGCTCGATGGGTATGATCAGAAATGGATCGAAACCGATGCCGGGCGCCGCTATGTAAACTATACCAACCTGCCCCCCGGGCGTTATGTGTTTAAGGTAATTGGTTCAAACAGCGATGAAATATGGAACCACGAAGGTACTTCGGTAATGCTGTTCATTACCCCTCCCTGGTGGAAAACAAAGGTATTCCAGGCATTTATGCTGATACTGGCTATAGGTTTACTGGCGCTGGGATTTTACCTGTTGCGCAGAAAACATCAGCATGAGAAACGTATGGTTGAAATGGAGGCCCAGTTGTCGTTGCAGGACGAAAGAACACAGCTCAGAACGCTCATTGATAGCACGCACGACCTTATATTTATTAAGGACAGGCAAAGTTGTTTTACGGTAGCCAATAAGCGGGTGGCGCAGGTAATGGGAACCACACCGGAAAACCTGATTGGAAAAACCGATTTCGAATTTTATTCGGCAGATCTGGCACGCAAGTTTTATACCGATGAGCAGAGAATAATGGAAACCGGCGAGTCCATGATCAATTGCGAGGAACCCGCGCTTGATGAGCAAGGTAACCGTGTCATCATTTCAACCTCAAAGGTGCCGGTCAGGAACAAAGCTGGTGAAATAATCGGCCTGGTGGGTATATGCCGCGATATAACCAAGCTTAAACGTATAGAGACCCAGCTGAGAAAAAAATCAGATGACCTGCAGGAAACCAATCAGCTGCTCGAAAAACGGCAAAAGGAAATACTGATCCAGTCGGAAGAACTCGCGGAACAAACCCAGCATTTGCTAATGGTAAATGGCGAACTGGAGCGTCTGAACCGCACCAAGGATAAGTTCTTTTCCATTATTGCACATGATCTCCGCAATCCTTTCAATGCCATCATTGGTTTTTGCGAATTGCTGCGGAACGATTTTCATGATATGGACAACAAGCAGAAGATCAATGTTTTGGAATTAATCAATTTATCGTCCCAAACAGCCTATAACTTGTTGGAGAACCTGTTGGAGTGGGCCCGTACGCAAACCGATAAAATTCAATATGTACCGGCAGATTTTGATATTCATGAAGCGGCTGTTGCAGTTATTGATTTACATTGTGGCACAGCCAACAAAAAAGGGGTTAAACTGCGCAACGACATTGCACCATCGACTTTTGTACATGCCGACCGCAATATGATTACCACTGTGCTGCGCAACCTGGTGAGCAATGCCATAAAATTCACCAATCCGGGCGGTGAAATTGTGGTTTCTGTTAACAACGTTAATTCCGTAGTTGAGGTGAATGTAGCTGACAATGGCATTGGCATGAGTTCCGAATGTCTCAGCAAACTCTTCAGGATTGATACCTACTATTCTTCATCGGGTACCATGGGTGAGTCGGGCACCGGCTTAGGACTTATCATCTGCAAGGAATTTGTGGAGAAAAACCATGGTCGCATCAGGGCATCGAGCCAGGAAGGAGAGGGAACCACACTGACCTTTACGCTCAGCGCGGCTAAAATGAATTAGCAAGGCAATTATTGTTGCAGGCGGAACAGTCTGGCCGGCAGCAGATCTGAGCTTTTTTCGCATGACAGGTATACCCCATCGCCTGTAACCAATATGGCTTCGATCTGCACGCCAAAATCCTCAAAATCGGTCCGTTCGGAATCTGAAAAACTCAAATTGCCTGTGTCGAAACCCTGATAAACCCAAAGAAAAGGAGCAAGCGTGTAACCGGTGAGGTATAATGCCGATGCCTGTGGATCATAGGCTGCTGAAGTAACAAGGCCTTCGACATTCAGTTCTCTTTTGTGTTTTGCAACATATTGCCCGGGAACTATGGGTAACGTGTAAAGTTGCGTGCTGTAGTCAATCCAGTTTTTGGTGAATAATATCAACGAGTCAGCAGTGGCAATAAAGGCTTCACAATCGTACCGTGTATACTGGTTAGCCGGGGTAAAGTCGGTTTGGTCTTCGTAACTGAAGGCAATTATTCCCGAGGGGATTACTGTATCAGTAGCTGTAATGAGTGCGGCTTTACTGATACGGATGATACGCAGGTCGGTTCGGCTGCCGGCGTTATTGCCAAAATCGCCAACAAAAATCTCGTTGTCGTTTTGCGTAATATCTTCCCAATCGATGTTTTCGGTATTTTTCACATAAACTTTGCGGGTTACCGTGTTGGTATTCCGGTCGTAACCGTATAAAACGGGTTCATCACCACTGTCGTTGATCAACCATATTAAGTTGTTATAGAAAATCATTCCGGAGTTTTCATTCAGCTCTTCGGGCAGGACGGCTACCTCGCGAAGTTCCGGCGCTCTCTCCGGAGGGTCTTCGCGCGGAATGCATCCCAGCAGGCTGAACAATACCAGGGTATAAAGCATAGCAGAACAGTATTTAAACAACAAGGGCATAGGTTCGATAGATGGTATTATTTTCCCGGGTTGGTTTTGGTGTCGGTCAGTCCTAATAAAAGCATCATTTTATCGAAGATTTCGGTGTTCTCCTGAATGCCCTGGAATAATTCAGCTCCCGGTCCCCAGGCAAATACCGGTACCATTACACCCGAATGATTGGTTGTGCCGTACACGGCATTAACGGTGCCATTTTCGATACTTCCATTTACTACCGACATACCGCCTGTTTCGTGATCGGCCGTGACGATAACCAGGGTTTTGCCGTCGGCTTCTGCAAAATCGAGTGCTCTGCCAATAGCTTTGTCAAAGTCAATTACTTCTGTAACAATATAATCTGTGTTGTTCTCGTGTCCTCCCCAGTCGATTTGTGAACCTTCCACCATCAGAAAAAATCCGTTGGGATTTTTGCTCAGGATGTTGATGGCGGTGGCGGTGGATAAAGGCAGCATTTCACCACGGCCTTTGACCATTGAAGGATGATGTTCGGGTGCGGTAAGCGCGGCGAGTTTACCGTTGCTGATATACCTGATGGAATCAGTAGAGAAGATAACCTGGTAACCTTTCTCGCGGAGTACGTTTACCAGGTTTCTGCCGTCTTTTCTGTTGGTAAAATTGTTCAGTCCGCCTCCAATGAAAACATCAATGTCTGTTTTTAGGAAATCGGCAGCAATGCCTTCGTAATCGTTACGGGTTTTGTTGTGGGCAATAAAAGAAGCCGGCGTGGCATGGGTAATGGAGCTTGTGGATACAAGTCCTGTCGAAAGGCCTTTCATTTCAGCATATTCGAGTATAGATGGCGAGGAAAGTGTGTCTTTGGTAATCCCTATTGCACCGTTATAGGTTTTTTTACCGATGGCCAGCGCGGTTCCTCCGGCACCTGAATCGGTGGTATAATGTGTAGCTGAATAGGTTTTTGAGAACCCTATATTTCTGAAACGGTTAAAGTTAAGCTCGCCATTGGCCGCTGTTAAGGCAGCATAAACCTGGGTAACGCCCATACCGTCGCCGATCATCAGAATAATGTTCCTGGGCTTGCCGGTATTTTTCGGTGAAAGCTGCTTAACCTGGGAAAGCAACGGCATTGCGAAACAAAACATATAAACCCCTGCCAGAAGGGCAACCCTGCGGATGAAAATGAAACTATGCATACTGCTGCTTTTAGCGTTGTTTTTTATTGCTGTAAAATTATACTTTTGTTGTTATTGTAACATTAATTATTTATGTAGAAATGAAGAAGTATAAATGTTTAGTCTGCGGTTACATATACGATCCTGTTGAAGGAGATCCTGATGGCGGCATTGCCCCCGGTACTGCTTTCGAAGATATACCCGAAGACTGGGTTTGCCCGGTCTGCGGGGTTTCAAAATCCGACTTTGAGCCGGTTGATTGAGGCAATTTTCTGTTTATTGTCAAACCTTAGCGGGAATATTCCTGAGCACCTCCAGGAGTAATTGCCAGAATTTGTCGGTTGTTGATATGCTGATTCTTTCCGATGGGGAATGGGGATCAACAATGGTGGGCCCAAAAGAGATCATATCGAGGTAAGGGTATTTCTCAAGAAAGAGTCCGCATTCGAGCCCGGCATGTATGGCTTTTACCGCAGGCTCTACGCCAAACAGCTTGGTGTAGGCCGATTTGGATATATCCATGATTTCAGAACCGGGGTTGGGATTCCAACCGGGATACCCTTCGGTTTGTTCAACCAGCGCGCCTGCCAGCTTAAAAGTACTTCTTACGGTATTGGCAATTTGTTGCTTGGCCATGTTTACGGAACTGCGCTGACTGGTACTTACCATAATAAGGTTTGGTGCCTCGAACTTAACCGATGCCAGGTTGGTTGAGGTTTCCACCAGGTCTTCCATTACCCGGCTCCAGGCAATAACACCATGCGGGCATGCGTAAAGCGTATTCAGTAACTTTTCCTGAACTTTCTTTTTCATAACTTTTTCAGGCAGTTCAGCAGGAACAATTGTAAACTGAATGCCAGGCTCATCAACCAGGTAGGTTGCCTTCAATAGCCTGGTGTAATCGCTGAAATAGCTCAAGAACACATCGTGATATTTATTCGGCACAGCAACAACGGCATAGGCCTCTCTCGGAATGGCATTGCGCAGGTTTCCGCCTTCAAATACTGACAGACGTGCTTCGAACCGGTTTCGCGATTCCCACAGAAACTGGTTGAGAATTTTTATAGCGTTACCACGGTTTTTGTGAATATCGGTTCCCGAATGTCCTCCCTGCAACCCCGAAACTTCAATGCGGAATGCTGAGTGGTCCTCGGGGGTCCTTCGCACATTGTATTTAAGCGTTGCCAGGGTGTTCATTCCGCCGGCACAGCCAATAAACAATTCACCTTCGTCTTCAGAGTCGAGGTTGATCAGGATATGGCTGTTGAAAAATCCACTTTCGAGGCCTTTAGCTCCGTTAAGGCCTGTTTCTTCGTCAACCGTGAATAAACACTCCAGGGGGCCGTGCTGCAGGCTGTTATCGGCAAGGATGGCCAGTTCTGCTGCTATGCCAATACCATTATCGGCGCCCAGCGTTGTATCAACTGCCTTGACCCAGTCGCCGTCAACCACGGTCTGAATGGGATCGGTATCAAAATTATGATGGCTGCTGCTGTTTTTTTCACAAACCATGTCGAGGTGACTTTGCAGGCACACAGGCTTCAGGTTTTCAAACCCCGGGCTGGCAGGTTTGAAAATAACGATATTTCCCACAGCGTCTTTTTTGAACTGCAGGTTATGCTTTTCTGCAAAACCGGTAATATAGGCGATGATCTTCTCTTCCTTTTTTGATGGACGCGGAATTGCGGTTATCTCATGGAAATAGCTCCAAACGAGCGATGGTTTTAATGAACCCAAAGTAGTCATATTACAATTGCTAAAATTAAACAATGTTAAGTCGGTCATCAAATATAACGCTTATTATTAACACATCAATAAAGGTCTGGTTTTCAAAATAGGTTTATTTTTATACATTCGCAACTGAAATACTGCAAGGGAACATCCTGGCAAAAATGCTAAGCTCCGGTATGATCACTTTTGATCTGGTGTTGGTTTTCGTGGTTCTGTTGTTCATTCTGATTTCGCTTTACTGGAATCTGATGGGCATCTCGTTTACCTTCCTCATTGGGGTGATCGCGCTGGGGATTTTTGGTATTGTCACCCCCTCGGAAATTATCAGCGGTTTTGGCAATGAACAGGTTGCCGTGGTAATCCTGATGTTGCTCTTCAGTGACGTCATACGGAAAACAGATATCATCGAATTCACATTTGACAGGCTTTTCAGAAAGGTACGTACCTATCAGGGCTTTGTTGGCCGTATGTCGCTTGCTGTGGCTGCATTTTCCATGTTTCTCAACAATACACCGCTTGTGGCGGTTATGATGCCTTATATTAACAGTTGGACCAAACGGAATAACTTTGCTCCCTCCAAGTTTCTGATCCCGCTTTCCTATGCCTCCATACTGGGCGGGTCGGCTACGCTTATTGGTACGTCAACCAACCTGATTGTCAGTAGTATGGTAATTGATCAGACCATCATTCCCGACCTGGAACCACTCAGTATGTTTGATTATGCCTGGGTGGGAATTCCCATGATACTGGTTGGTACGCTTTACCTGGTGCTGGCGGGTAACCGGTTGCTTCCTTCACGCCCTGGATTTTTAAGCGACACTATTGAAGCCACCAGGGAATATGTCATTGAGGCCAAAGTACGTTCGCGTTCACATCTTACCGGAAAAACCCTTTGTGAATCGGGACTACTTGATATAAAAGGCCTTAAGCTGATTGCCATTATCCGCGATTCGGTACGGATAGTGGATATTCCTGCCGACCTGGTGCTCGACCATGAGGATACGCTGGTGTTCAAAGGTGAAACACATAATATTGCCGGGCTGATCAATGCCAAATCAGGTTTGCTATTGCCCGAAGTGGGCATGTTAACCCGTATGCGTCGTGCCAACGTTAACGAAGTTGTGGTATCGCAGAATTCTGTGCTGATCAATAAATCGGTGCGCGACACCAACTTCAGGGGCAGGTATGATGCGGCGATTATTGCCGTGCACCGCAATGGCGAACGAATAGAGGGTAAAATAGGCAATGTGGTGTTGAAGGCCGGTGATGTGCTGCTGTTGTTTGCCGGCGAAAACTTTGTAAGCAGGTCACAGGATAGTTTCGATTTTTATTTTATATCGAGGGTGACCGAGTACCTGAACCTCGAATGGTATAAGTCGCTCATTCTCATAGGTGGACTGGCGCTGGTTATTGTGCTGGCGGCTCTCAATGTGATCTCGCTATTTATGGGGCTTATCCTTATGATTCTGGCCTCGATGTTGCTGAAAGTTACGCACCCCAAAGATATACCAAGCAATATCGACTATAACCTGGCCATGGTGATAGTGCTCTCGCTTGCCCTGGGAACAGCCATGATGAAATCGGGTGCTGCCGATCTGGTGGCTAACGGTGTTATTTCAGCTTTTTTCCCGTTTGGCAAGGTGGGTGTTCTGATTGGCGTATATTTTATTACTGCCCTGCTGGCAGCATACATAACTACCAAGGCGGCGGTTGCCATTGTTTTTCCAATAGCCTTGAGTGTGGCCCAGCAACTGGGTGTTTCAGGAATGCCATTTGTCCTGGCTGTGTCGTATGCAGCGGCATGCACCTTTATAACCCCGCATGGCTATGTTACCAATCTTATGGTTTATGGCCCGGGAGGTTATACTTTCACAGATTTCATGCGGATTGGACTGCCCTTAACCCTCATTTACATGGCCGTGGCAGTGTTTGTGTTAACACTGGTGTTTTTCTGAAGGGTTTTGCCATAAATACGGTAACGCTTTTGCACGGTACCCCCAAGCCTTTCATATTCAGCTCGCATTTTGAGGTTATTTTCCAGCACCAGGTGACTGTTAATCATTTCCATCTGACAGGCGTGGGCCGATTCAATAATTTTCATGCCCATTAAAGCGTCCAGGCCATTGTTCCTGTAATCTTCGCGGATGGCACCCAGTAGCATGGTCAGCAGCCTGGTCTTTCGCGATTCCTTTAGAATTTTCAGGAATCCCAGCGGAAAGAGCCTGCCCCTGGCTTTACGAATACCATTGGTGAGTTCGGGCATGGCCAGCGCAAAGGCGATCAACTCATGCCGATGATTGTAAACAACTTTTACAAACCGGGGGTTGATAAACGACAGGTAACGATTCGCGAAATAATCGATCTCCTTGTCGGTTAATCGGTTGAACCCGTATATGGGGGCATAGGTATCGTTTATCAGTTCAAATACAGGTTTGATAACCGGTCGTAACGAGCGCCGGCTGCTGAATTCTTTTAGTGTTACAGCATTGTTTTCAAGTGTACGTTTGCAGACCGTCCGGTATATTTCAGGAATATCCGCCGGAACCGGAAGCATGTATTCAACACAGTCGATTTCCTTTTGATAACCGCATGCACTTACCAGATCTGCCATGTAGGGAAGGTTGTAGTTGGTTGCAATGATCATCGGCTTGTCGAACCCTTCAATCATAAAGCCCTGCGGATCTTTCTCGGAAAATCCGAAAGGCCCTATAACCCTGTTCATACCCTTTTCAAAGCACCAATCTTCAATTGCGCCCAGCAGGGCTGACGCCACCGCAGTATCGTTATAGCATTCCAGGGCAAAAAAACGGCCGTTTTGTTCGTGGTGTATCTGGTTATATTTGCGACTGATGATGCCCATTATACGCCCAACAGGTTCTTTGCCCTGGTAAGCCATAAGCAGCCTGGTATCGCAATCGCTGAAAAATTTGTTCTTCTTAGGGGAGTAAAAAGCCCGTTCATCGAAATACAGGGGATGCACCCAATTTTTATGGGTGTGATGTATTTTTTCAGGCAGGAAAATGAAATTTCGCAGGTCCTTTTTGGACAGGACTTCCTGAATGACCAGCGTCACATTTTTTTTAGCAAGATACGTAAAATTGAAATCGCTGATGCACCGTATCCTTAATTTCCATTGTATACCATTTATGACAAAGTTATTAAAAAAATGAATTTATATTTGTGCCTTTCAACATCACACACATGCAGGCAATCGAAAACACACTTACAACACAGGTAATTGCAGCTGTTACGCATTTATATGGACGTCCTTGTGCCACCGAACAGGTGCAGTTGCAAAAGACACGTCGTGAATTTACCGGCGACATCACCCTGGTGGTATTTCCGCTGCTGAAAATTTCAGGGAGGGCTCCTGATAAAACTGCCGGGGAAATAGGGCAGTATCTTCGCGAAAACTGTCACGAAGTAATTGACTACAACGTAATAAAGGGGTTTCTGAACCTGGTTGTGGCCGATGATTATTTTCTGGATTTCCTGAATATGGCATACCATAAGGAAAACTATGGTTTTACCAGCATACCGGAGAAGGCGCAGACCATAATGGTTGAATATTCCTCGCCCAATACCAATAAACCGCTTCACCTGGGGCATATCCGAAACAACCTGTTGGGATATGCCGTGAGCAGCATTCTTGAAGCGAACGGGAAGAAGGTTATCAAAACCAACCTGGTGAACGACAGGGGTATTCATATCTGCAAATCGATGCTGGCCTGGCAGAAATGGGGAAATGGCGAAACCCCTGAGTCCTCCGGGAAAAAAGGCGATCACCTGGTGGGTGAGTATTATGTGAAGTTCGACCAGGAATACAAAAAGCAGGTAGCAGCGCTTAAGGAGTCGGGAGTCACCCAGGAAGAAGCCGAAAAGAAGGCCCCGTTGTTGCAGGAGGCTCAGGAGATGCTCCGGCAATGGGAAGCCGGCGACAAAAAGGTACGTTCACTTTGGAAAATCATGAACGGTTGGGTTTACAAAGGATTCGACGAAACTTACCGTAGGCTTGGGGTATGTTTCGATAAGATCTATTATGAATCAGAAACCTGGATTCCGGGTAAACAAACTGTGCTCAAGGGCCTGGAGCAGGGAATTCTGGTGCAACACGATGATGGCTCGGTATGGGCTGACATGCGTGACAAGGGACTCGACGAAAAGGTGTTGCTGCGCTCAGACGGTACCTCGGTGTATATGACGCAGGATATTGGTACGGCCCAGGTGAGGCAGCACGAGTACGCACCTGACCGTATGGTTTACGTGGTGGGCAATGAGCAGAACTATCATTTTAAGGTACTCGCCATTGTTCTTGACATGCTGGGGTTTCCCTGGGCCAAAACACTGCACCACCTGTCGTACGGTATGGTTGAATTACCCGAGGGTAAAATGAAATCGCGTGAAGGCACGGTGGTGGATGCCGATGACCTGATGGATGAGATGATCAACACGGCCCGGGAAATGTCGAAAGAGCTTGGCAAATTGGAAGGGCTCACCGATGAAGAGAAGGAAAACACTTTCAGGATTATTGGACTCAGTGCACTTAAATATTATATGCTCAAGGTCGATCCAACCAAGAACATGCTCTTTAACCCGCGTGAGTCAATCGATTTTGACGGCAATACCGGACCCTTTATCCAGTACACCTATACACGCATACGATCGGTGTTCAGGAAAGCTTCGGAAACCGGCATTGATATGCCCGATGACGTGTCAACATCCCTGGTGCTAAATCCAAAGGAAAAAAGTCTGCTTAAACTGATACACGAGTTTCCGGGTGTGGTTAAAGATGCCGGTGATACCTTCAACCCCTCGTTAATAGCCAACTTCATTTACGAACTGGTAAAGGAGTTTAACCAGTTTTACCACGATTATTCTATTCTGAAAGAGGAAAAGCCGGATGTGCGTAACCTGCGGCTTGTGCTTTCGGAGGTAACCGCCGGTATTGTAAAAAGAGGTATGGAGTTGCTGGGAGTTGAAATGCCGGAAAGAATGTAATATCTTTGAGGGGATAGAGCCAAGAGCCAAGAGCCAAGAACCAAGAATAGGGACGAGGGACAAGGGACGAGGGACGAGGGACAAGTGACAAGTGGCAGTGGCAGTGGCAGTAGCAGCGGCAGCAAACTCCCAAAACCCAATACCCAATACCCAATACTCACACATCCAGTAACCAGTAACCAGTAACCAGTAACCAGTAACCAG
>CAZUBW010000011.1:2016-66416 GCA_964618645.1 uncultured Bacteroidales bacterium | reverse complement strand
CGGATTCCATCGCGAGCGTAAAGCGGAGAGCGAGGGAGCGAGTTAGACCAGAAGATAACCCCCATCGCTAAGCGAAATCTGCAATTATGCTTATTTTGTTGTGCAGTCTGTGACCGCCATGCTACAAGTCATACTTCGACAGGCTCTGTATGACAACGCCAGTCACACTGAGCCTGCCTGCCGGTAGGCAGGGGATAGCGTATTTTCAAAGCCAAGCTCAAATTAATAAAGTGAGTGCCTGGTCCTATAGAATATTTTCTAGCTTGACAGCTATGGACACAGCCTGCCCCGAACGGGGTGCATTAGCAAACGCCTTATTGCCATTCTATTGGCAAGTTTCTTAATTCAATAAAGCCATAATCACTTGGCCCACCTTCTGTATTTCCATATAAAACTTCTATCCGGGCTAATGAAAACATTTCTGTTTTTGGCATTACCTGCTTATAGGTAATGTAAAGTCGATATGGTACAGCACTTGGAACCATTAAGTCATAACTGGAATTTGAATCACTTAATTTGTAGATAGGACAATTGTTACCTAATAAATCAATCGCAAATGAAAGCTGCAAATTATCTCTTATTTTAATGTGTTGTGTTGCATTTAATTGCACTATGAGCAATTCAATTATTACATTTTGAGTAGCTGATTCACCCTTGCAACTAACAAGTTTTATTTCATATCTTTTCAGATCATGCGCTATTTTAAATTCTTCATTTTTAATAATGCCCTGGCATAAATCTATCTTACTTTTCAGATAACCATTTTCTAAAATCAGTTGTTTGTTGAACTCTGTCAATTCATTTCTTTCTCTAATTAACTTTGATGTATCAGATTTCAGCGCTTCAATCTGATTTTTCAAACCCGTTATCACTGCCTGGCTCGATGATGTTTGACATAAACTCAGATGAGTTATGGATAAGAAGTAAAAAGAAAATAATAAAGTATTTTTCATATGGTGTAAGTGTATTTGTTTCTTTGATGTATTTGATATACAATATAATATATTAATCTTTGGTGTATAAAACAAAGATATATTTTAAGATCTTCACTAACAAGAAAAGGTCCTTAGGATTTCAAAGTCATTCATTTTAGCAGAATAATATCCTTACCTAAAATTCCTGAGTATTCGTGCTCTGTCTTCATTCTCTTTATCTCCCTTGAAATACAACTCAATAAAGGTAATTCTTTCTTCTTCCTTGTAATGCGCATAGACAATACGCAACCCGGAGTCGGCACCCCTGCCCTTTAAGCTCCTTGAAGCAATTTTCTTAATTTTAATAATACAAGTCCTGATTGCCAATCCTTCGATCCGGTAACTGAACGGAGGCCTCTCATCTGCATTTACTGTAAGAACCTTCTTCACTATCTCCAAATCATCAGGCAGCGTAATAAATCTTTTTGACAACTTTTTCAAGTCCTTTTTGAATTCTTCAATTTCACCGAATTCCATATTGCATTAACATTAATTGTTTATGGAAGCTCCTCGTTGTTTTCATAAGTTCTTACGCTATAAGGAGGTTCACGATAAAATGCCAATTCATAATCTATCGCTTCGCCATCCCCGGAAGCTTTCCAGGGCATGTCATTATGCGAAAAATCGCTGATCCCGGAAGCGGACCAATCTGAGAAACGCTCAATTACCTGATCAATAACCTGTTTTTCCGCACCTGAGATTCTTGTTAAATCCGGCTTTACCAGGGGGAGATACCGTGTCTGCGGATAACCGTGGAAATCGGTTTTCATTCTTTGAATCTGCTTGTTCGCTAACATCTGATTCAATACACTATCCAGCTGCTGGGGTACGGGGCCATAAGGAAGTTTTCGATATGCTGCTCCTGTCAGATGTGCTTCATAGAGCTCATAACAGTTAAAATCGCAGAAGTAAAGCAATTTGTACAGAACTGTTTCTCCTACATTGGGTTTTCCGGCAGTTCTTTCAAGAATATAAAGAAGGACCTGTTTAAACTTCTCAATATTCAGTTCAGGGTTCGAAATACGAATATCAGGCAGCTCATTTTCAAACTTTTCAGTCAGCTTCGTTTCTTCGGCAGTTTTTCTGACGTCCCTTGCCAACAGCTTCTCATAAGAGATTTTGAGTGCATTCGAGATCCCAATCAGCTCCATGACGGAAATGTTTCTCTTTCCCAGTTCAATTTGAGCAAGTGAAGGCCTTGGCATATTCAATAACCTGGCCAAATCCTCCTGGGATAACCCCTTGGATTTTCTAAGCTCTGCTATCCTGGTTCCCAGCTCTTTCCGGGATGGTTTTATATTCATATGCTTCGGTTGAGTTTGTATGCAAAGATATACAATGTTGGATTATAATACAAATGATTGTGTTATTTTATTACACAGCATATACTGCTACTCGTCCCTATCCTGGCTATCGGCTATTGACTTTTAGCTAATAGTTTGGTACATTGTTTGAGGATAATATAACATAATTTGTTAAAACCCATTTCGCCATGTACATGCACAGGATACTGACGCTATTGATTTTGCTATCTGGCTTTGCCATGGCCGCTGCCCAGAAGGTTTATTCGGTCAACTACCAAAACCAGGCGGATGTGAAGGTTTTTGTGGTGAAATATGAGAACCAGGCTGACCTGAAGGTTTATAAGGTAAAATACGAAAAGCAGGCGGGCGAAAACGACGGCAAATGGTTTTTCACCCAATATGAAAACCAGGCCGATAAGACCATTTTCTTTGTGGATTATGAGAACCAGGCCGATTTAAAGATCTTCTTTGTCGATTACGAAAACCAGGCCGGGTGGCGAAACAAGGAGAAGGTGCATTTGATGTTTTGAGGGCAGGTTAATCATCATCATATTCATATATCTCTACCCAATAATCTCCCAATGAACTCGCCCCCGAATTAGTCGTTTCAGCATAAATCAGATAACCATTGGAGTCATATGTTTTTTTTACTTCTTGCCATATCTCCCCATGTAAATATTTCTCTATTAATGTGTTAAGTCCATTTTCATAGGTATAATCCGTAACGAAGAATTCCGAATCATCCCGTAAATACTGTATTTCTTTAACCAACTCTTTTTTATTATTATACTCATATGTAATATAATACATCAATACATCTGTATTACCATCAATATCAATACTATCATAATACTCAACTTTCATCAGTTGATTATCAGAATAATTAAACACTGAATACATCTTCTCGCTTGTATCAAATTCTCTAATTTTTAATCCATTGTCAGAATATGTGTAAATATAACTCTTCCAATTACTAAATCCCTCATAGCTTTCATTATAAACAGCAATCTTCTCTAATTGTCCTTTTGAATTATACACATAACAATCATACTGGATCATTCTTAGAATATCTCCATTCTCATCATGAACGTTGGTGGTAATTTTAGAAATTCTATCTTGATTATCGTACTCATATTCCATACTTCTTGCAGGTATTTGAGCACTAAGAGACCAACACACCAGAATTCGTTTAAGTTTTGCGTCATGTTTATCATCTTTCTCACAACTTTGAAGAAAAACCAAGCTCGCTAATCCGAACAGGAATAGTTTTGTTTTCATTGTTTGAGGAATTTACTTTTGGTAGATTATTTATCAAGTGGCACGATTTTAACTTACCCACTAACAAGCTAATATGATTACTAAGGTACAAATAATATTTAGATGTTATTTGGAATTTATCCAATAATGATTATCCAGAGGCGCTATAAATCGCACCTCTGGATAACCACATCTATTCAGATTCCAGGCCGTGTGGCGAAACAAGGAGAAGGTGCATTTGATGTTTTGAGGGGAATTTCTGGAACGCGTTGTAGAGACGCGATGCATCACGGTTCAACGATATATCGCGTCTCAACGATATATCGCGGTTTTACGAATCATCATCCCCATCATCAAACGGGTTATCCCAGGGAATGTCTTCATCGGGGTCTTTGTCGAAGGGTCCCACACCGGGAGGGTTAAAGAGACCCCAGCGATCAATGACGTAATTCCATTTGTCGAAACCAGTCACCCAATCGATGAACAACAACCGGTATTCTTCGATCAGGCTGCGTACCATCAGGTAATAATCTGCTTCCTTAAAATCCATCATCTTCAAGGAATGATAACTGACCATCAGGTCATGCGCCGCCCTGCGGATAAAGGTGGCGGCTTCCATTTTTATATCATACAACCCGCCTGTGGTAGCCCCAACAACCTTGGAAGATAAAACGGCCGCATCTGCCAGCATTTGTCCCCTTAAAAGCTGCAGATGTTCATTATCCTCGGGGATCAGCTCACCTATTTTCCTTACCAGGTCGTATATTTCAATACCCTTTTTGTAAATCGGAAGGTCTCTTGGTTCAATATCGTTTTCTTCGTCCATGGTTAAACCGTAATTATTGAAATAAAAATAGGATTTTTTTAGATAAAAAAATACCTGCCAGGCAAAGCGCAGGCAGGGTTATAAATGAATCCAGGCCGAAGCCTTGAATAATGAGGCTGTGTAAAAAGTCGCTCCCCCGTCATTGCGAGGGAGGTACGACCGAAGCAACCGGAGCGAAGCGGAGCTCAACGAAGTTAATCTATCTGTATATTAATGGATTGCTTCACTTCGTTCGCAATGACGGCGTCGATTATCGGACTTTTTACACAGCCTCATCCGGCTTTTATTCCAGTGAATAAATCCTTACGTAATCGATCTGATAGCTTACCGGGAAAATGGTGTCGTCAATGCCTTTTGTCCCTCCCCATGCGCCACCAATGGCCAGGTTGATGAGCAAATACTGGGGCGCAAAAAAAGGCCACTCTCCAATTCCCTCGTTTTTCCGCGGACAGGTGTAATACTTGTTGTCATCCATATAAAAGTCCATCCGATCGGCATACCATTCCACTGCATAAACGTGAAAATCTGCAAACGGCTTGTCAGTTGTGATACTTCCTCCCCTGCCCGTGCCTTTTGCGTGATTATAATCCCCCGTGTGCACGTTTGCATATACGATGCCGGGTTCATAACCCACAAATTCCATGATGTCGATTTCACCACACGCGGGCCAGCCCACCTCACTAATATTGGTTCCGAGCGTCCATATGGCCGGCCAGGTTCCCCTACCTTCGGGCAGCTTGGCCCTTACCTCTATCCTTCCGTAAGTAAACTCAAATAAACCCCTGGTATTGATGCTTGCCGAGGTATAACCAGCCCCTTCAAAGTCTTCCTTGTGAGCGGTAATGGTCAGTATGCCATCTGCAACCCGGGCATTCTTTAACCGTTCCCGGGTATAATACTGGGCTTCACGGTTCCGGATCAGTCCTTCTTCGTATCCCCATTTTGCAGGATCGGGAAGACCTGTGTAATCAAACTCATCGGCCCACAAAAGCTTTTTTGCACTGACCGCCGGGTCGTTCTGTGAAAAGGCAAAAAGCGGGAATAAGAAGAATAGCAATAGAATGTGTTTCATGGTAAGGAATGTTAGTTGGTCATCTTTTCATAAAGGCAGATAAAGGTAAGGTTTTTTCAAGAGACAAGAGCCAAGAACCAAGAGCCAAGAGCCAAGAACCAAGACCTGCCTTCCGATCAGGCAGGGGACGAACTGCAGGCAGAGTCGGCGATGAACGCGGATTTGAATTATTTTGTTTAATTTATATATCTTTTTGTTAAACATTTTTCATTTCATGCTGTTACTGTATAAAATAACTTAAACAAAATACAATGAAAAACCATAGAAAACCTTTGAAATCCATATTGGCTTTGAGCTTAATAGGATTATTCACATTCTCGGCATGCAGTAAGGATGATGACAATGATCAGATGGAAGAAATGCAAAGCATCGTGGAGATTGCCGCTGCGAACAGTTCATTTTCCATACTGGTTGAAGCACTCACGAAAGCTGACCTGGTTGGAGCCCTGGAAGGCAATGGCCCGTTTACCGTATTTGCCCCGACCAATGAGGCATTTGCCGCATTGCTGGAAGATCTTGGTGTAGAGAGCCTGGATGATCTTTCGGCAGAAGCCCTGAAGCCTATATTGCTGTACCATGTGGTCAGCGGTAAGGTATTATCGTCTCAACTCACTGATGGATATGTAGCGACGCTTAGTGAAGGTCCCCAAGAATCAAGTATTTCGCTGCAGGTAAAAACCGGCGAGGTAATGCTGAACAACTCAGCCAGGGTAACAACGGCTGACGTATCGGCCAGTAATGGCGTTATTCACATCATTGACAAAGTATTGCTTCCGCCAACTATAGTTGACCTGGCCATAAACAACCCTTCGTTCAGCATTCTGGTTCAGGCTGTGGTAAAGGCTGAACTGGTAGAAACGCTGAGTGGTGCCGGTTCCTTTACCGTATTTGCACCGACCGATGCAGCATTCCAGCAACTGTTTGCTGACCTGGGCGTAGATGGCATTGCTGACCTGACCAAGGAACAACTTACCCCGATTCTTTTATACCATGTGGTAAGCGGTAATGTTATGTCGGGTGAACTTAGCACCGGCAATGTAGCAACCCTCAATGGCGATATTGCAGTAAATGTTGGCAGTGCAGTTACCATTAACGGATCAACACAGGTAGTTCTAGCCGACGTGCAAGGCTCCAACGGGGTTGTGCATGTAATTGACAAGGTGTTGTTGCCTCCCGCAAAATAAGATTTTGCAAGACCATACTTTGAAAGAGGCTGTGTAAAAAGTCAAAAAAAGAGCGTAGTCTGGAGACTACGCTTAGCATCCAAAGCTGACATTCAGCACAATGCGCTAGGCGTAGTTTGCTACTACGCCTAACAAATTGATTTCTTAGACAGCCTCTTTTTTTTGTTTGATCGTGAACCCTTTGCTAAGCGAAATTTGCAATTTCGCTTCTTTGGTTTTGCAGTCTGCGACTGCCAATGCAGGTGGTTCTTAATAAATCGTTACTTTCAGGCTAAGTTGTAAATTAATCCTGGCGGAGGCCTGGAAAAATTGACACCCTGAACATTTCGCACGGATTATCGCCCCGCGCCTTTAGGAGAGGGGAAGGGGGTGAGGTGTTACTCGCCGCGCTTCCCGCCAGGACGGTGACAGGCTGTGATCCCGGTCATCCCCCACACGCAAATACGCCACACCCACACATCCAGTATTTAGTATCCAGTATCTCCCCCCCTCCGGGATTACCTGCGGTGATCCTCGGAGGGGGCTACCTGGGATTACTCGCTGCGCTCGTGATCCCCGGAGGGGGCTCCCTGCAAAAGAATGAATAGCAACGCCTCAAAGCTGCGCTTTGAGGTTTTTTAAATTTTAAGGGGGCCGGGCTTCAAGCAAGCTTGAGCCGGGCCCCCTTAAAATTTAAAACCCGGGCAGGGCCCGGGCGTTGCTTTTCATTCTTTTGCGGAGGAAAAGGGATTCGAACCCCTGGTCCACCGTAAGGCGGACAACGGTTTTCAAGACCGCCGCATTCGACCGCTCTGCCATTCCTCCGTGGGCCGCAAAATTATAACTTTTTTAAGTTATCCCCACCATTTTTAGCAAATTTGTTTCTTTACCCTGCTAACACTGAAAAATATTTCAACAATTTTTAGCTTTACCGCCCAGATTCTACCTTTTAGAAGCACGAAAATGAAATATATCATATAATACTGTATATATGTTTTTTAAATGTTTTTATTTAAACTTATGATTTAGATTTTCGTCTGAAAATTCACTAAAAACGGACATGGTTATTAACAATTTCTCGCAAACAGTTGCAAAATTTTATTGTTCAGAATTTGCATCGCTTGAAAATTGCTATATATTTGTATAAGGAAATTTTGAAAATTTACTAACCCTCAAAAATTTTTGTTATGAACAAAGCACAATTAATCGACGCCATCGCTGCTAATGCAGGTCTTACCAAAGCTGACGGCAAAAAAGCTCTCGATGCCTTCATCAAAGCTACCACTCAGGCGCTGAAAAAAGGTGACCGTGTTGCCCTCGTAGGCTTTGGCTCATTCTCTGTTTCAAAGAGAAGTGCTAGAACCGGTAGGAATCCTCAGACTGGCAAGGAAATCAAAATTCCCGCTAAGAAAGTTGTTAAATTCAAAGCTGGTAGCGATTTGGCCAATGTTGTAAAATAATGGTGCCGAAAAACTATTAAAGGGAGCAATTGCTGCTCCCTTTTTTTTTGACTACCCATGATCAACCAACGCATCGAATACCTGTCACAATTTGTTACCGAACGTCGCGTTCAACTCTTTGACACGGTATTAAACCTACGTACCCGTTATATTACCATTGTTCTCGAAGATCTTTACCAGCCTCACAACGCCAGCGCCGTGCTTCGCTCATGCGAAGGATTTGGCATCCAGGATATCCATATCATCGAAAACCAGCACGAATACCGCCTGAGTCCCGATATTACCCTGGGCTCCGATAAATGGCTCACCCTATACCGGCATAACCTGCATGCCAACAATACCGCCGACACTATTCATCAGCTTAAAAAAAACGGGTACCGCATTGTTGCCACTTCACCCCATAAAAAAGAATGCAGTCCCGAACAATTCGACCTGCAAAAAGGTAAGACCGCCCTTTTATTCGGCTCGGAACTGAAAGGTCTTTCACAACAGGCCCTTGAAATGGCCGACGAATTCCTGACCATTCCCATGGTTGGTTTTACCGAAAGCTTCAACATATCGGTCACCGCTGCCCTGTGCATCCACTTTTTGACCAACAGGCTCCACCGGATACCTGACATCCAATGGCAGCTGACCGACGAAGAAAAGCAGGAACTGAAACTCGAATGGCTCAGAAAATCCATCCGGAATGCATCTTTGATTGAAAAGACTTTTATTGACGGTCAACACCTTAAAGAAAACGGATAGGGTTTTATTCTCCTCTTTCAAATCCTTTGCATACTTTTTTTTCATATATTTGAAAAAAATTTGACGAAGTTCCAATACCCATTGACGAAATCTTCCTTTTATGAATTGTATTATCATTGACGACGACCTGATGTCCCGAAGGATAATCGAGGAGTTCATCTCCCGCACCGATCAGCTGCGCCTGCTGGCATCTTACGAAAACGCCGTGGATGCTATCAATGTTTTCAACGGCGAGGAGGATATCGACCTGATCTTTCTCGACATTGAAATGCCGGAGATGAGCGGGATCGACTTTCTGGAAACCCTGACCAACCCCCCGCAGATCATCATTATTTCATCTAAGGAAAAATACGCCCTTGACGCTTTCAACTACGATGTTACTGATTACCTGCTGAAACCCATTTCATACAGCCGTTTCTTCAAGGCCATCAACAAAGCCAACATCCGGTTCAAGAATAAGGTCGATAACAAAGAGAATGAAATCTTCATCAAAAAGAATTCAGCACTGGTCAGGCTTAAATACGAAGACATCCTTTGGGTGGAAGCCCTGGAAAACTACGTGATATTCAACACCTTCAACGAGAAGTTCACCATCCACTTTACCATGAAGGCCGTGGAAACCAAACTGCCAACCAATAAGTTCAGTCGGGTTCACCGCTCTTTTATTGTGAATACCAGCCGGATAAATATCATCGAAGACAATTCGGTCATTATCAAAACACAGGAAGGTGCCAAATCCATTCCCATTGGCAAATCCTACAAGGACAAGCTGCTGAAGGATATCAACCTCATCATAAAATAGTAATTCCCGGCAAGGTTTTTGCCACCCATTGTTTGAATCGTGAACAATGAGATTTTGAGGTAATGAATTCCAGCTATCTATTTTCCATACTCATCCTATTGCTTGGCATTATATACCCGGCACAGGGAACTGCATGCCGGCAGGTTTCACTGCCTGAATCCGAAACCGCACTAAAAGCGCTGCTTTCGGAAATTTCCCCCGGCCACTCCGATGAAAACAACCTGGCTGTTTCCGACAGCTTTGCCAACCAGCTGGCAGCAGCGCTGAAAATCCCCGGTGCATTCGAGTACCCTTTTGACCAGTTGAAAACCATGGGTAAGATTACCTCTTCCGATAAGAAAATCAGGCTGATCACCTGGAATATCCCGCTAAAAGACGGCACCCATGTTTATTACGGCTTCCTGATGAGCAGGGTATCCGGAAAAGAACCACAGGTTTTCAGGCTCACCGACAACAGCGACAACTTCACCCATGCGACAACCGAAACCGGAAGCCCGGCCAGCTGGTACGGTTGCCTGGTTTACGAAATTGTGGAGATGAAATCTGCCGGCGAAACCCTGTATACCTTGCTCGGTTACGACCCCAACAACCTGTTCACCTCAAAAAAGCTGATGGATGTGCTGTGGTTTAACCCGGCCGGTGAACCGGTTTTCGGGAAACCGGTATTTCGCCTTCCAAAAGGCATTCAAAGCCGCGTTCTGTTTGAATATTCCGCTAAAGTTCAGATGAGCCTGAAATGGAACGAAGACATGAAAATGATCGTCTTTGACCACCTCTCCCCTTCGCGGCCTTCGTTTACAGGCCAATATGAACATTATGGCCCCGACTTTTCATACGACGGCTTCCGCTTTGAAAAGGATTCCTGGATACTGGTGGAAGATGTGGATGTGAGGAATTAGAATCTGTCAGCAGTGGCAGCGACAGCGGCAGTAGCAGTGGCAGCGGCAGTGGCAGTAGCAGTAGCACTAGCAGTAGCAGTGGCAGTGGCAGTAGCAGTGGCAGCGGCAGCGGAATGCTTCGACTCCGCTCAGTAAACCCTCCCAGTTTGTCATTTTTGCCATAGTATTCATGACTTAATGTCAGTTTTCGGTGTACGGCATAATTGTTGAACCGGCAGCAAGCAGCTAAATGATATATGTCGAACCTAAAAGATACTACCATGCAGAAAGGTAAAATTGGCGTTACCACTGAAAACATTTTCCCCATCATTAAAAAGTTTCTGTATTCCGATCATGAGATTTTCCTACGGGAAGTCGTATCCAATGCCGTGGATGCAACGCAGAAACTGAAAACCCTTGCCAATATGGGCGATTTCAAAGGAGAAATGGGCGACCTCACCGTACGCATCAGGCTTGATAAGAAAGCCAAAACGCTCACCATATCCGACCAGGGCATTGGCATGACAGCCGAAGAAGTGGATAAGTATATTAACCAGATTGCTTTTTCGAGCGCCGAAGACTTCCTGGAGAAGTATAAAAACCAGGCAAACAATATCATCGGTCATTTTGGCCTCGGCTTCTATTCTTCCTTCATGGTATCGGAAAAGGTGGAAGTTATTTCCAAATCGTACCAGGAAGGCAGCAAAGCAGTCAAGTGGATATGTGATGGCACCCCCGACTACGAATTGACTGAAAGCGATAAAGTGACCAGGGGAACCGACATTATCCTGCACATCGACAAAGAATCGGAGGAATTTCTCGAGGAGTCGCGTATCGACGGCATTCTTAACAAATACTGCAAATTCCTGCCCGTTCCCATTGGCTTTGGTAAAAAAACCGAGTGGAAAGACGGAAAATCGGTGGAACTCGACGAAGACAAAATCATTAACAACACCACCCCGCTGTGGGCCAAAAAACCTGCCGATGTAACGGATGAAGATTACAAAGCCTTTTATCGTGAGCTTTATCCCATGGCTGAAGAGCCTCTTTTTAACATACACCTGAATGTCGATTATCCCTTTAACTTAACGGGAATCCTTTACTTCCCGAAGATCAAAAGCAATTTTGACATCCAAAAAAACAAAATACAGCTTTACTGCAACCAGGTTTTTGTTACCGATTCGGTGGAAGGTATCGTCCCCGAATTTCTTACCCTGTTGCATGGTGTGCTCGACTCGCCCGACATTCCGCTGAATGTTTCGCGCAGCTACCTGCAAAGCGACTCCAACGTGAAAAAGATATCGGGCCACATCACCAAAAAAGTAGCAGACCGGCTGAGTGATATTTTCAAAAACGACCGTGAGCAGTTCGAGAAGAAATGGGACGATTTAAAGCTCTTCATAGAGTATGGGATGATCTCCGAAGAAAAGTTCTACGACCAGGCTGCCAAATTTGCACTCTTCAAAAATACCGAAGGCAAGTACTTCACCTTTGAAGAATATGAAAAACTCATCAAGGAAAACCAGAAGGACAAGAACAAAACGCTTATCTACCTTTACACCACCGATACCGAAGGCCAGTTCAGCTACATCGAGTCGGCCCGTAACAAAGGCTACGATGTACTGGTGATGGACGGTCACCTCGACATGCACTTTATCAACCAGCTTGAAACCAAGTTCAAGGAATCTCATTTTGTCCGTGTCGACAGCGATGTGATCGACAAGCTGATTCAAAAGGACGTCACCCGGGAATCGAAACTTACCCCCGACCAGCAGGAAGAACTTAAACCGGTTTTCAAAAGCCTGCTGCCGGAAACCAAGGCCAATTATTCGGTTACCTTCGAAAGCCTGGCTGAAACCGACCAGCCCGTGCTGATTACCCAGATGGAGTTCATGCGAAGGATGAAGGACATGTCACAGATGGGCGGTCCGATGAGCTTCTATGGCGAGTTACCCAGCACCTATAATGTGGTAATTAACGCTAACCATCCGCTTGTAACGCGCATTCACGAGGAAAAAGAAAAGAAGGTCAGAAAAGAACTCGACAAGCTGAACGAAAAGCTCAAACCCATACAGGATAATAAGTCGGAAATGGAAAAAGCCAACAAGGACAAGAAAGAGGAAGAAATTCCCCAGGCCGATAAGGACAGGATTGCCGAACTCGATAAGAAGATCGGTGAATTCGAGGACAAACGGCAGGATTTACTCACCAAGTTCGGAAAAGAAAACAAAATTGTTCAACAACTCATCGATATTGCCCTGCTATCAAACAATATGCTGAAAGGAGAGGAATTGAACAGGTTTGTCAAACGGAGTATTGAATTGCTCTGATAGTACCGGAAAAGCCTTTTTATATTTCCCTTTCGCCCTTTTCGAGTTCAAGGAACTTTTGGGAAAGAGAAGCCAGCAATTTGCTGAAAGTAGCCATAGCCAGCTCAGTTTCGCGACTGACTGGCTGTTTTTTTAAGCGTAACAGCAACAGTCCGTACAATGCATTCAGACAGGTTTCAATATCGCCCGAGGCCTGGTCACCTGTTTTCTCGCGGAAAGCTTCGAGGTTTGGGGATGCGTCGACAAAAAGTTCGCGATACCCGGTCTCTCCTTCTTTATTGATGAGTCGCAGGTGCAAATCGGTTACTTCATTGACCAGGGTTTTCAGAAAACTCAGATGCCCCTTTTCCCTTATCCCTTCCTGGTACATCATCAGCAAAAGGTTGGCATACCAGTCGCGCACATCGTTTTTAACCCGCTCGGGTTGCGCATATTGTGCAATGAGGTTTGTATCAATCAGGTCGATATTGAACTGATAGGCACGGATGAGGTCCTCCACCTGCCACATATAGAGAATATATTCAGCAATATTGGTGTTTCGTTTTTCGCGGGCAATTAACATAGGCAGTTTGTTTAATAGAGACAAGGGACAAGGGACAAGGGACGAGTTTTCAGGAGTCGCTTTTAAAAATGTTATCGATTAATCGTCTCTCCTTTTTAGTGGGCCGCCCTGCTCCCCTGTCGCGTTTAAAAAACAGGTTCTCGTTAATGGTAAGCTTTTCAAGTTCCTCAGGTGAAGTAAGGTCTTCCATGAATTCCCTGACCCGTGGCGCCGGCAGCCGGTTATGGGTCAGTGCAAGCACCTTAAGGGTATAAACAACAGGAAGCTTGCGAACCAGGATGATCTCTCCGGGTTTCACCTCGTGTGAAGGTTTACTTTCCTGACCGTTTATAATGATCCTGCCTTTTTTACAGGCCTCTGTGGCCAGGTTGCGGGTTTTGAATATTCTCACTGCCCACAGCCACTTGTCGATTCTAACCTTTTCTGCCTGTACCATTAAACCGGAACATATCTTTCAGCAAAGATATAGATTCGCCAGGCAAAATAATACCCGGCATTATGAATAGCTTAAATTTTTTTTCTTCTGAATATACTGTTGAATTAATACCCTTGCATTTTTCGCAAAAGGAACAAGGTGAAATAATTAGCCGAAAATGCGCAAACACCGAGCAACATTAAAATATGAGACAATCCCGGGTAAAAATGAACAATATCCGTAACCTGTTTAAAATAAAGCTAATAAAACAAAAAAAAGGATCGTCCGTTGACGATCCTTTTCACATTAAACAAAACTACTAACTAAACCAACTTGGGCAAATCGTTATATGTTTTTTGTTGTTGTTTGCGTTCTTTGTCTAAAGATACGCAAGGTGCCTGCAATAGTTTTTTTTATTCAACGAAGATGATGGTAAACTTGATGAACGGGGGAAATCTTTCCATTAACAACAGGTAATTGTTCTGCGATTCCGTAAGAGCTGCCGCGGGGTAAGTTTAACCGTTAAACTCACCTTTTACTGCTGCCAGCGAGGTAAGCGTAGTATAGTCGTCTTCCACCACCGTACCTGCCACAATGCAACTGGCTCCGGCCTCGTATAGCTTGTGCACATCCTGCGGGGTACGTATACCGCCACCCACTATAACAGGAATATTTATATTCGATTTAACCACCCTCACGAGTTCGTCCCTGACAGTGGCGCCAGCCCCGCTGCCGGCCTCAAGGTAAATCAGTTTTTGTCCCAGTTGCTCCCCTGCCAGTGCCGTAGCCACAACAATATCGGATTTGGAGGCAGGAATGGGCCTGGTATTGCTGATATACTCAACAGACGTATGGCTATGGCCGTCAACCAGTATGTAACCGGTTGGGATGATTTCCATTCCTGATTTCTTCAGAAATTGCGCGGCCAGCACATGATTACCTATGAGGTACTCGGGATTTCTGCCCGATAACAACGAAAGCAGCAGGATAGCATCGGCATTGTCGCTTAATTGCAAAAGGCTGCCCGGAAACAATACCACCGGTATGTTGCTCAGCTGCCTGATCCTGTCAATGGTTACATCAACCGGCGATGAAGTAAGGCTTCCGCCAACCAGTATAACATCTACACCCGACGAACCGGCAGTATGGATAACCGTTTCAAGTTCTCCGGTTGTTTGTTTTCCCGGATCGATCAGCAGGGCAAAAGACTTGCGGCCCGAAGCAAAAACTGATTGATATATCGAAGGCTTTGTTGTCATATAGGGTGTTGGAATAATCATTTACACGTCCATACCACGACATAGTTTCCCAGGCAGAAATAATTCATCGGAAACACATCGTCTCTGGAACTATTGGTAACCCTGCCCCTGAAAGTCCCGCTTTCTCCGGGTTCAAACTGCTCAATGGTAAGATTATCCCTGAAATTGATATCCTGTTTGTCGCATATTTTATAAAGCGCTTCCTTGGCGCACCAGTGAATGTACAAATGGTATTTCCTGAGTTCTTCGTTGCCGGTAATCACGTCGTTTTCGTTGATAAACCGGTTGGCTATGTTGCCAATACGGTGCGACATATATTCAAGGTCAATACCGACTTTCCGTTCGTGGCTGAGCAAAATGGAGGTCAGGTCGCGCGAGTGCGATATGCTGATATAATAGGAATTTCCTTTGATAAAAGGTTTCCGGTTGCCATTGTAATAAATCGATAGCTCTTTGTTGGTCATTTCGTTCAGTAAAACCCTTACGCTAAGCCATTCGAGCTTTCGGGGCAAATGCGTAAACCGGTCGAGTGTATCAAGTTCTTCGCGGGTAAGGGTTATACGCGACAGCAATGTATTTAAATCTTCGGTGATCTTCCAGACGCCCAATTGGCAGCCGCATTCGAAATGCTCATTCATTATTATTGCCATGGTCTTGAAAGATTAATTGGTTAATTCCACTGCAACGTTTCAATCAGGTGCTCGATATCGGCTGTAAAAAACCTGATTACCGGGGCCAGTGAATCCTTGTTTGGCAACACATTAAAATACAGCGCACCGGTCAGAAAATGCGTGGCGCTGTCGGTGGCAAAAAAGCTAAGCGACGAGGCCGTATTTCCTTTGATATCATAGATGATACCGTGAACCCGGCGGTCGGGAAACGAAAAAGAATGTTCGACAATATCATCGGCCTTCACGATATGTTTATAGGCCAGGGTGCGAATGTCTTCGACATGGGAACCCAGGTTATTATTCAGGGTCTTATAACTCATGTGAATAGTACCCTTGTATCCCGGAAACTGGATATTGATCCAGCAGGGCTCCACCATGGCCCCTTTAAAAGGAACCACACGTGCATATTCCGGAATATCAAACCTGTAGGGGCATCCCTCAGGTTCATACGCCATGTATTTCTTTTCGGGGAAATCGATCCTGAAGTAGCTTTTGGGTTTGGGGGTATAGTTTTTCCGGCAGCCCGGGGCGACCAAAATGGAAAATGCTATTGCCAGAGCAAATAAAACAATGGATCTGAAGTAGTTATTTTGATTTTTCGTTTTCACGCTTATTCACCTTTCTCAGTGTTACCTGAATTTGTTTAATTCTTCGCTGGTCGACCGATTTGATGGTAAAAATAAAATCTTTACAATGAATAACCTCATTCTTGCGGGGAAGTTCACCTTTGAGTTCCAGGATCAAACCGGCCAGTGTATCGGCTTCCCCTTTCACATCGTCAAAAGCTTCTTCCTCGGTTTCGAAAACCTTAAAAAAATCGTTGAGCAGCACCTTACCTTCAAAAAGGAAGTTATAATCGTCAATTTTGACAAAATGGGCTTCCTCCCCGTCGGATTCATCCGTGATTTCACCAACAATTTCCTCAAGGATGTCCTCGAGGGTAACAATACCCATGGTTCCGCCATATTCATCAATCACCACTGCCATGTGAATTTTGGTGGTCTGGAATTCTTTCAGCAGGTCGTTTATTTTTTTGGTCTCGGGAATATAATAGGCCGGCCGGAGTACCGATTGCCAATTGAACGAATCGGGTTTATCAAGAAAAGGTAACAGGTCTTTAATATAAAGAATGCCCTTGATGTTGTCGAGGTCACCGTTATAAACAGGTATGCGCGAATATCCCGATTCGACAATCAGCCCGATAAGCTTTTTGAAGCGATACTGCATATCGGCGCCCACGACATCCACACGTGGTGTCATAATTTCACCTGCATCGATATTTCCGAACTTCACGATGCCTTCGAGTATCTTTTTTTCATCCGTTATATCATGCTCGGTGAGGTCGAGTGCATCCGACAGGTCGCCGATGGAGATAGACTTGCCCTGCTTTGAAAAACGGCCATGAATCCACGATGTAGAGTTAATCAGAATCATGTTAATGGGCCGGCATACTTTTTCGGCCATTTCGAGTGGCAGCGCCATCATTCCGGCAAACTTACCGGCATACCTGATGGCTGTGATTTTAGGCAAAATTTCACCCACAAAAACAATGACCAGGGTAATAACCACTACTTCAATAATAAAACCAAAGACCTCTGCTTCAGAAAAGTCGAAAAGAGAAGCGCTGACATAACCCGAAATGATAATGACGGCAATATTCAATAGATTATTGGTCACCAGAATGGTAGCCAGGAGTTTTTCGGGTATGCCCAGCATTCGTTCAATGGCTTGGTTTCGCTTTGTTTTTTCACTTCTGATATGGTCCATTTCAGCTGGTGACAAAGAAAAAAAAGCAGCTTCGGCTCCTGAAACCAGCGCCGATAAAAAAAGAAATACAACAATGGCAATAAGTGCTACCAACAGATCCAGGGTAAACGGATTGACAGTGACGTTCAATGCAGCACCAATTGCCTGGTGATAAGGTTCTTCGTCCAAGGTAAAAAACAATTGGTTATTTAAAAGGGAAGATCGTTGGTGATATCAGGCTCGTCGCCCTGCACCTTATCTTCGGTAGCTGCCGGAGTATGCGCTTCCTGGGTTTGGGTGCCATTTCCTGCATCATCACTTCTTTTCCCCAGCAGTTGCATGACATCGGCAACTATTTCGGTGATATATTTTTTGTTTTTGTCTTTGTCTTCATAGGAACGTGTTCTGAGCTTTCCTTCGATGTAGATCTGGCTGCCTTTTTTTACATATTTGTCGGCTACTTCAGCAAGACCTCTCCAAAGCACCACATTATGCCATTCGGTGGTAGTTACCCTTTCGCCATTTTTGTTTTTATAAACATCGCTGGTTGCCATCCTGATGGTGCATACCGGTGTGTTGTTGTCGAGGTAACGCACTTCGGGGTCCTGTCCGACGTGCCCGACCAAAATAACCTTATTGACTGACATGATGTTTTTTTTTAAATTGAAAGGTAAAATTATAAAAAAATATGCATTAATACTTAAAGCGGCCTTTCGTATTGCAAATCGGCCAGGAACCTTTCAATTACCCGGGGAATGGCGTAATGGCTTATTTCAGTAATTTTCACGGGCAGGTATCCCTGTTTGTCAACACCAGGTTGATGCGTTACACGAATGGTGTAAAAACGGCAGTGCAGGGTTTGATGGGTAAGCTGGTGCCTGAAATATTTTACGTGTGGTTCAACCTGCTCATCTGTTTTTGACAGGAGCGCTTTCCAAAGGGGTGTATGCCTGAGCTGATCATCGTCGGTCTCCCCATCGGTTTCGACCAGGGGAAATTCATACAGCCATTTCCAGATATCTTTGTTCTCACGACGTTTAATATAGGTATGCCCATTTTGGTTAATAAACAGGTAATGAAAAAACCTTTCGCGCATATTGGTTTTACCAATTTTCTGAGGCAAAAGGTTTATCGAATTGTCTTTAAAGGCCTTGCACTGAGTCGTCAACGGACAATCGGAGCACCGGGGATTGCGTGGCAGGCACACAAGCGCGCCGAGTTCCATCATGGCCTGGTTATGCAACCCCGGATTATGCCGGTTTAACAGATCCCCGGCATACTGCATAAACACAACCTTTCCCTGTGGGGTATCAATGGGGGTATCAATACCAAAAAGTCGTGAAATTACCCTGAAAACATTGCCGTCGACAAGGGCAACCGGCTCGTTAAAGGCTATAGAGGCTATGGCAGCGGCAGTGTAGGGACCAATTCCCTTGAGTTTCAGCAGCTCGCTGTAGGTAGCCGGGAATTCACCCCGGTACCCGGTGACAATTATCTGTGCTGTCTGGTGCATGTTGCGTGCACGGGTGTAATAGCCCAGCCCCTGCCATAACCTGAGCACCTCATCTACCGGCGCTTCAGACAATGTCCTGATATCGGGAAACCGCTCAACAAAGCGGTTATAATAGGCCAACCCCTGGTTTACCCGGGTCTGTTGCAGGATAATTTCAGAAAGCCAGACATGATAAGCCGAAACCGACTCACGCCAGGGAAGTTTCCTGCTGTTTTTTTTATACCATATCTCCAGTGTTTCTGCTATATTCATGACCCGGTTTCAGTAATTATTACTTAAAGATTGTCAAAATTAATGGATTACTATTTTATTTATCCGAGGAAATACTTTATATTTGCAACTCATATTTTTGTAAACATCTAATTAATTGATAATTAAAGAATTTTAACAATGACGAAAGCGGATATTGTAAACGAAATCTCAAAAAACACAGGGATTGAGAAAATAACTGTTCAGAAAACAGTAGAAGCTTTTATGGAAGCTGTAAAAGACTCGCTGGTTGTTAATAAGAATGTCTACCTCAGAGGATTTGGTAGCTTCATTATTAAGAAAAGGGCTAAAAAAACGGCCAGGAATATTTCAAAGAACACTACCCTGATTATTCCCGCGCATAATATCCCTTCGTTTAAACCTGCAAAGACTTTTGTAAACAAGGTAAAAGCCAACGTAAAATAAGTTGTAATATAAATCAATTGCACAATGCCAAGCGGAAAGAAGCGTAAAAGACATAAGATGGCTACCCACAAACGTAAAAAACGTTTGCGGAAGAACAGGCATAAGAAGAAGAACAGATAGTCTGTAACTTATTCATTATAAACTGAAATAAACCTAAAGTAGAACTATTTCTCTTTAGGTTTATTATGTTTAATTATGGGCGTTCTGCAGGCTCCTGAAACAAGCCGGATTTATAATAAAGAAAAAATGTGAGCAAAGAACTGATCATTGATACATCTTCAAACGATGTAAGCATAGCTCTTTTGGAGGATAAAAAGTTAGTTGAACTTAACAAGGAAAAAAGCAATCCTAAATTTGCCGTTGGTGACATTTATCTGGGCAAGGTGAAAAAGCTCATGCCAGGGCTTAATGCTGCTTTTGTGGATGTGGGTTATGAGAAGGATGCGTTTTTGCATTACCTCGATCTTGGTCCGCAGGTAAGATCACTGCATAAATACCTCGAGACCAGCATGAATAGAAGAGGTAAGGGCTTTTCGTTCCAGAAATTCAAACGCGATAAAGACATCGACAAGGAGGGCACCATTACGGATGTGCTTACCCAGGGCCAACTGGTTATGGTGCAGATTGCCAAGGAACCTATTTCTACAAAAGGTCCCCGTCTTACTTCCGAAATTTCCATTGCCGGAAGAAATTTGGTGTTGATGCCATTTCACGACAAAGTTTCGGTATCGCAAAAAATTCAATCTGCCGAGGAACGTAACCGGCTTAAAACGCTCATCCAGAGCATAAAACCACAAAACTACGGCATTATTGTCCGCACGGTTGCCGAAGGCAAAAAGGTCAGGGATCTCGACACAGAACTGAGGGGACTGGTCCGGAAATGGGAAAATGCTTTTGACAGTCTTCGCAGCGTGGTGAAACCTCCCCAACTGTTCATTGGCGAAATCAACCGTACCTCGGCCATTTTGCGCGACATCCTCAATGTATCGTTCAACAGCATTATTGTTGACGAAGAAACTATTTACAGGGAAATAAAAGAATATATCAGCACCATAGCTCCCGAGAAGGAAAAAATTGTAAAGCTGCACAAGGGTGAAGTACCCATTTTTGAGCACTATGGCGTTGAAAAACAAATAAAATCGGCCTTCGGCAAAACGGTATCTTTCAAAAACGGGGCCTACCTGATTATTGAACATACCGAAGCCCTTCACGTAATTGACGTGAACAGCGGCAACCGTTCCAAAACCGTTTCCAACCAGGAGTCAAATGCTTTTGAGACCAACATGGCCGCTGTCGACGAAATTGCCCGCCAGTTGCGTCTGCGCGATATGGGTGGCATTATTGTAATCGATTTCATCGACATGCAAACAAGCGACCACAGGCAAAAAATAAGCGAGAGAATGAAACAGGTTATGGAAAACGACCGTGCCAAGCATAGCATCCTCCCGCTCAGTAAGTTTGGCCTGATGCAGATTACCCGGCAACGTGTGCGACCCGAAATGCATGTTAGCACTACCGAAAAATGTCCTACCTGCAACGGAACAGGTGAAATTTCCCCCAGCATCCTGTTTATTGACAAAATTGAAAACCACATCACCACCATACTTGAGAAAGAAAAACCCAAATCGCTTACCCTTAAACTACATCCTTACGTTGCCGCATACCTTACAAAAGGCATCTTTCCCCTGGCCTTCAAATGGCGTTTTCGCTTTGGGGTAAGGGTTAAAGTAGTATCTATTTCATCCTACGACTTCCTTGAATATCATTTGTTTGATAACAGGGGTGAGGAAATTCCCGGCTTGTAGAGAACTTTCTGTTGTTTCTGCTGTTTATTTTAATGGTGTCTGTCCATAAAGTCCCATTTGCCGCGTTACGCTTGTCCGAAAATTGCTCATTTACGAATAGTAAACTCCGCATTTTCGGACTTCGCAAGCCTTGCAAATGGAACTCTCTGAACAGACACATGACCATTGAAACTTATTACCAACTTTATTGACAGACGGTAAATAGCAATAATTTTGTTTTAATTTTGGGTAGCTGGTGTTCAGCCGGAAACAATAAAATCTATCATATGCTGATCAAACGTTTATTCATTGCCTTATTTCTGTTCACCCTGGGTCAGACCATCACTGCACAGGTTATTAACCCTGTTAAATGGTCGTTTTCCACCAAACCGGCCGGTAAGGACCAGGTAGACCTGGTATTCAAAGCCACCATTAGCAAGCCATGGCACATGTACGGGCTGAATATCCCCGAAGGGGGCCCTATTCCGGCATCGATCTCCTTTACCGACACAAAAGGTTTTACCCTGACAGGAAAGCCCACCCAGTCGCCAAAGCCAGAAATTGTAGACGATCCCATTTTCAATATGCAACTTGAATTGCATGATGGTGAAGTAACATTTACCCAGCGGATCAAAAAAACACAAGCCGACAGCATTATTGTCAGCGGCACACTCGAATTTATGACCTGCAGCGACATGCAATGTGTTTTGGGCGATGCAGACTTTACCTTCCGGCTCAGTGGTTTGGAAAAAGCAGCAAACGCCACAGCGGCAGAAAAAGTAACACAACCTTCACAACCCGTGACTTCCGATGATGCCATAAGCCCAACGATATCACCTGAAAACATTGCATCGGATACATCTGTGACAAATACTGCCACTGCTACTGCCACTGCCACTGCTACTGCACCTGCCCCTGCTAATCAACCAGTTCCCGGACAAAAGTCGCTTTGGGGCGTGTTTTTCCTGTCGATGCTGGCCGGATTGGGCGGATTACTCACACCCTGCGTTTACCCCATGATACCCATGACCGTTTCCTTCTTTCTCAGGGGTAACAAAAAAAGGTCAAAAGCCATCAGCGAAGCGCTAGTCTTCGGACTCTCCATTGTGCTGCTGTACACCTTGATAGGTGTTTTGGTAGCCATATTCAAAAACCCCAATGCCGTAAATAACTTCACCACGCACTGGTTAACTAACCTCATCTTCTTTACCATTTTTATCGCGCTGGCGGCCTCATTCTTTGGCGCCTTTGAAATTATGCTACCATCGGGACTTGCCAACAAAGTCGATCAGCAGGCTGATAAGGGGGGGTATATAGGCGCCTTTTTCATGGCCCTGGCCATGGCCATCCTGTCCTTTTCGTGCACGGGGCCAATTGTTGCCTCGTTGCTGATAAAGGCTTCACAGGGCGATGTACTTGAACCTGTTGTAGGCATGGCTGGCTTTTCACTGGTTTTTGCCCTGCCCTTTACGCTTTTTGCCATATTTCCCTCGTGGCTGCAGGGACTGCCCAAATCGGGCGGCTGGCTGAACGCGGTAAAGGTGGTATTTGCCTTTATCATGCTGGCCTTTTCGCTATACTTCCTCGCCAAGGTCGATCAGAGCTATCACCTTGGATTGCTGAACCGGGAGATCTTTATCAGCATATGGACGGTGATCTTTGTTATGCTGGGATTCTACCTGCTGGGCAGACTTAAGTTTGCACACGACAGTGCATTGCCTTACATAGGGGTGCCTCGACTTATGCTGGCGCTGGCCAGTTTTTCGTTTGGATTATACCTCTTTACCGGATTTTTCGGGAATGAATTAAAAGGTCTTTCTTCCATTATACCGCCTCCCGGTAAAGAAACCGCCATAAATACACCACCGTCTGTCTCCGCCATGCCCGCAACTTCACTTGAAAAAACAGCGACAGCTTTATGCAACACCCCACAGTATGCGGACTTCTTATCGCTTCCCCATGACCTGCAGGGCTATTTCGATTATGACGAAGCGCTAGCCTGCGCCCGTGAAAAAGGGAAGCCTGTGCTGGTTGACTTTGTCGGGCACACCTGTTCGAACTGCAAAAAGATGTACGCCGAAGTCTGGTCCGATCCCCGTGTGCTAAAGCTGCTGAATGAGAAATTCATCATCGTTGCGCTCTATACCGACGATAAAACTAAGCTTCCGGAACCGGAATGGATTACCTCAACCGTGGATGGCAAGGTTAAAAATACCATTGGCAAAAAGAACCAGGACCTGCAGATTGCCCGTTTTGGCTCAAATGCCTTGCCGCTATACGCCCTGGTGGATGGTAACGGAAATAACCTTTCGGATACCTATTATACCTATGACCCCGATGTGGAAAAATTCCTCAGGTGGCTCGAAGAACAATGATCGCCATCAGTTGGAAAAAGGTCTTTTCATTGAAATATCGTATTTCTGAGTTTCCAGGGGTTTAGCTGGTTGAAGCTGATGGAGTAGCGGATGGTTTGCCAGTAGTTTTCAGTAAACAGGTCGTTTATCTCGGCCATGTCGCGTGATACCCAAACCGGGAAATAAACTTTAAGGATTCCGGAAATACTCAACATGGCACCCGTTTCAAAGGGTATAAGTTCTGATAAGATGTCTTTTTCAACTGACTCGTAGAGCCAGGAATCTCCTGCACCTGAATAGGTTCCGGCATTCACGAAAAGGGAAACCGGTAACCTGGGCACTTTAACCGTTAAACCGGCTGAAGCCAGCCATTTATCAGAGTAGGCAAAAGGGTTATTTGAAGCAAAGCCCCCATGGTCAGCTGTAAACTGCTGTGACAGCAATTTCTGACGATTCGGGTCTCCGAGGGTTTCAAACCGGCCCAGGTAGAGATCGTTGTATTTGGTGTCGTAATATCCCGAAGCGCCACTCAGCCTTAACGCATTGCGCATGCCGAAATCACTTTCCGTATCCAGAAAACCGCCGACAAAAGCCCTGAACTGGATGGCATTTCGGGCATAATTTGTATGAAGGGCTGCTTTTAGCTCAACGGATGCCCGCAGGTAGTTGTTGCTTTTTTCCATATTCAACCCAACGCTATAGGAATACAAGGTATAAGGCTGACTTAAGGATGCATCTATATCGAAATAGTAAAGCTGCAACAAGTCGCCGCCAGGTTCAAATTGAGGTTCGTCAACCAAAACTCCGCTGATATTTAAGGCCTTAACAGCCTTGCTCCGGGCTTCTGCATTCCTGAAAACAATATTAACATCGCCGCCTGCTGTGTTGTAGCTGTTTCCATTTTCGGTGAAATAACCAAACCGGCGGGCTTTGGCACTAAGCTGAATGGTACGGATTATACCGTTGCGCGGAAACAGGTTGAGGGTAACCTTTCCCATGCCTGCCACATCGTGATTTCCCAACCCAACCATGGGCATCAGCTGAAATTCCAATGTGCGGGTAAAGAGCAAAGGACTGTATACCACAATACCCAGCAAGGTTTTATTATAATTGTTCCATCCCAACGCCGGCATTATACCGATACGCGTGGAACCTGGATTTTCCAGCAATTGCAAGGGGTGAAGATTAACCGGCTCTGTTTTGCGAAGCAGGCCGGCAGTTTTGTGAAAATTGTTGTGCCTGTTGATCTCCGGAAGCCATACCGAATCGAAAAGTACTACGCGATTGCCGGATGAAGTTGGCAGCTCAAGCCATTTTTTTCCGGAAAAGCCCGGATACCAGGCTGATGTCACTGCTTCCCCGTCATTTTTCAGGGTAAGCTTCACCGGTGAAGCCACCTGTCCGTAATTTTTTACCAGTACCTTTCCGGGTTGTACCTTGCTGATACCGTAATTAAGACGTTTGGTGGTACCCATCAGATCGTCGAACAACCAGGCCAGTTCTTCATCTGTATTTTCTTCGAAAGCCTTACGCAGGTCGTCAGGACCAGGATGCCGGTATTGCCAGTTGTTGAAGAATTCCTGCATGATAGCGTTAAATGTATCCTCACCTACCGATTGCATAAGATAGGTGAAAACAAGCGCAGCTTTATAATAGGTCATTGAGCCGTAATTGAGTGAAGAAAACTGCTCGCTGTGCAGGTTAATGGGTTGTTCGAAGTTCTCACGTGCAGAAGCCAGAAAAATCAGCCCATACATCATAGAATAAGGGAGATCACTGATATTGGCGAGTTTGGCCGGTACAGGATTTCCAATCATCCACTCATATAGTTTAAGGTGCGGATATTTGGTGCGCATGTACCTGAATTCACTGAAGGTATTCAATCCCTCATCGAGATAGGGAAAAGTACGTTCGTTAAAACCCAGTATGCCATAAAACCAGTTATGGCCCACTTCGTGCATGATATATTCTTCGAGCATATAAGTGGTACCGGCATTGCCCACCACCGTGATGGTAGGATATTCCATGGCACCTCCCGCCTCAATACTACCGTACACGGCAGAACAGTTATTGTAAGGGTAATCCATATACCATGCGGAATAATAGGTTATGGCATCATGCAGGTAGGTAAGGGCATCCTTCCATTTTACAGCCTGCGATGGCGGATACATGGCCCAGATTGTGACCTTTTTACCACTTTTCAACATGACTTCGCCTTTGTCAACCAGGTATTGTTTATCGGCAAACCAGGCAAAGTCGTGTATGTTTTCTTCCTTGTAGCGGATGGTTTTCAACTCGGGAACCGAAACAGGATTAGCCGCCAGGGAGGTGGTATCAGCGGCTTTCCAGTCCAGCCAGTCGGCCTCTTCGGGGGTTACCAGGTTACCGGTGGCACCCACCACGTAATTGCGTGGCAGGGTAATGGAAACCTCAAAGGAACCGTATTCCGAATAGAATTCACCCTGATCGAGGTAGGGCATCTTGTTCCAGCCATGCCGGTCGTAAACCGCCGGCTTCGGATACCACTGGGTAACCTGGTACGATTGCCCCACATGACCAAATCGCGAAAATGCGCCCGGTATCTTAACAAAAAAGGGAGTGGTAATCACCACGGTGTCGCCGGGTTCCAGCAACTCCGGCAGCAATATCTTGCAGATATCGGCGTGCGCATCGTCATAAGTCCACTCAAGCGATTGGCCTTTAACACGGAAGTCGAGTGAATCGATATACCCGCGTTTGTCGTCACCGGCAAAATGGAATCGTTTATCGCCATGTTCCAATTGTTGCCTGGCAAATGCCGATTCGTTATCCTTATAAGCATTGGGCCATAAATGAAAATAAAGGTATGGCAATGATTCAGTTGAGTTATTAATATATTCAATGGTTTCGAAACCTGTCAGGGTGTGATCCCTGTCGTTAAGGGCAACCGAAAGGGTGTAATTCACTTCCTGCTGAAAATAAGCCTGGGCTGTAAGATGCAGAAATGTTCCCGTCAGGAGAACAGCAACAATGAATAAAGATTTCATATAAATGGATTTTTATAGCGCCAAATGTAGGAAAATTCCCGTCAGCGTAGAGAAAAATTTATGTAATATGTCATTATGTCTGTCGTTTTGTCGCAATGTATGTCATTTTGTCTGTTTTCTATTTTTGGTACACAAGTTGAATATACGCTATCAAACAGCAACCATATGTCTAACTAAAATATAGGAGATTAAAGCCATGTTACCAAGTTTAAGAAACCGCACTGCCTGGCCTAATCTGGTCGAAGAATTCTTCAACGGAAACCTTTTCCCCGGATTCATGGACAGTGAAACCAGGAACACCCTGCCGGCCGTTAACATTGTCGAAGGCAAGGAAGATTACAAAATTGAAGTCGCAGCTCCCGGGCTGAACAAGGAAGATTTCAAGATCAACCTTGAGAACAACGTGCTGACCATTTCGTCGGAAAAAGAAGAGAAGACCGAAGACAAGGATGAAAAAGTAATGCGGAGAGAATTCAGTTACTGCTCATTCAGTCGTTCCTTCACGCTGCCCCAGACAGTAAATTACGAAAAGATCAAAGCCACCCATAAGGATGGCATTCTGCAGGTGGTCATTCCCAAAAAAGAGGAAGCCATGGAAAAACCTGCCCGCGAAATCAAAATTTCGTAACTCCATTGTTTCACGATTTTTTCCCGTAGAGGCTGTCTAAAAAGTCAATTTGTTAGGCGTAGTTGTAAACTACGCCTAGCTCATTGTGCTGAATGTAAACTCTGAACGCTGAGCGTAGTCTCCTGACTACGCTCTTTTTATGACTTTTTAGACAGCCTCTTTTTTTGTGATTAATTTGTTAGTTTTACTATGCCATGTTGTATTCATTATTACGTTGCTGTGGTGATGACATTAATTCATTAACTATGAAAAAATACATACTGTTTTTTTGCACGGTGATACTCCCATTAATGTTGGCGCTTTATGGGTGTGCAGATACTACGACTATACCGGAAATTGAACAATGGACCACCTATGAAATCGCGCTTACTGCTGAAAAATCTTATACCAACGGGTATACGGAAGCAGATGTCTGGGCTGTTTTTGAAAATGACAGGCAGGATACCCTGGTTCGCCCCGCATTTTGGGATGGCGGTCCGGTTTGGAAGATCCGGTTTGCTCCGCCTGATACCGGGAGCCTTTGGAACTGGACCAGCTTTGCTTCAGTGCCGGATAAGGGACTGTCCGGAAAAAGCGGCTCCCTCCGATCCGTAGCTTATACCGGCCATAACCCGTTATTGAAACACGGATTGTTGCAAATGTCGCCCGGAAAGCGAAATGTAATCCATGCCAACGGTAAACCCTTTTTGGTTATCGGCGACACACCCTGGGCTATACCTTTCAGGGCTACGCCTGAACAAGTAACCTTATACGCAAAAGACCGGCAGACCAAAGGCTTCAATACAGCACTGCTCATGTCGGTACAACCCGACCGGTATGCAGAAGGTCCTGAAGCCCGCAACACGCCTCTAGGTTTCGACAGAGCTTTTGAAGACCTGCCGGACGGGCACCTCAATGTTCTGAAACCCGACTATTTCCAGACACTTGATACACTCATTGCCATTCTGACTGACCATGGCATTGTACCGGTTTACCAGCCGGTATTTCACGGTTTTGGATGGAAAGGACTCACGGTGCTGGGTCCTGCAGCTGATCCGGCAGAATACGCCCGTTACTGCAAATACCTTGTGGCAAGGTATGGAACCTGGCCTGCTTTCTGGCTGGTGAGCGGTGATGCCCACGGACTCGATCCCGGCGTGAAACCGGGAGGGGAAATGATTGAGAAATGGGACGCCTACCAGCAACCCACCGGCATACATTATAATCCGGCCGACGATTACCTGGCATCCTGGGCCAACGGAGACAGCTCAAGGTGTTTTCATTATAACCGTTCGTACCAGGATGAGCGCTGGCTTGATTTTCAATGGGCTCAAACCGGTCACGACGGTAAGCATCTGTATCATAAAGTAGCCCGGATGTATGAAAACCTTCCAGTAAAAGCCAACCTCAACGGTGAACCGACATACGAAGGGATGGGTGGCGGACGGAACGGCCTTGGCTGGTGGCAGGGCGAAGAAGCCTGGAACCAACTCATGCATGGTGGCACCATGGGCGTGGTATATGGCGCTGCCACCCTCTGGCAATGGAAAGTAACCCCCGATGAACCGGGATGGGATGAATGGACCGATGCTCCCATGTCGTGGCGTGAAGCAATTGATCTCGAAGGAAGCCGTTATGTGGGATTTGTATCACGGGCATTTGCAGGTTACCCGTTTACCGATATGGAGAAACGGTGGGATCTGACTGGAAACAACATGCCGCTACTGGCCGTGGAGGGAAAATTTTACATCAGCTACCTTGCTAACGGCGGGAATATCGCTATCCGCAATGTACCTGAAGGACTCCCCTACCAGTGGTTCAATCCGGTCACGGGTGAATTTGCAGCAGGTGGTTTAACCGGGAAAGACTTAAAATTAGAGGCGCCCGGCAAGCAACCGTGGGTATTGATCATCGGTGAAAAAGAGCAATAATGTGAACCTTATGATACCAACGCGTGAAGAAGCATTTGCATTGCTCAGGAAATACAACCAGGGCGAAAGCCTGCTAAAACATGCACTTTCTGTAGAAGCTGTGATGCGGCATTTTGCCATCATTTACCACGAAGATCCTGAAAAATGGGGCATTATTGGATTTCAAAAAAAAATCGTAATTTGGAATGCCTTTAGCATCTTTAATTACGACCACCATGAAACGCAGAAACTTTCTTAAAAAAACATTGCTGACCGGTACCGGAATAATTGCCATGCCAACCATTGTCCCCTCGTCGGTATTTGGTAAAAATGCCCCCTCCAACCGGATTTTAATAGGCGCTATCGGTACCGGAAGGATTTCACGCGGACACGATATGCCGGGCGTCATGCAGGACAACCAGGCCAGGATAGTTGCCGTTTGTGACGTCGACATCAAGCGTGCCAACGAGGCCCGGGTACTCGTTGAATCAGCTTATGCCCGGAAAAACATCAGTCAGTCGCCCCGGGTTTACCAAAACTACCTCGAACTGCTCGAAAACAAAGACCTGGATGCTGTGTTGATCAGCACACCCGACCATTGGCATGCCAAACCTGTTATTGATGCCGCCTACGCCGGGAAGGATATCTACGTTCAAAAGCCATTTTCCTATACCCTGCGCGAAGGAAGGCTTATGAGCGATGCCATCGCCAAAACAGGACGGATTCTGCAAATCGGAACCCAGCAACGATCGATGGAACAATTCAGGTATGCCTGTGAACTGGTCAGGAACGGCCGCATTGGTGAACTGAAAAAGATAAAGATTGGTTTGCCCATTGATCCTGCAGGTCCCGAAGAACCTGAGATGCCCATACCCCCTAATCTCAATTACGATATGTGGTTGGGTTCAACACCTTATGTATATTATACCGAAAACAGGGTACATCCCCAGGAAGGGTACGACAGACCGGGATGGTTAAGATGTGAGCCCTACTGCCTTGGCATGATAACCGGTTGGGGCGTTCACCACGTAGACATTGCCCATTGGGCAATGGACACAGAGCTTACCGGGCCCGTTGAAATTGAAGGTACAGCTGTTTATCCCACCAGCGGATTATGGTCAGTTCACGGCAAATACCGCGTACAGGCCAGGTATGCTAACGGCGTTCTCCTGGAAATATGCGATGAATTCCCGAACGGGGTGCGTTTCGAAGGGAGTGAAGGTTGGATATTTGTTACGCGTGGCAATTATGCCGCCACATCAAGTGATCCAACCATACCTTCGGATGAGAAACCACTTCAGGCAAGCAACCCAGCCATACTCACCAAGGCAATCGGCGACAATGAAATTCACCTTCCGCGTTCAGCCGATCATCACCTGAACTGGCTCAACAGCATACGTACAGGAAAGCCCAATATCAGCCCGGCTGAAGTCGGACACCGTTCCACCAGCGTTTGTATACTCAGCCACATTACCATGAAACTGCAACGCCGTTTGCAATGGGATCCCAAAACCGAACAATTCCAGGGCGACAAAGAGGCAAATGCCATGCTCTCGCGCCCGGAACGCGAACCTTACCAAATAACGCATAAATAAGTTCCCTATGCTTACTAACAAACTGATAAAAACAACTTTACTGCTTCTGCTGCTAATTCCAGGTACCATGCTTGCTGCACAAACCATTGCCAGGCTGACGGTTCATGCCGGAACCTACAACCGTCAGCATACGCCTGTTTCCATTTCGCTGGACCAGCTGACCACCCTCCCTGCTGAAAAACTGCGGCTCGAGGAAATTACCGCCAGCGGCCGTCATCCGGTGTCGTTCCAGGTTGAAGCCGGTTACGAAAGAAAACTCTGGTGGATTGTTTCCGGGCAACTTAAAGCCGGCGAAACCCGCACCTACGAATTGTCGCAGGGTATACCCCACCCCGGCCAGACTTTGGTTAAAGGAGAAGACAATGGCGAATCGCTGGTGATGAGCGTTAACAATCAAAAAGTGTTGCAGTATAACCACCGTACCGTATATCCACCCAAAGGAATTGACACGGCATATCGCCGCAGCGGGTTCATTCATCCGCTGTGGTCACCACAGGGAGCCATACTCACCAGCATCCAGCCAAAAGATCATTATCACCATTACGGCTTCTGGAATCCCTGGACTTATACCCTATTTGAAGGAAAGGAATTTGATTTCTGGAACCTGGCACGCAAACAGGGCACTGTAAAATTCAACTCGTTTGCTTCTACCGTGGAAGGACCTGTATTTGGCAGCTTTAAAGCATTACAGGATCATGTGATTTACCCCGATTCGGCGCCAAGGACAATTATGAACGAGACCTGGGATGTAAGGGTTTACAATATACCTGCAGGTTATTTTCTGTGGGATTTTACTTCGACCCTTAACCTTGCTACCGCAAGTCCCCTAACCATTAAAGAATACCGCTATGCCGGACTGGGCATGCGGGCAACACCCGAATGGACCAATACCAACAGTCAGGCACTCACCTCCGAAGGAAAAACGCGTGCCGATGCTGACGGTTCAGTGGCCAGGTGGTGCTTTATCAATGGCGAAGCAGCAAAGGGCATGGCAGGTATACTTTTCATGAGTTACCCGGCCAATTATAATCACCCCGAACCAATTCGCATGTGGCCTGCAGATGCCAACAACGGCAGGGGTGATGTGTTTTTCAACTTCTGCCCCACCAAAAATACCGACTGGGTGCTAAACCCCGGTAACGACTATACCTTAAAATACCGGATGCTTGTTTTTGAAGGCGAAATATCCCGGGAAACAGCCGAAGCCGCCTGGGCCGATTTTGCTTTCCCGCCAAAAGTGACCATTCAGCAATAATACTTTCTAACCAATACAATTAAATACCAGATGAAAAAAATAATCTTACTGCTCACCACCTTAATACCGGGCTTTATGATCATCAGCTGTTCGCACGAAAAAAAGGAGTCCGAAGCCAACATCAGGTTAATCACCCTCGACCCGGGACATTTTCATGCAGCGCTGATCCAGAAGTCGATGTACAGCGAAATTGACACCAATGTATATGTGTTTGCTCCTGCCGGTGAGGAACTGGAAGAACATCTCAAAAGGATTGAACTGTACAATATGGACCCCGATAATCCCACCCATTGGAACGAGATTGTATACCAGGGAGCAGGGTATTTTGAAACCATGCTGGAGGATAGGCCGGGCAACCTGGTGATCCTGGCAGGCAATAACCTTAAAAAACCCGGATATATAAAAGGATGTGTTGACGCGGGTATGCATGTACTTGCCGACAAACCCATGGCCATTAACAACCACAGTTTTGAATTGCTGAAAGAATCATTTGATGCGGCTGAAAAAAATAAGGTGCTGTTGTATGATATCATGACAGAAAGAAGTGAGATCACTACATTGCTGCAACGCGAATTATCGATGGACACCATGCTTTTTGGAAAGCTGGTTAACGGGACACCTGAAAACCCGGCCGTGACAAAAGAAAGCGTTCATCACTTTTTCAAATACGTATCAGGGTCTCCCCTTAAACGTCCGGACTGGTTTTTCGATGTCAGGCAGCAGGGCGAAGGCATAGCCGATGTAACCACACATCTGATTGATCTCATTCACTGGGAGTGTTTTCCCGACACGCCCATTCATTATCTTGAGGATATTCAAATGATCACCGCGCGGCATTGGCCAACCGCCCTTACGCCTGCACAGTTCAGGGAAGTCACCGGCAAAGAGGCCTACCCCAGCTTTCTGCAAAGAGATGTTAAAGATTCGTTGCTGAATGTGTACGCCAATGGTGAAATTTTTTACAAGGTAAAAGGCGTAACAGCCAAGGTTTCGGTAGTATGGAATTACCAGGCCCCGGAAGGAACAGCCGACACCCACTACTCGATTATGCGGGGCACAAAGGCCAACCTTGTGATCCGGCAGGGTAAAGAGCAGCAATACAAGCCCGTACTTTATATTGAGCCGCTCATTACAGCCGATGAAACTGCCATTGCATCCATGCTGGCTTCAGCAATAGCAAAAGTTCAAGTGCGTTATCCTGGCGTGGAAATAAAAAGGTCCATCGAAGGCTGGGAGGTGGTAATCCCCGATCGGTATAAAGCAGGCCATGAAGCCCATTTTGCCGAAGTTACCCAACGATTCCTGCAATATATTAAAGCAGGCAAATTGCCCGAATGGGAAGTGCCCAACATGCTGGCCAAGTACTACATCATTGCCAGGGCAGTGGAAATGGCTAACCGATGACTTTGATCATTATCGCCATAACATATAAATGACCCTTTACCAAAAATATTGGAAGGATTTCCTATTGGGAAATAAAGCTGCAATGTCAGCGATATTTCTTAACTATTATGACGATCTATTCAGGTATGGATTGAGGCTGGCTCATGATGAAAACATCGTGAAAGATGCTATTCAGGAATTGTTTCTTAAATTATGGAAAAACCGTGTAAGCCTTAAACCAGTTGAAAACCTGAAGCCATACCTTTTCAAATCGTTACGTCATCATATTATTGACAGTCTGGAGCTTATTAAACCCGCCCTTCACATGGAAGATGAGATTGAGTATCGCTGCGAAGTTGTATACTCAACGGAGGACTTCCTGATCAGTTCGCAGGTGACCGAGGAGATACGGGAACGTGTTACCCATGCACTAAACCAATTGAAGCCCCGTCAGCGTGAAGCCATATATCTACGCTATTTCGAAGAAAACAGTTTCGAAACAATTGCACTCATCATGGATATGAACATCCAATCGGTTCGAAATACTCTCCATCGTGGCATGACAGCTTTGCGAGACCTCATGCTGTTACAGCCTTTTTTTCTGTTACTGGGAAAATCGTGCATTATTATCTATTAATTTTTGTTTTGTTGAGTATAAATTTTCATTTTCTCCGTGAATAAGAAAAGGGGGAATGATCATTAAATATTTGTCATGGGCATAAAAGACTTATATCGTTTCGAGGATTACATTATGGACGAATCCTTCAGAGAGTTTGTTGAAGGCACTAAAAAGGAGTCTGTTGATTATTGGAGCCAATGGTTGTCGGAACATCCCGATAAAACAAAGGAAATTCAACAGGCATCTGAGGTTTTGTTAACCCTTATAAATCATAAGAAACAGGAAGTAAAGATTGACAAACATAATGCACTGCATAACTTACTGCGCAATATTGACCAATTGAATATCAGGAATAATCCAAACCGATATTTTGCAATGGCCGCCAGAATTGCCGCTATTATAGTTTTAGCAATAGGATTGTCATACACATGGCAAATATTTCAGTGTAATAAAAACTCAGCTAACCAGCATTTTGCCTATAACGAGATAATTGTACCAGTAGGTGAGAAATCACAGGTTATTCTCCCTGATGGCACACATGTATGGATTAACTCCGGCAGCAAGATCAAATATGAAATCGGATTTGGCCAGGATACAAGAGAAGTAATCATGGAAGGAGAGGCCTATTTTGATGTTACAAAAAACTCCAAAACATTCACTGTAAACACACATGATGCCAGGATTAAAGTGATGGGAACTGCCTTTAACGTAAAATCCTATCCCGAAGACAAAAAGACACAGACAACTGTTGTCAGAGGCCTTGTAAGAGTTGAAAGTAAAGAAAAAGGAATTAAGCCTGTATTGATTGGCCCTGAACAAATGGCTGTAATCAGAGAAGCGGAAAATTCCGCACCAGTGGTTAGAAGTCTCAGTGTGCTTAATAAAGTAAACACCAGTGTTATAACCTCATGGAAAGATCAATTTTTGGTGTTTGCCGACGAAACATTTGAAGATCTGGCGATTAAAATGGAGCGATGGTATAATACAGAAATAATAATCGAGGATCAAGCGCTTAAAAAAGAAAGGTATACCGGAAAGTTTGTAAACAACGAAACAATATATCAGGTTCTAGAGGCAATAAAGGTAACCACACCAATAGAATATATTAGCGGTAAGGACGCTATAATCATAACGAGAAAACAACCCTGAAAAAACAAACTAAAACTATTATGCCTATGGAATAAGAATAATAACAAAAAAGACCGGAAAATGCGCTAACACTTTCCGATCATAGTAATATTAAACACGTTACAGCTTTCGCTAAAAAGTTGTAACCATGTCAAACTTTAACCATTCAAATTTATGACAAAAAAACGATTCCAGCGTAGTTTCGTTCATGTAAACTGCGTAAAAAAACTACTACTGATAATGAAACTAACCACTCTTATTCTTTTCCTGATATCCATGCAAATCGAGGCAATTGGTTATTCACAGGATTCAAGTTTAAAACTGGATTTTCAGACAGGAACAATTTCGGATTTGATCCAGGCTATTGAGACACAGAGTAATTTCAGGATATTTTACAAAACCGATCAGGTTAATGTACATAAAAATGTATACTTATCAGTTACAGATGGAAGCATTGCCGAATTGCTCTCAGATGCATTGAAAAATAGCGACATTACTTACCAGGTGCTTGATAGGTTGATTGTATTAACAAATACTTCAGTTGACAAACAACAAGTCAGGGTAAGTGGAATAATTACCGATGCCTCAACCGGTGAACCGTTGCCTGGAGTGAATATTCTAATTGAAGGCACTCAACAAGGTGTCATTACAGATGGCAACGGGCAATACAGCATACAGGTTTCTTCGGCATCAACTGTACTTATGTTTTCCTATATAGGATATAACAGTGAACGGGTTGAAGTTGCCGGAAGAACTGTAATCGATATTGGATTGACTCCTGATATAAAAAGCCTAGAAGAAGTTGTTGTTATTGGCTATGGTTCCAGAACTAAACGCGATGTAACAACTGCTATATCATCTGTAGGTGCCAAAGCTATTGAAAAGGAAATTTCAATGTCTCCAGAAATGGCTATGCAGGGCCGTATGACCGGTGTGCAGGTATCGGGAAACAGTGGAAATCCAATGTCCAGGCCTACCATTCGAATAAGAGGTGTTAATACATGGGGGGTTTCCTCTCCGCTGTATGTGGTAGACGGCATACCAGTTACCGAATTCGGTTCAGGCATTGAGGGCCTTGAAGATGGTCGTGCAGCCGATGTTAGGGGACCACTTAATATTATGAGTATGATCGATCCGAATGACATTGAATCCATTTCCGTACTAAAAGACGCTTCATCAGCGGCTATTTATGGTGTAAGGGCAGCCAATGGTGTAATTCTTATCACCACCAAAAAAGGCCGTGGAGACAAACCGTCTGTCGAATTCAGCACCCGGTTTGGCATTCAGAATCTAACACAGAAAATAGACGTAATGAATACTACTCAATATGTTCAACATGTTCAGAATGTGTATGCATCAGATCCGACAATAGCCGTAGATCCTATTAATGAAGGATTGTTTGATCCAAATGATGCCAGATATCTCGGTAACGCCCCAACATATGATTGGCAGAAAGCCATTAAGAATAAAAACGCACCTACACAGGATTACTCCCTACGTATGTCTGGAGGAACGGCCAAAACAGATTACTTTGTCTCTGCCAGCTATTCCCAAACCGAAGGTGCTCTTAAATATAACAAACTGGAGAGATATTCCGGATCGATAAAAATCAATACACAGGCAAACAAATGGTTGAAAATGGGGCTGAATTATCGCCTAACTTCAGCAAAAGGACGCGATAATGATTTTCTGGTTACATTCTGGCAAGCTGCACAAACAGCGCCATGGCAGCCAATATATGACAACGAAGGACTTGGTGGCTATGCCGCTGTAGTTACTGGTTTTGAGCCCAATGGCACATACAACAACCGGCAATTGTATGGAACCGGAACGCGGGTTAATGTTCTCGGAATGTTAGACCAGAACGATACTGAATTTAAATCGGTCCGCAACATGGGAACCGCCTATATTGAAATTGAGCCTGTAAAAACCCTAAAAATCAAGGGACAATTCAGTATGGATGTTTACACCCATTACAGAAATGAATTTCAACATTACGCAGCATCAGTATTCGACTATACTGCAGGTGATCCCACCTCGAAGGGTGGCGGAAATTCGGTAGGTTCATATTCTGAGCGTCAGGTATTTAATAATAATCTGATTGCTGAACTTACCATTAACTATGTCAAATCTTTTGGAGACCATCATTTTGATTTACTGCTTAATGGAATGGATCAGCAGTACAATAGCAAATACATAGGAATGAGTACGGAATATATGACAACTACCTTGAGCTACCTGCGTAAACTGGGAGGTGAAAATGAATATACCAATCTTGGTTCAGACAATAGCCGTCATGCATTGGAAGGACAGTTAGCCAGGATTGGGTATAACTATAAATCGAAATACTACCTTGATGCAACTGTCAGACGTGATGGCAGTGCCCGGTTTGCCCCGAACAATCGTTGGGGAATATTCCCGGCAGTATCTGTTGCATGGCGTATTTCAGACGAATTTTTTATGCAAAAATATGCATGGCTCACTGACTTAAAAATACGCGCAGGCTGGGGGCAATTAGGCAACCAGGAAGTCAGAGACCTTGCCTACCTTTCAGCCATATCAACCAATCCAAGCTATGCATGGGGAATTAATCCTTCCTATATAGGCCGGGGTAATTTCAGCACATCAGCCACCGTTTTTGCACTTGCTAATCCAGAGTTACAATGGGAAAAAACCGCTACCACCAATGTAGGCTTTGACGCTTTGCTTTTCAGTAATCTGAATTTATCATTGGAGTATTATAACAAATTTACCAGCGGTATATTACAGGAGGTATCTTTGCCAAACAGTGTTGGCGTCACTGAACAACCAGTTTCAAACATTGCCGAAGTGCGGAATACCGGTATCGAAGTCTCGTTGAATTATGCACAGAACATTGGCAACGTCAGAATCAACATTGGGGGAAATTTCACTACTGTAAAAAACACAGTTGAAAAAACCTATAAGGATATTCCGCTCTACAATATCGAAGAAGGTTACAGCATGAACTATATCAAAGGATATAAAGTGGGAGGCATATTCCAAAGCCAACAGGAAGTTGATGACTGGAATTCAAAATACACTGATGCCAATTACCAGACTGCAAAAGTTGCGCCCGGCGACATTTATTTTCAGGATTTAAGGAGTGCACCGTCCTCTCCAAATGAGTTCTACTCCACAACACCTGATTCGATTATCGATTCCTATGACCTTGTATACCTTGGAAAAACCATACCAGGATTCTACTATGGAATCAACCTAAACGCAGAATGGAAAGGGATTGATATTGGGGTTCAGTTCACAGGGGTTGGCGATGTACAGAAATACAACGATGTTGCTGCAAATCTTGAATACTCATCCGGAACAGGTAACAACGTTTCAACTAAAGTGCTCGATTCGTGGACACCTACCAATATATCTTCTTCAACACCTCGCGTGATAGGCGGTGACCCGGCAGGCAACTTCAGAAATTCCAGCCGGTTTGTTGAAAATGCAGGATACATAAGGTTGGCTAATTTACAGATTGGCTATACACTGCCAGAGAAAGCATACGGACTGGCAGGCAATAGCATTAGCAATCTTAGGATTTATGCAGGCGCCTCCAACTTATTTACCATAACAAATTATTCAGGACTGGATCCGGAAAACGACAAATACCCAACGCCAAAGGTATTTTTCATGGGTTTATCAGTTCGATTCTAATGGGTAACTTTAAAATGATTACGATGATGAAAAGAGAATACTTGATAGCTGGCACAATATTAATCTCAGGTTTAATAATGCTCAACTCATGTGAAAAAAACCTGGATATAAAGCCCACCAGCGAACTTGAATCGGTATATTTTGAAACCGAAGAAAGAGTGCAAAGGGGAATTGGCGCAGCATATGCGGCTATTACCAATATATATGGGGCACAACTGGGCAGTAGCACACAACATCCATTTTGGCTATTACCTGCTGATGACCAGACATTTAACGGAACAGGAAATCCGCTTGAAACCTTCTCAGGACTAAATGGCTCCGACGCAAGAGTTGAGGGAATGTGGAAAAGGTTATATGCCATTGTCAGCAGGTGCAACTTCATGCTCGAAAAAATTGAGGTACCTGAAATAACTGCTGTATACACCACCGATGGTCTGAAAGACGCTAATAGGGGTGAAATGCTGTTCCTGCGTTCATGGTGCTATTACAAGTTATGGGATTGGTATCGGAAAGCACCAATTCAAACTGGGCGGATAAAATCTATTGAGGAAGCAATCCTTCAACCATCGTCGGGCTTTGAAATGCTTGATGATGCTATATCCTCACTCGAAGAAGCTGCAGAACTATTACCGGCTTCATGGGATGACGCCAATCTTGGTCGCATTACCAAGGACGGTGCATATGGCTTGCTGGTAAAATGTTATGTGCTCAGGGCTTGTTATAATGGGAAAAACCAGGAAGATTACGCAAATGCAATCAATGCCTTTGAAAAAATCTCACACAGTCGTCAATTGGTCAAATTCGGTGAGAATTTCGATTACCGAACAGAAAACAATGCAGAGTCGCTGTTTGAATTTCAGGCAAGTCTGGCTCCTAGTTCTGACAATCCATGGCTTGACAACGATTTTGGGGGTGATGTTGGTCAGATGGGAGCTTTTTATCATTACTATAACAGTCATTGGGGTAACTATTCTTCAGGGATTATTGGGCCAACACAAAAACTCATTGATGCATTTGACCCTGGTGATCCCCGAATGGCTGAAACGCTCTCTGACAGCGCCGAGAATTTGGGAGGTGCTTTATGGTGGGTTGAACCACAATGGGCTTTTTTCCATGGATATCAAATGGTCAAATATGTTAACGGTGAAAGAGGCAATTATTTCGACGCCACATGGCCCATTTCCAGCGCCAATAACACCAGACTGATCAGATTGGCTGATGTAAAACTGGCTGTGGCAGAAGCCTATCTGGCTACCGGAAAAGCCAGTGAAGCAATAACTCAGGTGAATGATATCCGCGAAAGAGCCCGATTCTCCACTTCTGACGGCACCGAAGCACTAGCGCCAGCTGCGCTTGTTGCCATTACAATGAATGACATTATGAACGAGCGGTTTATTGAGCTGGCAGGAGAAGATGGACATCGCTGGACCGATTTACGCAGATGGCATTCAGCCGGATACATCAATCTAAATGAGTGGACTGCAGCGGATTTTGGATTTCCAGGTGAATACAACCCAAACCTTTTCGGTATTGAGTTACCAAAACATCTGCTTTTCCCCATACCAGTTTCTGAACTCGAACGAAACCCACTTATGGCTTCCAGCGGACAAAATAGCGGCTATTAGCTTTTTAGTTGTTAGTTAGGGACTGTGAAATAGGTCCAGGGGCAAATGCACCTGGACCTTGATACTCCTTTAAGAAAAACCTCATTGAAAAAATGTCCGAAAACAGAAAGTCTTCGATCCGGTTATCTAATTATTCATGCGAACAAAACAGAATATACTTAGCTATGATTTTCATAAAATTACCCTCAGAAAAATACAACTCTTCGCTTCTTCATTTGATAAGCATAATACTATTTGCGTTTACCTCGCTAAATGCATCTCCTCAACATTCATCATGCATAAAAATCTTGCAAACACCTGAGCAGGTTAAGCCTCTTGATGACATTTCCATATACTGTAACCCTTCGGGTCTCCTAACAATTAAAGATTCCCGCGGCAGATCCTATATCCGGCTATGGGCATCCGATGTGGTAAAAGTAAAAGTGCAGGGTGCTACAGGAGTGCACACCGTGACCCTTTCAGACAAGAAAGGCAGAATCGTTGACCAAACTGTATTCAGCGTAATTGCGGAGACCTCTATTGATGACGGAGGTAAGATCAGTGATATCTTCCACCTATTTCGCGATGGTATGTTTGTATATGATGCCGATGGAACATCTGAAATTACCTGGAATGGAAGAACCTACCGCTATTTTGTTGAATGGGTGCTGGACAATAGCAATACCATGAAAGGAATGCAATATTTCAGTCCTTATAGTAGGGATTTAGTTGACCTGTTGAAAGAAAACCAGCAACCCAATGGCATGATCTGGAGTTTTGTTAATAACGGAGATGATGCCTCGCATTACTACAATACAGCTTATGCACCCATCAACTACTTTAAAAAGGATAAGGACGCATGGTTTGTTAGGCAGCCAGTGGAAAACCATGTGGAGTATAACTATGTGAACATGATCTATCAACATTGGAAAGCGAGTGGCGATAGTGATTGGATGAAAGGAAACCTGTTAAGTGCTGCGCTTGCTCTTGATTATTGCATAACCGATTCCGTTCGATGGTCAAAACGCTTTAACCTGCTTAAAAGACCATATTGTATTGATTCCTGGGATTTTCAGGTTGATGATGAGTACACCCCATATTCTCCAATAAGTCCCACCATGGTAATTGTACCCGGGAAAACAAAGTTTGGAATATTTTTTGGCGACAATACAGGATACTTTGAAGCCTGTAACCAATTGGCTGAAATGTTTGCATATGCCGGACAAAGCCGGCAAGCGTCAATTTATCAAAACAGGGCCAATGCAATAATGGAAAAACTTACAGCCTTATCCTGGAACGGAAGTTTTTTCAAACACTTCATTGACGAAGACCCTGCAGTTGTAAGAAACCTGGGAGTAGATGAAGAGTCCCAGATAGCCCAAGGCAATATGTATTCAATAAACCGTGGTCTACCCCATGAGAAAAACGTAGCAATTATTAAAACCTATCTCAATCTGAAACAACATCTGCCTGAAGGCTCACCCGGAGAATGGTATGCTATCTACCCTCCTTTTGAAAAAGGATTCGGCGGGCATAATACCAAATGGCAATATATGAATGGCGGAGTTGCGGGTCATGCAGCTGGAGAACTTGCAAGAGGTGCATTTGAGAATGGATATGAAAAATACGGTAATGAGATTCTGAACAAGCTCTTCACCCTTGGGAAAGAAAATGGTAATAGGGTATGGTTTGCTTACACAGGCTCAATTCCTGCACCACCAGTTCCACCCGTTTACAAATCTCTAAATATTGCTGCATTCGTAAACATGGATTTGTGGGATCAGGGAAGCAAAAATACCATACCATGGATGAATACTTCCAGGCCTGGTAATGATATGCGGGGTCTGCCAACCGGGAATCAGGTTTTTCAAAATATACCCTTTGCTGTTATTGATCCCATTTCAAACCAACATAAAGCGGCAATTGGCGTATCAACGTTGACTGGATTTCCGGAAAATACTGAAGTGTTAGTGAACGATACCGCATCAACTATTTATTTGCTGCACTCATCATCCGATAATGTCCCTAGTAATGTTGCAGGTACCATAACATTTAATTACAACAATGGAATAAAGGTATCAAAACATATACTGAAAGACAAAGAAGTTACCAATTGGTGGTTCCCAACCATGGAAAACGAGCATGCCGGAGTGGCTTGGTGGGGGCCAAACTTATGCAGCACCAAAGTAGGTGTTTGCTGGGCTGCCATTAACAACCCACATCCCGAATATAAAATTGCTTCATTAACCTTTCATGCACCCCGGGAAGGAGGCATTTACGCAGTTCTTGGGATTACTCTTTCCAACCGTTTACATTATGTAAAGCCCTCTGTGGAGTCCTATGGAGGGCCTGATAACTGGTCTGCAGCGACTGCTTTGGCTGCTCTGGTTGAGGGGCTGGCAGGTGTGAAAAACCTGGGGCTTGCATTTGACACAGTTAGGTTTGCTCCACGATGGACAGCGGCCGGAATTGATTCGGTAAAAGTCACCGTTCACTTTGCTGCTTCAAAAGGCTATCTTGCATATCATTACCAACATGACATGCAAAACAAAAAAATACTTTACACCATAACTGGAAGCGGAAACAAAATCGAAAGCCATGTTTTACTTCCAGAGGGATACGGCCAGGTCAAATCAATTACAGTCAATAACCAGCTTGTTTCCTTTAGTATTTCAAAAATAGAAAACTCCACTTATGCAGATTTCACTCTTTCCTTACCTAAGGTTAGTTCAGTATGTATCACCTACTTCTAATAGCACCAACACGATACCTTAAAATAGCTGTTTTATGCGTGAAAAAAGCTATTATTAATTATAACCTGTTCTGATGAAAGCATTAATATTTCTCTGGTCATTATGTTTTCTGTCTATTTCAGTAGTTGCAGATGCCAATTCTCAAACTCACCAGGATACCTTCAAGGTGATTGTGAAATGGCAAAACACTAAACCTCAAGGCCGTATAGAAGTACTGAATGGCAAGCTTGAAAATATAGCTATCATCAAGGGTAAAGGAAAAGCCAGCAACCAGTATTATTATTATACCACAAGCCAGTCAAACACATTAAAAATAACAATTAAGCAATCGGTGAATAATTCGGGGAGCAACCCAACGTTGATTTCGGTTATTAACGGCAATCAGTCCTTTTCTTTTTTTCTTCGGGATGTTTCCTTCGATTACCCCATCTTTATGCCTGAATACCAGGTAATGGTATGTTGTGATCATGATGATCGTTCCTTTGAGCAGGTGGCAAATGAAATACGTAACCGTAATCTAAAAACAAAGCTGCAACAGATTGATGATGAGCCTGAAGAATCATTTGAGTCGGCTGCGAAGCATACAAGAAATCAAAAATGCCCGGTATGGCTGGGAATAAGTCGTGATATCCGAATCTTTGAGCTGGGCGTTCCGGAAGGAGAAATGGATATCATCAGCCCCAAACTGGCTGCAAATTCCGTATATTTAGCAGAAACAAACAATACCAGCGTAGAATATTGCTACATGACAGGTCGCGGGCAGGGTGTTGAACAGCGTGTTAAGCGACGTCTGGATGAAGGAGTGTTACCTGTTGTACATACCGAAATTATTGATGAGGACATCAAATATCACAATATAGCCTTTGTCACCAACGAATTCTCCCCCCTTAACACTGAAACCTTAAAAGGAACAGACTTTCTGGTAGCCGACTTTTTCAGCAGTGGTCATATGTTCACCCCGGAACAAGAAAACCTGTTAAATCCCCTACTTTTAACTGAATCCAAAAAAACTGAAGAAACCGTTTTGTACTTCAGATCAGAAGCAACAAACCTGTCTAAAGTGCCCAGGTATGCATGGTTCAGAACACTCCGCCCGGGTTCCGGCTGGTGGGAAAAATTTCCCTATATATACACCAAGGAGAATGGTTACTCCTGCTATTCACCAAATCGTGTGTTTGCCTTATCAAAGCTGAATGGAGCCCCTTTGCCGAATGAAGAGATTGCAGTTTTACTAAAACCGAATGAAACGGCGATTTTTGAATTCCGACTTCCGCACAAACCTGTTTCCATGGAAAGAGCCACGATCATTTCACAACAATCTTTCACCAGAAAACTGGCAGAATGCAAAGCATTCTGGCTAAACAAACTATCCCAGGCGGCCCTTATCAAATTGCCGGAAAAACGAATCGAAGAAATGATACAGGCCGGTCTGAATCATCTCGATTTGATTACCTATGGAATTGAGCCAATGGGTACCCTAGCTCCTTGCATAGGAATATATTCACCCATAGGTACAGAGAGCGCTCCGATTATTCAGTTCTATTGCTCCATGAGTCTTCATGAAATGGCAAAAAGATCCCTGATGTACTTTCTTGACAAGCAACACGATGATGGTCTGATTCAGAATTTTGGCGGATACATGGTCGAAACCGGAGCCGTACTATGGGGTATAGGTGAATACTTCCGTTATACTCGCGATACAGCATGGATAATTCAGATGAAGCCTAAGTTGCTTAAATCATGTGAATACCTTAGAAACTGGCGTGAACACAACAAAACAGAAAACCTGCGCGGAAAAGGCTTTGGCATGATTGATGGTAAAGTTGCTGATCCCGAAGATCCTTATCACCAGTATATGCTAAACGCATACGCATACCTGGGTATGAGCCGTATGGCAGAAATACTGAATGACATCGATAGTGAAAATTCATCCAAATTAAGGCTTGAGGCTGAAAACTGGAAAAAGGATATCCGCGCCTCCATCATGTATTCAATATCACATTCACCGGTAATTCCAATGGGTGATGGTACATGGAGCCCCACACTTCCTCCATGGACAGAATCGCAAGCACCACGTATGCTTTACTTCACTGATGAGACCTATATGTCACATGGCACATTCACTATTCCTGATGCGTTACTAGGTCCATTACACCTTATTTTCTGTGAAGTATTGGACATTAATGAACCCCTGTCAAAAATGCTGCTGAATTATCACAGCGAACTACTGTATCAGCGAAATACCGCTTTCAGTCAACCCTATTACAGTCGCCACGATTGGGTTCAGCTGAAAATGAACCTGGTAAAGCCCTTTCTGAAAACATATTATAGTTCACTATCATCGCTGGCTGACCGTGAAACGTACACCTTCTGGGAACACCTTTACCAAGCAAGTGTGCATAAAACCCATGAGGAAGCATGGTTTCTGATGGCTACAAGGTGGATGCTATATCTTGAAGAGGGATCGTCTCTCAGACTCCTTACAGGAATTCCTCGTAAATGGATGGAAGATGGCAAAACCATTGAACTAAAGAATGTCTACAGCTATTTTGGCCCACTTTCTCTTCTGGTTAATTCATATCTTAACCAGGGGTTCATAGAGGCAACCTTTGAATGTATATCCGAACGGATGCCTGAACAGGTTATTCTCAGGATTCCTCATCCTGAAGGTAAGAGCGCTAAACATGTTACAGGAGGAGTTTATGATAATGTTACTGAGTCGGTATTAATCAGTCCTTTTAAAGGCAAAACAATCATTAAAATTGAATATTGACAAAATGAAAACCTTTATCTCAATTGCATCGCTATTGATTTTCCTTCATTTATTGACAAAGTGTTCCACAGAGAAACAGGAAACTATACGACAGTCATTTATACCGGCACAATATCCTGAAGATGCCAGATTTGATGTTGCCCAATAAGGTGAATTAATGGAAAAAAGATATTGAGCAGGAAAACCGTTGAATTTATTACCCGGATCCAATCATCAGATTTAACCATAATCTGGTTTATCAGGCTCTTGAATAAAAAACCGAATATCTCTAAGATACATTATCTTTACTTTATCAAAATGCTTTCATTATGCTTATAGAATCAAACGCAGGGTCTACTTTAAGTTCTATTATAAGAACTCGCACAATTATCATTTTAATTCTGATAAAAGGCTCAACACTCATCGCTCAGGAATTTTCCATGCCTCTGTATAATAATAGTATACCTAATGCGAGTACCACTATAATCGAAGAAAAGATTGCCATTTCTGATGTTAAACGCATCAGCCATGTTCAGGTACCCGACATAGCGGTTTACCTGCCGAGCAACCGGTTTGCCACCGGACAGGCCGTGGTTATCTGCCCGGGAGGCGGATACCATATTCTGGCGTACGACCTGGAAGGCAGCGATATTGCGCGTTACCTGAATTCCATTGGTGTAGCGGCCATTGTGCTGAAATACCGGCTGCCGGTATACGGCAATACGGTCGAATCACATAAGGTTCCCCTGATGGATGCCCAACGCGCCATGCGATTGGTAAGGTACAATGCCGAAAAATGGCATATCAACCCTGACATGATAGGAGTTATGGGCTTCTCCGCCGGCGGTCACCTGGCATCCACGCTGGGTACTCATTTCGATTACGGCAACCCAAATGCTGCTGATTCGGTTGAGCAACTGAGCTGCCGACCCGACTTTATGATCCTCATGTACCCGGTTATTTCATTTGCCGATGGCATAACACACCAGGGATCCCGAGAAGCATTACTCGGCAAAAACCCGGGCAACGACCTGCAAACCCTTTATTCCAACGAACTCCAGGTGAAGGACGATACGCCGCCTGCATTTTTTGTGCATGCCGATAACGACAATGCTGTACCCATTGAAAACACGCTGCTGATGTACAAGGCATTACGGGAGAAAAACATTCCGGCCGAATTGCACCTTCTTTCCGAAGGAAAACATGGATTTGGCCTGGCCGTTAACAATCCCCACGTTGCCTCGTGGACCGGCAACCTGAAGCTGTGGCTCAACTGGCTGCTGATCCGCGATCAGCAAGCCGCTGAAAAGAAATAACCGGGGTAACCCGTAATCCCCAGGCCCGGCTTACCAGTTCATAAGTTGCCTTATGAAAGGGACAAGTTCACCTGCCATTTGCTGATGCTCGACAACATTGGGATGCCAGTCGCTCCCATTGGGCACAAATGGGGTAAAAGCAAAGTAATGCACATTGGCATCGGCTTTACCAAATTCATCGACTACGCCATGTACCAGGTTCTGCCACCTGGGCCAGCCATCACCTGGCGATGAGGGTCCTGCAATGCATACAATACTTGCTGCCGGGTAATTGCCCCTTATACGGTGAAGAAATTTGACGTAAGTATTGACAAATTCAGCTGAATCGAGCGGCGCTGACAGGTCGTTTCCGGCCAGGTCAATCACCACCAGTTGGGGTTGGTACCGGGTAAAATCCCAGGTTTTGGTACTGTCGCCATTGATTACCTCGTTGTAATACCTTGGCATGGTATATCTCCTGCCACCCCCGTAACCCTGAACAATGCCGATGCCGGAACGGCAGACAGCCAGGTATTCGGCATTCAGTTCCCGGGCGGTAATAGCACCGAATGACAGGTAGTTATTTTCCGTTTCGTAGGTAAAGTGTTCATCGTGATTCTTCCCTTCGTTGCCATATCCGCAGGTATAGGAATCACCGATGAATTCAGTTTTCCGTTCCTTGATTTCCGGAGGATATAGTTTTCCGCCTTTGCTGAGCCGCAAACCCAGCAAGGTGGTATTACCGCCGTGCCACTCAGTGCGCCTGATGATTTCGAGCTTATGCCGGGTGTTGGCCAGGTTAACCGCCAGCAGGTAAGTGCTGTCGGCTTGGTTGGCCGTAAGTACAAAAACACTGTCGTCCAGTACTACCGTGAACCTATTGCGCAGGCTGTCGTCTTTCATGATCAGTTCTACTGATGTGCCTTTAAACACTGTACGGATGGCACAACCCGAGTACATAAATACAGGTTTTGCCTTGTCGGTATCATCAAAACGGCCTATATAGGCAATATTGGGATTGTCGGGCTTTATGATTTCCGGGCCGGGTTTCATGCATCCTGCCAAAACAATGGCAAACCATAGCATAAGAAGATTTGTTTTCACTTTTTATGTTTGATAAATTATTGGACTATGCATCAAATATACAATTTTTATAACACTTAGCTGGTAATCCTGATGCATGCTGCATAATTGGCTTGATTTTCAGAATTAATCCCCCTCAACTAATCCTTTACCGCTTCCAGTTAAGGTTACTGAGCACATTCAGGGCTGTATTCACATCGCTCACTACCTGGAAATCGAACATATCCACACAAATAAAATCGGCAAACGGTTTGGCCATAAATAGATAAGGGATTCAGCTAAAGAGGCTGTGTAAAAGTCTTTCCGATCGTAATTATTAGGCAGGCATGACCAAGGCAATTCTCTCATTTATAATAGATTACCCCACTACGTTCGCAATAACGTGTTCACTTGACTAGATCTTTTAGACAGCCTCATTTAAATTTAACTAAAACGCTATACATAGTCGATCATTGTACTAATACTTTTTTTATAATCAACTTATTATTGATTTTTGCTTTTAAAACATAAAGTCCTTTTGGTAAATCACTACAATCAATTCTTGTTGAATTTGATATAGAATTAACTGATTGGATAATCTCACCAAGACTATTGATCAGTTCAAAGTCTGACACTATTGTATTATCTTTGAATTGAACAACAAAATAATCACTAGCAGGATTTGGCGATACTATTAAGTCTTCTTTATCAAGATCAAGTATAAAAATAGATGAATCCTTTAATGACTTAGTACTTTTTAAACAATTGTTCATCCAAACAGTGTGATAAACAGTATTGGTTTGTGTTCCACTTGTTACAACGAGCTTCAAGTGCATCTGACTATTTGGAATTGGATTATTATATTCAACAATATTTACAGAGCTCGAGCTTCCAATACTGAAAAAATTGTTATCCCCCCTATCTCTGTACCACGCATAATTATAAATACCTGTACCTCCGGATACTGCAGCATTGAATTGTTGGTTTTGATAATAGCACATTTCGTAAGGTCCATTAATGCTTGTGACAAGTAAAGGATTACAAGGACTATTATTACTAGATCCAACATTAACAGCGGCCCATGCGTTTTGCACAGCTTTTCTTTCGCAACTAATCGATCCATATTTTAACTGAGCAATACTCATACTGATATCTCTTGTTTCTGCAAAAGTTGCATCGCTAGGTAGATTTATCATTGTATGCCACGCTATATGAGCAGCCTTTGTAATTCCAATGCCCTCAACTGTTATACCTCGATATGTTCCACCTTCCGATAAAAGATAAAACCAATGGTTCTGCACTCCACTATTTATGTGTGGGTCACCTGAATATGAATTCCAATATGGAACTTCATTATAATAAGCCGGCTGCGAATACTGATATGGGGGTCTGTTGTAATGTGGATTAATGAAATCTCTTAAACCTCCTATACTTGTACCTATATGCCAATCATTAGAACCTGTAGTATAATGATTTGACACAATACCAAAGATGTCAGCAAAAGATTCATTTAACGCGCCAGATTCATATGGTCCATAAACCAAATCTGATGTATGAGATATAATCCCATGGGTATATTCATGTGAAATTATTTCCAGATCTGCTGTACTATTTGCTCCAACATAACCAGTATGTACATAATCGGTACCATTTCTTCTTAAAAAATAAGTATCATTTGCATCTGCAAGTCCTCTAACTGCGCAATTATTCCCATTAGTACCTAACCATGAAAATCGATTCTTAAAGTAATCATAAGCCTTTTCCAAGCCCCAAAGCAATGAGGTTGCAGGTCGCTCTTCCAAAGAATTCCAATTGTTATCCGAATCACTAATATGCGGCGCAGCATCCCAACCTAAATATGAATTGTAATCGGAGTACCATTTAACGCATAATTCACCCCTTGTATCATCTTTCAATATAAAGTTAAAAAATGGAATTCCCCGGTATTTTGTAATCAGGTTCTGTGAGCCATTGTAAAGTGTAGCACAAATCCCACTCGCTTTATTAATGTTTTCCCTTCTCTTAAAATACTTCCCATTGGAAGCATCTACATATGCCTGAAAACAATCAAATGGTTCTGTAACCGTAATCTCAAACTTCCAAGCAAGTATTAATTCCGAACTATCATGTTGTTCCTGATCGTTAATTTTCGTGATTACGAGTTCACCTTTTGGTTTAAAGCTTGCAAGGCTATCTTTAGTTTCTTTTTTTATTGAGTTCTGCCAATTTAAGTCTAACCATGCATAATCAATATTTCCAATCTGTCTCACAGCATTCTCAAGTGCCTGTTCCGCAGTAAATATTGGAACCAAACTTATCTTTATTGGTTTTCTTAGTTTTCCCCAAATGTATTTAGTTTCTCTTTGATCCTCAATAATGAAAATCCTAGAATCTTCTACCTGTATATTATTAATAAAGTGATCAAACTTGTAAATATTAAATCCATTTAATGTATCAATTTTGCAGAAGCATCTCAATTCATTAGTTTCTTTATCCATCTCTTTTAAATCAAGAAAAAATAAAGCCACCTGCTCTGCCCTAAGCGCATTGCCTTCTTTTAGAGCTATCTGATTATTCCTGGTTTCTTTAATGTATTGCTTTAGGTCGGTTTGAGCAACAACAACCTCTATACTGCATACAAACAGTAGCAATGAAAAGACATATTTCATGATACTTTGCTATAAAATTGTACAAAAACTGAATAACAGCATTTACATATCTTTGATTTCCATATCAATGATAGACCTCGTATTGGTTTTCCGCTCATCATTAAATACCTTCCTTACTCGTATCAACTTTATTAAATAGCGCTTGTTTAGATAATTAAAATAAACAGAGTCGCTATCGGTAAGATCAATAGAATTACCAATTGATGGGTATTGCAATGACAATGTATCACCTGATGCATCCTGCATAATTGACTTGATTTTCAGAAATGCTGACCCATGCATAATGCACGTTGCTCCTTCAGGACATAAAGTATTTATTAACGATACAATCTTAAAATCCATTGTAAATTCGTTAGCATCAAGACTGATAATCTGATTTTCAGTTGCGTCAAAGACTGAACCTTCATTAAGTTTAATAGTTACAACCGAAGGAAACGGATAATCATCCTGGCTTTCTTTCTGACATGAAAAAAAAATCATACAAAAAAAAATGCAGGTAATTACACCTGAAAATCTGCCAGACAAAATAGAATATTTCATAATTACAAATTTTTAATTACAGATAAAGAACTAATGAACGTGTTTTTCTACCAGATGTATTTTTGCCTATGAAGGTTGCTTACCAAAGAAAAATTATGATTTCTTTTTCAAAAAAGCAAAAATATTTTTGTTACCCGCTTAAAGTTCACCGCTATCACCACCGTAAACATATTGCGCAGGCTGTCGTCTTTCATGATCAGCTCAACCGACGTGCATTTAAACACTTTACGGATGGCACAACCCGAGTACATAAAAACAGGCTTGGCCTTATCGGTATCATCAAAACGGCCGATATAGGCAATGTTTGGATTGTCGGGATAAACAGTTTCTATACCGGTCTTCACGCATCCTGCCGAAATAATGGCAAGCCAAAGGAAAAAGAGGTGTGCTTTCATTTTCATGGTCTGATTTTTTGTTGAAATATAATACTGATATTATGTAAGATTCCTGGTTGATCAATAATGGTTATTCCAACGCGAGTATTTGTCCCCTGGCAAGCAGTTTTTCCCTGAGTCCGTCATAGGCAATATCCTGAACAGGTAGTTTATCGTCTATGGCCATACAGGCGGCCACAGCCGATGACTGGGCAAGGATCATAAAGACAGGTTCCATGCGGATGGAACCATAGGCAATGTGGCTCGATGAAACACAAACAGGTACCAGCAGATTTTTACATTCGGCTTTCTGCGGGACAAGTGATCCATAGGAGACCGCATAGGGTTTTTCCGGATGGACACCAATATCCCCTTCATTCTGCACAAAACCTTCGGATGTTACATAACGCTGTACGTTGTGGGAGTCCATTGTATATGATCCCATTCCAACCGGGTGCGGTATGGCGCGATGGCCCAAAACGTCATTTTCGGTAGTTACATAAACACCGGTCATCCTTCTCGCTTCGCGGATATACAACTGCCATGGCCAGTTCCCATTGTCGGTGAATTCATCTTTTGCCAGTCCCCATTGGCTCATTTCAGCTCGAATTTCTTCCGGTACCTGTGCATCGTTGGCTACAAAATACAGCAATCCCTTCTGGTAATCTTCATGCGCTTTGACTATTTCTTTTCGCCTTTCATAAGATGCTTCGGGGTAATCATAGTTCATGCCAATGAAATCACTGCTAAAAGGTCCGTGATTATTGGTGTCGGTTTTTTTGTTGGGAATGGCATCAAATTTATCAAACCATTCTCTCAATCCGGCATTGAAAACACGAACCAGTAATTCGTAATCGGCAGGATTATAGTTTTCAGGTTTCGGAAATGGCAAAAGGTTTTCCGGGTGCCGGCTCATGCATACCCGAAAGCAGTAGGCCTGGATTTTCTGATCACCGGAACAATTTTCTGTTACAGGTTCAGGTGAGATGCCAAATAGCAATCCGCTTTCGGGATGACCCGGAATTATATACGGATCGATGGTATCCCTGAAAAAATGACCATGATGCCTGGCATCCGCCTGCACGCCGTTCCATTTTTCATTGTACACTGAGCAGGCCTCACGACCGACAACATAAGAGACACCCGAAGCCGCCATGAGATCGCCTTCGTAGGTTGCATCAATAAATACTTTTCCCGAAAACACCTTGCCGGAGAGCGTTTTAAAAGACCTGATATTCCCATGTCGTTTTGTTACACCCTGTTCGCGGTTTAGCCATTCATTCCGGAAAACGGGTATTTTGTTTTCGGCCACATAGTCCTCAAAAACCTGTTCGGCAATATGAGGCTCAAAAATCCACATGGTACGATTTTCGCCGTCCATAGCCACTGTACCCTGACCTTTGTTTCCGTATGCTGCATGATTTTCCCATTTCCAGGCAGCTGAATCATTGTAATACTGCCATATCCTGTGGTAAAAATCCCTCGACAGGCCCCCAATTGTTGATTTGTCCCCGGTATCGGTATACCCCAGTCCACTGGACGAAAGGCCACCCAGGTGCGTATCGGGAGATACGACAATAACCGATTTGCCGGAATGCACTGCTTCCACAGCAGCAATAACAGCTGCCGAGGTGCCACCGTAAATAATAATATCAGCTTCATAGCGGTCAGCTCTTTCTCCCTGTGGGTGGCAGGAGACAAGAAAAAAGGATACGGCAATATACCGCAGGCCCTTACGAATAATTTTACCGGTGAATGATTGATCCATAATTTATGGTTTTTTTTCGTATGAATGAATGGATGCCATTTTCGGTATTTCCCAAGGCACTAACCATTGATAAAACGTGATTAAACCAATCTTACCCTCTCTTCAAGGAACTCAACAGGCATAAGCTCACCCTGTAAATATAAGCATTCTATAATCAAACTGCTACCGTTAAGTACCTACTGAAGTCATTGGATGGCAATTTATCTATTACCGTAAAAGAAAAAAGGGAGCCACCCGGCAGGGGTGGCTCCTCACACTAAAAGTAGCAGCAACCTAATCCAAATCGCACACTAACCTTTTACCATTTGTTGTTTTGAATGAGATTCGTGTTTAAATCCACCTCGCTTTGCGGGTATCCCCAGACATAATCCTTCGATGGATCAAACTGCCGTGTTTCCACCAGTACATAACTGCCATAATCTTCGCGGGTGTTATCGAAATTGTTAAAGATGCCATGTATATCCCCAGGCATTACCTCTTCGGCAATTCCCCAACGGCGGATATCGAACAGCCGCTGTTCTTCAATGGCAAATTCAACGCGGCGTTCACGCCTTACTATGTCGCGAAGTTCCTGTTGTGTTTTACCAGTGGTAATGGCCGGCATATTTACATCTGCACGTTGACGCACCTCGTTAATAGCATCGTAAACGCTCTGATCGATGTCGTTGTTTTCAATTTTAGCTTCAGCGTATGTAAGTAACACCTCGGCATAGCGTAAAACAATGACATCATTTGTGGAATTACCGTCCCAACCGCCATCAATGACCGCGGGCGTATACTTTTTGTAATAGTAGGCTGTGTAAGAAGCATTGTTTTGTCCCATCCGGTAAGGCGAATCGGGATCGGTGACATCAATGACGATGCCATTGACTTCTCCGCCTGGTACCACTACGGTCATTCCCAAACGCGGATCACGGTTTGCATAGGGATTGTCCGGATCGTAAAGGGGTGATTGATCAATGGTCAGACCATCAGTACATTCGTATGCATCAACCAGCGATTGGGTAGGAACCACCTGCGACCAGCCGCCTACATAAGGTCCGCAAACCCAGGTTGCCAATGAGCTCTTTGCTGTAGGAATAAACCTGCCGGCCAGGATTATTTCTGTGCTGCTTTCGTTGGTTCCGTCGAACAGACTCGGATATGACGGGTCGATATCATAAACATCGAGGTCCATCACATCTTTTGCTGCTGCTGCAGCTTCGGCCCACTGCCCGTTGTACAACAGCGCCCTGGCTTTCAGCGCCAGTGCAGCGCCACGTGTAACGCGGCCCTCATCGGTAGCGTTCTCGTATGTAACCGGCAAATTGTTGTAATATTCATCAATGTCATCAACAATAAACTGAACTATTTCAGCCTTTGGGGTTTTGGCTGGTTTGAACTCGTCAATTTCCTGCAGATGATCAATAAGGGGTACATCGCCATACAAACCTATCAATTGCTGGTAGGCGTAATCGCGTATGAACCTGGCTTCGGCGTCCAGCCTTTTACGCAGCGACTCATCAATGTCGGTAACTTTGTCAATATTCTCATGTACAATATTGGCTGCTGCTATGGCCTGGTAGTAATGCGACCAGAAATGACCGATGGTTCCGCTGCTGGCAGTGGCCGTTCCGTTTCCCAATAAACGTATATCACTTGGCCAGTCGCTCCACGAATAACTGTCGTCTGTGCCACAGGTAAGAAATGTCTTCCACCATTCGTCGCGCAGGTAGGTATAACAGGCTGTGACATACATCTCGGCCTGTTCGGTAGTTTTCCAGTAATTCTCACTGGTGTAGGCGTCTTCCTTTGACAAATCAAGGAAATCTTCGTTGCACGAAAAAAGCAGTGCACTGAAGAATAATATGCTATATATCAGAATATTCCTTTTCATAAGCTGTAATTTTAAAAATCAACATTAATGCCAAGCGTGTATGTCTTCACCTGCGGATAATAGCGGTTATCGGTAGGATTTTCCGGGTCGATTCCGTAATCGTTCAGACCCGACCAGGTGAGCAGGTTTTGGCCTGCGATGTACAAGCGGCAACGCGAAATACCCACCTTTTGGGTTAAGGCGCTATTCAGGGTGTAACCCAGTTGGATATTCTTTAAGCGCAGATAAGCTCCGCTCTTAATCCAGTAGGAAGAGGAAACGTAATTTTGTGTAGAAGTGATCAGCCGGGGAAATTCTGCACCCACGTTATCTTCGCGCCAGTTATCCTGCTGAAAATCCCGAAAATTGCCATCTGAACTTGTTGGCGCTTTGTTGAACTGCAGGGTGTTTACATCTACCTTTCCAACGCCCTGGAAGAAAGCAATGAAATCAAGTCCTTTATAGGCCAGGTCCAGGTTAAAGCCATACGTATAACGGGGAATATCGCTGCCGATAATGGTTCTGTCGCGGGAATTGATATTGCCGTCGGGTTCATTGTCGATATATCCCAGATCACCTTTCACTACGGCATTGCCAAACTGCGTGACATGCCCTGCCAGTTGGGCATCGGTTCTGAGAATGCCTTCACTATCGTATCCGTAATAAGCGCCAATGGGATGTCCTTCGTAATAAGCCCAGATAATATTGTCGTTATTGCCCTGCAGAAAGTCGGCATCCTTCAGGTCGGTGATCTTGTTTTTCACATCCGACAAGTTAAACCGCACGGCATACCGCAGATCATTAAAAACCTGCCCGCGATACCCGATGGTGAACTCCCAGCCCCTATTCTCCACCTCGCCGGCGTTCTGAACGGGGGCTCCCAGTCCGACACTCGAGGGAATGGGCAGGTTAAGCAAAATATCCGATGTCAACTTTACATAGTAATCGAAGGTAAAATCGAGCTGGCCGTTTAGCACTGAAGCATCCACACCAATATCAGTCATACGCGTGGTTTCCCACGATATTTCGCGATTGGGATAAGTACTCATTCGCGCTCCCGAAACAAGGCTGCTGCCAAAAGGATAATCCCTGCCCAGGTTGACAAGCGATTGATAGGCATAGTTATTTCCAACCTCCTGGTTGCCCAGCATACCCCATGATCCCCTGATCTTTAACTCTTTAAAAAACCCAATGGAACTCATGAAAGCTTCTTTGGAAATCCGCCATCCCAATGAAAAGGAGGGGAAGGTACCCCAGTGATTTTCCTCGGCAAAACGAGATGAGGCGTCTCTGCGGATATTGGCCTCAATCAAATACCTGTCTTTGAAAGCATAGTTCAATCTTCCAAAATACGACAGCAAGGCAAAATCGTCGAAATAGCCATCATTCTCCTGGGTTGATGGGTCACCGGCATTCAGCTGTGGCAAGTCGGCCAGTGAACCGCTATGACGATATCCCGATAGTAGATTGGTACGGTTGGTTATTTTTGAAGCACCCGCCAATAAGGCAATGGCATGATCCCCAACAGTTTTGCTGTAATTGAGGAGACCCTGGTAATTCATGGTCCAGTTTTTTACCGTCTGGTCCGTAAGGGAATTGTTATCCCTTACAATGGTTCCGCCAATCGGCAGGTAATACGTGAGCGCCTGGGTATAATTACGTACAAAATAGGTATCGTAGGTACCGTTGACCATGGCGGTAAAGGTAAGATCGCTGAAGATTTTATAATTGGCTTTAAAATTACCGGTCATCAGATTATCCTCGTAATTTCTTCGTCCTCCTTCGGATTGCAGACGGATAACATTGCCGTCGCCCCTTCCTAGGCTCCAATCGCCATTGGTATAGCGGATTGGAATGGTGGGGTTGGTAACCATGGCCTGCCCGAATTGCATCCACACGCCGTCCTGTCCTTGAGGTTCCGTCCGGTACGAAAACTTGCCGGCCAGGTCAGCGCTGATGCTCAGGTGCTTGTTTACCTCAATATCCGAATTCAACCTGATGGTTAAACGGTCGAAATTGGTTCGTTTAACCAGTCCGTCCTGGTCGAAATAATTGGCAGAAAGCCGGTACATGACATTGCCCGACCCGCCGGCCACTGCCAGGCTGTGTTCCTGCTGAAAGCCACTGCCACTCAATACTTCTTCAATCCAGCACGCATCGGGATAAGTATCAAGGTTGCGGTTTGGGTTATCATATGCTGCTATATCTTCGTTGGTGTATAGGGCTCCAGCACCTGAATTGGTTCGGGTTAAATTAACCAGTTTCATAAAATCCTGTGCTCCCACAAAGTCGGGTAACCTTGTCGGGTCCTGAAACCCCACGTATCCCGAATAGCTGACCTTAGCTTTGTCTTTACTGCCTCTTTTGGTAGTGATCAGTACCACGCCATTGGCAGCCCTTACGCCGTATATGGCGGAAGCAGCGGCATCCTTCAGGATGGAGATATTTTCAATATCGTTGGCATCAACATCATTGATATCAGCCTCCACACCGTCTACCAGCACCAGGGGATCGTTGTCGTTCAGTGTGCCAATTCCCCTTATACGGATGGTACCGGCATCTTCACCAGGTTGTCCGGAATTCTGGATAATGGTAACGCCGGGAGCCATCCCCTGCAGCGCTGCAGACAACTGTGTTACGGGTTTTTGCGAAACCAGGCCGCCATCGAGGGCTGCCACCGCACCGGTAACATTCACCTTTTTCTGTACCCCATAGCCTACCACCACTACCTCGCTCAACTGCTTTATATCGGGAACCATCATTACATCCAGGCGGGTATTGCTGCCAACAGTGTACTTTTCGGTGTTATACCCCACGTACGAAAACATCAGCACTGTGCTGGCACCGGGAACTTCAATTTCATACGAACCGTCCACACCGGTTACCGTTCCACTGTTTGTCCCTTCGATAAGTATGTTCACACCCGGCAGTGGTTCGCCCGTGCCGGCATCTTTAACAATGCCCCTGACGCTTAAGGATTGCTGCAGGGTTAAAGAGGCAGGCGTTATTACAATAAGATTATTGTCGAAAACCTTATATGTCAGATCCTGTTCTTTGAACAATAGTTTGAGTGCGTCTTCGAGGGGCAGATCGTTTATGGCAAGTGTAACCTCACGGTCGAGCCCCTTGAAATCCTCGTTGTAAAGAAACCTGCAATCGCTTTGATCTTCAATCATGCGGAGTATTGCTTTAACAGATGTTTGATCCACATCAATGGAAAGCCTGTTCATCTGGGCTGAAACGTTTGCTGAAAGATTGGTTAAGCCAACAATAAGCAACAGCACTGTAAGTTTCATAATCAGTAGGGTTTTTTTCATGAATCTTCCACGCGTGGGAAGACCCAGGGATAGTTTTTTTTTCATAAGTTTGTATGTTTTTAGTAAGACAAGAGTGTTTTATACTCGTTTGAGTATGAGCACGATTGTAAATTTTTCATGGAAAGAGAGAACCGTAACTTCTCTCTTTCCTTTTTGGCGCTTTTTTATTCCATAGGCAATTTGTTTATTGGTTTGTTTTTTTCAGGGCCTGATCAAAATCTCTTTTCAGTTCATCATTGAGACGAATGACGATCTGTTTGCGTTCAAACTTATAGTCGATGGGAATAATTAACTGCAGCGCGCTTAATACCATTTCAATATTGTCTTCTTCAATAGATCCGGTAAGCTTGTAGTTAATGAGTTCTGCATCTTCAATAACAATGCTTACATCGTAAATGCGCTCCAGTTTGGTGGCAAACGCGCCAAATGGTTCATTCTGGAAAATCCACCGTTTATCTTTCCATGAAGTAAATACTTCTGTTTTAACTTCGGGTGTAAGCAATATCCTGCCCTGTTTTTCAGGTAAAGGTTTTTGCAGGGCTATATTATCCGTATGTGGTTCACCGGTTTTTTTGGCTTCAGCCAGTTGCTCGGCCTTGGTTTTGTAGTATATAGCCTGCTGGTTTGGTTTCAACAGGATGGGTTCCTGGTTGGCCCCCCTGCCCGTCTTTTCAATGCTTACCAATCCTTCAACCAACGTTGTTTCAACCCTTCCTTCACCCGGGTATGCCTTTACATTAAAAGCTGTACCCAGCGCATTTATGACAATGCCACCAGCCTTCACCCTGAAAGGCTTTGCTTTGTTTTTGGCAACCTCAAAAAAGGCCTCGCCGGTAAGCGCCAATTCCCTGTTGTTGACATTGTATTCCGATGTATAGAAGATCTTACTCCCGGCATTGAGCATAACCCGGCTTCCGTCGGCCATGGTAACAATTGATTTGGCTCCTTTGGGGGCCTCCACGGTATAATGCGCTACGCCAATGTCGTCGGTGAAAAACATCCTGAGAAAGTATCCCAGCGAAATAGCGGCTGCTAACATGGCAGCTATCCTCAACCATTTTACATTTATCCTGTGCTTTTCAGGCTTAATATTCACACGCGCTTTAAGTTTCATCCACACCTGCTCCTGCAGAGCAGGATTTGCCTGGCGCTTCATACCTGCAGCAAACCATAACTGGTACAAGGTGTCGAAGTACGCTGCATTTTCCCCGTTCAGGTGAACCCAATGATACGCCTCCTCATACTCTTTCTCACTGGCTTTTCCGGTTAAGCATTTGTAAAGCAACAGCGTAATTTCCTCATTCCTTTGATCAACCATCCGTAATTCTTTTTAATAATTGTAAGACACACAAACAAGAAGTAATAATGACAAAGCCTGTGGATTTTTTTCTATACCATTGGCCGTTAGTAAGTTGACTGTATGAGGCCTGTAAGATTATATAAAAATCCTTCAGGCAGTAGATTTCCAGTAGTGGAGCAGCATGAGTAAGTATGGCAGGTATTGCTGTAACGCCTCTTTGAGCTTTTTCAATGCCCTGGCAATTTGAGTGTGCACTGTATTGACCGATACGCCATACCTTAGGGCTATTTCGGCATGGGTAAGGCCTTCATCGCGACTTAACAGAAACATTTCGCGACACTGATCAGGCAGGCTGGCCAGTGCCTCTTCAATTTTTAGTTCCAGTTCCTTTTCAAGCAGTTTCTCAAAAGGGTATTCGCTAAATTCATCCGGATTTTCGCTCCAGTACTGAAGGAAGTAAAGTTTGTATTTATTCTCCACCTGCAACTGCCTAATCTGGTTAAGGCAATGATGGTAAACCGAACGGAAAAGGTACGACTTAACGGAATGGTCAATGCTCAATTGCAGACGTTTTTCCCAGATACCGGCAAATACATCGCACACCGCTTCTTCAGCCCCCACCCTATTGTTGAGCAGGTTACAGGCATAATGGTATAATCGCGCAAAATACTGGCGGTAAAGATATTCGAATGCTTCTTCGTCTCCTGCTTTAAGCCTTTCAATAATGGTTTTTTCGAAATAATCCATTGAAGCTGCTGGTAGTTGAAAAAATTCCGCCAAAGCGGAGAACCTGCTTCAAAGGTATAAATTCTTTTTACCAAATCGATTCAATCGAATTTTGTGCTGCCATCGCTTTGATAGCTGTACTTCATGTTGACATGCCCGCTTTTACCCAGGTCGTTGAAATAATCTTTCAGCTGGATTTTGGCATATTTCCCCGAAGCTGTTTTTACAACAAATACTTCGTTACTGTATAGGTATTCAGGTCCGGCATCTCCGTATTGCATGGTAATCCAGGTAGCCAGCATTGTATCGCCGGGAACGGTCTCCATTACCGGTGGCATAGACGTGATGTCAATGGCAATGCTGATGGAATCGTTCAGCGAATAACCTGTTGCAGGCGCAATGGTAACAGCATTAAAATCGGTTTCGCCGGTTGCATAGGTCCCTCCCTGCCCGGGGCCTGATGTTCCGCCATTCACCCTGACATCGAAACGATGAAACCCTAAATCCCAGCCGGTGGAAGTTTTATAATCGGTAATATCAACGGTGGAACCTTCATCGAAGGAGAAATAAACCCACTTGTCATAGGCCGAGGCATCAATGGTCACAGTATTGGCTGGTATAACATTGTCATCCTTTTCACACGAAGTGAATATGAAGGTAAGTCCCGCGATTGCCAAAGCAGCTAAAAAGAATGTTCTCATGTTGTTCAGTTTTATGAAAATTGGTTAAAAATGATACGTAATGGAGGCAAAATACCTGCGTCCCACACTGGGTGAGGTATTCATGGTAACCACCGGCGCCGTGTAGTCGAATATATTTTTAAGCCCGGTGGTCAGCACCAGGTGTTTATGGTAACTTACCCTTACGGTAAGGTTCCAGAGCGTATAAGCAGGGTATTGAATCGCATACAGTTCTTGGTAGAGTGTGCTTTCAGAGTCCTCGTTTTCAGCAGACACTGTTTTGCTGCTGTAAAACTTGCCGGAAATACTGGCCGACAAATCAATTTTTTTCCTGCCATATATAAACTCAAGTTGTGAGGTAAAGGCGTGGGGGCTGACTTCTGAAAGGGCGACCACATTTTCGTCTTTCATCTGCCGGGTAAACACATAACCTCCTTTAAAATTGAAATATTGATGCATCCGCCATTTTAACAATGATTCCACGTTCAGCATATCGACTTTATTAAGATTCAGGTAATTTACCGTAGTATCGTTCAGCCATATCCCGTCGATTTTGTTGTGGATCTGGTTAAACGAAGCAATGATGGTGGCATTTACCTTTTGGTTTGTATTGAGGTAATCTGCCGACAGGGCAAAATAGTCGTTGGTTTCAGGCTTTAATGCTGTGCTACCGATAATCCGGAACATGCCCAAATGGCTCCAGTTCATATAGAGTTCCTTCAGTGTCGGTGAACGGTATCCCCTGGCATAATTCAGTCTGAAGTTGACATCTTTAAGCTGATATCTAAGCGTAACCAATGGTGAAGCATGGAAAGAAAAAGTCGTATGGTATCCCGACCGAAGTCCCAGCACGGCCTGGAATTTTTCAGTGACCCTGAACTCATCCTGCAATACAAGCATGGCATCGTTTACCGATCTGCTGACCAGTTTGTCAGCATCCGCTGCAAACATATCTGTTTCGAGTACCTCATAAAGATTTTCCGTTCCTGCAAAAATCCTGTGCCTGGTTCCGGAACCAAATACATAGTTCAGCCTGGCATTGTGAAAAACATTCCTGTAGTTCAGTGCTGTATGATTTAATCGTTCAAACACATCGTACTTATCGTACACATCGGAATTCCAGGTAAGCCGAAGCTCATTGGTGCGGGATACACGGTATTTAGCAAACCCGCCAAGCGTATGGTTTTTGTATAAATCGTGCTGCCAGTCCGACCTAAAAGTAGGGAATTCCTCGTGGTTGTAATAATTCCCCCTTATTTCAAAGGCCCATTTCTTATCTGCATCGAATCCCAGTTTCTGGCTGATGGTATAATCGAGCATACCGCTGATGGCGGAAGTCCCCAATGGGTGGACAACCGTTGTGTCTATTTTCACATAGTGTTCCTGCAGGTTCTCCCTGTCGCTAAGAACGTACCCGTCGGCACTTTTGAAATTCACATAAGTGTTGCTGTAAAAATTACGGCCCCTGAAACCCATTGTAAGATTTGCGTTTAAATTGGGCTTGTCCTGGTTCCTGTAAAAGTCGCGTTCGTAGGTTTCGTCATAGACATAGTCATCATCGTAGTTTTTCTGATTGAACTGCGCATACCTGAATGAGGCTGAAATATCCACTGTTTTGGCCGGCTTTTTGGTGATAACATTAATAACCCCACCCATGGCGTTGGACCCGTAAAGTGCAGAACCGGCGCCTCGGACAATTTCCACCTTTTCGATATTGGCAGCATTGAGTCGCGAATAATCAACGTTCCCTCCGGTTTCGCCGGCCATACGTTCACCGTCGATAAGTACCAGTGCATACTGTGGTTCCAGGCCCTGCATTGTCATGGATTGTCCGTATCCATGCCTGGAAAGCTCTATACCGGGGACTTCGGCTTCCAAAATTTCAGCGATGGTAAGAGCATCCACACGTTCAATCTCCTGCCGCGAGATCAGCTGGGTAAGGACAGGAGCCTCTTTAAGCGTATGCGGGGTACGGGTTCCGGTAACTGTTATAGCTTCGAGGTTAAAAAGATCCTGTTCCAGTTCCACTACTATGGTTCCCGACAGGAAAACCGTATCGTTATAGTTTTTAAAACCCAAACAGGCAATGGAAAGCACGGTACGCTCACTACTGAGCGGCAGGGTAAAAAAGCCATCTTTATCAGAAAGGGCACTCCCCTGCTCTTTATCCTGTCCGGTCGATTGCCAGCGTGCATAGGCATAAGGAACAGGCTGACCGGTAGCCGATTCCTTAACCTGCACAGATAAATGCTGACTAAAAAGCAGCGGTTGTATAAAAACCAGGATAGCAAGTAACAGCGTGTATTTCGCTTTTAAAAAATGGCCTTTTGAGCTTGCAGGATGATAAGCAGGAAAATATGATGCTACTTCATTCATTTGCCACCCGTCTGTTGTTTTAAAAATTTCAGGCGGCAATATACGCACGAAATAGCAAAATTTCCAATCGCAATTTATAGGTATTCTTTCCGATGAGCAGAAAGGCTGTTGGCTTTTAGCCATTGGCTATTGGCTAACGGCCAACAGCTAACAGCTAACAGCTAACGGCCAACAGCTATTTCTAGTTCAACCGTAAAAAAGGAGCGCTGAAGGTAGCAGGGTCGTTGTGCAATCCGTGTTTATAGCTGATCACTTCAATGGAAGCGGGGATTATTTTAATAAGCACAAATTTTTCCTGCCATCCTGTAATGCCATCCCAATAATCGCGTTTCA
>CAZUBW010000011.1:0-1916 GCA_964618645.1 uncultured Bacteroidales bacterium | reverse complement strand
ATAAGCACAAATTTTTCCTGCCATCCTGTAATGCCATCCCAATAATCGCGTTTCATCTGCAGGAGCAATTCCTTATCGTCGATTACCGTAGCCGTTCCTTTGAGGTTAACATAGCCTATAGCTTCCGAATGATTTGCGAAGTAAACGCATACATGGGGATTGTTTTTAAGCTCCTTAACCTTACGGCTGGTGCGCGAAGTAGCAAACCAGACAACGAAATCATCTTTAACGGGGAAAGGATTCATGGTTCGTACCTGGGGTTGCCCCTGCAGATCGATGGTTGCAAGTCCGCAGTACGCTGTTCCATCAATAATTTCGTGTGCAGCAAGGATAATGGTATCCCTGTTCACAGTGGTTTGTCCATTCAGCCTGGTGTAAAAGGAACCGGTTGTTGGAACGAGCAGCACAAATACAAAAAGGCAGTATAAGTATTTCATAGCAGTTTATTTAATAATGCGTGTTCGTAATATGATCCGCAAATTGCCTTTTACCCTATCATTAGTTTCAAACTGCATAAAAGCTCGAAAAAAAGACAACAGGGTTTTTTCAAAAAGGACAGCTGTACTAATCAGTTTGTAGATTAGCATTTTTATGTAATTTTACGGTTCGACATGTACACACAGCACGTATAACCCATGCTCAACACCCGGATTCGATAATATTTACCTGGTTTTAGTTACCATGAGAAAACAATTTCTGATTTTACTGGCCTTTGCAAGTCTGTTTTCAGTATCTGTACACGCACAACAGGCATTATTCGGCGGAACCGACATTAAATCACCCGAGATCAATCCCGATAAAACGGTGACATTCAGATTTGTGGCACCCAATGCCGAAGAAGTGAAAATCTCAGGCGATTGGATGCCTGCATCAGGTTTTTTACCTGGTTCAGCGGCACTGACCAAAGGAGATAAGGGTGTGTGGTCCTATACCACAGCGGTACTTGCCCCTGAATTGTACAGCTATTCCTTTACGGTAGACGGTTTAAAAGTGACTGATCCGAATAATCCTTTTCTGATAAGAGATGTGGCTTCAGTGACGAATGTTTTTATCATCGGCGGAGGCCAGGCTGATCTTTATGAGATTAAAAACGTGCCCCACGGAACAGTATCCCGCAGATGGTATGATTCTCCGGGTTTGGGGAAAACACGAAGGCTTTCAGTATATACACCTCCGGGATACGAAAGCAGTACGGAAAAGTACCCGGTTCTTTACTTACTGCATGGAGCAGGCGGTGATGAAGAAGCATGGATAGCTTTGGGCAGGACTGCACAGATTGCCGATAACCTGATTGCACAGGGAAAGGTTAAACCAATGATTATTGTAATGCCAAACGGCAATGTAGATTTGGATGCTGCACCGGGTGAGGGTATTGACGGTTTCTATAAACCTTCGTTTATGCTCCCGAGTACCATGAATGGCATGTACATAAAAACCTTTATGGACATCATCAATTTTGTTGAAAGCAATTACAGGGTTAAAGCCGATAAGGCAGGCCGTGCCATTGCGGGATTGTCGATGGGTGGATTTCATAGCATGAATATCTCGCGATATTACCCGAATACTTTTGATTATGTCGGACTGTTTTCGGCTGCCGTGATGATGAACAATAACCAGCCGGGGGGAATGAAACTCTACCAGGCCGATGAATCAACACTTGTGCAACAGAAGAATAATGGTTATAAACTGTACTGGATTGGTATAGGCAAAGATGACTTTTTATACAAAAACAATGTTGATTACAGGGCAAAGCTCGATTCAATTGGCATGAAATACGAATATAGGGAAACTGATGGCGGCCACATCTGGAAAAACTGGCGTATTTATCTTACTGAATTCCTGCCCCTGATATTTCAATAAGACATCCAGAGGGATATGTTGAAAGAGGTTAGTGTAACTAACCCGATAATCGAAGC
>CAZUBW010000010.1:0-69471 GCA_964618645.1 uncultured Bacteroidales bacterium | reverse complement strand
CCGGGCCATAAGCCCTTCAAGCTAATACCTCTAAAGTTATAATACTTGTACTTTTAGCCCGGCCGAATGAAAAAAATGAAAGAGAAAAGCGACCGAAGAAGCTATGCTATATGAATTACAAAGCATTATAGCTTAACAAAACAACATTGATTCCTATACAAAAAATCATTTAAATTTAACCATCATAACAATTGGATTCTCCATTTCTGAAATATTCTGGACCATGAATTTTAGCTTTTCACCCTCTTCAGTCGGGTGACTGGCGATATAATCCAAAATCATCTGCTTCTGATTGCAAATTTCCAATGCCGAAACCAAAGATATGGCTTTATCCTGGCTTTGGTATTGGGGATTAAAAGGTAACCCTGACACCAAATCATCTGTGAAATAATTCATTTTTAATTCACCTTTTCTGGTACTGAGTGCATCTTGATAAAATGTTCTGTGTAATTGCTTTGTTGATTTATTGTAGACCATATAGAAAGTCTCTCGATTGCTGGAAATTTTGAAAATTATATTTTTATCTGACTCAAATATTGCTCCGTTAGGACGGAGTATATATGATGAAATTCCTAAATTATTACTAGTTAGATTTTTACGAAAATATTCATCTTTATCCAATTTTAGTTTTCCTGTAAGAACCCGTGCTGGAACTAAGGAATCTTTAATAATCTGAAAGATGGTGTCAGCTCCATACTCCAAATAATAAACCTTATCATTGTGCCTCCAGAGAAAGCTTTCTGCTGCACCATATTGTTCAAATCTTTCTTTGGGTAATGGATACAAATAACTGGGATAGGCATTGATTTGTTTCCCGCTATAATCTATAAAGCGTATGGTCATGCAATCCGGAAGTTGTCTTTCAAAGCATATCTGGCGTAAAGCAATAATTGAAGAATCAATGATCTCAAAACATGCGCCCGTAGGACTTAAAGAAATATTTCTTATAAAATCACCTTTAAAATTGTAAACAACAATCTTATTATATGTTATATCTAAGGCGTAGATTAATTTATTTCTACGATCAAGCTGTAATGGAGGATGCAGATTAAAAAATTCCTTTGGACCTTTTCCGTGACTGCCAATGTTCCTTATGTATTTTCCATTTCTATCATATTGGGTGATCTGAGTCATCCCACTTAAAAAGATATACTCATCACTTATCTGCACATCACATGTCATGAACTCATTTATAAGTGGCTTCATATCCAACTTTATAAACTTCACTTCGGAGGCCACAGATGATAAGTTATTATCATAGTCTGAACATTTCGAATAAATGGCAAGTGTATCAGCCCCAAATCGGGGAAGTTGAATATACTGCACATTATCTGAATTTATATCGTTACCAATCTTTGCATTTTTGTCAATTGAACATTTAACCGACAATACTGTAACAATCCCTAAAGCAAGTGGAAATATTGTTTTCTTCATATTTAAACGTTCCTTTTCTTTCGGAGATAATAACCTTGATATAACTCACCATAACCACAATACTTGCAATTAAGATTACAATAATCAGTAACCTCAAAGACAAGTTGTGATAGAATTATTAAGTTTTGCTTTATGTTTTTACCCTTTATCTTTACAAAACAATCATTCATGGATCTACCTTTTTAATTTTCACTAACACAAGTATCGGGTTAGAATTTTCGCTTATTGATTTCATTTGATTAATCCAGGCTATCGAAGGAGTATCTATGTGGTTTTTTCCACCTATTTCAAAACCACCCTGCAAATCCCATATAGATACAATATAATCTGATGAATTTGTCGGCATAAAAAAATTAAGCTTTGTCTGGCCTACAATATCGTCATAAATGTATGTGGTATTATATCTTTTGATTTCACCGGTTTCAATGTCTCCGATATATATCGCATTTAATTTATTATCAGAATATTGTTTTTGAAACGCAAGGAAATAAGATGAACTTTGAATAAGATGAACATAGTGATAAGGTTTTTTATTATTGGTTGATTTTTCAAAATCACCATTACAAAATTCGGTTTGGAGCTCATAGGGCAGTAACTTTTCCTTTAGATCAAGAATATAGATTGGTTCTTTTTTATCACCAGTAATATTCCATATTGTATCACTCAGATAGCTATTAAATAGTAATCCGGATGCGGTTTTCTGTAAATAAGTCATAAGAGGAAATTCACTAGAAGTAAAAAAATATCGTCCTTCAGTCACGCCATATTCAGCGATCAAAGTATCAGGATCATAGAAGCTGTTGTTATAAACAAATATTCTACCCTCCTCATGAATATAACATGCAAGTTTTTGTTCAAAAGTTGTACTGAAATATACAGGTTGGTAGTTCAGCTCAATTTCATCACAAAAATCCCCGTTTAATTTATATCTAAGAAAACCTCTTCTCCCTGTTGATGAAATATAAATAGTATCACGTGCAACTTCAGCATGGAAGATTCTTATATATTCACCTGGACCAGACCCTTTTCCGCCAATTTTTCTGATGAATTTGCCATCATTCCTAAACAGAAATAAACCTTCATTAGAACAAGTGACCAAAATAAAAGAATCATGTAAACAAATTCCACAAATATTATTAATTAATGATTCTTGCATAGTCTCTAAAGGTATATACATTACAGAGTCTGCAAAATTGGAGGCCCTAAGTGTGTCTTCTCCTGATTGAGGGAGATCAAGATATATGATATTACTTGAATCTGAAGTTGTTTTTTTATCAGCCGAACAACTTTGGTATAATAGCGCTATTAACAGCATCAATAATAGAGTCATGGTTTTTCCCATATAGTTTGGCTATTAGAAAGAATTATTATGAATAATGTACTGACATCGCAAACCCAATTAGATAAATTTTAAAAATTCTATAATTGCTTAACATATTAATTTAAAAGTATTTTTTGTAAATATCTTTTTTAAAGTTATTTAATAAAATGATGATTTTTTGATTTGAAAACAAGTAATAATGGCATCACTGGGAGCCATGGGTTAAACAGTACAATTTCATTATTTATAGATCGAATAAAAAACACTATATATCATTAACAATCAAATGTATATTACATTTAACCAAGACCTAACTATTAGATACCCCTTTAAACTGTTAAAACCTGATGAATAGGGTCATCCGGCAAATCCGGTGCTACAACCTTTAATGGCCAAAAACCTGTTCGTTGAGTTTTGACGTCAGCATTTTAGCCACACGGTTATAATAACGCTTTTGCCGGTATGCACCCACCCACTGAATCCCTGTGACGGCAGAGGTCAGAAAAACCTCTTCTGCCTCCTCAAGCGACACCGGCGTGAGCCTGCTTTGATCGTTCACCATAAACCCGTTTTGTAACGCCAGGGTTATCACAACCTGGCGCATGACCCCCGGAATACAGCCCTGGTCGGTTCCCGGCGTGAACAACGTATTGCCGCTTACCAGGAATACATTGGCATGGGTACTTTCAACCAGTCTTTTGTACTGATTCAGCAGCAGCGCCACATCGAGAAAATGCTGTTCCCTGTATGCATCAGCCAATATATATAGCAGTGCATCGGCCTGACGGATATGCGAAAACAACCCGCTCGTTTTTTCATAGGCTTCACAGATATCTATACTGAAGCCCTGCGCATTCAACCCGTATTGTTTTGTCTCCAGTTTTTCGCTTTCCATTAGAAACGAAGCCTTTGTCCCGGCCGGATTCAACTCGCACGCTTCTTCTCTGAAAATAGTAAGGCGTATGGCGGCTCCTCCAAAAATCCTGTTTTTGTTCAATAACCTTGTAATCAGCTCTCCCACGTTGGACACATTCAGGTATGCCGGTACCGGCATGCCCAGGAATTGCATATTGCTGACGATCCTGTTCAGATGCAGGTCTAAAAACTGTGCTTCGGTGGCATAGGCATGCATGCTTTCTGTGAGCATTTCACCATGCCGGAAAGCCCTGTTGTAATGATGCAGGCATGGATCAGCTGCCTTTAGAAATTCACCGTTACGGCATATATAATTATGCTCAGCCACAGGCAGGTATTATTTTTCAGAACGAAAAGCTGAAAAGCTCGTCGATAAAATAATGAAGTAACCGGAAATCGATCAGCAAGGGAAAGATAAAACCAAAAATGGCCCCGGAAAGGTGAGCATCGTGGTTAATGTTATCCGCTTCCCTTTTACTCATGTAATGCGAATAAATGAGATAGAGAACGCCCATGATGATACCGGGGACAGGCAATACGCCATAGAAATAAAGCATCTCCCAGGGCTTGAAAAAGATAAAAAGGAACAACACTGCCGACACTGCGCCCGAAGCGCCTACCGCGTTGTACCACGGATCGTTCTTATGTTTGAACAGGCTGGTAAGCGAGGCAATAACAATGGCCGCAAAGTAAAACAGTATAAATATCAAACCATTCCAGGGTTGAAGCGCCGGACCCAGCACAGCACGCAAAAAACGCTCCACATGAGGGCCGAAGAAAAAAAGCACCAGCATATTCACAATCAGGTGCATCCATCCGGCATGCAAAAAGCCGTGCGTTAGCAGCCTATACCACTGTTTGCGGTGATACACCTGGTACGGACTGAACTGTAGTTTCAGAAACCAGTCGCGGTTATTGAATGCCGGTATGGATATCAAAGCGGTAAAGGCAATAAGCAGATAAGTCATGTGCAGTACATGTTTAATGAAGAATTCTATAAATTAGCTCTTTTAATAAATCGCCCTCGGTTGCGGGTGAACCACCCTTCGATTTCAGATCGTATTCCCTGAGCAACGATATGACCTGCCGGGTTTTGGGCAGGGGAAAGGTGCGGGCTGCCTGCTGATACTCGTTTATAAAGTAGGGGTTGATGCCCAGTTGTTTGGCAACGTTATCGCGGCTTTTATCAGTAAGGCCATGAAAGAGCAGCACCTTTGAAAAATAGTAGAACAACGACGTTATGGTTAACACCATGGGATTGTTTTTGGGGTTGTTTTGGAAATAGCGGGCAATTTGGTTGGCCTTAGCCACATCACGCACCGTTAAAGCCTTTGTTAATTCAAAGGTGTTGAAATCTTTGCTGATACCAATGTTTTTTTCAATAAGTGCAGGGGTGATCTGCTTCGATCCGGTGGGCAATACTATTTTAAGCTTACCGATCTCCTGTTCAATTTTACCCAGGTCGTTTCCCAAAAAATCGGTCAGCAGCGAAGCTGCTTTGGGTTCAATCTGGTAACCCTGTTGGCTCACTAACTGGGTTATCCAAGCCGGCACCTTGTCTTCCCTGATTTTATCGGCATCGAAGAACACGCATTTCTCAGTCAGCAATTTGCCTACCTTGGTCCGCTTGTCGATTTTTTTGAATTTATAGGCAAAAACAAGCACCGTCGAAGGCATAACAACTTCCAGGTATTTCTCCAGCCCGGCCAGGCTGCGCAGATGCTGGGCTTCTTTCACAACAATTACCTGCCGCTGGGTCATCATGGGAAATTTACGCGCCGCATCAATGACCGTGCCGATATCGGTATCGCGCCCATACAGCACAAGCTGGTTAAAAGCCTTGTCGGTTTCACTTATGGCATTGGCAATAATATAATCGGTAATGGCATCAATAAAATAGGGTTCATCACCCATAAGGAAATATACCGGCTTATATTTTCCGGCTTTCAGATCGGCCATTATTGCGTCAAAAGTCATCGTCGATGATGGATTAATGGATGAAATATTTATATTTACTGATACAAAGCCCCGGCAAATGGAACCGCTAAATTTACCAACATATTTTTTCAGGATAAAGGAAGACCGTGGGAAAAAATACATTTTTGACGAAATCAGGCGCAGGTTTGTGTTGCTGACGCCTGAAGAATGGGTCCGTCAGCACATGATTAATTTCCTGGTGGCTGAAAAACACTTTCCGGGACAGCTTTTATCGGTGGAAAAAGGGTTCCGGCAAAACCGTTACAGGCAGCGTTACGATCTGCTGGTATACGACCGGAAAGGACACCCCCTGATGATTGTGGAATGTAAAGCGCCGGGGGTGGAAATCAACCAACAGGTATTTGACCAGGCAGGCCGGTACAACCATACGCATAAAGCGCCCTATATGCTGATTACCAACGGCATGAAACATTACTGTTGCTTCATAAACATCGACAGCGGGCAGTATTCTTTTTTACCCGATGTGCCTGATTTTGATCATATGGATGCACAAGGTTAACCCCGTGAGAAAAGCCCGGATATCCTTTGAATTAACCCGCGTTTTGCAGGGGCATGCCCATAGCCGTAGCCGTAATTATACCCATAGCCATAACCGTTCAAACCTGATTTATTGTCGTTTAACACAACATGGAAAGGACCTGCTTTCCGCTTTTCCAGGTCTTCCATTACCGAAACAAACAACGACCTGGGGGTATATTGCTGCCGCGCCACAATAAGCTTTACACTGGCATGTCTGAGCAGCAGCAGGCTGTCGGAGACCAATGCAATGGGTGGCGAATCAACAATAACCACATGGTAACGTTGCTTGAGCTCATCGAACAACCGGGTGGTATGGTCTGATGAAATCAATTCGAGAGGATTTGGTGGAATCGGCCCCGACGGGATCACATCAAGCAGCTCAACTTCCGTTGGAAATACAATCTCATCGAGGGAAACGCGACCGCTCAGGTATCTGCTCAGGCCCTCAGAGGTATCAATATCGAGGTACTTTCTGATCTTGGCTTTTCGCAGGTCGAAATCGATAATCACCGTTTTATGACCACCCTTGGCAAAAACCGAACCCAGGTTTACAGCCGTAAAGCTCTTGCCTTCGCCGTTGATAACCGATGTGATCAACACAACGTATTTGCCGCCTGAATCAGGAAAAAACTGAAAATTAGTACGTAACGTACGAAACGATTCCGCAATCATCGAATTGGGCTCACCGTGAACAACCAGGGTTGTTTTGTAGGGATTGTGCAGAATGTTGCCAATGATATCCACACCGGTGACCTGCTGTATTTCTTTTCTATCGGTTATCTTGTCGCGGAAATAATCGCGGAAATACACCAACAACGCAGGTAAAAACAACCCTATCAACATGGCCAGGATATAATTCATACGTACATTGGGACTAACCTTAACATAATCGTCAGCAGAAGCCCCGTCGAGCACCTCGTTCGAAGGGATGTTTGAAGCCTTGGAAATCTGCACCTCCGAACGTTTGGTAAGCAGGTAGGTATAAATGGCATCGTTCAGCTTGAATTTGCGCTCAATGACAAGCAATTCGCGCTGGCTTCCGGGAAGGGCGCTGATGGTGGATTCAATATCGGTTATCCTGGAGCTTAACTCTTTCAGCGAAATATCGGAGGCTTTGATGATGTTGTCGATATTCTCGAGCAAGTTGGCCTTGATATCCGATATCTTCATTTCGAGTGAGGTAAGATAGGGATTGTTCTTGATGGTATTGAAGGACATCTCCGTGCGTTCAGTATAAAGCCGGGTAAGCTCGATAATCAGGCTGTTGAGCAGCGGGTCACTGATATCCATTGACGAAGGCGCAATCAGATCTTCTACCTGGTTGTTTTTCATCAGGTAATCGCGCAGGTAACTATAATACTTCGATTTCACCATCAGTTCGGCCTGCTGGTCCTGCAGTTCTTCCATTTGCTGGTAAGTTTGCTGAGCCTGAAAATCGATGTTGGTGGCACCCCTGGTCGACCTGAAATGCTGCAACCTGTCTTCGGAATAACGCAACGAATCGGTGATACCTTTCAGTTGTTCGTCGATAAATCTTATGGTAGACAAGGCAATTTTATCGTTCCGCTCGATCCCCTTTTTCAGGAAAACCTCGTTTAGCTTGTTCAGGTAATCAACACCTTTCTGCACGTTGCCACACCTGAGCGAAATGCTCAGGATAGAAGAGTTTTTGGTGGCCTCAACCTCGCTTACCCTGAAAGCACTTATCAGCTGGCTCATGCTATTGAACCGGAAAGAATAGCGCTGATCCGAACCAATAAGATGCAGCATACCGAAATTGGGAATGATCCTGAACCGGCAGTACTGGTTACCCGTTAGATCGCCAAACGCCAGTGTATCGGCAAATTCGAAACCGTTGATCACAACCGAAGATGCCTGTTGCATATAATGATAACCAATGGCTTCCGCTGCTGATGCTGTAACAATCATCTGTGTGTCGGGGGTAAAAACAACATCGAATACTACGTTCAGCGGTTGAAGAAAAGTAGTATCAAATGCCACCAGAAAAGGTGTTTGGTTGTATAGCTCTGTTATGGTAAAACGGGCTTTCTGGTAATACGACACGTAGAAATCGAGCTCACCCAGGGCCCGGCGCGTGAGGCTTTTCGACTGCAACATACCAATCTCGTTCTGCAACTGATAAGGATTGCCGTAAAGCGAAGTACCAATGAATTTCTGCGGGTCAAGCGGGTTTTCCTCATCACGGATAAGAAGATTGGCAGTGACCCGGTACTCGGGCACAGAAAACTGATTGACCAGTGTTGCCAACAGCAGGGCCATGATCAGGAACCCGGCAAAGAGATACCACTGCCTGAAACACTTGATCAGAAATGATTTGATATCAACAGCATCTTCCTGTTCAAAATCGACGAAACGCTCCTCTGCCATCCCTGCCCGAATGATATGGTGAGTCCGAAAACCCGGTTATTCAATAAATATACTGTAGCCCACAAGTGCCGTGGATATCAGCACAAGGATGGTTTCGTAGGGAAACCGCATGTAAGCCCACGACTTGGCATTTAGCGGCTCAACATATACCACATCATTGGGTTGCATATAAAAATATGGCGACTCAAGGATTTTGTCCTTCGACAAATCGAGCTCAACCGTGGTTGATCCGGTTTGGGTTTGCCTTACCAGCTTAACCCTTTTGGGATTACCAAATTCCTTGAAACCACCGGCCAGGCCTATGGCCTGAAAAAGGTTGATCTGATCGCGATAAATGGTGAAACTTCCCGGCTCGTTTACTTCACCAATTACGGAAACCTCAAAATTAACGAGTTTAACCACCACGGTTGACTCCTTAAAATATTCGTTGAGGGTTTTCTGTATCTGCTCCTTCACTTCAGGTACAGTGAGTCCTTTAACATACATCTTGTCGACAAACGAGAAGTTAATATAACCGAACTCGTCAACCGAGTAACTTTTGAGATAAAGGTAAGTGGGATTCATCAGATCGGGAAAATCAGTCTGAAAGAACTTGCTCGTTTTCGGGTCAACGCTGTAAACTTCGATATACAAATGGTCGCCCGATTGCAAGCGGTATGTAGTGCTTTTAATATTTGCAAACTCAGTGGATGCCTGTTTTGCAACGCTTTCCTGCATAAGCTTCACCTTGTTCTGCGATATGCACGAAGAGACCAGTAAGCCTGAGATCAATAATAAGCTGGTCCCCAGATTTGCTAGTGTTTTGTTTCCGATTCTCATAGCCGGGTTATTTTTAAGTTTATTATGGTTATTTCAATTCCTGGATTGCCTGGTAATACGTGAGTTTATGACCACGCTTGTAAGCCACTATAAAGGCTTTTGAAACACCACATGCCTGTCTTAGCTGTAGTGCAAGTTCGGGAGAATTGCCGGCTTTCAAATGGTACTTGTACCAGCCATCCTCATATATTACCGAAACCGGCCCGGCGCCATTATACAACAATTGCAGCTCTTGCCGGGGCATTACCGAACGTGAAGCCGCGAGTTGAACATGAAACTCGATTTCGTTCACATAGCCCTTACGACCAAACTTACGCACGTTGTCTTCAACCGGCTTGGTGTTCCTCACGGCCTCGGCCAGGTTAACCTTACTGCCACCGGAATAAGCCACCACAAATGCCCCTCTGACATTAACCGACTGCAATAGCTGCCTGGTATCGGAAAACAACCGCGTTCCCATCAGCTGGTATTTGTACCAGCCTTCCTCTGAAATCATTTCAACGGGAAGATTTCCTCCGTATATCCGCCGGAACTGTGCCATGCTCAGCGGAACCCTGCTTGCAGCCACCTGTACCCTAAAAATCAGGCCTTCGGGCAAGCGCGCTTCGCCGGCAGGAAAAACTGCCGCCGGAGTTTCAGCCACTTCTTCTGTCCCGGGCGTTAACAGTCGTGTACCCTTGCGGTAGGCAACTACAAAAGCATTGCTAACGCCACTCTCTTTACGGAAACGGGAAGCCTCCTCGTAACTGTTGAAATCACCCACAGCGTATTTGTACCAGCCTCCCTCGCTGATCATCTCCACATTCTTACTTCCGTAGTATATTTTGCTTAGTGCACGCTGCGTTAACTCGGTCCGGTTGGCGGCTATCTGCACCCTGTATATTACGTTTTCATCCGCAGGCACCAGTTGTCCCCTGTTCTCGTCGGTGACAATACCAATTACCGGTTCCTCTGCTGCATCCTCCTGCATAACAGGTTCGTCTTCTGTTTCATCTGATATAACAGGTTCGCCTCCGGCCGTTTCAGCGGCATCAGGCTGATCAGTTGCTGCAATAACCGTTGCCGGTTCTGTTGGTTTCACGGTATCGGTCAATGCTGGTGCTTCGCCGGGGTATGGTTGCCCATAGCGATATTCGTACCAGAGCTGCAACACCCGGTCGGTTTCAAAACCGGTCAGTCCTGCAATATGGCCGGTAGAAAGCGTGGTATCGGTAAACATCCCCGATGCCATATATCGGTTATAGGCATCAATAACCTCCTGGTCGAGGGTAATATTCTCCGGAATGGTTTTACGCTCCTGCGGTGCTTGTTGAGCTGTGATTTCCGGAACATATGCCGGTTCAGAGGTTTGTGGCCGGACGTAGTTTTCGGGGGTACTCTCTGTTCCGGCAACCATAACAGAAGTATCTGCCTGATAGGCTACATAATCCGTGATGCCTGGCTCATCATAGGGCGCTGCCTGTTCCTCAGCGGGCTCCGTTAATAAATCCGGGGAAGTATCGGTCACGGTTGTCCCCGGTTGCAATTGATGGTATACCAGCAAGGCATCCACTTGTTTGCGGATTGCCTGTTCTTCGAGGGCATTGGCCTCATTAAGCTTTTCCACCCTTGCATAGCCGGCATCCATTTTTTTGGCTTCGAGCCTGTAATTTAAGGCCTGGAAAAAATGATCGCTGGCCTGTTCCTCCATCAGTTTTTCGTTGAGGTAAGCCTCTTCTTCGCCATCGTGCTCATCCCAAAACCGGTTGAGATAATCACGGTAAACGGTAAATTTAACCTCGTTGCATTTTTCGAGCCATGTAGCTGCTTCAAGGTATTTTTGCAGTGCCTGATTCTGAAGCTGTTCAACCTTACGTTGACGGGATTTTTCGTTTAAGGAGGCATCAGAGCCGACAGTTAGTTCCTCCATATTCAACCGTGCGGCTTCTTCAATTAACTTGTCGGCATTTCCTTTGTATTCCTCTGCTTTTGTGAGCTTTTTTATATCGCCTGCATCCAATACAGCTTCAAGCGCAGCTTCCTGCTGGCCAAAAGTCAGAATAGTCAAATAACACAAAACCCATAAAAGAAACCATCTTTTGGCTTTTTGCATAGATTGGTGGTATAGAATTTTACACAGCAATCTTCTTGTCCTATAGCTAATTTACAAAAAAAGAATCATAAAAAGCAAGAGGCATCAAATTAACACTTCATTAACGCTTATTAATGAGCTGTAGCAAAAGTTCTTCGGCGTATGCACTGCCCTGCCTGATCCAGTCGGTTTTGCGTCCGGTAATGGCAAAGCCGCATTTCTCAAAGAGCCTGAGACTGTCGTCATTGCCCACGGTAATGTTGCAGTAGAGTTGGTGAAGTTGCAAGGTGCCAAAGCAATAGTCGATGAGCTGCTTCAGCGCCGTGGAGGCATAGCCCTTGTTACGGTTTGTTTTATCGCCTATGAGCACACCAACACCGGCGCGATGATGATAAGGATCAAAATCGAACAGGTCAATGGTACCAATGGTTTTCAGGGTCGACTCGTTTTCGCGGACATCGATCATTAAACGCAACTGGCGGGTCTGGTAAATGTCGAGGTGCGAATTCTCAATGTATTGCCTGAGAATATACTTCGAAAAAGGGGTGATGGTATTACTTACCTGCCATATTTCAGGATCGTTCTCCCACAAATAAAGTAATTCAAGATCTTCGGGTTCGGGCGCCCGTAAAATTATCACAGACTCAGCCATATCAGGGTGCAGGAATGTGAGATTTTAGGACTACCCTAAAGATATCCTCAGCCGTTCCGTCTTTATCATTTGTTACAGCAATATAGCCAGCTTTGCCTGCCTGTACGGGTACGTAACCTGTATTATCAGCAGTATTGCTAATCGGATAGCCTATATTCACGGGTGTTTTCCATGTTTTTCCATCGCGTGAAGCGAAAAAAACATCGTAACCCCCCATGGTGTAATGTCCCCTGGAACTGAAGAATAATATTTCGTCGTGATTACACAGGTAAGGGTTTTCCTCGTCAAACGGTGTATTGATAGTCTTACCGGCGTTACGTGCTTTTCCCCATTGGCCGTTATTATCCCGGTGTGCGTAATATATATCGAGCCCACCTGCTCCACCTTTACGGGCGCTTGTAAACCATAAGGTCTGACCGTCGGCTGATAAACAGGCTGATGTTTCGTCGGCCAGCGTGTTAATATGCCTGTTGAGCATTTCAGCTTTTGTCCAGGTACCATTGCGAAAGTAAGAGACAAAGATGTCACTGCTGACATTTCCTGCTTTTACCAGGTAAAGTTCATCGCCTTGCCGTGATAAGTAAACCGGGTAAAACTCACCGTCGGATCCTACCAGGGGATTAAGATTGACCGGCTGGCCCCACACACCATTGCTTTTTGTAGTCCACAAAATGGCATCGTAAAACTTCAACCGCCGGATAAACACCATCGACTGCTCATCTTTTGAAACCACCACATGTAACTCAGCGGAAGTGGAATTCACCGTACTGTCGAGCTTCTCAAAAACCACATCGATAGGACTGTCCATAATTATTTTTGCCCTCTCGCACGATTTGATCTCGTTTTCCACCACAGTCAGGTTGTAATTGCCATAATAAAATGGCGAGTTGACAAAGGTGCTGTAGGCATTGAGGGCATCATCGAGCCTGCCACTAATCCTGTAAGCGTTACCCAGGTAAAACCAGGCATGCAAGGGTGCATCATCCTCGTTATAATCCCGTCCCCTGTATTTGTTTTTCTCGACAGTCGATTTTGTAGCTTTCTCGAGAAAAGGAACAGCAAGTGATTCACTCCCGGGTATATTCAGGTAACTCTCACCCAGCAGAAAATTATAATGGCTGTTATCGGGGTGATTTTCCAACAACCGGCGGAAATAGTAAGCCGCTTCGCCGTAATCCTCGCGGGAAAAAAAATAGATGCCCTCGTCGAAAAATTCCCTGCTGTTTTCACCCGTTGCTTGTGCAAACAAGCCAACCGGCAGGAGAAAAAGCCAGCCTATAAGAACTAACCTGCGCATGAATGATTACTCTTTAAATTTCAGGCGCTCAGGAACAGGTGTAGCGCGAATGATCAATACCTTATCGTTTTCACCAACAATTTCGTATTCAACCCTGCGGTTCAGCTTTCTGCCCTCGGGATTATCGGTACCATCGGGGTTTGAATTGACTGCTGCAAAGTTTTTCTCACCCAATCCCTTTGTCTCCATGCGGCTAGCCTGAATACCCCGCGAAGTCAGATATTGCATTACTGATACAGCCCGTTTTTCGGACAATCTAAGGTTGTATTCTGCCGGGCCTTTTGCATCGGCATGCCCGACAAGCCTCACACGAATAATGGGAAAATCATTCATCAGGCCTATCAGTTTGTCGAGTTGCGCCTTTCCGGCTTCCGTTAGTTGTGCATTGTCGAATGCAAAATAAACGGGATCAAGCTCAACAGTAGCAGGCACCTTGGGTTCCTCTGCCGGTTCTTCTGCAGGTTCCTTTTCTTCAGCAGCTTCAGGTGCTTCAACGGGCTTTTCTTCCGCCGCTGCACGCTTTTCTTCGGTAAGCGCAGGTGGAACGGCTATTGGCGAAGGATGTAAAACCGAGGCGATCAGTTCATCGAGGGGTAAATCACCTACAGGCTGAACTGCATACAAATCTTCCTTACCTTTTCCGTCGGTTTCTATCCGCGAGAGGTAGCCTATTCTGCCGTTGCTCCAGGGATAATAAAACAGGTCGTCGTCGGTTGTGTTAACAGGATACCCCAGATTCTCAGGCTTCGACCATTCTCCTACAGCGTTCAGCCGGGTTACGAAAATATCATATCCACCCATGCTTTGGTGGCCTTGTGAACTGAAATACAGGATGCTGTCGTTTTCAGTGATAAAAGGCGTGTCTTCGTTCAGCTGTGTATTGACAACCGGCCCAAGATTTACGGGATCGCCCCAAACACCTGTTGGGAGCATTTTGGTAACGTAAATATCCATATCCCCCAAGCCTCCTTTACGGTTGCTGGTAAAATAAAGTGTTTTGCCATCGCGTGAAACCGATGCATGGGATTCCCAAAACTTGGTATTGATTTCTGTTCCGGCCAGTGGTAACGATTTGGTCCAACGGTCGTTTTCGAAAGTGCTGGTATATATATCGCTGTTAAAAGCGTCCTCGCGGGTGAGATACATTTTTTTTCCATCGTGGGAAACAGCCGTAACGTATTGATCGCCATCCGACTGAATCTGCGGTGTAATATTTACGGGCGACGACCAACCGTTGTCCCTGTATGTTGAGGTATATACCGCATCGTAAAAAGGCAGTTCGTTCATGTAAACCAGCAAACTGCCGTCACCGGAAACCACCCCTTTATAATTGGAGGAAATACCGTTAATTGAATCACCCAGGTTGGTGAATTTAACCTGCTTTGGACTTCCCATCTGAGTGATGGCCAGGTTACAGGCTGCAATCTGCTGATCGGCATATTTCAGCTCTTCTGCGGTACTGGCAATTTCCTTGTATTTGTTATAGGCCTCAATGGCTTTGTTCAACTGGTTATTAACCCTGTAGGCGTTCCCCAAAAATAAATAGGCATCAACGGGAGCTGCTTTTTGTTTAATAGTACTTTCTTTATATTTTTCTGAAACTTGTTTAACAGCTTCGAGCAGGTAGGGTATCGATTTTTCCTTTTGTCCGGGGATGTTCAGATAGCAAATTCCTATCCGGTAATTGATATTGCCATTGTCACTGAATCCGTTATTATAAAGTTCAAGGTAATCATACACCGCATCTACGTATTCTTCCTGGGCAAAGAAGAACTCCGCATCATAGAAAAATTCCTTAAGTTCTGCCTGTGTCCTTTCCTGGGCAAACAGGGTCAGGCCCGACAAAGATAAGAAAGCAATGAATAACGTTGTTTTCATGTGCGGTAAGTTTATGTATATAGCAAATTTAATAATTTAACAACAGGATAGCTAATTATATCCGTCCGATTTGCAATTACACATACGGTTACCTGTGTTTAGTGCTGTAAATATTCGCCGGGAACATCCTTAACACCAATAACAACCAACTTTTCGGGAACATTGAACACCATGAAGGTAACGCGCCTGTTATAACTTCTGCCAACCGGGCTATCACTTCCGTCGGGCAAGCGATTAAGAGCAACGGGATGATCCTCACCATATGCTTTCACAGCAATCCTTTCTTCGCCAATATCCTGGTCTGTCAGGAATCCGGCAACTTCTCCGGCACGTTTACGCGACAATCCAAGATTGTATTGCGCGTTCCCCAGCGCATCGGTATACCCGCTCACCTGTATAGTAAGTCCCGGATGGGCCTTGAGTAGCTGAGCCACCTGGCCAAGGTATTGCTGTTGGTCTTGTGTCAGGTTGCTTTTATCAAAGGCGAAACGGATATCCCGCAGGTAAAGGGTGTCGCGCACAGCCATTACAGCTGGTGTAACAGTGATACTGTCGGTAAACACCAGGTTGCCATGCGGAAAATATTCGGGGATATCGAAATTCTTCTCCAGCAACGATTTATCACCATCCGTGAAGTGCAATAAATACGATCCTCCGGGTAACTTCTGCCTGAATGTTCCGTCGTTGTTCAATGGTTTAACCGAAAGCGTATCCTGAACCTTTCTTTCAACAAAGGTAACGGTGATATCCGAGGGGTTGAACAACGAATCCGCCGCCAGGTTAATTTTGCCGTTAAGCGTATACCTTGCAGGCTTGCCGTAAGCACTGACCTTAATTCTGATAATATCCTGGGCGGCTGTTATTTCGGAAAACCTGGACTGATAAGCAATACTGCCTGTATCGAGCGGAACATAAAAAAGGTCGTCATCCGTTGTATTCAGCGGATATCCAACATTCACCGGAGGAAGCCATCGCCCATCCTCATCGTGTTGCGAAAAAAAGATATCGTACCCTCCCATGTTGTAATGTCCCTGCGAGCTAAAGAATAACTTTTGTCCATCGGGGGTGACAAAGGGTGATTCTTCGTTATAGGAACTGTTAATGAGCGGTCCCAGGTTAACAGGGGTACTCCATTTACCTTGCTGATCCAATGCCGAGCGGTAGATATCGAGCCCCCCGTATCCGCCCTTTCGGTCGCTTGTGAAATAAAGCCATTTACCATCGGGGGATAAAGAGGCGTGCGTTTCGTTGAACACGGTATTGATACCTTCCATCTTTTGCAACGGGCTCCAGGTGCCCTCCTTGAAAGTAGTTGTGTACAACTCGCCGGCCATATAAGGATCGTAACAGGTAAGCAACAAACCATCACCATCGGATGAAGTTCCGGTTACATAATGGTCACCATCGGATTTGATAAGCGGCGTAAGGTTCTCAGGTTCGCTCCAGCCGGTACCCGATTGTTGAACCCGCATAACAGCGTCGTAGAATTTCAGTTGATTCATATAATACATCACCTTCTCGTCGGGTGTTACCAAAGGGTTGAAATTGGAGAAGGTGGTGTTGATTTGCAAAGGAAGCGTGTCGGCCGTGTAAAGGGCCGGGGCATCCATCAAATCGCGGGCATTACGGCATCGTTCAATGTGATACTCCGCCATTCGCCGGTTTTCAATATCCGTATCATCAAGGTTTTGCATATAACTGTTAAAGTACATCAGGGCATTGTCAAAGTCGTAATTCAGCCTGCAGGCAATCCCCAGGAATAGTAAAGCCCGGGCTGGTGCCGCTTCTTCAGCAAGAGAAGTGCCGGAATAACGCGCCGAAACATTGTTGATGGCTTCCTTAAGAAAGGGAATGGCCTTTGTTTTCAAACCCGGCAAATTAAGGTAACACTCGCCAATGAGGTAATTGATATTTGCTGTTGCATACCCCCGGTCCTTTAAGGTCAGAAAAAGCGGCAGGGCATCGGCATAGTCGCCCGATTCCATAAATTCCCCGGCATCGGCATAAAGGTCTTCGGGTGTGGGAACAATTTTTTGTCCCCTCAGCGGATAAGTAACAGTTAAAATCAGGATCAGGACAAGTACAATTCTATTCATTCTTCCGCCTTTTTCGCAAAATAAATAAAACCAACAACAATATGATCAGGGCATTAACCACCACCAGCGAGGTTACCAGGGCAGGCCTATCGATACCCGAAAGCCAGCCACCCCGCTTTTCATCCACGGTCCCTGCATCGGGTCCCTGCTGAAGCAGCATTTTCAGCAATGCTCGCAGCAGATCACGTTCGGTAAAATGATATTCCGCAGCAACCGACAACAGGTATTGCAATACCTCAATGGGGGTTGAAAACTCCTGACTGGTGGCTGCATCAAGTGCATCGACTATGGATTGACAGGCATGCACCCTGAGCATTTCGAGAAATTCGGCCACATTACGCGGATTGATGATATCAATGAGCAACTGGTACACCATTTCGCGATTGTAATCGCGGAACTGCGATTGGTTCAACAGGTAATCCAAAAGATCCTCGAAAGTGGTCAGCCTGAGACTCCTCACATCAATCTCCTGCAGAAACTCCTTGAGTGTTCCTGATGCCCTTTCCGCCAACATCTTACGAAGCAGATCAATGTAATAATAGGGGTCTCTGCGTATTTTCTCAATATTTTCAAGCAATTCCCGGCGCGAATAATTGCCCTTATCGGCATTACCAAGGAGGTAACTAATCAGCTCCCTGGAATTCCGGATACCCTGCTTTTCGGTATTTAATGTAAGCAATGCCTGCCTAAGGTTTTCAGAAGAGGTGTATAACAGTGCCTGTTCAAGGAAACGGGCATTGATGTCGGATGCCGCCAGCCTCAACATTTCATCGAGTTGTTCGAGCGGAAACACCTTATTTTCTGCCTCTTTCATAATGTGATCGGCCACAGACCGGGTATCGGGATATGCCTGCCAGTTTTCCGCCATGGTACCCAGCATGGCGCCCAGTTCACCCCTTGCATACGATTCGAACAAACCGATAAGCTCTCGCGGATCGCGGTGCAATGCAGCAAGGCTATACAGTGTTTCACGAAGCTCCTTCAGGCTGTATTGCTCACCGGTGGCATGCTCATACAAATGGTCGAGCAGGGACTCGGCAGTGTAAATATGATTGGCTGCAGGATTAAGCCTGCCAAGCGACCTTGACAGACTGTCAGGTGCATGATGCATGAGTTCGTCATAAAACAGGTTCAGGTCTTTCTGCGAAAGGAAACGGGTCATCAGTTCATCCACATCCTGCGCGGTGTAACCATTTTCGGCTGCATTTTTTAACAGGAATTCGTAAAGATCTGCCACACTGTCAAACTTCCTTTTCTTTATTCCAGCTTGTCCAAGGAACTTTTCGAGATTGCCTTCGGCCATCAGTTGTAAACCCGAGTAACGGTTACTATCGGCCAGTACCCTGTCGCCCGGCAGCGGCACATCTTCGGGTTCTTCGGCTATCGGCGTGTACATAACCGTTACCTCCCGGATGGTACTGTCGCCTTTACTGTTAATAAGCGTAAACCGCAATTTATTAATACCGGGCTCCGGCGTGAGCATGTAAACAAACCTTCGCCTTTTCACGTCGAAATGTTCAGTTTTTAGCAGCGTATCATTTAAAATGGTAGCCACCTTCAGCCTGGTATTTCTTTCAAGGTCGAGACGTATGGGAATGGATTCGTTGGTGGTAACGTTGTAGCTCGACACCGGAATATGTAATTCGGGGCCGGCTGAAACCTCAACCATACCAACCGTGACCGTTTCGTCAGCTCCGGCTTCAGAGGCGGCTGCGGTGAGCATCGAAGAGTGAACTACAATATTGGAGGGATTGTTAATGGGTATGGAAATTCTTTCGTGGTTTTCGCGTATGCCTTCGCCCCGCATCTGCAAATCAAAATCGCCCGAAAGGGCATTGAGCGTGTAAGACCCATCGGCATTCAAACGCGACTGATCAACAATTCTGCCCGTTTTCTGATCGACGAGTGTGGCAGTAATCTGCGAATAATCGGGGTTTGACTCTCCACCTACCCTGGCAACACCGTTGAGAATAAATTTGCGTGGATGAAGTGGTGTAAAAACCTCAAGTTTATATATATCGCGCATGCCATACGTATCGTTAACGTCGTAACGCGAATAATATCCATAAGCTCCCGAACCAACAGGAACAAAGAACTGATCGTCGCGTGTGGTATTGAGCGGAAATCCTATATTTACCGGAGCAGACCATTGTCCGCCACCTGAACGGGTACTGTAAAAAATATCGTACCCCCCCATGTTGCTATGCCCCATTGAACTGAAATACAACGCATTGTCATCCTCTGTTATAAAAGGTGTATCTTCGTTGAAACGCGAATTAACAGCCGGGCCTAAATTTACTGCCGGCCCCCAGTCGCCCCCCCTGGTTCGTTCGGAGCGGTAAATATCAAGTCCGCCATAGCCACCCTCACGGTTACTGGTAAAATACAGTGTTTTGCCATCCTTTGACAATGTGGCATGTGATTCCCAGTATTTGGTGTTGATATTGCCGTTCAGCTTTTCGAGTTCGGACCACTTGCCGTTACGATACCGGCTGGAATACAAATTCCCGTCAAAATTATCGCTCCGGTATACGAATACTTCATCGCCGTTGTATGAAAGACCGGTAGTGTATGAGTTTCCGTCGAGTCCGAACGAGGGTGTCAGGTTAATTGGATCGGTCCATCTGCCATTGTCGCGGCGTGTATAAAATACGGCATCGTAAAACTGCAACCTGCGGGTAAACAACATCACTTTCTCATCTCCCGAGATAACGGGATTTAACTCTTCGAAGCGGTTATTGATGGGCTCGCCAACATTCACTGCCACGTAATGCATAGGTTGCTGCTGTTGCTGTTCTGCCACCCGGCAGGCTTGAATCTGCTCGTCAACCAGCTCGGCATCGTATACCTGCGGATCGAGCACTTCTTTAAACTGCTGGTAGGTGGTAATGGCTTCTTTCAGGCGATTATTGGCCCGGTAGGCATTCCCCAGATAGTAAAGCGCTTCGGGTGGCGCAAATCTTTCCTTAAAACTGTTGGTTTTACTGTCGGGACTGGTGCCTTGCACGGCTTTCTCGAGATAGGTAATTGATTTGCTAACCTGGTAAATATCATTCAGGTAACATATGCCAATTTTATAGCTGATGTTGAAATTCTCGGGATCGGCAGCCAGCATCCGCTGGTACAAGGGCAAGGCATCCTTGAATTCTTCAAAAAGAAAATACGACTCGGCTTCCAGGAAAAGATCCTTCAACTTTCCATCCTCCTGGGCAAGGCCCGCCGGTGTAAAGGCCAAAACAAAGAGAACCAGGATAATGCAGGGTTTGAGCGTTTTACAGGGTATCATAATTATGCTTCTTACAAAACAAATTTATATAATTAAAACAATTTATTAATAACTATCAATAAGTTATGGAACGGTATTTATCAACCGTTTATCCATACCTTTTAACAATCAGAATATTGAGGTGTTTGTTTTTGTAATGCAGAAGCGGTGCTATACCTGCCGCTCAGGATCGGATTGCTCAAGATTTTTGACAACACGACTGAGGAAACTTCCACCCAGGGCACCATCGATGATGCGATGATCGAAAGTAAGTGACAACATAATGATATCGCGGACAGCTATCCCATAATCCCCGTGGGATTTCACCGCCCAGGGCTTTTTGGTAATGGTGCCCAGGGCAAGAATGGCGGATTCGGGCTGGTTGATAATGGGGGTTCCGGTGAGGTTGTTATACTGTCCGATATTGGTAATGGTAAATGTGCCTTCCTTTATTTCGGCTGGCAGCAGCAAGCCTTCACGGGCACGGCCGGCCAGGTCTTCGACCTTACGGGCGAGACTTCCCAGGCTGTCATGATCGGCATTTTTAATAACGGGTACAATGAGGTTACCGTCGGGCAATGCAGTGGCAATTCCAATATTAATGTTCCTGCGCAGAATGATATTATCACCTGCAACGGAAGCGTTTATCCGGGGAAATGCCTTAAGTGCATCCACAACGGCCTCTATAAACAAAGGTGTAAAAGTAAGCCTTGCACCCTCTTTTCTTAAAAACGTATCCTTGTAATTTGCACGCCAGGCGACCAGCGCCGAAATATCAGCTTCTGCAAAAACCGTGACGTGCGGAGCTACCTGCTTCGAATGCAACATATGACCGGCAATAAGCCGGCGCATACGGTCCATTTCGGAAATCTCATCGTCCGGACCAGCATGAACTGCTTTATGGTTATTTGATGACAATGCCGCCGCATTATCGTCGGTATTGACAGCCTGGTGGTAAGTACCCCGGTTATAATGGCTGATATCCTCCCGTGTTACCCGGCCATCTTTTCCTGTCCCTTTAAACTGTATAAGCTCTTCCTGTGAAATTCCGCGTTGCCGTGCAAGCATCCGAACAAGCGGTGATATCAGAAGTTTTTTGTTTTCCCCAGGGTGTAAAACAGGAATCTTTTCCGGTACCTGAACTGTGGGTAAAGGTATACCGGCAGAATCCAACGGAACCCTTTCTGCCCCGGACAAAAGAATACCCGCTTCAAGAGGCTTGTCGGTTTCAATCAGGGCAATTACCTCTCCCACTTTGGGGATATCTCCTTCGCGGTATACCAGTTTAATGATCCTGCCTTCCACCGGCGAAGGGATCTCGGAATCGACCTTGTCGGTAGCTACCTCAACCAATGGATGATCAGCGCTCACCTGCTGGCCCTCAATGGCAAGCCAGCGGGTTATGGTAGCTTCTACAATACCTTCGCCCATAGCAGGCAAAATAACTTCAGCAATGGCCATAATTATTCTTTCTCATTTAAACCGGCCTCATCGGGTATTACCGGTTTGCGTCCAAGCAACGGAAAATTCCGAAGGGTAATTTTCAAGTCGTGCATAATCCGGTAATCCTTTGCATACAATAGATTAGCCTGCTCAACAGATGCCGTAGTTGTTCCACTGAGACCCGGAACATCAAGCGGCGTAAGCACTCCCGGTTTCACAGCCGGCAAACCCGGATGATGACCACCGGTAGAATGATAGTATCCCACCCAGGAAGTCATGCCCAACATGGTTCCTAAAATATTACGGATTAGTCCGGCAGGGTGCTTGATCAGAAACAACGCTACAGGGCTTACGACCAGCAATGCCAGTGAAAATAACATATCAAAAAGCCGCTTCTTGCGTTTGTTCAACCGGCGCGACAAAGTGTTGAAATGTAAAACGTAGAGTTCCCCGCTGGTATCAACTGAATTACTGCCGATAACCGACAGGCTTTCGGGAGGCGCAATCTTGAACGCAACACCGCTATCGGTAAACTGAAGCATGGTTCGGATAATATCCTGCGAAGACATGCTGGCAGCACAAAAAACGATTTCATCAACCTTGTTGATCCTTACAATTTCTTCGATACGACCGATATGCCCTATGAACAGGGGATCGTCGTGTCCGCCGGACACATTTACATAACCTACTAATTCAGGCACAACCTGTGTTTGTTTGATTATTGAATAAACCCTGTCGTTTTCGTTTTTATCCCCGATAAGGATAATCCTTTTCCGCCTTTTAAAACATTCAAGCGAAAAAAAACCAGGGTTTATCCTACTTAACAAATAGCGTATGGAAATTGTTGCAAACAATGTCCATAAAGTTCCAAGAATAATCAGCGCCCGCGAAAATCGCCAGCTTTCGGGCAATAAGGCATAACCTGCCAGTATTACAAGGGTGCCCAGAAATACACTCCGCAGCAGATCGGTGATTTTCACCCTCGACTCGTAGCCGGTGAAGATAAAGATCATCAGCATCCAGACGACTATATAAGCCGGTACCGCCAAAGTCAGAAATTCCTGGGGATAATAACCTGACTGTCCGAAATGATGCCTTGCCCACACTGGTTGCAGCAGCAGGTATCCCGCATAAATAACCGCGGCATCCAGCAAAGGGGTAATAATATTATTGATAAACCTGGTCAGTATGGATATCCCGGCCCTGAAATAAATGGCCAGGTGAATGAAAAGCGAATAATATCTGAAGGTACTTTCCTTAAAATGCTTGCGGGCGAAAATAATCATGGCTCTATAAAAAACCAGCACGTAATTTATACTGCCTTTTTTGGTGCTTTCGCCCTTGTAATGGATGATGGTGGTTTGCGGAAAATAAACATTTTTATACCCGGCCAGGGTAAACCTGTACGATAGATCAATATCCTCGCCGTACATGAAAAAATCCTCATCAAGCAGCCCGGTCTTTTCGAGTGCCTGCCGGTTGATAAGCATAAAAGCCCCCGATATAACATCTACCTGGTGAATTTCGTCCCGATCGAGATAGGTCAGGTGATATTTGCCAAACTTTCGCGATTTTGGGAAAAGGGCCGAAAGTCCAAATACTTTGTAAAAAGCTACAAGCGGTGTTGGCAGCGCTCTTTTCGACTCGGGGAGAAAATTACCTTTGCCGTCGATCATTTTTACGCCCAGGCAGCCGGTATCGGGATGAGCCTCCATGAAACCGAGGCACCGGACAAAAGTGTCTTCCTGCACCACGGTATCGGGATTGAGCAGTAAAATATACCTGCCCGAACTCAAGGTAATGGCCTGGTTGTTGGCCTTCGCAAATCCGACATTAACGTCATTTGCCAGCAGCTTTACCTGCGGAAATTTCTCCCTGATCATGCCAGCCGAACCGTCGGCCGAACAATTGTCCACCACAATAACCTCGGCCTCAAGCTTCTGAACAGCCATCATTACCGCATGAAGACATTGTTCGAGAAAATACTTTACATTGTAATTGACGATAATAACCGAAAGGTCCATTCTCGCGTTGGTTTCTCCTGATCGGGTGATGCCTGTCTGATTTTTCAAGGTATAACGGGTATTGCCTTGGCACACTCCATGAGGGTCATGCGGCATGCATTGGTATTCCCCATAGTACAGGATTTATGAAAATACGGGCAGGCTTTTTCCTTCTGCTCGAGCCGGTAATATGACATACCCAGGTTAAAATACAGCGCTGAACTTCCTGCTGAAAGGTCAAGTGCCCGCAGAAAATCATCAATGGCCGATTCATAGTCACGCAGCTCGTAATTAACCATGGCACGGCTCGAAAAAGCACTTGCCACTGTATCGTTTTGCTCTATGGAAAGGGTAAGATCAGAGAGCGCGTTATCGTATTCGATAAGGTTAAAATAACTCACCCCCCTGCCCAGGTAACAACGGTAGAGAATATCCGGCGGGTTCAGGTCGATGGCACGGGTAAAATCGTCGAGCGCTTTGGAATACCGCTGCCTGCCATTGTTAATAATACCCCGAAGGTAATGATACATGGCTTCGTTTGGGTATTGGCGTACGGCCTCGTCAACCAGCCTGACAGATTCCTTTTCATCGTTCATCAGAAAAAGAATATTGATCTGCTTTTGCATGGCCGCATGACTGGCGGGAGAAATATCAACCGCCTCCCGTGTTTTTGCGAGCGCTTCAGTCAGCATTTGCTGATTAACCAGCGCATCTGCTTCAGCCAGCAAAGCTTTTACTTGGGGACTGTCCTGGGCCGAAAGCCAGGAACACGGCAACAGCAGGCAAAATAACACGAAGGCAGTTACTCTCATTGTATAATGGATAATAGCGTCAAATCAGCAATGAAAATACTAAATATTTGGCATTGCCACAACAGATTTTTGGCATTCTTATTTCACAAGGCTCTTGAAGTCCGATTCAAGAAAACCGTCTGGATTCTTATTGCTGATTTTATGGTAATCGAAATAGTAAAAATTGGCATCGGCTGCACCTATAATAACCTTGTAACTGCGTGCATCGAGTTTGGTGCCTTCGGGACCCACCTTATGCAGAAACACTACGTCGGAATCACGCTCTTTAATGGCAGCCTCAATATCCTCGGGCGTAACCAATTCGAACTTATAAGGATACACCTTTTTGATTTTGGCTTCGGTGTTAACCGATGGCGCCAGCTCCTCTTCGAGCAGGTACAGGGTTTTGTCCCTGATATCCTTTATGTTGTCGTTGTAGTGTTTAAAAACATTGGCGGAGATGATCTCGGGATGTTCCTTGACAAGTTTGGCATGATTCTGTATAAACCTCACCAGGATGGCAAGTTTGTAGGCATAACGATCTTCTTCGACATTGTAATAGGCCAGTGGCACCGAGGCAATATCAGGCATCTCGTTCAGCCTGAAATAATCGCCGCCAAGTGAAAGGTGCAAAAACCGGTAAGCAGCATCGGTTTTGTCGGCTTCAAAAGTCACCTGGGCAGTGTAAATGAATGAATACTGAGCGTCCATCCGCTTCTCTTCGAATTCCTTGTTGGAAATGAAATCGAATTCAGTAATGGTCCATTCCTGTTCCATTACTTTTTTGATAATTTTATTGTATTCCATCAGCGGATTGTCTTCGAGCACCACCAGTGTTTTGGTCGTAAAAAAAGCATCCACATCTTCGCGCGATGGTACATAACCCTGGCCAAATAACGGTAAGCAGATAGCTGCAACCAATAATGAAATCATTACATTTTTCATTGGTATGGATATTAAAGTTAATATGCGTAAAAATTATATCTGATTGAAATTTTCATCACCAGGTGTTACCTGTGTATGTGCGTTATGGTAATTGCCCTGCATGTCACCACATCAGTTTTGCGGAAAAAAAAGCGGGTTCCGCTCGTTAAACTTCCGGATATACAGGAACTTGGTCTGCTTTTTCTTCTTTTTGCCCTGGCTGGTGTATTCGTCGTGCAGCTCGGGATCGGCCATTAATAACACTTCCACACTTTCTTCGTTGTATTCCAGTACGTTTCCGGTTTTAAAATCGAGCAGAAACTGTTTCATTTCCACTGTCCGGTTTCGCTGGGATGTGTAATACGGGCTATAATAGGGTGAATAATAGGGATTCCCATAATAATAGGGGTTATAATAATCGTTGGCATAAGTTGTCTGGCTGGCTACAAAATGGCAGATGCTGCCGATCAGCGTAATCCGGAAGAATTCGTTGTTGATACGGATGTATAAAATGCCGTTACGCGAATGGCCCCAGATGTTTTTGGTGGGAATTTCCTGTTTGGCGCCCAGGTTATCGAAGAACTGCAGTTTCTTTTCCTTCATCAACATATCAACAAACTCGGGATCGTCATAGGCAGCAGTGGTAATAATACTCGATTTGGGAATGGGCGTGTTGTTCTTTACCTGGTCGAACCCAACATAAATGCCTTCCTTGAATTTGAACCCAGGGGTGTACCTGATCCGGCCTTCCTGAATAGTGCCCTGTGAAAGAATTACCGAGCCGGATGATGCGGTAAGCATCAGCAGGGCCATTGCAATAGCTGTGCGTAACATGTACATATCCGTTATGGTTAATACAAAAATAGGCTATTTTCAGTACTTGCCAACAAGCACCTTGCTAAATTCCATTGTCAAAAATCGGGCCACGATAATGCTCACAGCCATCAAGCTAAAAGTTGCAACACAGAGGATATTCAATAATTAACATGTTTTTATATCCTCAGTATATCGGCTATTTCACTCCTTGTAATAATCATACATTTTTTGCTTGCAAAAGTTAATCATTAAAAGCCCTGAAGGGCGATAGCCAAGATTTTAGTCCCAAACACATACTTTTAATCTAACTATATCTATTTCATTATTTGTTATATATTTGTAACCTATAGGTTACATTTAAAATTAAGCTATGAAAACATCCACCATCGATCAACTCGAAAACCAACGTTACCGGCTGGTTATGTATGTTACTGTTTGCTGGGCCATTTGGTTCGGGCTTTTTATTGTGAAGGAACTGTTCAGCAAAACGAACTTTATTCTCGATTTTATTCAAGCCATGATTGGTTTGGTTTCTCTTGTGTTGTTGGCAATTGTTCTTACAAGATTTATACGCTTATCAAGCAAAATCAGAAACAGCAAATTCAATGAAGCACTAAACAACGAATTGTTTCAGTTATACCGGAACAAGGCTCTTGCCTGGGGTTTCTGGAGCTTCACCTTTTGCCTGCTTGCCCTGCTTCCGCTTTCTTATTTTTTCGACATTTCTGCAAAACTGGCATGCCTGATAACGCTTTATACCGGTGTTCTTGCAAGTCTTGTTGCCGGATTAATTTATAACCACAACTCAACCGATGACAACAAAACTAACGAATAAAATCAGGGAATTTCGCAGTGCCAGCAGCATTACCCAGGAAGAACTTGCCTTTCAGGTTAATGTAACCAGAAAAACTATCAACACCATTGAAAACGGCCGGTTTATCCCTTCCGTAATACTGGCCATTAAGGTGGCAAAATACTTCAATGTACCTGTTGAAGAAATATTTCTGATTAGCGAGGAATTTGAATAATAAGAATTTACTCTAAGCCACCATCGCCGGCATTCCTGAATAACTGACCACCCGGCAGATGCAAGTCAGGCGGGGCAATCTTTCGTAAAAACCCGGTATCCGGAATCAGCTGGCCTGCATTCCGAATCGAAAAAATATTACTATATTTAACTCAGCGATTAAGCACTTTGGATACCGTCATATCTTTTAATCCGTTTTACCTGATGAATCCGCTTTACCATTTCCTGGCCAGGCTTATGAAAAGACTTGAGCAACAAGCTGATCTGGATGTAATCAATAAATTGCTGATCATTCACTTCATCAATATTGCCGCGCTGGTGTTTGCCCTGTTATATGGCGTGCTGGCTTTTGTGAATGAAAATTATGCATTGGGATGGTTTTTGCTTTCCACCACCGTGGTGCTTGCACTTATTCTGACTTTTATGCTTGTTACCGGCAAACAGCGAACCACCAGGTTACTGCTCACCATCACCTCGGTAATAGTACTGTTTTACCTGCTTTATACAGGTGGCACAACAGGACTGGGTATATACTGGCTTCTTGTTTTCCCGGCCTTCTCCATTCCCCTGTTTGGCCTGAGCCGTGGTAACCTGATATCTTTCCTTGTTTTTGTCGCTTCCATTGCCTTTTTTGCTTTCCAGCAGAAACTGCAGGTGGCTAATATTTATCCCACCCAGCAGGTGATCAGGTTGTTGGGTGCCTATGTCGGCATACACCTGCTGGTATACCTGAATGAATTTTTGAAATTGCATAATTATACGGTAATGGAAAGAACCATTATCGAATCGAAGAACGAAACCCGGCAAAAAGATGAGTTTCTGTCGAAATTATCCCACCAGATCAGAACCCCGCTGAATAACCTCACGGTAGTATCCAATTTGGTGAACAAGGCAAAACTCGATGAGGAACATCGCGATTTATTTGACACCATACTGGCATCGACCATTAACCTCATCAACGTGGTCAATAACATTGGCAAGGTTTCGGAAGTAAAAATCGAAAAAGAACTGGGCAGCCAGGTGAGTTTCGACCTGTATTCGTCAATTGACAACACCCTCAAGCTCTTCCGCGATCAACACAAAGACCGGCTTGAAATCAACACCCGGATTTCCAAAAGCATTAAAACGCAATATATCGGCGATCCCATACGCATTAAGCAGATTTTTCTCAATATTATCGAAAACATTATCAAAGCCAATCCGGCCGGAAAACTGGTCGTTGACATTGAAATAGAGGTTAACAGCGACGCTGAAAACCAAACCGACTTGCTTTTCAGGATCAGGTGTCCGCAGTTTCAGCTCGAATCGGACGAATTCGGAAATTACTACAAGCGGCCCGACGCACAGCAGATTAAAGAAGGCTCATACCAACCCGACGATTACTTCATAGATTTTACCATTGCCAAAAAAATAATTGAATCATACGGCAGTGAACTCGAAATTAAACAAGCCGACGCGCTTACTTTGCTGCAATTCGATCTTACCCTGAAAAAGGGAATATCGGGTACACCAAAACCCGAAATTGACAAAGACACAGCCCAGTTATTGCAGCAAAAGAACAAGGTAGAGCTGAAAAATGCCAATATATTACTGGTGGAGGACAATGCCATCAACCAGAAGATCATTATTCTCAGCCTGAAAAACCATGTAAAAAACATTGATATAGCCAATAACGGGAAAGACGCGCTGGACAAATTCGGAACCAGCAAGTACCACCTGGTGCTCATGGATATACAAATGCCCGTGATCAACGGTATTGCGGCTACCAAAAAGATAAGGGAGCTCGAGGCCACTACCAACACACAGACCCCTATTATAGCCATAACCGCCAATGCCCTTTCGGGCGATAAAGAAACCTGCCTGGCAGCCGGAATGAACGACTATATCAGCAAACCTTTCCAGGTTGAAGTACTGGTGAATAAAATGAAAGTATTGCTCGAAGGGTAACAGTAGAATCAAAAGTCGACCTTAACACCAATGACCAGGATATCATCTACCTGGTCCTGTTCACCCCGCCACTCCATAACATTGTTTTCGAGTATCTCGTGTTGCTTTTCCATGGGCAACTGATGAAGGTTCAGCAACAAGTGCCTGAAACGGCGGTATTTGTATTTTTTGCCATCGGGCCCCCCGAACTGATCCGCGAATCCATCGGAAAAAATGTAAAAAATGTCATTTTTCTGCAAGGGTATGATGTGATTCTTAAATGTCTGCTCCTTAAAATTGGTTTCGTCAAGTCCAATGGCAAACCTGTCACCTTTGATTTCGGTTATTTTGTTGTCTCTTATCAGGTAAAGCGGATTAAAAGCGCCGGCAAATTCCAGTATCATGTCTTTCTTGTCAATAGAGCAAAAGGCAACATCCATCCCGTCGCGCAGCACTACATTGTCTACATCTTTAAATATTTCGTGGAAATCGTCGTTGAGCCGGTTCAGAATATCCGACGGCCTGGTGAGTCCCTCAATATTGGTTATTTTCCGGAACAGCTCAAACCCGATAATGGACATAAAAGCGCCCGGAACGCCATGACCCGTGCAATCCACTGCGGCAATGAAAATTTTGGAACCCACCTTATGTATCCAGTAAAAATCTCCACTGACAATGTCTTTGGGCATAAACAAAATAAACGACGAAGGAAAAATCGACTTAAACAGCTTATACGGAGGTAACATGGCCGTCTGAATACGCTTGGCATAGTTTATACTGTCGGTGATGGCCTTGTTCTTCAGGGTAAGTTCCTCTTTCTGCGACATAATCTGCCTGGCATAAGTTTCCCGTTCCTGGTTTTCGCGACTCAGGTTAAAAAACTGCCGTACCCAGAATCGCAGGAAAATAAATATTAAAAATAAAGAAACAAGGGTAATGACAGCGAGCCCAATTTTTGACCGCCAGTAAGGAGCCTCCACCACAATAATCAGCGTCTGACCGGAATTATTCCAAACCTGGTCGGCATTGGCCCCGGTTACATTAAGCAGGTACTTGCCGGGAACCAGTTTATCGAGGGTTACGCTGTTTTGCGTTCCCAAATGATTCCAGGGCAAATCGCGTCCAGGTTTTCCAAAGCGGTAACGAAACTGGTTATTTCCGGGTCGCGAAAAGTCCAGTACAGCAAATTCAACCTGTAATGGCCTTCGTTTCCAGGGAAGCACAATGGTATCGGGTACCTGGTGATAAAGTTCCTGGCTGGCCGGATTGTTGTCGATATACCGGATAGCGGTTATGGCAACCTGGGGGATTCTTGCTGAAGGTACAGTATCGGCCAGTGTAACAACCGATAATCCGTTCGGCCCGGCAAGAAACAGCCTGTTTACCGGATCAGCGGCAATAGCAGTATGAAAATCGTTCAACAGGCCGTCTTTCAGGTCGTACAATTTTACCTTACCCGAATTCCGCAGGTAATAATACAAGCCGTTTTCGGTACCGATCCACAGGTTGCTGTAACCATCAAGCGCTAAAGCCTGTACCGACGAACTCATCAGGTTGGGATCTTCGGTAACAGCAGTAAACTCCCTGGTATCCGCGTCAAAACGGTAAGCTCCACCGGATGTACCCAGCCAGAAAATTCCGCCTTTATCGCGCAAAAGACAATATACAGCCTTCCGCTCAGTATTGAGCAGGTTTACATCGTAAGGCGTATACCGGTTATAATTTCCCTTGACGGGGTTATAAAATACTAATCCTTCTTCGGTTCCCAGCCAGATATTTCCCAATGGATCTTCACCAATGGCATAAACAGCACCAATCCTCGATTGCTGACCCTGGTAAACCAGTGACTGCCTGGCTGTATGTTTCGACGAATCAAACCTTACCTGTTGCAGCCCATCGGAAGTTCCCAGCCACAAAACATTTTCATTGTCGTAATAAAAACAGTTAAGCCTGGTTTTCTCAACCAATTCCTTACGCAAAAACGAATATCTCGAAAACAGGCTCATGCGGGCGCTGCTACCCGGCCGGTAAATTTCAATGTCGTGCTCTGTAAGTACCAGGTAATCCTGCTGCCTGAAATGGCTGAACTGCACAACCGCGCTACCGTCGATTGTTTTGAAAAACGAACCTGCAATGGTGCGTGCATCAAGAACGCTGAATCCGCCTTTTTCATAACCAATGAAGATCTCATTGCCCAAACCTCTTCCGATGACTTTTATATGACTATCCTGTAACCCGGTGGTTCCGGCCTTTGCCACAACATTCCTGACAGTTAGTTTTGCCCTGCGGATTTTAACGATGCCCTGGTTGGTAGCGCCCCAGATAATGCCCGTGGAATCAACCGCCACAGCAGAAAATGCATGTTCGTTTGTCACATAAATATTTTCGAAAAAATCGTCGGCCGGGTCAAAGCTCACCAAACCGGCTCCGGTTGCCAGTACCAGCGAGCCGGTTTCGGCACCGGACACATCCACCACATTATTCAGGGGTTGTATACCCGGTGTTCCGGCAGGATAAAAGTGACTGAAAGTCAGGTCGACCGGATCAACCCTGTTAAGGCCGTTACCGGTTCCTACCCATATGTAATTATCGTGTCCTATAAAAAGGCAATTTACCTGGCTGTTACTCAGCAAGCCCTGACCGGATCCGGCTGCCAGTTCCCTGAACGCCTTTTGCTGCGAGCTGAACAAAAGCAGTCCACGCGTGGTACCGATCCAGATGTTGCCAATTGCGTCAGCTGTCACACTGGTGGGTTTGGTTCCATTTGGCAACATGCCCTCAGGTATCAGGTAGGTATTCACAACCTCCTCGGGCGACAGCACCGTAAGAGACCTGTCGGTAAGCAACCACAGCGAACCATCGGGTGCCGCGGAAATATCTGTCATTTGCGAACCAGGGATGAATACAGCATCCAGGGATGATACCGGATACTGCCTGATGTTACCGGTTCGTCCGTTGTAGAGACTGACACCTGCATCGGTCAGTATCCAGATATTGCCGCCGGTGCCACACTTTACAGCGTGTATGTGTTGTGATCCGGGGAGAATATTGGTTCCGGCAGATGTAAAAAACTGCTTGAAACGATACCCGTTATAACGGTTCAGTCCACGCATGGTACCTGCCCAAAGGTATCCCTGGTCATCAGGCAAAAGACAGTTCACCTGGCGCGACGATAGTCCATCCTCAACCGACAGTAATTCCGGGGACAGGTAACCCTGTGAATACAACGAACTGTATATTAACACAGTAAAAGCGAGGATGATCAGCCGGGGTACACGCATTAATCCGCTTGTTTGAACTCATTAAAGTAGCTAAAATATTTTATTTAACAAAACAAACAAGGCGGACTGAAAAAAACGGCCTATTCCTCATTCGGAAGTTCTCCCCTGGCGATTTTCTCAAGCATTTCGGTGGTAACCGATTTGGGCCTTTCGAGCGGATATCCCAGGGCCCTGTCCCATATAATATTGGCACATATGCCAATGGCCCTGCCTATGCCAAACAACACCGTATAAAAATCGTACTCCCTTACGCCATAAAACCATTGAATAGCGCCTGAATGTGCGTCGACATTGGGCCAGGGGTTTTTAGCCTTGCCCTGTTCCTTTAGAATTGGTGGTACTACTTTATACAGGAGATCTACATATTTGAAAACAGGGTCATCGGCCATATTTTTCAGGGCAAATTCACGCTGAATGGTATACCGCGGGTCGGTAATTCTTAACACAGCATGTCCAAAACCGGGAACAACCTGCCCTGAATTAAGCAGGTCCCACACAAACTGTTTCATTTCATTTTCGGTGGGTACTTCACCGCCCATTTTTTCCATTATATCATGGAGCCATCGCAGTACTTCCTGGTTGGCCAGACCGTGAAGGGGACCTGCCAGGCCGTTTATCATGGATGAAATCGAAAGGTAGATATCTGAAAGCGAACTGGCTACCAGGTGCCCGGTATGGGCGCTTACGTTTCCACTTTCGTGATCGCTGTGCAATATGAAGTGCATACGCGAAACATCGTCGTAAGGCTTTCCTTTCGCCAACATATGGGCAAAATTGGCCCCCATATCGAGATTGGGATCAGAAAATTCGCGTTTTCCTTCGCGGTAGAGCTTATGGTAAATACAGGCAGCAATTTCAGGAAGCTTTGCCAGGAGGTTCATGGCATCCTCGTAGGTAGGTTCCCAGTAATCGTGTTTATTGATCCCTGCATCGTATTTCCGGGCAAAAAACGACTCCCGGTGCATGGCCAGAATGGCTGCGGAAAAAATAGTCATCGGGTGCGCCCCCTTTGGAAAAGCATCAATGATTTCGATTATATACCTGGGTAAAATCCGTCGTTTTTTAAACTCATCAAGCACATCGCTCACGTTCTCCTGGGTAGGAAGATCACCTGTCAGCAGCAGGTAAAACACGCCCTCGACGTAAGGCATTTCGGCACCTTTGGGTTTTGGCAGTTTTTTAAAAAGTTCGGGGAGTGTAAAATTCCGGTAGCGGATACCTTCGTTTGGATCGAGGTATGAAATATCGGTTACCAGGCATTTGAGGTCGCGCATACCTCCAATGAGTTTGCCAATGGTAACGGTATCTACCACCACATCACTGTGCTCATCGAGCAGGTTTTTAATTCTCGGCCGCCAGGCCTGTATTTTTTCGTAGAGTGTTTCTTTTAATCCGGCCATGGAGTTTGGAATTTGAAGGTTAAATGATTACTGGATGCTGGGTGCTGGGTGCTGGGTGCTGGATACTGGGGGCTGGGTGCTGGGTGCTGGATACTGGATACTGACTGCCGCTGCTACTGCCGCTGCTACTCGTCCCTTGTCCCTTGTCCCTATTCTAGCCTCTTATTCAACACCTATACAATTGTTTTGTTTAAAGTTACGCACAAAAAGCATGAAAAAAAAAGCCCTGCAAGGGTTTTATCCGCTTGCAGGGCTTATTATGGTTTAAACAGGTTTTTTCCTGTTGGCGATTACTTCTTATAGCCGTAGATGGCCAGGTTGCCCAGTTCTTCTTCGATCCGCAGCAGCTGGTTGTATTTGGCCATACGATCGGAGCGGCTCAGTGAACCGGTTTTAATCTGACCTGAATTGGTTGCCACAGCAATGTCGGCAATGGTTGCATCTTCGGTTTCACCCGAACGGTGCGAGGTAACTGTGGTGTAACCAGCACGATGTGCCATTTCAATGGCATCGAGGGTTTCAGTAAGACTGCCGATCTGGTTTACCTTTATGAGGATGGAATTGGCACAACCCATGTCGATTCCTTTCTTCAGAAATTCAACATTGGTAACAAAAACATCATCACCTACCAACTGGCATCTTTTCCCCAGTTTTTCGGTAAGCAATTTCCAGCCATCCCAGTCGCCTTCTGACATACCATCTTCGATGGAATCGATGGGGAATTTGTTGATCAGTTGCTCAAGAAAATCAACCTGTTCAGCTGAAGTTCGCACGGCACCTTTGGCGCCCTCAAACTTGGCGTAATTGTATTTTCCGTTTTCATAGAATTCTGAGGCGGCACAATCGAGTCCGATTGAAACCTGACCACCTTCCGAAGCGCGACCGGGTTTATAACCTGCCGCTTGAATAGCCTTGATAATGGATTCAAGGGCGTCTTCGGTTCCATTGAGTGTTGGGGCAAAACCACCTTCATCGCCAACGGCTGTGCTGAGGCCACGATCTTTCAGCACTTTTTTCAGCGCGTGAAAAACTTCGGCACCCATGCGCAATCCTTCGCGGAAGCTGGTTGCTCCGATAGGACGGATCATGAATTCCTGGAAAGCAATGGGCGCATCTGAATGTGAGCCGCCATTGATGATGTTCATCATGGGTACAGGAAGCACTTTGGCATTGGTTCCGCCAATGTAGCGGTAAAGGGGCATATCGTGGAACATGGCAGCAGCTTTGGCAACAGCCAATGAAACACCAAGTATGGCATTGGCGCCAAGTTTGCTTTTTGTTTTGGTTCCGTCGAGTGCCAGCATCTTATGGTCAATAGCTGCCTGATCGAGGGCATTCATACCAAGGATTTCCTTGGCAATGATGTTGTTAACATTGTCAACGGCTTTAAGAACACCTTTACCCAGGTATCTGCCCTTATCGCCATCGCGTAATTCAAGCGCTTCGTTTTCTCCTGTAGAAGCGCCTGAGGGAACTGCAGCACGGCCGACAAAGCCGCTTTCGAGTGTTACTTCAACTTCAATAGTTGGATTTCCCCTTGAATCGAGGATTTCGCGTGCATGAACATGTGCTATTTGTCCCATGGTTATGTTAAGTTTTTGTGTTATCAATTATTCTTTACCGGTAGCTTCGTCCTGGTTTTCAGGTGAAGGTTCAGCAGCGGCGTCGCCGGCCTGCTTTTCTTCTTCAGCTGCTTTGGGAGCTGCCTTTTTGGCTTTTACTTCTTTTTCTCCGGCAGCTTTAACGGGTTTAGCTGCTTCCTCGCCTTCGGCTTTCTTTTTCGATCCCCTGCGGCTGCGGCGTGTTGTTTTGCTATCAGCAGCGGCAGCAGCACCCAGCATGGCTTCGTTAAAGTCGACAAGCTCAATAAAACACATATCAGCGGCGTCACCCACACGACTTCCGATCTTCAGTATACGGGTATAGCCACCCGGACGATCGGTAATCTTGGGGGATACTTCCCTGAAAAGCGTAGTAACGGCATCTTTGTCCTGCAGGTATGAAAAAGCAAACCGGCGTGAATGGGTACTGTCTTCTTTTGAGCGTGTAAGTATGGGCTCAATAAAAATACGCAGGGCCTTTGCTTTGGCGGTTGTGGTTTTTATGCGCTTGTGAAGGATCAGTGAAGAAGCCATATTGGATAGCATGGCTTTGCGGTGTGCGCTTTTTCGTCCTAAATTATTCTTTGCATTATTATGTCGCATGGTAATCCGTAAATTAAATCAATGGATATTTTTTATTCCTTCGGGTGTTGATTAGTCCTTGTCGAGTTTATACTTGACGATGTCCATACCGAATGAAAGATTCATGTTTTCGAGCAATTCGTCAAGTTCGGTAAGCGATTTCTTACCAAAGTTCCTGAATTTCAGCAGGTCGTTTTTGTTGAACTTTACCAGGTCCCCCAGTGTTTCAACCTCAGCAGCTTTAAGGCAGTTGAGCGCCCTGACAGACAGGTCGAGATCGACAAGCTTGGTTTTCAGTAACTGGCGCATATGCAGCACTTCCTCGTCAAACTCTTCATTGGCTGCTCTTTCTTCCGAATCGAGGGTAATCTTCTCATCGGAAAACAGCATGAAGTGATAGATAAGGATTTTAGCAGCTTCTTTCAGCGCATCTTTCGGATGGATAGATCCATCGGTGGTTATCTCCAGCAAGAGCTTTTCATAGTCGGTTTTTTGCTCCACACGGTAGTTTTCAACCGAAAACTTCACATTCTTGATGGGGGTATAAATGGAGTCGATGGCAACAAGGCCGAATTCAGCATCAAAAGGCTTGTTTTCTTCGGCAGGCACGTAACCACGACCTTTGTTGATATGGAATTCCATGCGAAGTTCCACGTCTTTTTCCATGTTACAGATAACCAGTTCGGGGTTAAGCACCTCAAAGTTGCTCAGGAACCGGTTTAAGTCCCCGGCTTTAAAGGTGGTCTGATCCGACAGGGTAACCATGATTTTCTCATCGTTCACATCGTCGACCAGCTTTTTGAACCGGATTTGTTTGATATTGAGAATGATCTCAACAACATCCTCAATAACCCCGGTGATAGAGGCGAACTCGTGTTCAACCCCGTCGATTTTAATAGCTGTTATTGCATGGCCCTCGAGTGATGATAAAAGAATCCTGCGCAGGGCATTACCAATAGTAATTCCATAACCAGGCTCGAGCGGACGAAATTCGAATCTACCGAATTTATTGTCCGATTCGATCATGATCACCTTATCGGGCTTCTGAAACGCTAAAATGGCCATATTGTATAAATTTCAATTATTTAGAGTACAATTCAACGATCAATTGTTCCTTAATGGTTTCAGGAATCTGATCACGTTCGGGACGGTTGATCAGCTTGCCGGCCAGTGATGCCGAATCCCATTCCAACCATGAAACATTTACCCTGCGTGAACCGAGAGAGTTATGAATAACTTCGAGTGACTTTGATTTTTCACGTACGCCAACAATATCGCCAGGTTTAACCGAAAACGAGGGTATATTCACCACGTCGCCGTTAACGGTTATGTGACGGTGCGATACAAGCTGCCGTGCTCCAGAGCGGCTGGGAGAAATACCCAGGCGGTACACGATATTATCGAGCCTCGATTCAAGGAGTTGCAGCAATACTTCACCGGTAACACCCTTGCTGCGTTGGGCTTTATCAAAAAGATTGGCGAACTGACGTTCGAGCACACCATAGGTATATTTGGCTTTTTGCTTTTCGCGAAGCTGTACGCCATATTCCGATGATTTCTTGCGCTTTTTGTTCACGCCATGTTGTCCGGGAGGATAGTTCTTTTTATCATAGCTCTTATCCGGCCCGAAGATGGGATCGCCAAATTTTCTGGCTATTTTACTTTTTGGTCCTGTATATCTTGCCATTTCTGATGTAAATATTTAAACTCAATAATCTGCCAAATTCATTAAACCCTTCTTCTTCCGGGTGCCCTGCAGCCATTATGCGGCAAAGGGGTAACATCAACAATTTCGGTAACCTCTATACCTGCGGTATGGATGGTGCGGATTGCTGATTCTCTTCCGGCTCCGGGGCCTTTAACAAAAGCTTTTACTTTACGGAGGCCGAGGTCAAAGGCTGTTTTTGCACATTCGGCAGCAGCAACCTGGGCAGCATAAGGGGTGTTCTTTTTTGAACCCTTGAAGCCCATTTTTCCGGCTGAAGCCCAGGAGATAACTTGTCCCTGACTATTGGTGAGCGAAATAATGATGTTGTTGAATGAGGCATGCACATGTGCCTGACCCACAGGATCAACCTTTACAACCTTTTTCTTGGTGGTTCCAACTTTTTTTGCCATAATTCAATCCTTATTTGGTAGCCTTCTTTTTATTTGCAACTGTCTTCTTGCGTCCTTTACGGGTGCGGGCATTGTTTTTGGTGCTTTGACCCCTTACAGGAAGTCCAAGACGATGCCGAACACCACGATAGCAACCGATGTCCATCAGGCGTTTAATATTCAGCTGAACAGAGGAGCGAAGTTCGCCTTCGACCTTATAGTTTTCATTGATCACCTTTCTGATGAGGTTAACCTGTTCATCCGTCCAATCCTTCACCTTTACATTCTTGTCAACGCCGGCCTTTTCCAGAATTTTCTGGGCAGTGCTGCGCCCCAGACCGTAAATATAGGTCAGGCCTATTTCGCCACGCTTGTTTTTTGGTAAATCGACACCAACGATTCTAGCCATATAGTATTATATTAATAATGTTTAATTTACAATCAGCCCTGACGCTGTTTATACTTTGGATTCTTTTTGTTGATCACGTATAAACGGCCTTTTCTGCGAATAATCTTGCAGTCAGCAGTGCGTTTCTTAATAGAAGTCTTTACTTTCATGATAATCTATCAATTATTTGTATCTGAATGTTATTCGTCCTTTTGTCAGATCATATGGTGACATTTCAACCCTCACTTTATCGCCGGGAAGGATTTTGATGTAATGCATTCTCATTTTCCCCGAGATGTGAGCGGTAATCACATGCCCATTCTGCAGTTCCACCCGGAACATTGCATTGGAAAGGGCTTCTTTAATAACGCCATCCTGTTCAATTGACGGTTGTTTTGACATATATGATCCCTGTTTATCTTTCGATTTGTTGATTAGTTGATTTATTGATTATAGTTTCTATATATTTTATTCATAAATCTTCACTTTTTCAAGCTGGTATGCGATATACCGCTTCAATATATTCAAATGACGAAAGAATATCAGCACCGTTCTTGCCAATGGCCACGCAATGTTCAAAATGGGCTGATGGTAAACGATCGGCTGTATGAATGGTCCATCCGTCGGCATCTTGCGTTATCTCGCGCCGTCCCAGGTTTATCATGGGTTCAATACAGATAACCATTCCATCCCTGAGCCTGGGACCTTGTCCCCTTTTGCCGTAATTGGGTACTTCGGGCGCCTCATGCAGGCTTTTTCCGATGCCATGCCCGACCATTTCACGGACCACTGAGAACTTTTCCTTTTCGCAGTGCAACTGAACCGCGTTACTGATGTCGCCCACCCGTAATCCGTCGCGGGCATTTTCAATACCCTTGTAAAGCGACTCATAAGTGGTTTTCAGCAGATGCTTTACCTTGTCGGTCACATTTCCCACAGCAAAAGTATAGGCCGAATCGCCATAATAACCCTGTAGCAGCACACCGCAATCAACCGAAACAATATCTCCTTCCTTAAGCACATAGCCCGAAGGAATTCCGTGCACCACCTGCTGATTAACAGAGGTACAAAGTGTATTCGGAAAACCCTGATAGCCCAGAAAACCCGGGACAGCATGGTGATCGCGGATAAACTCTTCAGCGATTTTGTCGAGCTTCAGCGTAGTTACCCCTGGCGCAATTGCTTTTGCAACTTCTGCAATTGTCCGGGAAACCAACAGGTTGCTGGCCCGTAACAATTCAATTTCTTCCGCTGTTTTATAATGAATCATCAAAGAACGTCAAATCAAATTATATTGAGGAGGCTACACCGCCTGCTCTTCCTTTAACCCGGCCCGATTTCATCAGTCCATCGTAATGGCGCATCAGCAGGTGACTTTCGATTTGCTGAAGCGTATCGAGTACAACACCCACCATAATCAGCAGCGAAGTGCCACCGAAAAACTGTGCGAAACTGGCTTGTATACCCAGCAGGCTGGCAAAAGCCGGCAATATGGCAACAAGAGCCAAAAATATTGATCCCGGCAAGGTGATTTTTGACATCACCGAGTCGATAAATTCGCTGGTTTTTTTGCCAGGTTTCACACCGGGAATAAAACCACCGTTCTTTTTCATGTCCTCGGCCATTTGGGTCGGATTCATAATAATGGCCGTGTAAAAATAAGTAAAAACAATGATTAATAATGCAAAAACCACATTGTACCATACACTGGTATAATTGGCAAAAGCTGCAACAAATTTCGACATTACCTCACCTGTGCTTGAAAACTTTGCAAAAGAGAGGGGCAGGAACATAATGGCCTGTGCAAAGATAATGGGCATAACCCCGGCAGCATTCACCTTAAGCGGAATATACTGCCTTACACCTCCATATTGCTTATTACCTACAATTCGTTTGGCATATTGTACCGGAATGCGCCTGGTACCCTGCACCAGCAGAATACTCACGGCAATAACAAACAGCAGGAAAATAATCTCCACCAGGAAAGCCACCAGCCCCCCCTGACCGTTTAAACGGTCGGTAAGTTCACTGATAAGTGCAAAGGGAAGACGTGCAATGATACCGATCATAATAATGAGCGAGATACCATTCCCGATTCCCTTTTCGGTAATTCTCTCGCCGAGCCACATAACAAATATGGTGCCAGCGGTAAGAATAATGATCGAAGAAATCTGGAACATGGTAGGCGACAGTAGCCGTGCTTCCGCCGGAATCTGGGTAAGGTATGCAGGAGCCTGCAACACAAGCACTGCAACGGTCAGATAACGGGTTATCTGGTTCATTTTGCGTCGACCGCTTTCACCCTCTTTTTGCATACGCTGGAAGTATGGGATGGCAATGGTCAGCAGCTGAATAATAATGGATGCTGAGATATAGGGCATAATTCCCAGTGCAAAAATAGAAGCATTGGAAAATGCTCCTCCCGAGAACATGTTGAGCAGACCCAGAACACCCTGCTGGGTGCGGGCAGCAAAAGCCTCGAGCATAGACGGGTCAACACCGGGCAATACAACTTTGGAACCTAACCGGTAAATGAGAATGATAAAAAGGGTAAATATAATTCTCGAACGGAGCTCCTCAATCTTGTAAATGTTCTTTAATGTCTGAATAAATGATTTCATGAGGGTTTCAGATTATGGTTGCTGTTCCGTTCACAGCCTCGATTGCAGCCTTGGCCGATTTGGAAAAAGCATGTGCAGAAACATCAAGTTTAGCAGTAAGTTTGCCATTCCCCAGTATTTTCACCAGGTCTTTGCTTGAAACCAAACCGGCTTCAGCAAGGGTTTCTACGCTTATAACAGACAACTGGCGGTTTTCAGCAAGTGTTTGCAGCGTTGATACATTAATAGCCTTGTACTCCCTGCGGTTGAGATTGGTGAACCCGTATTTGGGAACCCTGCGCTGAAGCGGCATCTGACCACCTTCGAAGCCAATCTTGCGGGAATATCCCGAACGCGATTGCCCTCCTTTATGTCCCCTTGTAGAGGTACCACCCCTGCCGGATCCCTGGCCTCTGCCAATTCGTTTTTCCCTTTTAACTGACCCCTTGGCCGGTTTTAAATTGCTAAGATCCATAATAGTAAAATATCGTTAAGTTTATCGTTCTACTTCAATTCCGTTACTTTCACCAGGTGCTTTGTTTTATTAACCATTCCCAATATCTGGGGTGTGGCTTCGTGTTCAACCGTAGCGTTGAGTTTCCGGAGGCCAAGGGCATCCAGGTTAAGTTTTTGCCGCTTGGTGCAGTGAATTCTGCTTCTTACCTGTGTAATCTGTATTTTAGCCATTGGTATAATAATTCTTAACCATTAAAAACTTTTTCCATGCTTACATTGCGCTGCTGTGCAATGGTAAATGCATCACGCATCAGCATCAGCGCGTTAAAGGTTGCCTTCACCAGGTTGTGTGGATTCGATGAACCTTTCGACTTTGCAAGCACATCGTGCACTCCAACGCTTTCGAGAACAGCACGCATAGCGCCGCCGGCCTTAACACCGGTACCGCTCGATGCGGGTTTCAGGAACACCTTGGCGCCGCCGTACTTGGCAACCTGTTCGTGGGGGATGGTACCTTTATATACCGGAACCTTGATCAGGTTCTTTTTGGCATCTTCAACACCCTTGGCGATAGCTGTCGTTACCTCATTGGCTTTACCCAAACCATAGCCAACAATACCATCTTCATTACCCACAACAACGATGGCTGAGAAACTGAAGGTCCGACCACCCTTGGTAACCTTGGTCACACGCTGGATACTAACAAGACGGTCTTTCAGATCAAGGTCTGTAGTCTTTACTCTTCGAATGTTTACGTTTGACATAATACGTTAAAATTTAAGTCCACCTTCCCTGGCAGCTTCAGCCAGTGCTTTAATTCTTCCGTGATACAGGTAACCGTTGCGGTCGAAAATCACTTCGGTAATACCGCTTTCTTTGGATTTTTCAGCAGCCAGTTTACCCACCAGTTTAGCCTGTTCCACTTTGGTTATTCCTTTTTTCTCAGCTATTTCCTTTATGCGCGATGAAACGGACAACAGGGTTTTGCCTTCGGCATCGTCAATAAGCTGGGCATATATTTGCTTGTTGCTTCTGAAAACCGACAGGCGCGGCTGATCTTTGGTACCGTAAACTCTCTTACGGATGCGCAATTTTATCCTTGCTCTGCGTTCTAATTTTGTTAAAGCCATACGTTGTTTATTTATGCATTATTTGGCTGTTGCCGACTTACCGGCTTTCTTCCGTAGTACTTCACCCACAAATTTAATACCCTTGCCTTTGTAAGGTTCAGGTTTGCGGAATGACCTGATTTTAGCTGCAACCTGTCCTATCAACTGCTTATCATTACTGGTAAGCGTAATGATAGGGTTGCTGCGCCTTTCGGTGCGGGTTTCCACCTTTACTTCTCCGGGAATCTCAAAATAAATATCGTGAGAATATCCCAGGCTCAGGTCGAGTAACTGACCTTTTGCTTCGGCCTTGAAACCAACACCTACAACTTCCATTTCAATTTTATATCCTTCGGATACGCCATGTACCATGTTATTGATAAGGGAACGGTACAGGCCATGCATCGATTTGTGGCGCTTTTGCTCAGTGGGACGACTGATTTCAACGATTCCGTTGTCTACATCGACCTTAATATCCGGATCAATCACCTGGCTAAGTTCACCCTTGGGCCCCTTAACCATAACCGTGTTATCGGGTTTTACCGTTACGGTTACACCCTGTGGCAGTTTGATCGGCAGTTTTCCTATTCGTGACATTGATTTTCCTCCGTTAATAAACGTAACACAAAACTTCGCCGCCTATGTTCAGGTTTCTGGCTTCTTTATCGGTCATCACACCCCTGGAAGTGGACAAAATGGCAATGCCAAGTCCGTTCAACACCCTGGGTAATTCTTCGGCATTCACATACTTGCGGAGACCGGGTGAGCTTATACGTTCCAGTGCACGAATGGCAGGCTGTTTGGTTTCGGCATGATATTTCAGGGCTATCTTAATGCTTCCCTGCACCTTGTCATCCACAAACTTGTAATTGAGAATATAACCCTTATCAAAAAGGATCTTGGTTATATTTTTTTTCAGATTGGACGCGGGGATTTCAACTACCTTATGACGGGCGGAAATCGCATTTCTCAATCGGGTTAAGTAATCTGCTATCGGATCTGTCATTTCTTTATTTTTTTCTCTTGATTCACCTCAAAATTACCAGCTGGCTTTTTTCACACCGGGAATTAACCCTTTGGAAGCAAGTTCCCTGAAAGCAATCCTGCTGATGCCAAACTGACGCATGTATCCCTTGGGCCTGCCGGTAAGCTTGCAACGGTTATGCAATCTGATGGGGTTTGAATTCCGTGGCAAACGGCTGAGCTCCTGGAAATCGCCTTCGGCTTTCAGCTTCTCTCTTTTAGCTGCGAACTTCTCCACAAGTCTCTTGCGTTTTACTTCGCGGGCTTTCAATGATTCTTTAGCCATACTAACTAGTTCTTTTTAATATTTTTAAATGGTAATCCAAATTCACGCAACAGCGCGAAGGCCTCTTCATCGGTCTGCGCCGAAGTAACAAAGGTGATCTCCATACCCAGGATCTTGCTGATTTTGTCGATATCGATCTCGGGGAATATGATCTGTTCAGTAATACCAAGCGTATAATTACCCTTACCGTCGAACTTGCTGTTGATTCCCTTGAAATCCCTGATACGGGGTAAAGCAACGCAAATAAGCCTTTCGAGAAATTCATACATGGTATTCCTGCGCAGGGTAACCTTCACGCCAATTGGCATTTTGCGCCTCAGCTTAAAGTTTGAAATATCCTTACGCGACATAGTCTGAATAGCCTTCTGGCCTGTAATGTTGGTAAGTTCTTCCTGTGCGGTGTCAACGATTTTCTTGTCGCTGACTGCCTGACCCACGCCCTGGTTGATAACGATCTTCTCGAGCTTGGGCACCTGCATTACCGTATGGTATTTGAACTCCTTGGTAAGCGCCGGAACAATCTCATCCCGGTATTTGTTTCTGAGGTTAGGTATATGAGCCATTATTTGATTTCCTCCCCTGATTTTTTAGAATATCTGACAAGTGAACCGTCGGCGTTTAATTTGCGCCCGATACGGGTGGGCTTTCCGTTGGAAGGATCCACAAGCATCAGGTTGGAAATGTGCACCGCGGCCTCCTTTTTAATGATGCCACCCTGAGGACTTTTTGCGTTGGGTTTGGTGTGTTTGCTCACCAGGTTAACACCCTCAACAATGGCCCGGCTATTTTTGCGGATCACTTCGAGCACCCTGCCCTGTTGTCCTTTGTTTTCTCCGGCATTAACGAAAACCGTATCGCCTTTCTTAATATGTAATTTTTTCTGCATCGGATTGATTTTTTATATTATAACACTTCAGGCGCAAGTGATACAATCTTCATATACTTGTCACGCAGCTCCCTGGCAACCGGACCGAAAATACGGGTACCCCTGATTTCATCGGCATTATTGAGCAAAACGCAGGCATTATCATCAAACCTGATATATGAACCGTCGTTTCTGCGGATCTCCTTGCTGGTTCGTACCACAACTGCTTTTGAAACAGTTCCCTTTTTTACTTCGCTTGCAGGAAGTGCACTCTTTACGGTCACAACAATCTTGTCACCCACAGAGGCATATCTTCTGCCTGTGCCGCCAAGTACACGGATACAAAGCACTTCTTTTGCACCGCTGTTATCCGCAACCGTTAATCTACTTTCTTGCTGTATCATAGTTATTTAGCTCTTTCGATAATTTCAACTACTCTCCAGGACTTATTTTTGCTCATCGGACGGGTCTCCATGATCTTCACCAAATCACCAACATTACAGTTGTTGGTATCATCATGGGCCATGAATTTTGTTGTCCGGTTGATGAACTTACCGTAAATGGGATGTTTTACTTTCCGCTTTTCGGCAACCACAATCGTCTTGTTCATCTTGTTACTGACAACAGTACCGATCCTTTCTTTCCTTAAATTTCTGTTTTCCATTGGGGTTCAATTTACCTTTTACTTGGCTTCATTCTTTTTCTGACGAAGGATAGTTTCCAGCCTGGCAATGTTTCTCCTGGTTTCCCTAATTTTCATAGGATTGTCAAGCGGAGAAATGGCATGGTTCATTTTCTGCCGGAAAATGAGGTTTTTTTCATTCTCAATCCGCTCTTCGATTTCTTTGGCGGACAATTCTCGTATCTCGGAAGTTTTCATGAACTGACAATTTAAATTTGGTTATAATCCCTTCTGATAATGAACTTGGTTGCGATGGGCAACTTCTGGGCTGCCAGGCGAAGTGCTTCTTTGGCAATATCAAAAGGTACACCGTCGGCCTCAATCAGTATGCGTCCAGGAGTAACCGGGGCTACGAACCCTTCGGGAGCTCCTTTACCTTTACCCATACGTACTTCGGCAGGCTTTTTGGTAATAGGCTTGTCGGGAAAAATCCGTATCCATATCTGACCTTCACGTTTCATATGACGGGTAACCGCCTGACGTGCAGCTTCGATCTGGCGACCGGTAATCCATGCATTATCCAGGGCCTTTATTCCAAACGATCCGAAGGCAAGGTCGTGACCACGCTGGGCATTGCCTTTCATCCTGCCTTTCTGCTGCCTTCTGAACTTTGTTTTTTTCGGTTGTAACATAGTGTTATCCTGTTATCGTGTTAACCACTTATTTTCTGCGTTTCTTAAAATTACTCTTGGGTTTTGCATTTTTGGCACCTATGTTGGGCGCCAGGTCGCGCTTGCCGTAAACCTCACCCTTGCAGATCCAAACCTTCACCCCAATGAGTCCGACCTTTGTAAGGGCCTCACCCAATGCATAATCAATGTCGGCGCGGAATGTATGCAACGGAATTCTTCCTTCCTTGATAATTTCCGTACGTGCCATCTCGGCGCCACCCAAACGGCCTGACACCTGCACCTTGATTCCTTCGGCACCCATACGGATGGTCGACGCAATGGCCATTTTAATAGCCCTGCGGTATGAAACCTTCCCTTCGAGCTGCCGCGCAATGTTATTGGCTACAATCACCGCATCAAGTTCGGGGCGCTTAACCTCAAAAATGTTGATCTGCACTTCCTTGCTGGTGATCTTCTTCAATTCTTCCTTCAGTTTGTCGACTTCCTGTCCGCCTTTACCGATAATGATTCCCGGCCGGGCGGTATTTACGGTAACCGTAATAAGCTTCAGCGTGCGCTCAATAACTATCTTGGAAATGCTGGCTTTTGCCAACCTTGCTGTCAGATATTCCCTGATCTTGTAGTCTTCTACCAGTTTCTCGGAATAGTTCCTGCCGCCGAACCAGTTGGAATCCCATCCTTTGATGATCCCAAGGCGATTACTTATCGGATTGACTTTCTGTCCCATTAATATTAGTTTGATTTACTTTCGACTTGTTCCTCAATATTTGCATGACTGTCCAGTACAATGGTTACATGGTTGGACCTTTTGCGGATCCTGTAACCTCTGCCCTGTGGAGCCGGACGAAGCCTCTTGAGCTGGCGTCCGCCGTCAACAAAAACTTCCTTTACAAAAAGGTTGGCCTTTTCGATACGGGTATCTTCATTCTTTTTCTGCCAATTGGCAATGGCCGACAGCAAAAGCTTTTCTACCTTTTTGGAAGGCTCCTTTGTACTGAACCTCAGTATGTCAAGCGCCCGGTTTACTTCAACGCCCCTGATCATATCCACCACAAGCCTCATTTTGCGTGGTGAGCTTGGACAATTGTTCAAAACAGCCTTGGCCTTCGCTTTGTTTTCTTCTTTTCGTTGCTCTGCTGCTATTCGCTTACGTGCACCCATTGTATTCTATTTTAATGGATTATTCTGTCTAAACTTTTTGTTTACCGGCATGTCCCCTGAAGGTACGTGTGGGTGAGAATTCGCCCAAACGGTGACCAACCATGTTTTCGGTTACATATACCGGGATGAACTTGTTGCCGTTGTGTACCGCAATGGTATGTCCCACAAAATCGGGTGAGATCAGCGACCTTCTTGACCATGTTTTGATAACCGATTTCTTTCCTGATTTATTCATGTCCAATACACGCTTCTCGAGCTTATATTCGATAAAGGGACCTTTTTTTAATGACCTGCTCATAGTATTAAGTCAATTATTTTTTCCGTTTTTCAACAATAAACCTGGTGGTAGGATTCTTCTTCCTGCGGGTTTTCATACCCTTTGCATACAATCCTTTACGCGACCTGGGATGACCTCCAGAAGCACGGCCTTCACCACCACCCATGGGATGGTCAACAGGGTTCATAACCACACCACGAACCCTGGGCCTGCGGCCCAGCCAACGGGTACGACCGGCTTTACCCGAACGTACAAGCCCGTGGTCGGGATTGGATACCGTTCCGATGGTGGCACGGCAGGTGGTCAGAATCATGCGCGATTCACCCGAAGGTAACTTGATAATGGCATACTTGCCGTCGCGCGAAGTAAGCTGCGCATACGATCCGGCGCTTCTTGCCATTGCACCACCTTTACCAGGATGCAGTTCGATATTGTGAACCAGCGTACCCAGGGGTATCTCGGCCAGCGTCAGACAATTTCCAACTTCGGGAGCAACACCGGCGCCCGAACGGATCTCCTGACCAACCTTCAGCCCGGCAGGTGCAATGATGTATCTCTTTTCACCGTCTTCATAAATAACCAGCGCAATACGGGCCGAACGATTGGGATCATATTCAATGGTTTTTACCTTGGCACCCATCCCATCCTTGTTGCGGATGAAATCAATTATACGGTACATTTTCTTGTGGCCACCGCCAATATAGCGCATGGTCATCTTCCCGTCACTGTTACGACCTCCTGTCCTCTTTAATGGCGTCAGCAAAGCTTTTTCGGGTACATTGCTGGTAATGTCGTCATAGGAGGCAACAACTCTGTGTCGCTGACCCGGGGTTACAGGTTTTAATTTTCTTACAGCCATAGTATACTATTAAATATTGCTATAAAAGTCTATCATATCACCTTCCCGCAAAGTAATCACTGCCTTTTTATAAGCATTTCTTCTGCCGGCAACATAACCGGTGCGGGTAAATCTGGCTTTGCGCTTTCCGGCATAATACATGGTATTAACCGATTCAACCGTCACGCCATACAGCGCTTCGACGGCCTTTTTTATCTGCACTTTATTGGCCTTCTTATGAACGATGAACCCATACTTCTTCAGCGCATCGGTCTGGGCATTCATCTTTTCTGTTACAACTGGCCTTACTATAATATCCATTTCTAAGTTATTAGACGGTTACAGACTCTTCTGAATATTGTCGAGTGAACTCTCAAAAAATACAAGAGAAGCGCTATTAAGAATGTCGTATGTGGTTAATTCCGAAGCAATTACGACTCTTGTTCCAGGTAAATTCCGGGACGACAAATATATATTTTTATTTGGTTCATTCAGAACAACTAAGGACTTTTTACCACTGATGTTCAGGTTTGCCAGTACGGAAATGTAATCTTTGGTCTTGGGAACCTCAAGGCTGAAGTCTTCCAGCACCATAATTTCGTTGTTCCTGGCTTTATAAGTCAGCGCCGATTTACGCGCAAGCTGTTTAACCTTCTTGTTAAGCTTGAAACTGTAGTCACGCGGTTGCGGTCCAAATACCCTTCCACCACCGGTGAACAAGGGGTTTTTAATACTGCCCGCGCGTGCTCCGCCGGTACCTTTCTGCCGTTTTAGTTTACGGGTGCTGCCGGAGATCTCATTACGCTCCTTGGCCTTATGTGTACCCTGCCGCTTATTGGCCAGGTACTGCTTTACATCAAGGTAAATGGCATGATCATTCGGCTCTACCGAAAAAATGGTATCCTTAAGCTCAACCTTGCGGCCGGTTTCCTTTCCTGTTTTATTAAATACTGCTAATTCCATTGTTCACAGTTTATTATATTCTTTCGGGACTTTCAACAACAACATAGGATCCTTTTGCCCCGGGTATCGATCCTTTCAATAACAAAAGATTATTCTCGGGAATGATCTTAACAACCTTCAGGTTAAGGATCTTAATATTGCGCTGTCCGGTTTGCCCTGCCATACGCATGCCCTTCATTACACGAGAGGGCCACGAAGATCCACCCAGCGAACCGGGAGCTCTTTCCCTGTCGTGCTGTCCATGCGTTGTCCCAACAATACCGCTGAATCCGTGACGTGTAACAACGCCCTGAAATCCCTTTCCTTTTGATATTGCAGTTACATCAAGCCATTCATCATCTTTGAAGTAATCCACCGTAATTACGTCGCCGAGCTGCCAGTCGCGAACAAAACCACTGAGCTCAACAAGTTTACGTTTTGGGGTGGTATTGGCTTTCTTGAAATGTCCTTTCATGGCGGATGGAGTATTCTTCTCCTTCTTGTCATCAAAGGCCAGTTGAAGCGCTTTATAACCTTCTTTTTCGGAGGTCTTAACCTGTGTAACCACACAGGGACCAACTTCGAGAACTGTGCAGGGGATATTCACCCCGTTCTCATCGAATATTGAGGTCATCCCGACCTTCTTTCCAACTAATCCTGGCATCTCTTAACAAATTAAGTGTTTCAGACTTTAATCTCAACTTCAACACCACTGGGCAATTCCAGTTTCATCAACGCATCAATGGTTTTTGGCGTTGAACTGTAAATGTCCAGTAACCGCTTATGCGACGAAAGTTGAAACTGCTCCCTTGATTTCTTGTTTACAAAGGGTGACCGTAATACGGTAAAAATCCTTTTGTGTGTTGGCAGCGGAATCGGACCGCTGACGACAGCACCGGTAGTCTTGACCGTCTTTACAATCTTCTCGGCAGACTTATCCACCAGGTTATGATCGTAAGATTTAAGCTTGATTCTGATTTTCTGGCTCATGTATATTGGTCTTACATTCGTTTATACAACAATTTTGGTTCCCGTAGCCTTTTCAATTACATCAGCGGCCAATGCAGGCGGCAGTATATCGTAATGCGAAAATTCCATGGTTGACGTGGCACGGCCCGACGAGAGTGTCCGCAATACGGTAACATACCCGAACATTTCTGCCAGCGGAACATTGGCCAGTACAACCCTTAATGTTGCCTGCGATTCCATGCCAGTAATCTGCCCGCGCCGCCTGTTGAAATCGGCAATGATATCCCCCATGTTTTCCTCGGGTGTCACCACTTCAATTTTCATGACAGGCTCGAGCAGGCTGACCTTGCTCTTACGCAGCGCATTCTTGAATCCCTGCTTTGCAGCTATTTCAAATGACAACGAATCGGAATCCACCGGGTGAAACGATCCGTCTTTCAGTGTAACTTTCAGACTGTCCATGGGGAATCCGGCCAGCACACCATTACGCATGGCTTCGCGGAAACCCTTCTCAACCGAAGGTACATATTCACGCGGAATATTGCCGCCCTTTACCTCATCCACAAAAACCAACCCGGTTTCGCCTTCACTCACCGGAGCAAGTTCGAAAACGATGTCGGCAAATTTGCCGCGACCACCGGTTTGCTTTTTGAAAGTTTCGCGGTGTTTCACCACGGTAGTAAGTGCTTCTTTGTAAGCTACCTGTGGTGCGCCCTGGTTGCATTCGACATTGAACTCACGTTTCAGCCGGTCAACCAATATCTCAAGATGAAGCTCACCCATGCCGCTAATGACGGTCTGACCTGAATCTTCATCAACTTTAACCTTAAAAGTGGGATCCTCCTCGGCTAGCTTTCCCAATGCCATACCAAGCCTGTCAACATCGGCCTGGGTTTTAGGCTCTATGGCAACACCAATTACCGGATCGGGGAATGTCATGGTTTCGAGGTAGATGGGATGCTTAATGTCGCACAAGGTATCACCTGTCACCACATCTTTTAACCCAACTACACCACATATGTCCCCTGCTTCAATTCGTTCGCGGGGATTCTGTTTGTTGGCATGCATCTGGTAAAGCCTGTTGATACGCTCCTTTTTACCGGTACGCGGATTCAGCACCTGCATGCCTGCATCAATGGCTCCCGAATATACCCTCAGGTAAGTAAGCCTGCCCACAAACGGATCCGTGGCAATTTTAAAAGCCAGGGCTGTCAGCGGTTCGGTTTCAATTGCTTTGCGTTCTTCTGTTTTTTCGGTATACGGGTTGCGACCCTCTACAGTGGGTATATCCAGCGGACTGGGCAGCAACGCGCAAATGGCATTCAGTAAACGCTGTATGCCTTTATTCTTAAAAGAAGCGCCGCATAGCACCGGAACAATGCGCTGGTTGATCACAGCATTGCGGGTGTGCTCCATAAACTCCTCAACGGTAATAGAATTGCGGTCTTCGAGAAAACGCTCCAGCAGATCATCATCAGTATAACAAACTGCTTCGATAAGCTTTTCACGCCATTCTTCCACCTGATCCACCATATCCTCGGGAATGTCAACATACTCATACCGTATGCCAAGCTTTTCGTCGGGTACCCAAACAACTGCTTTCCGCTCAATCAGATCAACCAGGCCTCTGAAACTGTCTTCGGCACCAATGGGAATTTGCATGGGAACCGGATTGGAACCAAGCTTTTCCTTGATCTGACGCACAACACCAAAAAAGTCAGCACCCGTGCGGTCCATTTTATTAATGAACGCGATACGGGGTACGTTGTACTTATTGGCTTGCCGCCAAACAGTTTCCGACTGTGGCTGAACGCCTCCTACGGCACAGAATACTGCAATGGCACCATCGAGAACACGCAACGACCTTTCAACCTCAACGGTAAAGTCGACGTGCCCCGGTGTATCTATGATGTTGATTTTGTATTTTTGATTCTGGTAATCCCAAAAAGCAGTGGTTGCTGCTGAAGTAATTGTTATCCCTCTCTCCTGTTCCTGAACCATCCAGTCCATGGTGGCTGTACCATCATGCACTTCTCCCAGTCGGTGAGTCATACCAGTATAAAACAGGATGCGCTCGGTAGTGGTAGTCTTGCCGGCGTCAATATGGGCCATAATGCCAATATTCCTGGTATAATTCAAGTCAAAATTCATTCTGCACTAATTATCAGCTAGTGTAACTATAGGCTAAAAACCGCAATGTCAAATATCCTTGTTAGAACCTGAAGTGCGCAAATGCCTTGTTAGCTTCTGCCATTTTATGTGTATCTTCTTTTTTCTTATATGCCGCTCCTTCTTCCTTGAAAGCTGCAAGTATTTCCGATGCCAGTTTGTCACTCATGGAATTGCCTGCTCTCTTTTGCGAATAAAGGATCAGGTTCTTCATGCTGATGGAAATCTTGCGGTCGGGCCGTATCTCGGTAGGAACCTGGAAAGTGGCTCCACCAACCCTGCGGCTCTTTACCTCAACCTGGGGCGTAATGTTTTCCAATGCTTTCTTCCAGATATCGAGGGGTGTAACTTCAATATCCTTGGCGCGCTTCTGAACCAGGTCAAGTGCATCGTAAAAAACTTCATACGCAATGCTCTTCTTGCCCCTGGTCATCATGTTGTTCACAAAACGGGTTACCAACGTATCATTGTACTTCGGATCGGGTAACAGTATTCTTTTTTTTGGTTTTGACTTTCTCATTTTCTTGTCTATTCAAAACGCAGATTATTTTTTAGGTTTCTTGGTGCCATATTTCGAACGGCGCTGGTTGCGACCTTCAACACCCGAAGTGTCGAGCGCACCCCTTATAATGTGGTAACGAACACCCGGCAAATCCTTAACCCTGCCTCCACGGATCATAACAATGGAGTGCTCCTGCAGATTATGACCTTCGCCCGGAATGTAAGCCGTAACCTCAATTCCATGCTGAAGCCTTACCCTTGCTACCTTACGCATAGCCGAATTGGGCTTCTTGGGGGTGGTGGTATACACGCGGGTGCAAACTCCGCGCTTCTGGGGACAAGCATTCAGGGCCGGAGCCTTGCTCTTGTCTACATTTGTCGACCTGCCCTTTCTTACTAATTGCTGTATCGTTGGCATCTATGCTTTTTTTGTATATTTTTTCTTCAAAATTGGCTTGCAAAGGTAGACGTTTTTTTCTCAAAAACAACAAGTACGTCAAAAATATTTTCGTTTGCCTGTCCCAAACAGGCAGATTAAGGATGCGGTTGGCTGACAGGAATCAGGAATAGGGACAAAAATCAGCAAGAGTTGGAGTAATGAGCAAGAGAAAAACCAAGAGGCAAGAGGCAAGAGCCAAGAAAGTGGCAGTGGCAGTAGCAGTGGCAGTAGCAGCGGCAGTCAGGGGCCAGTATCCAGCACCCAGCACCCAGCATCCAGCACCCAGTACCCAGCACCCAGCACCCAGCACCCAGCACCCAGCACCTAGTACCCAGCACCCAGCATCCAGCACCCGGCACCCAGCACCCAGCACCCAGCACCTAGCACCTAGCACCCGGCACCCGGCATGCCAAAATAAACAAAGCATTTCCCATCCGTATTGACTTTTGTACTATATTTAGGGTTCATTTTTTGACCAACTATTAACTTAATAAATCGAGAACGGATGAAACAAAACACTTCACGAAGGGACTTCCTGAGGGTTTCTGCTGCAGGAGCCCTGGGAATGATTACACTGTCGCATTTTGCCTGCAAGAATGCCGGTAAACCTGTTACCGAAAGTCCGGTGGTTGACCCGAAATCTTTCGGCATCGGATTGCAATTATATACCATTCGCGATGCCATGGGAATTGACGCACCCGGTTCGCTGAAAAAAGTTGCCGATATGGGGTATAAATACATCGAACTGGCTGGTTATGCCGACCGGAAATTCTACGGTATGGAACCAGCCGATTTTAAAAAACTGGTCAACGACCTGGGTATGGAAATTATCAGCAGCCACACGCAGGTTGAAGCCGAAGGTATAACCCTCGACAACGCCAAAATAATGGCCGAAGACCACGCCAAACTGGGCGTCAAATATTGCGTGCAACCCTGGGTTGTGCCCGAAGCCCGGACCACCATCGCCAGCTACCAGAAAATGGTGGCCGACTGGAACCTGGTAGGCAAAATCATGAAGGAAACCGGTATCCAGTTTGGATATCACAACCACAACTTCGAATTCGACACCGTGGAAGGTAAAATTCCTTATTTCGATGTATTCATGACCGAACTCGACAAGGACCTGGTAACCATGGAAATCGACTTCTTCTGGACCATCAAGGCAGGCCAGAACCCCGTAGAGATATTTAACAAATACCCCGGCAGGTTCCAGCTCTTCCACATGAAGGACATGTTTACCAACGAAGCGCCATTTTATACGACCGACGGGGTTACTGATTTTGCACCCGTGGGCGCCGGTGTCATTAATTTCAAGGAAATTCTGGCTGCCAAAGACATCGCCGGCATGAAATACATGATTGTTGAACAGGACTCAACCAAGGACGGATTGCCCTTTGATGCCATCAAAACCAGCATCACCAACCTTACAACCAACATTCTGGTTTGATTGGGAAAACCTTAAAATGCAAATAATCAGCCGTTAGCTATTAGCCCTGCCTGCGCTGCCGCTCAGGCAGGCTTTAGCCTTTGGCCTTTAGCCTTTGGCTATTGGCTAACAGCTAATAGCCAATGGCTAATAGCTGTTGGTTATCAATGTTCATTGTAGAAAGTAATTGCTTTTACCAGGCCTGCTTCGTCATTTACCCTTATCCTGCCCTTTCTGAGCAGGGCCTTCATTGCCTGAGGCGATACAAATGGCAACCTGAGCAACTCTTTCCGCCGTAACCTCACCTGGTAATGCCTGCCGGCATAGTATAAATAATACTGATCGGCATTTTCAAGCTTTCCATAATCCGATTTTACTACCTTCCTATTGACATACAACGAGACATTGCCCGCTATCAGCCATTGCATAAAGTGCGGAAGCGTATCTGTGTCGGTACTGAGCTTAAGGTATCGCTTTATAAAAATAAAGTTCGCGCCATGATCATTGTAAATGGTAAAACCTTTTATACCCGACTTTTGCAGCACTCCGGCCTTTAATTCCGCGTTAAGAAATAGCAACTCATCGAGGTACTTCTCGTAACGCAAATCAACGCCGGTAACCGAATCACCATTTTCGAAATAAAGGGTTCCCTTCCGCCATTCGCCAAAATACCGTTCACCCATATAACCCGGTACCGGGTTGTTGTAAACCTGGCCACTTAAACCCTGCCGGAGGTACAGATTATAATCGGCACAATACCTGCAGGGATATTCCATCTCCTGCGCGTTGCCCGGCAAAAAAACGCAAAGTGCCATAAATACCAACAACTGCTTTTTATTCATGGTCCTGTTGTATGATAAAACGAGATGAAAGACTGACCGGTTCACCCGAAGCGGTTATACCTTTAATTCTTATACGGTAGGATCCTTCCAGTAATGACCCCTTAAAGGCAATGTCAATGGTTTCGCCCGGACCTATGGTTATCTCAGGCATAAAACAAAGGTTATCCCTGAAATCGGGAATCCGGTCTCCTGCGTCCACAGTTTCAGGAACAGTGATATACCCATTGGACAATACATGATTGCGCCATACACAGGCGCCCGATTGCAGATAGGCCTCAGGCAGTGTATTGTCGTAAGTATATACCGAAACCACGCCATCGTAACTAACTCCCCCAACAATCAAACCCGATGTATAGGTGTCCACACGCTTTACCTGCTTTGTGCTTAGCATGCTTATGTATTCCTGGTCATAAAAGGGCACACCGTTCAACAGCAACAACACATCCTCGTACCAGCTGTTTTGCCCGGCGTTATATACCGAAAGACAATACCGGTTGTCCCTGCGGAAAAAGCGGATCAGGGGCAAAATATTATCGTCCATTTCATTGAAATTATGTAGGTTAACGTATTCTGCCGGCCTGGTTACCTTGTCGGGGTGACTAAAAAAAGCATTATAACCGGGGGTTAAAACCCGTCCAATTGCCGTGTCGCGCCCGTCACCAAACACAGCCTCAATCATGCGGAGTTCCCGGATATGCTGAAGGAATTTTTTCTGCGCATCATTGGGTTGAATATCAATCATTTCAGTAACCTCATGCAGGCCCTTGTCTTCGATCATCCACAGCAGATCGCCCCGGTAGCCACTGTCTGCCAACTGAATCACCAGGTCGCGGTTATCATAGTGGTTATTGAGATAAAAATAGAAATCACCTTGCTCATCCGTTTTTGCATACAACAATGCAGGCCAGGTACTGTCGGTTACGGCCAGCAGCAAATCCGCACCGGACACTGGCATACGGTTACTACGCTTTAACAGGGTACCGGCCAGGATAAAACCCGCTGATTCCTGCAGGCAATGGCTGTCTTCTTCCAATGAAGAACCCGGAAATGCCGGTCCGGAGATGGCTGTTTCATAGCCGTTCAATACATCCGCGAAGGGCGTTTCGAGGCAAACCGACAACGAAAGAAAAGCCGAATCTTCAATGTTGCTGCTTATGCCAAGATGCATATTCTGGCCCGGGGCAATCTGCTGACCTGAAACTTTCATCTCAATTCCAAAATTTTTTTGAACCGGTGCCGGAACTTCCCAGTGAACGACAGCCGGCATAAACAACGTATCCCCGCTGGTTGCAGCAAAACCCAACACAAGAAGGCTCTTCTTGAAAACAGCTTCCGCATGGGTGCATCGCATAACATTGGTATAAGCCCTGATCTCATAAATACCCTCGGGCAATTGCCCGGGCAACTGAAAAAGCCCGGTGGCCATGTTGTTAATAACTGGAATGCGCCCATGAAAAACTTCCAGGCCATCGCAGCCGTGCATTGAAATATAGACGATGGTATTATGTCTTTCGCCGGATTGTGTCAACAGGTATGCTTTAAAGCGAACAGCGCTGCCGGCTGTGTATACCTCTTTGTCGAAATGGACAAAAACAATTTCCCTACAGGTGTGGCTACTGCCATGGACATATAAGGTGCTTACTAAAAATGCCAGCAAGAATAGGAATAAAAACGCCCTGCTGTAGAAAAACCCTGTCAAATTCTTCATACTAATCATTTAAGGCATATAAACCCAGAAATCCGGGGGAAAATTGAGTTGTGTGCCTTTCTCTATATTCTCCGGAACCCATGGAAGGTCAAATGAGGTATTATAGGTTTCGTATATGTAACAGAATTTATAAAAAGTTCTGAAAGAGGAAGCTTCAAAAACCCCGATAACCCTTTTGGCCGGATCGTTTACGCAGTATACATTGCTCTCGAGGGGAGCCGGAACCGGTGCAAATATTTCATTATCGGCATCCAACTGGTCCCTGACCGATTCATAAAAACGAAAAACATCTTCTGTTACCGCATAAACCCGGTGTGTAAGAATCCAACCCCTGAAATACGGAGCGTCAGTATCTTCAACATCAATCGTGAAACTTACCGGTTCTTCAAGAAATCCGCTTTCGTGCCTATTGACAAGCTGGTGATTGTTCAACAATACGGATTGCTTTGTATCATAAATTTCATTTGTGTAAAAAACAGTCCAGTAATACCCGGCGGTGGCCATCAAGGTACCCGGCCACTTGGTATAAACAACCTGCCTGACTGCCCGTGTTCTGAAACGGTAGTAATGTTCGGCAGAAACCTCCTCTTCTATACGGGTGCAAACCGACAAGCCTCCCTGTTCGTAACTTCTGAGTCTTCCATAGGAACTGTACCAGTAAACTGTTCTGAATACCGGTTCAACATAAAAACTGTCCACCCCGGGCTTCGGAGGCATCACAACCGGGTTTGAGGCATATACACTGCCGTCTTCGGTTTCGACTTCCAGGGTATAAACACCCCCCACCCTTCCGGTGAAGCCCGCATCTGTTGCCATGTAGATTCCCGTCTGCTCTTTTTCAGTGAGGATGACCAAATTGCCCGAATCGTCGGCTATACGCACAATAGCCCGGTGAACGGGTTTCGCATAACTTTCGTAATAACCAGCCGTCCACAAAAGTCTAACCACAGGCAGGCTATCCTCGTGCAAAACGGCATCAATACTTAATACCGGCTCGGTTTCTTCAATATCATCGGGGTAATATACTTCACGGCACGAAATGCTAAAAATCACTGTAAAAGCAAGTAAAACAAGGATAATATGACCCGGTGACTTTTTCATCATGCTCAGAATCTGAAGGAATAAGTAAAGGTAGGCACCGGTTTGCCAATCAGGTAAAGCATATACATACCATAAGCATTATAGTCATTTGCGGCGCTCGCCCTGTCTTTTGAGAAATACACCGTATAGGGATTTTTATGCCCGTAAACATTCAGCAATGAAAAAGTCAGGCTCCCTTTCCACCGTTTGCGTAACCGCAGGTTTTCGTCAAAGGTAACCGATAAGTCGAGCCTGTGGTAATCGGGTATCCGGTACTGGTTTTTTTTGGAGAACAGCACTACCTGCACATTGCCCACGTAGGATTTTTGTTCTGGCAATGTTACAGGCCTGCCGGTAGCATAGGAAAAATTACCTGTAAACCTTACCCGCTTGTTCACGTGAAAGGTAACTACGGTGGAAAAGTCATGCGGTTTATCGGACACCGACGGGTATTTCCCACCAAACACTGCACGGTCTGCCGAAGGGTCTTCCACCTCACGAAACGAACGTGAGAAAGTGTAACTGATCCATCCGTCCCATCGACCTGCATTTTTTTTAACCGACAATTCCAAACCGTAATTTTTTCCCCTGGCGTCATAAAGCACTTCATCCAGGGCAGGATTCATGGTCAGCACAACCCCATCGGCATATTCGATGGCATGGTTGAGTGCTTTATAATAAACTTCAACAGAAGTTTCGATGCTGTTGTTGTAAAAGTTTCTGAAATAACCTGCAGCAAACTGATGGGCCGTCAGGGGATGTATATGGTTATTCGACAGCTTCCAGATATCAGACGGCGTGGATACTGCTGTTGGTGACACGAGCGACAAATACTGGACGTTCCGGCTATAACTGAACTTAATCGAACTCAACTGGTTGAGCTGTATCTTTGCCGAGAACCTGGGTTCGGCATCCATATAGAAACCGGCATCCTGGTGTTTATAAGCCGAAAGGCGTAACCCCATGTTCAGGGAAATAGTCGGATTTACAACAAATTCATCGTTCACAAAAAAAGCGCCTTCATAAGCCGATTCTTCCGGCAACTTTAAACCGGTCACGATTGAAACTGCATACCGGGGCGTTCGTTCACCCGGTTCAACCTCGTAGTGAATGATATTGAAGCCGGCTTCGGCCACATGCCTGCTGATGCCACTGTATTGTAACCGGTAACGCAACGCAGTATGTTTGATACCGGTGCTGATGGTGGCCTTCTCCAGGCTGCTTCCCTGCAATTCCTTGTCGGCTGCATAGGTACTGCCCGACAGGGTGATGTAGGAACCCAGCGTTGATTTATGCAGGATATTCCAGTTTACCGAACCCAGGCGACTTGTATAAAAATATTTAATGTTGCCACTCAGGTTAAAGTCATCGGTGCTGCTATAACCCGAAAATGACAACCGCGACTTTCCAAGCCGGAGATGAAGGGTACCGTTGAAGTCCCGAAACCCTGCATCACTTCTCTTCAGATATACATCGTTTGAATTATTCAGTATCCAGTCGGCATAGCTTTTCCTGCCGCCTAATTCAAAAAACGACTGTTTGCTTTTTCCCAGTGGAACCGTAACCAAAAGCCGGCTGTCGTATATTCCCACCCCGCCCTTTACCGAGAATCTTTCGGGACATGTTTCTGCCGACCTGATGTCGACCACCGACGATATTCTTTCGCCATACATGGCCGGAATGTGTCCTTTATATAAGGTAAGCTTATTTACCGCATCGGGATTAATAACTGAAAGGAGCCCGAACACGTGGGTAGTATTAAAAACTGGGGTCCCGTTAAACAGGAAAAGGTTCTGATCTTCGCCACCCCCGCGCACATTGATACCTGAACTGAATTCACCGATCGACTTAATGCCCGGCATAGAGGTGAGCCCCTTTAAAATATCGGTGGCACCGGCTACGGCGGGCAGCTGCCTGATGGTCCGCGAATCAAGTTCGATGAGACTCATCTGGTTGCTGCTTACATTTTTGTCAAGTCGTTCTCCCCTGATCACCACATCGTCAAATGCAATCAGGCGGTCAAACAATTCCATGTCTAACGTACCGTTGTTAACTACTTTCACATGGTATACATTGTTCTCGTATCCTATGCACGATAATTTCAGCGTATAAAAGCCGGCATCGAGCGACAGGGTGTATTTTCCGTCCACATTGGTAACCGATCCGAGTGGCAGGTTATCAACCTGAACAATGGCTCCGATTACGGGTTCCCCTGTTTTGGCATCGGTTACCTTTCCGGTTACTACCGATGCTTTCTTCTTAATGCCGTCTTCGCTTTTGCCGATGAGTACAAAATCTTTTCCGTTTGATTCCTTCCCGGCATAATTGCTGACCATATGGGTTAAAGCCTCCACCTTACTGCCGGGCATGATCACCACATGATAATCTTTAAGAATACTGAATGTTAGTGGCTTATTCTTGAGCATCAAGGCCATGGCCTGTTCAAGCGATTTGCCTGTAAAAGATACATTCACCGAATCGTCCTTTAACCAGGTTGTTCTGTAGTAAAACCGAACCGGGTAACTGCTCTCGAACTGTGTCAATGCTGAAATCAACGCTCCCGTGTACCGCATGGCATAATGCTTGCCTGCAGGCAACTGACCGGATGCTGATGGTGGGTTAAACAGGATTAAGAGCAGGAAAACCAGGCAATAACAGCAAATACAACGCATACTGAAAATGGATATTCCTGAACGGGTTTATGAAAATCTTCTCCCCGTCCTTACAGCCAGTAAATGTAATAAAATATCCGGTTTGCTGGTCTTAAAAAAGCCAAACTTAAAGGGCTAGCCTGATATAATCGATCATCAGCGGGATATCGATAGGCTTGATACCATGTTTTCCCAGGTACTTGCTGTCGTACTGGAACACGTCCGAAAACCAGTTGATATCCATACCCGACGTTTTAAGACTGAGGCGGTAATTGTCGATGGCCAGTTGCTTATCGCCCCGGCACCAGTAGATATGCCCGAGATTAAGATAATCGTTCTTAGTCGCCCCAAAGGATAGCGATTTTTCGAGATACTTGGCCGCATTGTCAAATTTTCCAATCATAAATGAACACCACGATATGGGCCGGTATACTTTGTTGTTATCGGGCTGCAGGTATTCAACCTTGAAATAGTATTTAAGAGCTTTTTCGTAATCGCCTGTTTCCATGTATATATGGCCAAGAAACGCCTGCACCTGCAGGTTCTCGGGTTCCATTTTTTCGGCTTCGAGATAATAGCCTACGGCGAGTTCGTACTCGCCCTTCTTCTTGTAACACCAGGCGATATGATTGATCAGCCATAGTCTGTTTTTATCAAGCAGTTCGGCTTTATGATAGTATTCAAGTGCCTTTTCGTAATTAAAAGTCTGCTCGTGGCAATAGCCCATTTTCTCAAAAAGCTCGTAATTACTACTGTTTTCAACCAGCTGACCAAAAATGATCAGGGCATCCTTGAAATAGTTCTTTTCAAAAAAGAATTCCCCGATATTTCTGAGCAGTTTCTCATCGTCGATCCATTTCCGGAAAAAAGAGGTTTCATAAATGGCTCCCGGCATTTTAAATATGTCGTCAAACTCTGCCCTGAGGGGGTGTAATTTGTAAAAACGGTATAAGTCCTGAAAATATTGTGTAATAATCACCTTTGTCGCGGCGTCGGCATGTATGAGCTCATCATCCATCGCCATTTCGCCCATGGCTTTCAATTCCATGTTAAACAATTCCATGACCGTGGATTTCTGAAACGCCGGCATATGACTGATATTCAAACAGAATGAATACTTATCGGAATTGCATAAGAAATGGCTCCGTTCAATGCCCTCGCCCAGTTGCTGCAGGTTAATGCCCTCGCCGGCATTGTCAAAAACAGTCTTTAGTGCATCGTTCTGCTGGTAAAATGGCACAAACCAGTTATTCACCTCGTTAAAAAAATCAAATTGCTTGAGCATGGCAAAGGCCCCCAGAAAAACATCGGCGCCCTCCATCTGGAGATTGGTAAACTCTTCGAGCTTACTGTACATATTGGGGGAATCCTTGAAAAAAGTTTCCCATTCAGGATTTTTGTCTTCTGCCTTCATGGACGAGAGGAGGTTTTCGAGATCGAGTTTTTCTTCGAGCTTCGATTTGATCCGGATCATCTCGGGCAGGATTTCCTGCTGGATCTTCCGGGTTATTTTTTCGGTTTCACGGGCCTTTACATACTGCTGAATGATGATTTCAATGCTTTTATCGGCCTGTCGTAGCCCCTGCGTAGCTTTTAAACGCTGCATAATCTCGGGATAATAGGCAATACGGGCATCGTAAAACGAAAGGCAAAGCACGAGTCCAACCATTGCCCGCTGCCATACCTGTTTTTCGCCGCTTTCGTAAAAATCAAACAGGAGATTGATTTTGTTACTGTCAAAATGGCGTAATGCCGATAAGGTAAGTGCGCTAACCAATATGCATTTGTCGAACCAAAGGATGGACCTGGTCTGACAGATTTTGTTAAGTAGTTCAATTTCTTTGTCCTTTAGGGTATCGGAGTGCCATATTATTCTGAATACCGCCCTGATATTGTCTTTGTATTCCTGTGTTGCATAAAATGCTTCGGGCTGTTCCCCTTCTTTCGCAACTGGTGCTGATTCCTGGCGGAGCACAAGTTTGTCGACCATCTTTGAAGTATCGGAAATAACCGTTTCGGCAAGCGATTCAGGGTTGAGTTTCAAGGTATAATAAGTAAGCAGGTTACCGGTACGGATAATATCCTCCTTCACATCGTCGGCCAGGGAAACAATGGCCCGTACCAGCCGGTTATATACCATTTCCTTCTGCGGATCGTCGGTAAGCTCAAAAGCATACTTCAGGATGTTTCGGTACGTTTCGGTATGATTATCGAGCTGTTGCCTGAAATCGCGGTTGCGTGAATGGTTGCACAATATTTCCAGCGAATCCAGCGCATCCTTGATACGGCTTTTGCCAATATAATCAAAAACCTGCCGGTACCTGCCCTTTAACTCCTGGTAATTCATGTTGTCACATATTGATGAAAATACAGATGCGCAAGATGCATGCCAAAGAAATCACCGGTATGACTGCCGGTATAAAGCGCACTTTTCAAACTACTGGTAATGGCTCTTTCGTTTGGAGCTGTCGAACAACCGGTAGAGGAATAAACCACCGACAAAACCACCGATGTGCGCCCAAAAGGCTATGCCTGTGGCACTATCCGACAGCATCAGCGATGTTGTGCCGCTCCATAGCTGCCCCAGAAACCATATGCCTATGTAAATAAGAGCAGGTATGGGAATAAAAAGGGGAATGATGAAAATAGGCACAAACGACAGGATGGTGCTTTTTGGAAACATAAACATGTAGGCCGCCATAACACCCGATATGGCGCCGGAAGCTCCTATGGCCGGAATGGGCGAGTTGATGTGCAATACAAAGTGGGCAAAACTGGCTATTAATCCGCAAAGGATATAAAACAGAAAGTATCTGACCTTACCCATCCTGTCCTCTACATTGTCTCCGAAAATGAACAGGATCCACATGTTCGAAATCAGATGCCACCACCCGCCATGCAGGAACATATTGGTCAGAAAAGGACGGAAAACCGTTACCCGCAGGTCGTAAATACTGTCAATTCCCGCGAAGCGTATTTTTTCCGGTACCAGACCGTAACGAAAAATCATCTGTTCAGCCTGGGCGCTGTTGAGCATAAACACCTCGTACAGGAAAATACCGGCATTCAACAGGATAAGGATCCAGTTTACAATGGGAAAGCTCCGTGAAGGTATGGTATCTCGTAAAGGTATCATGCAGCCGTTTTTTTGGCAGGATCAGGCTGTAAATATAAAAAAGATTCGGAATAATGTTGCAGAGCCTGCCTGCCTTTAGGCAGGGGTTGGGGCTGGATGCTGGATGCTGGGTGCTGGGTGCTGGGTGCTAGGTGCTAGGTGCTGGATACGGGATACGGGATACTGGATACTGGATACTGGATGGATGCTGAGCGGAGTCGAAGCACTGCCGCTGCTACTGCTGCTGCTACTCGTCACTCGTCACTCGTCTCTCGTCACTATTCACAATTCACTTCTCTTCATCATCCGGCTACGCCGGTTAAGCTGGCTGAAGACCAATCCGGCAATTACCACGGCAATACCCACCATTTTCATTACCCCAAACTGTTCCTTCAGGATAAAATAAGACAATATGGCAGTAAAAACCGGTATAAGGTTTACAAATACATTGGTACGGACAATGCCCAGTCGCTGAATCGAATACACAAAGAATAAAAAGGCAAAGGTAGATGCAAAAACAGCCAACTTTACCACCGGCCACACCATTTCAAAGCGGTGTGTGATTTGGATAAAACCCGAAAACTCCATTATTCCGAAAAGCGGAAGAAAGTAGATCAGGCCGAACAGGCTCTGGTAGGTGACAATGGTAAACGAGTTGTATTGACCTGCCAGTTTACGAACGACCACCGAATGCAACACGGCCGCAAAAACTGCCAACAGCATCAGCAATACCCCGGCCAGGGAAGTTGCAGCATGGGTGTTTTCGCCCATGATTACCAGTATAACGCCGGCTACCGATATGAACAAACCAATGTAATTGGTAAGGGTAAAGCGCTCCCTGAAGATGAACCATGCCGGAATGGGAGCCAGCAAAGGAATAAGTGAAATGATAATGGCCGCCAGCGTAGGCGAAACCAGTTTCATGCCATACGACTCGCCCATGAAATAAAGAAAAGGTTCGAAAAAGCCCAGTAGCAGAAACCAGGCAAGGTCTTTGCGTTTGATATGCTGCAGCTTTCGCAGTGCCACCGAAAGCAGAAACAAGAGCGGAACGGCCAGTACCAGTCTGAAGGTAATGAGGGCTATGGGCCGGTAAAAAACAAGCACCTCTTTATACCAGATGAAACTATAGCTCCAGAACACCATGGCCAGCAGAACAGGAAGGTAAACCGACAAAGCACTTTTGGTATTCATGGCATATTTTTTGCTCGTTTTTTTTCGCATCCAAAGCAAAGACTATCCGGCCATAAAAGTATTGATAAATATCATGTTTTATAAATGACTGATAGCCTAAAATTTGGAAAGCAGATACCCTTGGTGCCGTAACATAACTCGCTGAAAATTTTGAAATAAGCCAAAAAATGCGTATATTCCGCCATACGATGAAAAAGGGTATACTTTAAGTTTTTTTAAGAGTATCCCGGGCAACAAAAAGGGTGCTTTTTTGTTTATTTGTATAATCGTCGTTATTTCTTTTCTAAACCAAGGTTCATATGAGGCAATTAAAGATAACCAAATCCATTACCAACCGCAACAGTGATTCACTTGAAAAATATCTTCATGATATAGGCAAAGAAGAGCTCATCACCCCCGAAGAGGAGGTTGAACTTGCCAAGCGGATCAAAATGGGCGATCAGGAAGCGCTTGAAAAACTCACCAAGGCCAACCTGCGCTTTGTTGTTTCTGTGGCCAAGCAATACCAGCACCAGGGGTTGAGCCTGCCCGACCTGATCAACGAGGGTAACCTGGGGCTTATCAAGGCTGCCAAAAAGTTCGACGAAACCAAAGGTTTCAAATTCATCTCCTACGCGGTATGGTGGATCAGGCAATGCATATTGCAGGCGCTGGCTGAGCAATCGCGTATTGTTCGTTTACCGCTCAATAAAATTGGCGCGCTGAATAAGATAAACAGGGCCTTTTCGCAGCTCGAGCAGGCTCACGAGCGTGAGCCTTCGCCCGAAGAAGTGGCTGCCATTCTTGAGTTGCCCGAGGGTAAAGTTGCCGGAACCCTTGAACTTTCGGGCCGTCATCTTTCGGTAGATGCTCCTTTCCAGGACGGTGAAGAAAACAGCCTGCTGGACGTACTGCCCAGTCACGATACCCCCACCACCGACAACAAGCTTATTGAGGAGTCGCTGGCCAAAGAAATCGAACGTACCCTCAGCACGCTGCCCGAAAAGGAAAGCAGTGTGATCCGGGCTTTTTATGGCATCGGTACAAAACCCATGTCGCTCGAGGAAATTGGCGCCACCATTGGCATTTCACGCGAGCGTACCCGGCAGATCAAGGAAAAAGCCATCAAGCACTTACGGCAGAAGTCGAAAAACAAGTTGCTGAAAACTTACCTGGGTTAACAGCCCCTAAGCGTATACCCGAAAAGCCCGGACGATGCGTCCGGGCTTTTTTGTGCAAAGTATAATTTTATGCACTATTATAGTGCATTTTTATATATTATTTGATCTTTAATAGTGCATTTTAATATCTTTGCATAATAATAAGCAACCATGGAGAAATTATTTGAAAAGTTTTTTAAGCTGCTAAAAGATACAGATACCGGGTTCTTTCGATACCTCTACAATGAAATAAACTGGGGAAATCGAATGATAGGCCTAACTGGTCCACGTGGAGTTGGAAAGACGACTTTGGTTTTGCAACATATCAAAAAGAACCTTAGTCTTGGTGAAACACTTTACGTTACGGCAGAGGATTTTTACTTTTCGGATAATAAACTGCTTGAGCTGGCTGATACGTTTGTAAAACGTAACGGGAAGTATCTGTTTGTAGATGAAATACATAAATACAAAGACTGGGCCAAAGAACTGAAGCTGATCTATGATTATTACCCGGAACTGAATGTTGTGTTTTCTGGTTCCTCTGTGTTGGATATTAAAAAAGGGGCGTCTGATTTAAGTCGCAGGGCAGTCATGTATCACATGCAAGGTTTGTCGTTCAGGGAATATTTGCAATTGTTTCATCATGTGACTGCCCGAATATATTCACTCAGGGATATTCTTTCTCACAAAGTGGAACTACCTGAAATAAAACATCCCTTGCCACTTTTTGAAGATTATTTGAAGAGAGGGTATTATCCGTTTTCGCTGGAAGAAGATTTTGAACTGAAACTACAGCAGATCGTCAACCAAACCTTGGAATCGGATATTCCTATGTATGCCGGCATGAATGTATCTACCGGAAGGAAATTAAAGCAATTGCTGGCCATTATTGCGAAAAGTGTCCCATTTAAACCAAACATGTCCGGTATTTCTGCTGCTCTTTTGTCCAGCCGGAACAATATCGCGGATTATTGCCTTTATATTGAAGAAGCCGGAATGATCGCCCAGTTAAGGGATGCCACAGGTGGAATCAGAGGCCTGGGCAAAGTTGATAAAATCTATCTGGATAATACAAATCTGATTTACAGTTTGGCCAGTGACAATTCAAATGCGGGGAACATAAGGGAAACGTTTTTCTTAAATCAGCTTAGGTTAAAACATGACGTGATCGCATCTCCAGTTGCTGATTTTCGGGTTGGTGAATATATTTTTGAAGTAGGAGGAAAGCATAAAGGGCTGAAGCAAATTCAGGGTTTAGAAAATGCTTACTTAGTAAAAGACAGCATTGAACAAGGTTATTTGAATACAATCCCTCTTTGGCAGTTTGGTTTAACTTACTAAACCAGGTTATGCAGGATTTTATGTTTTGTTGTGCTGGTAATTACAACTTAGCGAAGCGATCTCACGACCGCAGGGAGTAAATTGCTCGTTAAAAACGGCGAAGTTGCAAACATTCGCCGAGCCACCTTGATTGAAGTCTACGGTATGCGGAACAAAATCATTTAAAAACACAGACCTCTTCTAATACGTTCCCTTCAAACCATAAAGTTAAACCTATATCGTAAAATTCAAACTCCTCTGAATAGTAATCGTTTATTTTCACCTTATCTTTACAAGCTTTTTCAATATCTATATTTGAAATCTTTCCAATAATGTTTAACACATCGCTTTTATGTATTGAAAATAAATTAATATTATCAATATAAATACTTTTGCTATATATTGATAATCCGGAAAAAATTCCATTGACATAACTAAATACTATCCTTATTTGACCTTTATTGTAGTAATATGTTATATCAAAATCATTAAGTTCAGAACTCGAATATGTCTGCTTTTTGACATCTTCTGGATTACCTAAAATCTTTACTACTTGCTCAGGATGGTAGTTAGTTTTTATACCCAGAAAGTCATTGCTTGGATTAAAATTATATTTCATTTAAACAAATTTTTATTAATTGGTTTCCACCTGCTAAGCGAAGTCTTTGACCATTGCCGTCATGTTAAGAAATAATTCAATAGAACAATGCACTCACTTCATTGATTTGAGCTGAGTTGTGAAAATGCGCTATCCCCCCGCCAGCGGCATAGCCGTCAAACTAAGACGATTTAAATAATTATATAATAATAAGTTATAATACTATTTTGTCTTTATTTTTTTGACATTTATTATCTGCCGTACACACGTACACGGCAGATTTTATAAACACGAAGCACTCAAAGTGAAATCGTCACTATGAACGCTAAGAACTAAGCACACGAAGGAAAGAGGCTGTCTAAAAAGTCAATTTATTAGGCGTAGTTGCAAACTACGCCTAGCACATTGTACTGAATGTCAACTCTGAACGCTGAGCGTAGTCTCCAGACTACGCTCTTTTTATGACTTTTTAGACAGCCTCCTCTTAGTGTTCTTAAACTTAGTGGTCTTAGTGAAG
>CAZUBW010000009.1:0-72776 GCA_964618645.1 uncultured Bacteroidales bacterium | reverse complement strand
ACTATTAAGCAGGACTTCCATAAGTACAGTACTTATTTTTTGATTATATGAAAAGATGTTTGTAAACTTTTATGGGACAGTAGCTGTTTAGAAGGTCAAATATTTTAATGAAAAGCATTTAATTCATATTCCCATGAAGATATATACACGAACCGGTGATAAGGGGAATACGTCCCTTATTGGCGGAAAAAAAGTACCCAAGTCGCACCTGCGCATCGAGAGTTATGGCACCGTGGATGAATTAATAGCCCACATAGGCATGCTGCGCGATTTGTGGAATAACGAAGAAACCGGCAGGATGCTTTTGGACATCCAGGACCGGCTGATGACCTGTGCGGCAATTCTGGCCACCGATTGTGAGGACTGCAAGCTTGCCATTCCCGAAATGCACGAGCAGGACATTACCGACCTCGAAAAGGCCATTGACGAAATGGAGCTTGTACTTCCGCCGTTAAAATCGTTTGTGTTGCCGGGCGGACATGTGGCCTCGTCGCAATGTCACATAGCCCGTACCGTATGCCGCCGCGCCGAAAGACAAATTATAAGGTTATCATCCGAACTTTTTGTGCCCGATACCGTAATAAGGTACATGAACAGGCTTTCGGATTATCTGTTTGTGCTGTCGCGCAAGGTTTTACACGATTTTAAGCTGACAGATATTCCCTGGAAACCTAAATTGTAGTTTATATGTATATTTTTTTATATTTGCACAATTTTTAAGGTTACACAAAAGTTAATGCCCTATGTATTGGACTCTCGAATTAGCATCTAAGCTCGAAGATGCCCCATGGCCGGCAACCAAAGAGGAACTGATTGATTTTGGCATCCGGTCGGGTGCACCGTTGGAAGTTATTGAAAACTTACAGGAAATCGAAGATGAGGGAGAAATATACGAAAGTATCGAAGACCTCTGGCCCGATTATCCCAGCAAAGACGACTTCTTTTTTAACGAAGATGAATATTGAATCAACAGGCTGCTCCGGCAGCCTTTTTTGTTTACCTGAAAATATCCCACTTGCTTTTCGGTCGCAAATGATCGACCCACTTAAAATCCTTTAATATCAGTACTTCTTCAGGCGCCATCAGCAACGGGTAGGTAGTTCCGCTGGGCTTTACATAAAACCTGATATTCTCGGGCTTCTTATCCTTCAGGAATATGGTCAGATCGGAGCTCTGTGCCACATTAACGCCCATGAGCTCATTTTCCTTATCGTCTTTTACATAGTAAACCGTCTGACCGTTTCCTTTGACCACGATCTTGTAGGGTTCATTATTTCTGAAAAAGCCGGTCATGTTTTTACCCTTGATCTGGTTATACTTGCCGGAGTCCACCATGCTGATCATAAAAGCCAGTTGTTGCATATGCACCTGGTCGATCTGCCTGTTTTTGGTCCATATCTCGATATACTCGGCTGAAAGCTGGTTTTCGCCCGACCACAGCACGGGTTCACGGAAAAGTCGCAGTATGGAATCGGAGGTGGAATAGAAAAGCGAATCGCACATCCCCTGGAGGTCCGATTTGTACAGTCGTACCCCGTAAAAAGCCCTGAGTTGCCTGTTTCCGGCCGAATCGGGGGTAGCACGGAGGGTATCGGCATGAACAAACACCGAATCGTTATCGCCGGTTATGTAAATAAACTGGGCATTATCGGTTAGCAGTGCACTGTCGTGTTGCTGGTGCACAATGGCACGGTTTCCGCGCAGCAGGATGTTCTGTTCTTCATCAAACAGTTCAATGTTGTCGTATCCCTTGCCGTAGCCGCTCAGCCGCTCGTAATACAGGCTGTCGCCCCTGATGGTTTGTTTTTTGTTCTTCACCAGGGTATTTTGTTTAAGCATGGATATGTCGGTTTGGGTGTTGTACCAGCCATCTTCGCAGTAAATGTAGAGGCTGTCGCCGATAATTTCGGTAGGGCCGTAAAAATAGGCAACACTGGTACCGGTGTAATACCTGAGGGTGTCGGAAAAAATGGTATAATCGGGATTCTGCAGTACCACCGAGTCGATAAAGTAATACATTTCCTGGCGCGAGTAGTAGTAGCCCTCGCGGCTTTTCAGTTTATTGTCGCCGCTGATGATATCGGCATGCCGGGTATAATAGCCGGTGCTGGTACCCACGTTATAGTCGAGTTCGCTGGTATACAGTTCGGTATTCCGGCCGAAGAGTTTGACATTACGGCGGATTTCGGCCAGTTTGGTGTTTTCGTCGTAAAAAAGGTAATCGCCGTAACAATCAATGCTGTCGCCTTGCACCAGGTGTACCCTGCTGAATGCTTCGAGCGATTTACGGGGCTGACCGTAATAGTAAGCACTGTCGCAATACATTACCGCGCCGCCATGTTCAAAACGCACATTGCCAATGAGCCGGTACGCCCCGTTGGCTATATCCGTGGCCTGTTCCATGAGCACAGCCGACATTTGAATCTCACGGGGCTGCTGTGCACCAGCAACCGAAGCCAGCAACCACAAAACACCAATCAGGTTTGCACGTTTTTTCAATTTTCCCGGGATTATTTCAAGGTTTTAACCAGCCTTTTATGCTGAAATTGCAGGTGGTATAGTTATCAGCTATCCGGATATAGGTGGTTTTGATCTTATCTTCGAGCCACTCGTTTACCCGTTCCTGTTCCTTGATCTGCATGGTCCTGTTCTTGAAAAGGTTGTAATCCTCTTTAAGATTTCCCACATGCGGGTTGGTGCGCTTTTTCAGCCAGATAACCTTGTAAACGACCTTCCCCTTGGTATCGATGGTTTCATAAGGATCTGAAATTTCACCCACCTTAAGGTTGTTGATGATTTTGAATTCCTGGGGTTGGAATTCGTCGAGTTCCCAGCGAACCCCGCCGCGCATATTATTAACCGCCTGTCCGCCACTGATGCGGGTATCTTCGTCCTGGCTGTGCATTTTAGCTGCATCTTCAAACTTCAGCGAATCGAGCCGCACCAGCCTCACAATACTGTCGAGCCTGGCAATGGCCACCTTTGCTTCTTCCGGATCGACCCTGGGCTTAACAAGGATATGACGGGTATGGATGCGGTCCTCTGTTTTTTCAATACATTGGATGAGGTGAAAACCAAACGACGATTCCACAATTTTGGAAATAGCGCCCTTTTTCAGGGCAAAGGCAGCCTTGGCGTATTCCGGATCGAGTTCGGCTTTGGCCATCCAGCCGATGTCGCCGCCTCGTATGGCCGATCCGTCTTCAGAGTTGATAACGGCCTGTGTAATGAAGCTTTCACCGTTCAGAATTTTCTCGCGGATGTTGAGTAATTTTTCGCGGGCATCAATAATAGCCTGTTCGCTCGACCTGGGGTAAATCAGTATCTGGTTGAATTCCACTTCGGCATCGATGTAAGGCAGGCTGTCCTGTGGCAAACTGCGGAAATAGGCCTTCACTTCCGACGGTGTAACCGATAACCCCTCGGTAATTTTCCGGCGCATTTCGCGGCTCAGCAGCATTTCACGGATCTCTTCCCTGCTGTCCTGTTTGATTTCTATCACCGATTTATTGAAATAGCTCTCGAGTTTTTCCTGGGTACCAAATACGTTGATAAAGTATTGCATGCGTGAGTCGAGTTCACCTTCGATCTGTGCATCGGTTACCACAAGACTGTCCACTTCGGCCTGGTTCATCAGCAACTTCTGCGTAAGCAATTGTTCCAGCACCATGCAACGGGTTTGGGCGGAAACCTGCTCGCCCTGTTCTTTCATTTGCAGAATGGCTTTTTCGATGTCGGAGTGCAACACCTTTTTGTCGCCCACGATGGCGATTACCTCGTCAATTACGATGGGTTGCCCGTTAGCTGCAAAGGAACCAAGGAGCAGAAAAAAAACGGTTAATAGAAACGAAATGTACTTCATTGTTTTTGGTATATGGTAAAATTTCCTCTGTTTTGCGCATCTGAATAAATGCTGGTTTCAAGCTCACTGATAAGTTTAACTTTTCGCTTATTCAGAATAATATAATGTATATCTTCCTTAACGAGTTCAAAGGGCGAAACCGTGCCTTCCGGTGCCAGTTCTTTTACATTCAGAAAGTAATAAAAGTCATTATCCCTCACCTCGAGGTATTTGCGGTATTTCAGCGTTTGTTCGTACGACCCGTTTCCCTGGGGCATCATGCGGAGTACTTCGTTGAGATTCACCCAGCCCTCATTAAAATGATCATACACTTCGGCATGTTCATAGCAATATCCTTCGAGGCTTTTGATACTTTCGGGATCATCGGCCCGGTACCATTGCCTAAGCTTGTATATTTCCGGGGCTTTAACCGGAAGTTTTATAAAGGTACCCTTCATTAAAGGTTCACCCAGCATGAAATTCGATTGGTTATCATTATAATAGGCCTCTATTTCCGCATCGGTCACCACCGTGTCGAGATTTTGCTGCAGGTAACCCTGCTGATAGGCATATATCAGCAACGAGCTCCTGTAGCTCTCCATTTGCTGCTCGACGTTCTTTTCCTCGTCGGTAAGGTTCAATTCGGCTTTGTTGAGCAATAGCTGGTTGCGGATCCATTTTTCAACAAAATCCTTCAACATTGAGGCGCTGTCGGTACCCGAGATGCCCGCCGGAACAACCCCTTTGAGATCGGACAGATACAGGTATTTGTCGTGAACCCTGGCCAGGGGCTGCTCGTCTTTCCTGACTGCATTGCGCCCGCAGGCTGCTGACAGGCAGACTATTAACAACAGGTAAGGCAATTTTTTCATTCGGGATATTTTTTAATGTACAATTCTACCGGCAATCACAGGTTTTGTCCGTTACTGCAGGCTGACCTTTTTGAGCACATCGGCGTTGACCTTAACAGGGTATTTGGCCCTGAGCGATGCTATCCATTGTTCATCGAGCAGATTCTGATAATCGGCCGTCACCTGGCCCTGCACTTCGTCAAATGTTTTTTCCGAAGGAGGAAGCAGCCGGTTTACCACCAATAATTTGGTTTTACCACCTTCCTGAACGGTTTTTACATAGCCGGCTTTCCAGTTGAAACCGTTAAGGGGCATGGCTTCGCCGCGCTCTATCAGCTGGTCGGTAACCTCAACGCACGGCAGTGTATCCGAAGAACAAACCTGGCGGGTAAAATCACCGGCATCCAGGTTCAGTTTTACCCTTTTCCGGGCCAGTTTGGTCACTGCTTTGAGCTTCGACGGGTCGTTTATTGTATACACCGATATGTCGGCACGTTCGTTCCACCGGTAATCACCTTTGTGTTGTCCGTAAAAGTCCCTGAGGCCTGCAGAATCCTTAACAGCCCTGCTCCATACCTTTTCGTCCATGATGTTGAACAGCAGTATCCCCTCGTTGTATTCTTCCATGAGGTATTTGAAAGCCGGGTATTTGGTTTCGAGCTGGAGCTTTTCATGCGCCATAAGTTCTTTTTGCATCAGCGCGTTACATTTTTCACGTGCAATGAAAACCAGGCTGTCTTTGGCGTTATACCGCCTGGTTTGGGCAATGAATTCAGCCAGTTCGTGCTGGGTGCATGTACGGTTGCTGAAAGAAAACACCGGTCCGGTGAGGTTTGCGGCAACTGCGGTATTCCAGTTTCCGGTGTATACCGAACTATCCATAACACCGGCCAGCGCTTTGATATTCTCGGGATATACCCTGGCATTGTATTCTTTTTTGAGCATGTCGAGGAATGACTCCTGGGTAAGTTTACCACGCTCGTCCATTAAAATTCTTTCTTCGAGTTGCGACTTGATCTTTTCGAACGGGGGAACAGGGCGCCGGTCCTCCAATTGAAAAATATGCCATCCGTAAATCGATTGCAATGGTTTTGTATAGCTGCCGCTGTCGGCAAGCGCAAACACGGTTTCTTCAATTTCCGGCGGCAGTTCGCCCGAGCGAAGCCAACGCATTTGTCCGCCATACCGTGCGGTTCCGGCATCTTCGGAATGCAGCCTGACTACCTCGGCAAAAGGCGTACCCTGTTGCAGCAGGTTATAGCAGGTTGCGGCTTTTTCTTCCGCTTTTGCTTTGGCTTCGGGGGAGGCGTTGTTATCCGACCTGACCATGATGTGCAGCAGCTTAATTTCGCCCAGCGAGGGTCGTTTGCCGTTAACACGAATGATATGATAGCCGTATTTCGACCTGACCGGCATGGAATACGATCCAACAGCCGTTTGGTAGGCAGCGCTCTCAAACGGGTAAACCATGGCAAAGGCCGAAAACCAGCCCAGGGCGCCTTCGTTTACCCTGCCCGACTGATCGTCCGATTCCTCGCGGGCCATGGTGGCGAATGATGCACCGGCCAACAGCCGGTTGCGAATATCAAGCGCTTTGTTGTAAGCAGTCAGGGTATCAGCCGGCGAAGCCGATGCCGGTAACTTAACCATAATGTGACTGGCATTGACCTCGTTTACGGTACGGTAGTAGGCCTCGTCAACCAGTTTGTCGATTAACTTGCGATCCTGTAAATAGGGCCGGGCCAATTGCTCGCGATAACCTGCAAGCTCGTTACGGAATGCTGCAAGGGTGTCGTAGCCCAGCATACGGGCCTCATGAACCTTCAGCTTAAAATTAACGAACATATCGAGGTATTCCGCGGGTGTTTTACTTTCATAAGCCTGAACATGATTGTTCTTGCGGTAAATTCTATCAAATTCGGACAGCATCACCGGCCGGTTGTCAATGGTGAGCAATACTTCGTCCTGTGCAAAGCCTTTAAAGGCAAACATAAATATCACTACCGGCAGTAAGAGGCGTTTTTTCATGTGCAATGGGGTTTATTGGCAAAAGTTAACGACTATAGTTGGGTGCTTCGCGGGTTATGGTTACATCGTGCGGATGGCTTTCGGTGATTCCCGGGTTGGTTATCCTCACAAACCGGGCGTTCATAAGCTCCTTAATATTGCGGGCTCCGCAGTAACCCATTCCGGCTCTGAAACCACCCACCATCTGGTAAATTACTTCAGACAGGGAACCTTTAAAGGGCACCTGGGCAACAATGCCCTCCGGTACCAGTTTTTTGATATCGTCCTCGGGATCCTGGAAGTAGCGGTCGCCCGAGCCCTGCTGCATGGCTTCGATAGAGCCCATGCCGCGGTACGATTTGTATTTTCGTCCGTTGTATATGATGGTTTCTCCGGGCGATTCCTCAACACCGGCAAAAAGTGAGCCTGCCATAATGGAACTGGCGCCGGCTGCAATGGCCTTAACCATATCGCCCGAATAGCGGATACCGCCATCGGCAATAATGGGCACCCCCGTTCCCTTTAGCGCAGAAGCCACGTTGAATATGGCCGAAAGCTGCGGAACACCAACGCCGGCAATGACCCGTGTAGTACAGATAGAACCCGGACCGATACCCACCTTAACACCGTCGGCGCCAGCCTTCAGCAGATCGAGCGCTGCTTCGCCGGTGGCAATGTTGCCCACAACCAGGTCGAGATTGACGTACCTTTTCCTGGCCATTTTCAGTGTTTCGATCACACCTTTTGAATGGCCATGCGCCGTGTCGATCACCACAGCATCGACATCCGCGCGCACCAGGGCATCAATTCTTTCGGGTGCGTCGGCAGTAATGCCGACAGCGGCGGCTACCCTGAGCCTTCCCATCGAATCCTTGCAGGCATTGGGTCTGTCCTTTGCCTTGGTAATATCTTTATAGGTAATCAGCCCTATCAGCTTGTAATGCTCGTCCACCACCGGGAGCTTTTCAATTTTATAATGCTGCAGTATGTCGGCAGCTTTTTCGAGGTCGGTTTCCTGGCTTGTGGTAATCAGGTTTTCGCGTGTCATCACTTCGCTGATCGAACGGCTCATTTCCTGTTCGAACCTGAGGTCGCGGTTGGTGACAATGCCCACCAGCCTGTGCTGCAGGTCAACTACCGGAATGCCGCCAATTTTGTATTCCCGCATCAGGTGCTGGGCATCACCCACAGTGGCCCCGGGTTGTATGGTAATGGGATCGTAAATCATACCGTTCTCGGCACGTTTTACGGTTTTCACCTGCTTGGCCTGTTCTTCAATGCTCATGTTTTTATGCACCACGCCTATCCCCCCCTCGCGTGCCATGGCAATGGCAAGCGTGGCTTCGGTAACCGTATCCATGGCCGCCGAAATAACAGGCGTGTTCAACCTGATATTGCGTGTGAGCTGTGTGGTAATATCCACATCGCGCGGAAGCACCTCTGAATAGGCGGGCACCAGCAATACGTCGTCAAACGTAAGGGCTTCGGGCAATATCTTATCAGAGAAGTTCTTCATGAGGGTATTATAAATTGTGCGAAATTACAAAAAAAGAAGTAATATTGAATGGTTTTTAAAATTTAGCAACCCTTTCAGGCAGCATAGCTTTTGTTAGTATTGATGCCACTTACCTATGGCAGCTGATTACCTCAAAATACTCCAGCAATACTGGGGATACCAGTCGTTCCGGCCCCTTCAGGAGGAAATCATACGTGCTGTTCTTGACGGTCGCGATACCCTGGGGTTGATGCCAACCGGGGGTGGTAAATCGCTTACCTTCCAGGTTCCGGCCATGGCCATGCCCGGGTTATGCCTGGTGGTAACACCGCTTATTGCCCTGATGAAAGACCAGGTTGAAAACCTCCGCAAACTTAAGATCAAAGCGGTAGCAGTACATTCGGGCTGTACGCGCGATGAAACAGAGGTGGCGCTCAACAATTGCCTGTACGGTGGTTATAAATTCCTGTATGTTTCGCCCGAGCGACTCAGCAGCGAGTTGTTCCGCCTGCGGTTTCGCGAGATGCCGGTAAACCTGATCACCGTTGACGAAGCACATTGCATATCGCAATGGGGATACGATTTCAGGCCCTCGTACCTGAAAATTGCCGAATTACGACCTTTTCACCCACAGGTACCGATACTGGCACTGACAGCGACTGCCACCGGCGCGGTCATCGACGATATCCAACAAAAGCTTCAGTTCCGGGTACCCAACCTGCTCAAAACAAGCTATCGCCGGCCAAATCTGATATACGCGGTCAGGCAATCCGAAAACAAGGACCGCGATGTGATCGACATGGTCAAAAAGCTGAAAGGAAGCGGCATTGTTTATGTACGCAGCCGGCGAAAAAGCATTGACCTGTCGCGCATGCTTTCGCAGGAAGGCATTTCTGCAGCATATTACAATGCGGGGCTCGATCATCTTACCCGCAACCAGGTGCAGCAAAACTGGACTGTGGGCAAAATCCGCGTTATTGTTGCCACCAACGCCTTTGGCATGGGAATCGATAAACCCGATGTCAGGTTTGTCATCCATGCCGACCTGCCCGACTCGCCCGAGGCCTATTTTCAGGAGGCAGGACGTGCCGGACGGGACGGGATCAAATCGTTCGCCATTTTGCTGTCGTCGCCCTCAGATACCGCCTCGGTGAACCAGCGCATACGCAATAACTTCCCCGATATTGCCACCATCAAAAAAACGTATGCAGCCCTGGGTAATTACCTTCAACTGCCCGTGGGCAGCGGAAAAGGATTGTCATTCGATTTCGACATCAACGATTTTGCCCGTACCTACCGTTTATCGGTTTTCACGGCTTTTTCGTCGTTAAAAATCCTCGAGCACGAAGGCTATTTGGAACTTACCGAAGAAATCAACAACCCTTCGCGGATTAAATTCATCCTCAACCGCGACGATCTCTACCGTTTCCAGGTGTCGAACTCGCGTTTCGATGCCTTCATTAAACTGTTGCTGCGGTCGTATACCGGTGTTTTTACCGAGTACACGGCTATCGACGAAGTTATGCTGGCCAAAAGGGCCAACGTGGACCAGGAAGTGGTACGGCAATACCTCAGCAAGCTGGTTACGCTGGGCGTGATCAGTTACCTGCCGCAAAAGCGTTCGCCCATGGTAATTTTCTGGGAAGAACGCCTCGACGAAAAATCGATTTACATCACGCGTGAACATTACCAAACCCGGAAACTGCGCTACACCCAGCGGGCCAGCGCCATGCTGATTTACTCGCTGTCGGGCGATAAATGCCGCAGCCAGGCATTACTCGAATACTTTGGCGAAACCGATTCGCCGCCATGCGGGGAATGTGATGTATGCAGGGCCGGAAGCGACAAAGATTTGTCGACTGAAGCGTTTAACAAAATGCGCGACGAATTGCTTGAGATGATTGGCAGCGGGCCGTTGACGCTTGAAAACCTGCTTGAAAAAACAGCGGGAAAACCGCAAAAAATGATTAACGTTATCCGGTGGTTGCTCGATAACGATTTTATCTGTTTTAACGAAGAACAGCAGTTAGTACTTGCCCACTAACGGCATTTTACGACCCGGTCCGAAAGCTTTGGTGGATATACGCAAAACCGGGGGCGTCTGATAACGTTTGTATTCGTTAAAATTAACCAGCCTGATAACCTTCCGTACCGTTGCGGGATCAAACCCGAGGTCGATGATCTCTTCGGCCGATTTCCGCATTTCTATGTAATTGTACAATATTGGGTCGAGTACGTCATAGGCCGGCAGCGAATCCGAATCTTGCTGACCGGGGCGCAGCTCAGCCGAAGGCGGTTTTTCGATGGTGTTAACCGGAATAATTTCGCGCGAAGCGTTCATATAGGCTGCCAGCCGGTATACATCGGTTTTGTATATATCGCCCAGCACCGATATTCCCCCGCACATATCGCCGTACAACGTTCCGTAGCCAACTGCCGCCTCACTTTTGTTGGAAGTATTGAGCACCAGGTTGCCGAACTTGTTCGACAGCGCCATCAGCAGGTTGCCCCTGATGCGGGCCTGCAGGTTTTCTTCGGTAACATCGCTGTCGACCCCCCTGAAAAGATCAGCCAGCGATACTTCGTATTGCCCGAACATCTCACGGATATCAATCACGTCGTAACGGACACTGATATTCCTGGCAAGGGTGATGGCGTCGGTAACCGAATGATCCGACGAATATTGCGAAGGCATAAGCAATACCCTAACATTGGTGGCCCCCAGCGCCCTTATCGCCAGCACAAGGGTGACAGCCGAGTCAATGCCACCCGACAATCCCAGGATGGCCGTCCGTAACCCCGATTTGCTGAAATAATCGCGGATGCCCATCACCAGGGCATCGTGAATCTGCGCGATGGTATTGTCGGGTGGCAGCGTATACCTGTCGGCTCCCGCCCTGACCATTTCGTCCGAATCAAATACCGCGAAATCCTCTTCGAACTGCTTCATGCGACAGACAATTCCGGTGGGATTCACCACCATAGACCCGCCGTCGAAAATCAGGTCGGTATGGGCGCCAACCTGGTTGGCATAATATATGGGCACCTTGTACCGGGTGGCATTGTCGGTGAGTATGCCGGCCTTTATGACACCCTGCATGTGCGAAAAGGGTGAAGCTGCAATGTTCACCACCAGGTCGGGGCATAAAGCAGCAATGCGATCCATGGGGCACACCGCATAAATACGATCCTTGCCGTACCCGGTGAGGATGGGCTGACTGTACCAAAGGTCCTCGCAAATGGTGATGGCTATGTTAAGTCCTTTGTAACTGACCAGGCTGAACTCGGTATTCTGCTCAAAATAACGGTACTCGTCGAAAATATCGTAAGTGGGCAGCAAGGTTTTATGAATTACCTGCTGAATGGCGCCATTGGCCATGAAATACGCTGAATTGAAGAGGTTTTTTCCGGTTGTTTTAGGATTCACCGAAGGACCACCAACGATGGCGGCAATGCCATGACATTCGGAAGCAATCTGCTGCAAACGAACCTCACATTCCTGCACAAAATACCTGTACTCGAGCAGATCGTGAGGAGGATAACCGCATACGGAAAGTTCGGAAAAAATAACCAACGCTACTTTTTCCTGCCTGGCCTTGCGGATTGACCTGATAATTTTCTCCGTGTTCTCGTCAAATGCCCCAATAGTGTAATTGAGCTGGGCAATAGCAATTTTCATGTGATGGATTAAAAAAGAACGCCTACCCTGATGGTCAGGTAATTCAAAACCGCCTTATGATCGTCGTTCGACAACACATCAATAAAACCGTTATTGAATAAAACACCAGCCATCAGCGAGGTATTTCCTCCGATATTGTATTCAATACCGCCGCCAAAAAAATACGACATGTTCAGCAGGTTAACCTCTTTGGGAACGTTGTCCTTGTTAAGTCCGTTGCCCGATGAAGAGGCCCTGGCGCCTATGTTGATCTGATGGGTAAGTCCAAGATGAGCAAAATAGGTGAAATACCCTATTTCGTTTGTTTTCAGCTTCAGACCCAGCGGAATGGTCATGTAACTCAGGTTATAGGTAACCGAGGTTGAAGCAGGCAGTTCCACTGAGGTATCATCACCGGTGGAAATTGAAACCGGCTGTTCGTATAAGATGTTGCCACCCTGAACGCCGAGGTTTAAACCACTTGTCAACCCGTAGTTGGGATGAAAATAATACTCAATTGTCAGACCACCGGCTATTCCCGGACGGGTTCCGTCCTTGTCAATTTCATTGGTTTTGGGTGAAAGCCACGATGCCATTGGATCGAGGTTAACACCGAGGCGCAGATCGGACTGTGCCATTACAACTGCCGCATTCAGCAACAACAATAACAAGATTGATTTTTTCACGGTTGTACGATTAGGTTACTATCATGCAAATTTAAACAGTTCCGGGTTACAGAAAAACAATTATGCTGTTTTTTGACGGGGGGGGTTGCTGGGTGCTAGGTGCTAGGTGCTGGGTGCTGGGTGCTGGGTGCAGGTGCTGGGTACTAGGTGCTGGGTGCTGGGTGCAGGTGCTAGGTGCTGGGTGCTGGGTGCAGGATTCCCTTCAAGTGGTTGAAAACCCTTGAAGGGTGCTAGGTATTCGGTGTTTTTTGTTGTTTGATAGAGTATTAGATAATGAAGAAATGAAAAAATGAAAGAATGAAGAAATAGAAGACATGCACCCTTCAAGGGTTTTCAACCGCTTGAAGGGAATTCGTAACAACGATAACCTTGCTGATAGCAGTTATTCTTTCATTCTTTCATTCTTTCATTCTTTCATTTTCCATTGTTCCTGCCCCTGCTACTGCCCCTGGTACTGCTACTGCCACTGCCACTGCTACTGCCACTCGTCCCTCGTCCCTCGTCCCTTGTCACGAGCAAAAAAACCTTTTCGCAAAAACATTTTGTTGTTGCACGAAATGCAGTTATTTTTGGAATCATGAAAAAAACAGTTCTACCACGCTATATGATGGTACTGGCGGTAATGTTACTTGCCGTCGTGTCAGCCTGCCGCAAGGACCCGTTCAAAGCAGACATATCGGGTATCAACACCCAAATCGAAATCACGCGCTTCGAAGAGATGCTGTTTGCGGTCGACCCCTCGGAAATTGCAGCGTATATTCCGCAATGGAAGGAGCAACTGGGTGTATTTTTTTACCATTACTGCTACATTCTTAAGCTGGGAAATCCCGATGATCCGGCCTTTCCCGACCGCCTACGCGATTTTGTCACCCAACGCCACCATTATGAGTTGTATAACCGCACCAGGCAGGTATTTCCCGATTTGAAGGACTTAACCGCAGAACTTAACAGCGCTTTCAGCTATTACCGCTACTATTTCCCGGACAAAAAAATCCCGCAGGTCATCACCTACCTTTCGGGCTTCAACCAGTCGGCCATTACCGACGACAGCCTGCTGGCCATAGGTCTCGACAAATACCTGGGGTCTGACGAAATCCTGTACCGGCAAATTGGCATATACAGCTATCTCACCGTTAACATGCACCCGCGGAAAATAGCATCGGACGCCATGTCGTTCTGGGCCGAAACAGAATTCCCGTTTTACGATTCGGTGAACAACCTCATTGCCAACATGATTTACAGGGGCCGGCTGTTGTATTTCACCAATGCCATGTTACCACATCAGCCCGACTCGCTCAGGTGGGGGTTTACCGCTTCGGACCTGGCTTATTTTGCCTCCGCGGAGAAACACATGTGGGCTTACCTGGTTCAGGAAAAACTCCTTTTTAACACCGACCGTTTTACCATCGACAAATTTGTGTTAGAAGGGCCGTTCACCAAGGACTTTGGCCGGGGATCGCCGGCGCGTGCCGCGGTTTGGATCGGGTACCGTATTATCCGCGAATACATGAACCGCCACCCCAACGTAACGCTGGAACAACTGATGGCGGAAACCGATTACCTGAAAATACTAAACCAGAGCGGGTATAATCCTTAATCAACAAGTTGCATGAGATCTTTCCTGGTCATTTTCTGCCTGTGCTGGCATTTGCTGTCACAGGCCCAGTCGCCCGATTCGCTCTGGCAGCGCAGTGTCAGGTATTACACCGGCAAAAACTTCCATGGTATGATTGGCTGCATGGATACCCTGCTGATGTTGCAACCCGGTATGCAGGAAGCTTACCTAAGCAGGGGACTTGCACGTGTGAGCCTGGGCGATATGCAGGGGGGGTGTGCCGACCTGCAGCGATCGGAAAACCACGACAACAAAAACATGATCAGCTTCCTGTGCGATGCCGGTTTTGTGCGTGAGCAACTCATCGATCAATTTTACAAAGACGAAACTCTGCATCCCGAACTCGGATACAGGCCAAGGTACACTGCCGCCGACACCCTGCGCGGATCGCTCGGACCCGAAAGAACCTGCTACGACGTTTACTTTTACGATCTGCGTGTTCAGATCATTCCAAAAGGGAAGAAAATAAAAGGGTCCAATACCATTCATTTCACCGTAAAGGAACCTACCAGGCGCATCCAGGCAGACCTGTTCGACCAGTACCAAATCCAGGAAATTACCTGGGCGGGTAAAACACTCCCTCATACCCGCAGGTACCAGGCCATTTTCATTGATTTTCCGCGGGAACTGAAGCCGGGTGAAAAACATACCCTGACCATTACCTATGCCGGAAAGCCCGATGAAGCGCCCAACCCGCCCTGGGACGGCGGCTTTGTATGGGAACACGATAAAGACGGGAACCACTGGATAGGAGTGGCCTGCGAACACTTTGGCGCCAGCAGCTGGTGGCCAAACAAGGACCACATGTCGGAAAAACCCGACTCGATGCGTATTACCCTTGAGGTACCCAAAGGATACCAGGCTATATCGAATGGCGACCTGGAAAACACGGCATCTGACGGAAAAAAAACCGACAGCTTTACCTGGTTTGTCGATTACCCCATCAATAACTATAATGTTACTTTTTACGTCGGAAAATACGCAGCCTTCAGCGACACACTCATTCAGTTCAACGACACCCTCCGCCTCGAATACTATGTGCTGCCCTATAACCTCGAAACAGCCCGTGAGCACTTTCAACAGACCCGCGACGTGCTGACATTCTACAACCAGGCATACGGGTTTTATCCCTTTGCTGAAGACGGGTTCGGACTGGTGGAATCGCCCTACGAGGGTATGGAACACCAGACGGCCATTGCCTATGGCAGTGGTTACATGCAAAACAATTCGGGCGAATACCGCAACCAGATTTACGATTACATTATTGTGCATGAAGCTGCACACGAATGGTGGGGCAATTCGGTTACCGCCGAAGATATGGCGGATATGTGGGTTCACGAAGGTTTTGCCACCTATTCCGAATATCTTTTTATGGAACACCGCTTTGGGCGGGAGGAGTACCTGTATGAACTCAGCGACAAAAGCCAGTACATATTTAATATATGGCCCATGGTGCAAAACCGCGGTGTAAACGAAAACACCTTTGCCAGCAACGATGTTTACAACAAGGGCGCCATGATGCTGCATTGCCTGCGTTGCACGATTAACAACGATTCCCTGTTTTTTGCCCTGGTAAAGGGATTTTATACCGAAAACCAGTACCAACCGGTGAACAGCCACGATTTTATTGACTATGTAAATGCCTTCACCAGTGAGAATTACACGCCGTTTTTTAACAAATACCTGTACGACACAAAAATACCTGTGCTCGAATACCGGTTTGATCGCCAGAAAAACGACCTGGTACTCCATTACCGGTGGACAGGCGTTGACGAAGGCTTTTTCATGCCCTTTGCCATTGCAACGGATAAACACGAGACCTTCAGGCTCGAAGGCAGTACCCGTTGGAAAGAAACCAGGCTGCCGCACGCCGAATGGTTTAATTTTTTCAATGTATGGAGCGGTTACGAAGGTTGCCCCTGGAATGGTTTTACCTATTATCACACCTACAATGCCTCAGGGTCCGGTATGGGTGACCGCTGAAGGCGCAGGAATTGTATTTGTTTTTTTAAAAAATATTTGTTCGGGAAAATAAAATATTTACCTTTGCAATCCGAATTTGCAAGGAATTAATAAAAAGCAACATCATGAAAAGAACATACCAGCCGTCAAACAGAAAAAGACGCAACAAGCACGGTTTTCGCGAAAGAATGTCTACCGCTAACGGAAGGAAAATTTTATCCAATCGTCGTGCGAAAGGCAGAAAACGTCTCACCGTTTCTGATGAGATGTCCAGCAAGTAAATTACCCTGAAACAACAATATGCATCCCGAAAGCCAGTGGTTTTCGGGATTTTTTTATGCCTGGTACCTGGTGAGACAGTATCAAAGTTCAATATAGTAAGTGGTAATTGAAAGCCAGTGCAAGGGGAGTAAATCATTATAAACCATCCATTTCCCGGCCTCAATAGCCCAGGGCTTTAGCCCGGGGATTACAAGATACCAAAATATAATACCGCTGCAAGCAAAGCCATGCTCATGGCAATGCCCTGCTTGCAGCGGGTGATATGGGGTATTGCAATTGAGTACCACCGGCTAAAGCCGGCGGCAATTGAAAAATATAATAATTGTATTCCATTCATTGTCCCGGGCTTATTATTATCTGCCGACAAAGTAGTCCGGTAGGTAGGGATGTTATAATGTCATGTTGGTAAAATGTTACTGAATTTACGTCGTTTTTTTGCCCTGAAAGGGCCTTAGCATTAGGATAGGGCAACGCCCTATTAAAGTTTAAAGCCACATGCATGCAAGCCCTGTAGGGGCGAAAGCATAAGACACCTATGCTTTCGCCCCTACAGGGCTCAGGTAATTATCGTTCAGTAAAATAGGGCGCTGCCCTATCCTGGTGCTTATGCCCCTTTGGGGCGTTTTCGTTACTATTCTGACATGTAAAGCAGGATTATCTATAGGAAGAAACATATAATATATGATCCTATAAATTACATCATATTGCTACATTAAAATTCTATTTAAATTGAGAATATCAATGTCTTACAGGAATTAGCTCGGCTATGCCGCCAGCGGGGATATCGTTATGTTCAGCGTTGACTGCCAGAAATTAATGTCGTTATCTGCAAATGAAAGAATATTAAATATACATTCTTAGCTTGACGGCTATAGGCCGAGCCTGATCTGAACTTATTTCACTGCCCTGAGTATTTCCCTTTTTCCCGGGGGGCCTGGGAGTTTTTCAATGGCAAAACCGGCTTCCTTAAGCCGGCGTTTTACCAGTCCTTTTACGCAATAGGTTGTCAGCACTCCGCCGGTATGCATATGTTCATATAATTTCCTGAAAATTTCCGCTGTCCACATTTCGGGCTGGCGGTCGGGTGAGAATGCATCAAAAAACACCACGTCGTAGCATACTTCCGGAGTAAAGACCGTCATATCGCCCTGAATTTTTTGCATCGCAAAGCAGGGATGAAGATTGACAACCTGGTTCCAGGGCGACAGGTGCACGGCCTGAAAAAGTGCTGCGGCCTCCGGAATGTAGGGCAGGCAACCGGCAAAATTTAACCGTGTAGCAATATCCTGCGCCACGGGGTATTTTTCAATGGTATGATAGATTATTTGCCGGTTGTGTGCAATGGCAAAGTGGCAGGCAAGCAAAGCATTCAGCCCGGTTCCGAATCCCACCTCAAAAACGCTGATACCAGCCGGTTGACGGCTGAACTGCAAACCCGAACGGATAAACACCCATTCCGACTCGGTGATGGCCCCGAAAACCGAATGATAATGCTCGTCGAGTCCCGGAGCATAAAGCGTATCCGATCCGTCGGCTGTTGGAATAATTTGCATACCGGTGTTTTTGCAAAAATACGAAATCATCGGGTTCACGGTTTTTTTATATCTTTGATCAAACTACATTTCTTGTATTATGTTACAGAAAGCAGGATTACTCATAGCGCTGGCCCTTTTGCCGGCAACTGCCATTCATACGCAGTCGAAGCCCATCGTGAAATTTGCCGAAACCGAATGTAATTTTGGCACGGTAAAGGAAAATGCAGGCAATGTAACCTGCGAATTTGCCTTTACCAATTACGGAAAATCACCGCTCATCATCAACGAGGTGAAAAGCTCGTGTGGTTGCGCGGTTCCGGAGTGGACACGCCAGCCGGTATTACCGGGAAAATCGGACACCTTGCGGGTTTGCTTTAATCCGCAACGGCAGTCGGGCGCCATCACCACCACCATCCAGGTCAACAGCAATGCCGAAACTCCGCAGGTGATGTTGTTTATAAGGGGTGTTGTGATTCCCACCCAGCAGATGGAGGAAGTTTACCGGTATACCATTGGCGACCTGCGACTGCAAACCATTTATGCCACCTTTGGTGAAATTGTGAAAGGTAAAACAGGCCATTACAGTATACGGATTATGAACCGCTCCGACAGTCTGCCGGCATCGGTAACATTCAGGAAAATCCCCCCGCACCTGGGCATACGTGTTGTGCCTGAAACACTGGAACCCGGGCAGGAAGGTACAATTGAAATAGAATACCGCACGGCAACCCTCAGTAACTGGGATTATGCCGTAGACAGGCTCGACCTGCTGATCAACGGAAAGGCCGTTGCCAATAACCGCATTAATATAACCGCCATCATCAAGGAAGATTTTTCGCAGCTTTCGGCCGAAGACCTGGCCAATGCAGCAAGAGCTGAATTCGACAGTCGCGAGCACAATTTCGGCACCATAACAGACAAAGAAGTTGTTGAACATTCCTTTAAACTTATCAATACCGGTAAAAGCAACCTTTACATCCGGAAAGTTTCGGCCAGCTGTGGTTGCACTGCCGTACAGCCCGAGAAGACAACCATTGCTCCGGGCGATACCACCGTCATCAGGGCTGTTTTCAACACCGCGGGGCGCGAAGGCAATCAGAAAAAAGCCATTACGGTAATTACCAACGATCCGCGGCAATCGAGAACCGTTTTGTGGATTAACGCGGTTATCCGGAAGCAAAGTACCACCCGTCCCTAGTATTAACCGCCAAAAAGCCTGATGGAAGGCCCTGTAAATAAAAGCGCACTCAGTGTAAGTAACGGCGTAATCCGGCCGCCTGATATCAGCGAGGAATCAATCCGGGTTCATAAGCAAAAGCGGCGTAAACTGCCTTCGTTGAATGAATTTCTCGAGGGTATCCGCACCGGGAACCGCATTATGCTAAGCCAGGCCATTACCCTTACCGAGAGCTCACTGCCCGAGCACAACGAGTTGGCCCAGGAAATTATCGAAAACTGCCTGCCTTTGTCGGGTCAGTCTGTTCGTGTTGGCATTACCGGTGTTCCCGGCGTGGGTAAGAGTTCGTTTATCGAAGCCCTGGGCATGCTGCTGATAAAAAATAACCGCCGGCTTGCCGTGCTGGCTATTGATCCCAGCAGCGAACGAAGCAAAGGCAGCATCATGGGCGATAAAACCCGGATGGAACAGTTATCGGCCGAGCCCATGGCCTTTATCAGGCCTTCACCATCGTCGGGTTCGCTGGGAGGGGTTGCCCGTAAAACAAGGGAGACCATTATTCTGTGTGAAGCGGCAGGGTTCGATACCATTTTTGTAGAGACTGTTGGCGTGGGACAAAGCGAAACAGCCGTACATTCCATGGTTGATTTTTTCCTGCTGCTGATGCTGGCAGGTGCCGGCGATGAATTACAGGGTATTAAAAGAGGCATCATGGAAATGGCCGATGCCATTGCCATAACCAAAGCCGATGGTGAAAACATTTCCCGTGCCGAGCGGGCCAAAAGCGAGTATAGCAATGCCCTTCACCTTTTCCCGCCAACCGATTCGGGCTGGATTCCCAGGGTAATGACCTGTTCGTCGAAGCTGAATAAAGGCATCGACAACGTATGGGATACCGTGCTTGAATACATGGCATTAACCCACCATAACTGCTTCTTCGATCAGAAACGGATGGAGCAGTCGCGTTACTGGATGTACGAAACCATCAACCAGAATTTGCAGGACAGCTTTTACAACGACAAAAGAATTCAGCAAATGCTGAAGGTTTACGAGCAGAAAGTGTTGAAGGGAGAAACCACGCCATTTACGCCGGCCCGTGTTTTACTCGAGAAATACCATAAACGGCGGTGGATAAAGCTCAGCAATGGAAAACGCCGGTAATGGCACGCTTATTTTCGAACAAAAACGGATTATTTTTGCTTATAAGTTAGAAAAACATTCAACGGTAAACAGAAAATCTAAACAGTATACACATGAATTACGATCTTATAGTTATTGGTAGCGGACCCGGCGGTTATGTAGCCGCCATCAGGGCTTCGCAGTTGGGAATGAAAACCGGTGTGGTGGAAAAAGCCGAACTGGGAGGCATATGCCTTAACTGGGGTTGCATACCTACCAAAGCCCTGTTAAAGAGCGCGCAGGTTTACAACTACCTGAAGCATGCACAGGATTACGGCGTTACTATAAAGGGGGAAGCCGGTCCCGATTTGTCAAAAATGGTTGAACGCAGTCGGGGTGTAGCCGAAGGTATGAGCAAAGGCGTACAATTTCTATTCAAAAAGAACAAAATTGATCACCTGGCAGGATATGGCAGGCTGGTGGATAATCATACGGTGTCGGTTACCGATAAAGACGGAAAAGAAACAAAGGTAACGGCTAAAAACATCATCCTGGCCACCGGATCGCGTTCGAAGGAATTGCCCAACCTGAAGCAGGACGGCAAAAAAATCATTGGTTACCGCCAGGCCATGACACTCACCAAACAGCCCGGTTCGATGGTAGTAGTCGGTTCCGGCGCCATTGGTAGTGAATTTGCTCATTTCTACAACGCCATTGGCACCAAGGTTACGCTGGTAGAGTTTTTACCGGCCATTGTGCCCCTCGAAGACGAAGAGGTATCAAAGCAGCTTGAGCGGTCGTTTAAAAAAGCCGGGATGGAAGTAATGACCTCATCGATGGTTGAATCGGTTGACATTACCGGTAAAATGTGCCAGGTGAGCATTAAAACACCAAAGGGTGTTGAAAAACGCGAAGCCGAAATTGTGCTTTCGGCAGTGGGTGTTACCCCTAACCTCGAAGACCTGGGCATTGAGAAGCTGGGTATTGCACTCGAAAAGGGAAAGGTAAAAACAGATGAATTCTACCGCACCAACGTCGAGGGCATTTACGCCATTGGTGATATTGTGAGCGGACCGGCACTGGCGCATGTTGCCTCGGCAGAAGCCATTGTTTGTGTTGAAAAGATAGCCGGGAAGAACCCCGCACCGGTGAATTACGGGAACATTCCGGGCTGTACCTATACCCTCCCCGAGGTTGCCTCGGTTGGATTAACCGAAAAGGCAGCCAAAGAAGCCGGCTATGAGATCAAAACGGGAAAATTTCCCTATACGGCATCGGGAAAGGCAAGCGCTGGCGGAAACAAGGATGGTTTTGTTAAACTGATCTTTGACGCAAAATACGGCGAATTGCTGGGGGCGCATCTGATAGGCGACAATGTAACCGAGATGATAGCAGAGCTGGTGGTTTCGCGGAAACTCGAAACAACAGGCCATGAGCTAATTAAGGCAATCCATCCGCATCCTACCATGTCGGAGGCCGTTATGGAAGCTGCCGCCGCCGCGTACGGCGAGGTAATACATTTATAGGTTTCAGGTCGATTTGTCGATATACGTATAAAACCGGTTGCGGTAAGGGATGCTCACCGGGATGAATTTATCGCCGATGATTACCCGGTGACGGCTAACCGAATCGATTTTTCCCACTGCAATGATGTACGACCGGTGTACCCTGAAAAATGCTTCGGGAGGAAGCTTTTCTTCGATGGCGCTCATGGACATGAGCGTAAGGATGAGTTTCTGCCGGGTGAAGATTTTGATATAATCCTTCAGCCCTTCCACGTACAGTATGTCGTCGACATTTATTTTAACCAGCTTGTAATCGGCTTTCACAAAGATAAAGCGTTGCCGTTCCGGAATATACTCAGGCTGACGGCTGGCCTTCGGGATAAGGTTGCCGGCTTTGTTCACGGCCTTCAGAAACCTGTCGAAATGAAAAGGCTTGAGCAGGAAATCAACGGCATCGTGTTCAAATCCGTCAAAGGCATAATCCCTGTATCCCGTGGTGAAAATTACCGCGGGCCTGTTGATAAGGCTCTTCAGCAACTGAATGCCATTTACCCCGGGCATATGAATGTCGAGAAACAGCAGGTCGACCTGGTTTTCTTCGAGAACCTTCATGGCCTCAATGGCAGTCTGGCATTTCTTTACCAGGGTAAGAAAGTAAACTTTGCCGATATAGCTCTCGAGCAGTTCGAGCGCTGCCGGTTCATCGTCCACAATCAGGCAGTTGATCCGGTTCATGGTGATTGTCTAAGGTTACCCAGGCTGTCGAGGCCCACCTGCGGAAGGTCTTCGTTGGTGAAAGCAGGCAGTTTCTGATGTTGCAGGCGGTGCAGTACCAGTTTTCCTGTTTCGCGGGCAGAACGCCGGGTGGGAAATGCTTTTTTACCAGGGAGACTGGGAATAAAAGGCTGCTCAATATAAACCTTTTCTTTAGCCATTATCCTGTATCCCCAGCCATTTTCGGTTTTAAAGGGTTTGACCGCGTATGGATTCCGCCGGTCGATTATGCGGTAAATATTGAACAAAATGATCGCTGACAATAAAACAAAAAGAAGCGGATAAACCACCCGCTTCCCTTTGTCTTTTATATGACTGATGTTAGTCTTCGTCATTGTAATCATCTGCCGGTCTGAATTCAAATAAGTCATCGAAATAGGCGGAGCCACTTCCACCGGTACAAACAAATCCGCGGCCATTAGCTGTGGAAAAGGCCACAGCATCTTTACGTGCAGTACCTTCGAAACTGGTTCGGGCTATCCACAAATCTGTTGAAGCATCGTATTCCCATGTGTCGGATTGAAGTGAACCGGTTTTTTCACCAGATGTCACATAGGCTTTGGAGCCCACCACAAAAGCTACCGCCTTTTTACGCACAATGGTATAAGCATCATCATAGCTTTCATCACTAACCGGTGAAACCTTTCTCATATAGGTCCATGAATTGCTTTCAGGATCATACCTGTTAAAATCGTTGATGAATTCGCCATTTTTCTCCCCTGTAACAACATATCCTTTATTGTTAAGGACAAACGCAGCTGCTTCACGAACCTTGGTGGGATGATTGGCAATGGTGCTCCAGGTGTTGTTTGCCGGATTGTAAGCATAGAAATCAAGCAACGTGTTACCATCGTAACCAGTCCCAACATATCCAATGTCGTTGATGCTGAATGCAACTGCACCGTAACGGGCCGAAGGAGCGTCATCCGGGTTTGCCTGAACGGCATTGAGGGTATCCCAGGTGTTGGTTCCGGGGTTGTATACCCAGAAATCAGCCAGCCTTTCGTCGCCATTCCAGCCTGTACCTATGTAACCCTTACCGGCAGCGCTAAAAGCTACAGCCGATATGCGGGGTGAGGCATTTTCGGGAAGCGAGGCGATTTCTTCCCACCTGTTTGTCTCCGTGTTAAACGACCAGAAATCTTTCAGATGTTCTTCACCATTGTATCCAGTACCTACATAACCAACATTGCCAATTGAAAAAGCAACTGCCTCAGAACGTGCATTCCCGCCCATCTCATCCAGTTCAATCCAATTGCCTATTAAATCATCATCATCATCATCTCCCTTGCAGGAAATAACGGTTGTAACTGTTGATACGACAAAAAGTCCCAGTAATAATAGATTTCTTGCTATTTTCATTGTAATAAATTTTGCTTTTGGCTGTTTTAAATTTGCGATGAATATAAACGCTTTTTTTTACAAATTAGCGCACTGCAATGGTAATTAATAATTTTTAACTTATGGGATATTTGGCAAACATAAAGCGTATCAATGGATTAATAAAACAATTTCGATATTGTTTAAAAATATAAAGATGAAATAAATATTTTTATCTACCAATTCAAATTACATTTGTTTTGTAGATTATAGTGGCCATGCATTTTAACAATATTTAACTTGGGTTTTCAATAGTAGATAAAAACATGATTACTGTCGATAAATATACAGCACACGGTATATTTTATTTTTAAACGCTTTGAGGCGTTGTTTATTTTGCTAAGTTTAAACAAATACTGTACATGATCCGATATTTTTCAATAGTTATAATGCTGCTGGCCCTGCTGTCGTGTACCGACCAGGATGCCCCTTTTGACATAGGAGCCGACAAGGTGGAAATCAAAACCCGGATGCAGTTCACCGATACCTTTACCGTGCACACCTATACGGTGATGATGGATTCGATAAAGACATCGGGGTTAGATGTTCCGCAGATGGTGATTGGCAAGTACCACGACCCGGAGTTTGGTACCATTACGGCCAATACCTATTTCAGGGTGGTGATGCCCAATACTTCGCTGGACATAGACAACAAGGCCGTTTTTGATTCGTTAAAGGTTTTTATGAAGTACAACGGGTATTATACCGGCGATACCACCCAGGTTTTCAGTATTGCGGCCCACCGGTTAAATGCTATTATGAAACCCAGCAGCGACGGCCATTTTTATAACAACGACACCATATCTGCCTTTACCGGCCTGTTTGGCCATGGTTCGTTCTACCCCCGGCCGAATTCGAGCGATACAGTGTGGATAAACCTCGACCCTGCCTTTGGCAGTGAATTGTTCGACCTGATGAAGGAAAGCGACGACAGGGTAAGGGACAACCAGAACTTCCTGAGTTATTTCAGGGGCATGATGCTTACTTACGATACCGGCAACCAAGCCGTGCTGGGGTTCCAGTTCCCGTCGGTTAACAATCCCAATTTAAGCAAGCCTACCATGCGGTTGTACTATCATTATCCAACAGGGTATACCACCGTATACAAATACTTTGATTTTACACCCCAAAGCGACGATTACGACCTGATGTTCAATCATTTTGAGTTGCATAATCCCGTGGTGGACTTTCCCGGGGAGCTCAGCCAGAAAGTACCAGCCGCCAGCTACCCAAAAGGCTGTACCTATGTTATGTCGGGTATCGGACTGGTTACACGCGTAGAAATTCCTTACCTGCAGCAATTGCTTTCGGTGTACAATAATATAAAAATACTCGATGCCACGCTGGAACTGGAACCGCTGCGTAACACCTATGCCGACATTGCGCTGCCCGAAAACCTGAGCCTGTATACTTCCAATGACCGGAACCACTTTCTGGCCGGTATTGCCAATAAATACGGCGACGAACAAATTGCTTCGTTACAGATTGACAAATTATACCAGGAAGAAACCTGGTACCGGTTTGATGTTGGCGGGTTTCTCGAATCAAAACTTACCGAGGAAACCGACCAGGTGCCAGCCATGCTGTTGTGTGTAACGCCCGACTACTTATATAAAACTGTTGACAGGGTGATTTTTGGCAGTCAGCAGCACCCCGAAAACAAGGTGAAACTTAAGGTTTATTATCTGATTTACGAGTAACGACCCAAGGATGAAAAAGCTATATATTGCACTGATCTTACTGACCTTTCAGGTAGTATCGCCGGCCCAGGAACGAAATCATATGCCCTATTCGATGTTTGGTGTCGGTAAAATCAATCCCAGGGGTTTCGCACGAAACCTGGCCATGGGCAGAACCGGCATTGCGCTGTCGTCGCCATTCTACCTCAATAATGTCAATCCGGCAGCTTGCCATACCATCGACAGCATTTCATTCTTTTTTGATTTTGGCATAAGTGGTGATTTCGTTTCGTATAAAACCAGTTATGAAGATTTGCAGCGGGGCCATGATGTAAACCTCAACCAGGTGGCCATGGGATTCCGTGTGATGAAAAACTGGTCGTCGAGTATTGGCATTGCCCCCTACAGCGAAGTCGGTTACAAGGTCAAAACCATGCAGCCTATTGTAGGCACCATTTACGAAGAGTATGAAATTACCAGCTCAGGCAATGGTGGACTTACCCATTTTTACTGGGATAATTCCTACCTGCTGTTCAAACGGTTGAGCCTGGGTGTAAACTTCACCTATCTTTTCGGCCATATCGAACACAGCGAAAAGATGATTGACAGTCGTACAGGTATACAAGTGAATGCCGACAGAACATCGTACCTCAACAAGATATATGCCGATTTTGGATTGCAATATTTTACCCCCATCGGTAAAAACTATTTTCTGACCCTGGGAGGGATCTTCGGCAATCAACACAGGTTAAATTTCAAACACGAAACCACCATTAACGATTCCGAAGGCACCATATCATATGACCGCGTCGACAGCCGTGGTACCTTTGATTTTCCCATGTACGCGGGCGGTGGTTTTGCCCTCACCTATAAAAAAAGGCTGACCTTTACTACCGATTATGTTTACCACAACTGGTCGGACACCGAATCGGATGATCTGAACATTAAATACATCAACAGCCACGGTATCAGAACCGGGTTGGAATATATCCCCGGAAATTACAGCAAGTGGGGATATTTTGCCGGTGTGAGCCTGCGGGCCGGTTTCTATTACGAGACCTCTTACCTCGAAATTGCCGGGCAGGATTATACCGACAAAGGCCTTACCCTGGGTGTCGGGTTGCCGTTCCTGCAAAACAAAACCAGTATCAATTTATCGTATAACCTGGGAAAGAATGGTACCCTCGACAAGGGATTGATACAGGAGACCAGTCACTCTTTCCTGGTAAGCCTTACGCTGCACGACTGGTGGTTCATCAAACGTAAAATAGATTAAAACAAAAACCACTCTTGCGGAGTGGTTTTTGTTTATGCAGGAAAAACAAGCTAACAATTAGTAAGTAAACTGATACCTTTTTCTGAGTTCTTTCTGAAACTCTCCAATTCTTCTCTCCAAATCACCAATCTCACTCTTCAGGTTGTTGGTATCATGCCCCTCCGATTCCAGTTCCCGGATGAACCTCCGGTTAATGATGATTTTCTTCTGGCATTCATAAATGCTTGAGATCAGACTTTTGATATTGTACTTTACATCAAGCATGGCGTAAAAAATTTAGTTAGTAATATTGCATGAAATCAACGTAATTCAACAAATCGTAACTAATTATGTTTGATCTGTTAAACCATGCTAATTTAATAATTATTAACAACTTTATCAACAGTTTTGTTACATTTTAGGAAGAGAATTTTCAATAACGTATAACAATTTTGACCAACGATTTATATATTTGTCATTCAGTATATTACCTGAAATGTAAAAGCCCTGCAGGCAATATGCCGCAGGGCTCCACACTAACCTAAAATAAACCTAAAATTAAACAAGAAAGAACTACCTGAAATCGTTATTGTTAAACCATGTCATTTTTTACCCCTGACTGCTTTCGTCGGTTTTTTTATCCTTTTCCGCTTCTTTTACCTGGCCTTTGAGTTTGTCGGTTATGCCCAGTCCGGTTTTGATTTCTATATTCACCCCGTCGGACAGTCCGGTTTGGATAAACCGTTTTTCAAATACCTGTGGTTGTGTTTCAATTTCCACAAAGGCTGAATCGCCTTCTTTTTCGAAGCTGATCAGGCTCTCGGGAATGACCATCACACTGTCGCGCCTTTCGAGCACTATATCGGCATTAGCGCTGTATCCGGCCCTTACAAAAGCATTTTCCTTCAGCTTTACATCGGCCTTTATTTCGAATTGTATGGCACCATTCTCTTCCTTGCCTTTGGGGGCAATATATTCCAACACAGCATCGAATTTTTCATCTTCTATGGCGCCGACCGAAAGAATCAACGGCATGCCCAGCCGGAGTTTCCCGACTTCGGTTTCGTCGACCTTTCCTTCGAAGATCATTTCACCCATATCGGCCACGCTGGCAATGGTAGTGCCTTCGTTGAAAGTGTTTGACTCGATAACCGAATTGCCCACTTCAACCGGCACATCCAGCACCATTCCTTCGATGGTGGACCTGATGAGGGTGTTGGTGGTGTTGCCCGATTTTTTCGATACACCCTCCTTGATAAGCTGGAGATGCGACTCGGCTGTTTCGAGTTCCTCCATCGCACTCATATAGGCCAGGCGGAATTGCTGAAATTCGGCTTCGGGGATCACCCCTTGTTCGTATACCTTTTTTTGCCGCTCATATACCATTTTGGAATCCTCGAAATTGATTTTGGCTTTATTCAGCCTCGATTCGGCATTGTTCAGTTCCACCATGTTGGGGATGATCTTTACTCGTGCAATCAGATCGCCTTTCTTCACATGATTACCGGCTTCTATATATACTTCCTCAATAATACCCGATACCTGCGGTTTAATGTCTATTTCCTTACGCGGTACCACTGAGCCGGTGGCTACTGTTTTCTTAACCACATTGGATATAAAGGGCGATTTGGTTTCGTATATCACGGGCTTTTTGCGCGATTTCTGGTATAAAAAAACCATGGTGCCCAGGATGGCTGCGACAACCACTACCAGCAGAAGAACCTTAAGAACTTTTTTCATGGAGATAAGCTATTTATTTGTTGATTTGTTGATTTGTTGATTTGTTGATCTGTTGATTGTGTCCACTGCGAAAAGTCTTATCGTCATTGCGAAGTAGCGGAGCGGATGAAGCAATCTGGTGTTAATGATTGAGATTGCTTCACTTCGTTCGCGATGACGTGCTACAACAGGTACTTTTTGAAGTGAACTCATATAAGCATTTAAATTATTACTCAGCCCGGAGGGCTTCGACTGGTTTAATACTGACAGCCTTTTGCGCCGGAATAAAACCTGCGAACAATCCTGCAAAAATGAGCACAATCAGGGCTGTTAGCGCTATATTGAAATCCACACCCGGGTTCTTGAACATTTCGGCTTCGGCCCCCGAACTTACCATCTGGTAATTGATCATTTCGAGAATACTCACGCCCAGCACCAATCCTATCATCCCCGAAAAAGAGGTCAATGCCACACTTTCCATCAGTATCTGACCGATTACTTTCCAGGGCGTGGCGCCAATTGAACGCTGAATGCCAATTTCCTTTGTTCTTTCCTTTACAACAATGAGCATAATGTTGCTTACCCCTACCACCCCGGCAAAAAGGGTTCCTATGCCCACAATCCATATCAGCACGTTAATGCCGTTAAACAACCCGTTCATCTGTTCGAATTCCTTTTCGAGGTTAAAATGACCGAAGGCTTGTTCATCGTCGGGTGCAACCTTATTGCGATCGGCCAGCAGGGCCATGACCTTTTTTTCAACCACTGCCACCGAGGTATTGTTTTTAGCTGTAACCGCCAGGAAATGCACCTCGTCGCCCATATTGTAAGCCACCTGCAGCGAGGTAAACGGAATAAAAACAGTTTTCTCCTTATCGTTGCCAAAACTCATATTTTTATTCCGGGGTTCAAATACCCCAACCACCTGGAAGTAAATACCCCTGATGCGGATATACTTGCCAATGGGATCTTCACCCTTCTCAAAAAGCTCGTCCCTTACACGATTACCAATCACTGCCACTTTTCTTTTTTCCAGGATATCGATATCGTTGATTTCCCTGCCCGAAAGCATGGTTACCGGGTCGATTCTGAAAAAGGCCGGATAATCGCCAAAAATATCATACGAGGCTGTTTTTATGCCGCGCACTACGTTGTTCTCGCCGTTGCCCGACCAGGGTTGAAGCCGGGGTGCCAGGTAACCGATTTCGGGAATGTTATCTTTCAGGGCCTTCATATCGGCATTGTTGAAATTCCAGTATCTGCCCCGTGGCAGTCCCTTGTGGGGCATGGTGGTTTGCCGTGTCCAGATGAAGGCACTGTTGGTGGCAAAATCCTGAAAGCCATCAAATATCGAGTTTCTGAGTCCGTTTCCCGAACCTACCATGATGATGAGCATGAGTATGCCCCAGAACACCCCGAAGGCTGTCATAAACGTTCTGAGCTTATTGCTCCGTAACGTGCTGTAAATCTCAAACCACCTGTCTCTGTCGAACATAGCCTGTGTTTTTGTTATTCATCTCTTAGTGCCACCACCGGTCTGATGCGCGAGGCCTTCAATGCAGGCATCAAACCTGCAATGGTACCAGCCAATACCAATACCAGCGTAGATATTATTGCAATGGTAAAATCAACTTCGGGATTGAGGAAAAACGGGTTTTCGGGAAGTATTGACGAAACCCCTTCGAGAACGCCAATACCCAGCAATAATCCAATATAACCTGCAATACCGGTTATGAATACTGCTTCGAGTAAAATCATACCCACAATCGAGTAAGGTGTTGCCCCGATGGCCTTGCGGATCCCAATCTCCTTGGTCCGTTCGTTTACCACAATGATCATGATATTACTTACACCAACAATTCCGGCAATAATGGTAAAAGCGCCGATTATGGAAACAAATATCTGAATACCCATGAAGAGGTTGGAGAACATTTTATACTCCTTAATGGTATTGGAAATCCACATGGCATTCAGGTCTTCCTTGTCAAACCTATGTCGCTTGGCAAACTCGGCACGTATTTTCTTTTCGAATGCTTCGCTTTCTTTAGCACTGAGCGTACTGGTTATGCTCAGGTTATGAATACGATTGGCGCCACCCGATATCATCTGGGCTGTAGAAACGGGCAGATACACCCTGGTTTCGTCTCGTTCACTTTTATCGGTAAAAACACCCACTATCTGAAACAGCACATTGTTGATTTTGATGTATTCGCCAATGGGATTTTTACCGTTTTTAAACAGGGCTTCCTTAACCGGCCGGCCTATCACAGCTATTTTTCTTCGTTTCTTTATGTCGATATCATTAATGAACCTGCCTTCGACCATAGTTGCATTCTCAATGGCTTGAAAATCGGGGTGCACACAGATAAGATCAAAAACCCCGTATTCCTTATTGTAGGAGACTACCCTGTTCTGCCACATGTAAAACCGGGCAGAAATTTTGTCCACTCCCTCGAGCCTGTCGCGCACAAATTCATAATCCTCGTCGGTAAACCTGATCTCGCGCCCCGACTTCAAACCTTCGAAGGTTTTGCTGGTGGTACCCGGACCGAACCACATGGTATTCACTGCATCTTGCCTGAACTGGTTATTGATCCCGTTCTGCAATCCCTTGCCTGAGCCCAGCAGCACAATAAGCATAAAAATGCCCCAGGCAACACTGAAACCGGTCAGAAAGGTTCTCATCCGGTTTTTGTTGATGGTGCTCAGGATTTCCTGCCATTTATCGAGGTCGAACATTGCTGCGGGTATTAAAAGGATGATACTGCTTTATAAGTCGATTTATGGTAGGTAATGGTTTCAATTACCCCGTCTTTCAGCTTGATTGACCGCTGTGTCCTCAGGGCAATGTCGTGTTCATGCGTTACAATCAGCATGGTAATGCCCTCGTCGTTGATTTCCTGGAGCAGGTCCATCACCTCCATTGAGGTTACCGAGTCGAGCGCTCCGGTGGGTTCATCGGCCAGTATTACTTTGGGCTTGGAAATAAGTGAACGGGCAATGGCAATGCGTTGCTTCTGTCCGCCCGACAATTCACTGGGCAAATGCATCCACCAGTCTTTTAACCCAACCCTGTCGAGGTATTCCATGGCAATCTGGTTTCGTCGCCTGCGGCTTACGCCCTGGTAATACAGGGGCAAAGCAACATTTTCCACAGCGTTTTTGAACGATATGAGATTAAAACTCTGGAATACAAAGCCAATGGTTTGGTTGCGCAGCTGCGCCGCCTTGGTCTCGCTGATATCCTTGATAAAGATACCGTTCAGGTGGTATTCTCCCGAATCGTAATTATCGAGTATGCCCAGTACATTCAGCAAAGTGGATTTGCCCGATCCGGAGGCCCCCATTATTGAAACCATTTCACCCTCTTCAATCTCAAGGCTTAGTCCTTTCAGTACATGCAAAGAATTGCTACCGGTAACATATGATTTGTGCAAGTTTTTGATCGTAATCATGGATAAACAGGTTAATGTGTGCTAACAATAAAGCAAATTTTATACCACCACGCTTATTATGTTGTATTTCTATTGTTTATGAAATACCGCCCTTTACACATCCAGGTATTTCCCGGTATGGATTTGTTCGTTTATGATACAAACACTGTCCGATAACGAACACAGCGCACCTGTTAAAAAAATACGAGGGCACGCAACCATTTCCCGAATCAGATCATCCGATATTCGAAACGAAGAAACAAGGTGAATTGGATAGAATGCCTTATTTTTGAGTTTACATCGTGTGTATTTGGTAGATCAGTTACATAAGGTAGTTCGTGGTTGCCAGGAGAACGATCCGCTGGCCCAGCGCGAATTGTACGACATGTTCAAAGCGAAGATGTACGGGATATGCTTGCGCTATGCCGGTAACCGCGACGATGCACAAGACATCCTACAGGATGGTTTTATCAAGGTATTCGAAAAGATTCAGCAATTTGGTTTTAAGGGCGCTTTTGAAGGATGGATCAGAAAAGTGATGGTTAATACGGCACTTGAGCGCTTCAGGCTTCATTACAAGCAGGTTGGCATGGACGAAATGAAAGAAACCGGAAGTCAGGACGAAGGACAGATTATGGCTAACATAGACGCTGCTGAACTGGTAAGGATGATCCAGGAATTGTCGCCCAAATACCGGGTTGTTTTCAACCTTTACGCGCTCGAAGGATACTCGCACAAGGAGATTGGTGAGATGCTGCAGATAAGCGAGGGTACATCAAAATCGAATCTTTCACGGGCCAGGGCCATTCTGCAGGAGAAAGTAAACAAGTATTATCTGAAATCGGTTCAAACATACTGAGCCATGGAGACAAACAGAGAAAACATTGACCGCTATTTCAGCGACAAACTTTCCGGATTCCGGCAGGCCCCGCCTGAGGAAGCCTGGGATAACATTGCGCTGAAACTGCAGGAAAGAAAAAAGAAAAAAGCCTTGCTGCTCTTTTTCCGTATTGCTGCCGGAATGGCCATTGTAACAGCCATTGGCGTTGCCTATTACCTGGGAAACAGTTTCAATGACAACAAACATCCGAGGGGTGTTGCACAACATCAGCCCATGCGTACAACCGAAAAAGCAGCATCACCGGTTGGACCCATAAACGACAGGAATACCCCCGCAACGGAATCTGCTCAACCTGCTCCGGACGACATTCAACCTGTCGCTGAAAAGGTAACCCCCTTAACCGCTATGCCTGCTGAAAAACAGGTTGTATCGTCAACTGCTGGCTCACCTGGCAATGCACGCGAAAACGTTTTAACAACTGATTTCCCGGTTGCCGTTACCCATCACGCAACCGGCGATGATATCCTCCTTGCCGCTGCCACCGGCAGCAACGGGATGACAGCCCTGCCTGTGAAAATAGTCATTCTGCCTTCGGCTGTGGTTCCCCATACCTTTAACCGCCGGGCTGCCATGCGTACATTAACGCCCGAAGAGGCAGAAGCATTGTTGCTGGCGCAGTACGACATTCCCGCGGCAGTTGATAAGTCTGCTGATAAAGTCCGCACCTGGTCGTTTGGAACCGAAATGGCCCCGCTGTATTCCTACCGGAGCATCCAATCGGACAAGTCCTATGCAGCGGTTGTTGACGAATTCAATGAATACGAAAGCGGCGTAATGGCCTATGCAGGCGGTGTAAAAGTTGCCGTTACCAGTGGTAAACGCCTCACCATTCAGTCGGGTATGTATTATTCGCGTTACGGACAGCACAAAACGTCGGCCGAAACAAATTATAATACCTATGCCGCCAGCGTTTTCAACGGAAACGGCGAAAGCGAAAAAAGTATTTCGGTGGTGAACTCCACCGGCGTTATCAAAGGTGAAATCACCGACCAGGCCGGTCGTAAAATGGACCTGGAAAACCAGCTCGATATGAATACCATGGCCGGCACTGCCGATAGCCGCTATTACAGCTACCTGAACGCACCATCAGCAATTAAGGTCGACCCGGATGAGGAAAGCAATACAAGTCTCGATCAGTATTTCGAGTATGTTGAACTGCCCATATTACTGAAATACAAGATCATCGACCGCCGGTTCGACTTCAGCTTTTCAGGCGGGCTGGTCACCAATATCCTGGTTGGCACCAAAATATTCATGGACAATGATGCCATTGATGCCATAACCGATGAAATAACTACGGTAAACTACCTGGGGTCCTTTGGACTGGGCTTTGAATATCCCGTTTACAAGCGTTTTGCCTTTACACTCGAACCCAGATTCAGGTACTACTTTAATCCGATTGACAAAAATGCCGGGTACAATGTACACCCGTATTCATTTGGCATTTTTGCAGGCTTCAATTACCTCTTCTGAAAAAACATAAAATTCGCTTTCGGGCATGCAAAAAATTGAAAAAGCTTTTAACTAACTTTGCATTATTCCGTACAAAGGGATATAACTTTATTTTTCGCAGAAGAGCATGAGGTCACAAAGAAGTTCAGGAGCATGGTTGCGACCGGTTGTTTTCATTGCCGGCGCGCTGTGCGTGATAGGGTTGTTTTTATCCATCCAAAGTTTTACAGGTAATGAGGGAACTCCTGCCATCCCCGAGAGAATGCCGGCGCTGACAGAGCCTTTCAGCCTGCCCGACGAACTCGAATTTGCCGGGGAAGCCGTTCCGCTCAGCAATTTCGATACCCGCGAAAGCCTCGACAAGGAAATGCTGGTGAATGGTTACTGGCATTCGCGTACCTTGATGGTGCTGAAAAGAACCAAACGCTATTTCAAGGTCATTGAACCCATCCTGAAAAAATACGCTGTACCCGACGATTTCAAATACCTGGCCATGGCTGAAAGCGGTTTCGAAAATGTGGTATCGCCGGCCAAAGCTGTTGGCGTATGGCAAATTCTCGAATCGACGGCCAAAGAATACGGACTTGAAGTAAATACCGCTGTAGATGAACGGTACGACCTGGCCCGGTCCACCGAAGTTGCCTGTAAATACCTGCTGCAGTCGTACAAGGAATTCGGAAGCTGGACCATGGCTGCCGCCACTTACAATGCCGGCAGAAACGGTGTTGAAAACCAGGTCAACAAACAAAAAACAAGCAATTATTACGATTTGCTGCTGAATGAAGAGACTGCCCGGTATGTTTTCAGGCTGATTGCGCATAAACTGATCACCGAAAATCCATCGGCTTACGGTTTTCAGATTGGCGAGGACGATTACTACCCGGTAATACCAACCCATACCCTTGCTGTTGATAAAGAGATACCCAATATCGCCGATTTTGCCATAGGGCATTCAACCAATTACAAAATTATCAAACAGTTTAACCCATGGCTACGGCAAAATTACCTTCCTGATCACGCCACCAGGGTTTACGAAATTGTGCTTCCCGATGAAGGAGGACGTACCATTCAGTGATTTTATTTCAGAACCTTAAGCGACCCGGAGACAAAAATTGGCCAGATCATCAGAAACCACAGCCCTCGAAACAGGAGAAGTCAATGTTTACGGCGCCCGTGTTCACAACCTGAAGAACATAGACGCTTCTATCCCCCGTAACCAGCTTACCGTAATCACCGGGTTAAGCGGAAGCGGTAAATCGTCCCTTGCTTTTGATACCATTTATGCCGAAGGCCAACGCCGGTACATGGAAACCCTTTCGGCATACGCCAGGCAATTCCTGGGCAATATGGAAAGGCCCGAAGTGGACAAAATTACCGGGTTGAGCCCGGTAATCGCCATCGAACAAAAGACTACCGGAAAAAACCCGCGGTCGACCGTTGGCACCATTACCGAAATATACGACTTCCTGCGGTTACTGTTTGCCAGGGCCGGTATTGCCTATTCGTACAACACCGGCGAGCCCATGGTGAAATACACCGACGAACAGATCATCAACCTGATCCTTAACAAGTACGGGGATAAAAAAATTTATATCCTGGCACCTCTTATCAAGGGACGCAAGGGACATTACAAAGAGGTATTTGAACAGGTGCGGCGAAAGGGTTTCCTGAACGTGCGGGTCGACGGTGAGCTGACAGAGGCCAGGCCGGGCATGAAACTCGACCGTTACAAGGCTCACTTTATTGAACTGGTAATTGATAAAATGCTGGTTGAAAGCAGCGGCCAGAAACGACTGAAAGACGCGGTGGCACTGGCCATGCAACACGGTAAAGGGATCATTATGGTACTCGATGCCGACAGTAAAGAACCCCGTTACTTCAGCCGGCAGCTGATGTGTCCTACCACAGGCATTTCGTACAACGAACCGGCACCGCATACTTTCTCCTTTAATTCGCCCCAGGGCGCTTGTCCGCGTTGCAACGGGCTGGGAACGGTCAATGAAATTGACATTGCCAAAATCATTCCCAATCCCGATCTGTCCATTAAAAAAGGTGGTATACAACCACTCGGGCCTTACCGCAATGCACTGATATTCTGGCAGCTCGAAGCAATTGCCGCCAAGTATAAATTTACGCTGAACACTCCCATCAAAGAAATTCCCGAAGATGGTATGAACGTGATCCTCTACGGATCGGAGGAGACCTTTAAGCTCGAGAAAACGCCCATGGGATTCTCTACCAATTACTTCCTCAGCTTCGAAGGGGTGATCAATTTCGTAACCAATCATTTGATAAGCCCGTCCGATAAAGACGACAAAGAAGCCGACCAGTATATACGCAAAATTACCTGTCCCGACTGCCATGGAGCGAGACTGAAAAAAGAATCGCTTTACTTCAGGATACACGACCGGAATATAGCGCAATTGTCGTCGATGGATATGTCTGAGCTTTACCAGTGGCTGTCGGATGTCGACCCGTATTTAAATCCCCGGCAGATAGCCATTGCCGCAGCCATTCTCAAGGAGCTGAAAACCCGCATTCGTTTTCTGCTCGATGTCGGCCTGGATTATTTATCGCTCAACCGCAGCGCAGGAAGTTTGTCGGGCGGTGAAAGTCAGCGCATAAGGCTGGCTACCCAAATAGGATCACAACTGGTAAATGTACTGTATATTTTGGATGAACCCAGCATAGGTTTGCATCAGCGCGACAATCATAAACTCATAGAATCGTTAAAGGAACTTCGCGATGCCGGTAACTCGGTTATTGTGGTGGAACACGACCGGCAGATGATCATGAGCGCCGACTACGTGTTAGATCTCGGGCCTTTTGCCGGCAGGCATGGTGGCGAAATATGTACCGCCGGCACACCTGCCGAAGTGTCCAAAAGCAATTCGCTTACCGCCAAATACCTGCGCAACGAAAAAGTAATTGCCCTGCCATCGGTGCGGCGTAAAGGCAATGGCAAAAAGCTTACCTTGCACGGGGCTACCGGCAACAACCTTAAGGGTGTCGACCTGGAGTTTCCCCTGGGAAAATTCATTTGTATCACCGGCGTATCGGGAAGCGGTAAATCCACAGCTATTTATGACACACTTTTCCCCATACTGAGCAGGCACTTTTACCGTTCGTCGCTGGTACCGCTGCCTTACGAAAAAATAACCGGACTTGAAAACATCGACAAGGTAATTGAGGTCGATCAGTCGCCCATTGGCCGCACACCCCGTTCGAACCCCGCTACCTATACCGGCGTGTTTTCCGATATCCGTAAATTGTTTGAACAAACCCGCGAATCGAAGATACGCGGATACAAGGCCGGGCGGTTTTCGTTCAATGTAAAGGGAGGGCGTTGTGAGGCCTGTCAGGGAGCAGGTCTGCAAACCATCGAGATGAACTTTCTGCCCGATGTATATGTACACTGCACCGAATGCAACGGCAAACGGTATAACCGCGAAACGCTTGAGATACGGTACAAGGGCAAAAATATCAGCGAAGTGCTCGACCTGACCATCAGCCAGGCTGTTGAGTTTTTCAGCGGCATACCTTCCATCAGGCACAAGATCGATACCATTAACCAGGTAGGATTGGGATATCTGACCCTGGGGCAGCCATCGACCACACTTTCAGGTGGCGAATCGCAGCGCATCAAGCTTGCTGCTGAACTTGCACGTAAAGATACCGGCAAAACCCTTTACATACTGGATGAACCCACCACAGGTCTTCATTTCGAAGATGTGCGGGTGCTGCTGGAAGTGTTAAACCGCCTGGTTGAAAAAGGCAACACAGTCATCGTTATTGAACACAACCTCGATGTGATAAAGGTTGCAGATCACATCATTGATATGGGCCCTGAGGGAGGCATAAAGGGTGGCGAAATTATCTGCACCGGCACACCCGAAGATGTCATCCGTAACAAAAAAAGCTACACGGCCCATTACCTAAAAGAAGAAATGACCACCACGTAGAGACTGTCTAAAAAGTTGAAAACCGTCATTGCGAAAGAGGGACGACTGAAGCAATCTATCTGTATTTTAACAGATTGCTTCACTTCGTTCGCAATGACGGCTTCGATTATCGGACTTTTTAGACAGCCTCTACATTTTCATTGGTAAGGGTCATGTCCTGTTTCATGGGCAGCGTATGTTTGCAATCAAATAAAGATCAGGTTAGCTCCATTATATCAACGCTTTCTCCTTCATTTTTTTGATAATCTCGTCAACCGTCAGGGCCGAGTTGGGCATGACAAAGTCGGCACATTTACCAATCCGTTCCGACACCTGGTATCTTTTGCATTCCTTGGATTTTTCCGGATTGCGGCAGTAAAGGTTTTTGTATACTTCGGCAGATTCCGGACGCTTTAATAAATTGTCTGCAAAAAGCGGACATTTGCTTGTTTTCGGGCATTCATTGTTCATAACACGATTTTTTTAACAGTTAATACTTATTTCGCAACAAATAAAATGCGGTTGGCAGTATGCCTAAAGAACCAAAAGACAAGGGATGAGGGACGAGGGACAAGGGACAAGTAGCAGGGGCAATTATCAATGAACAATTATCAATGAACAATTATCAATGAACAATTATCAATGAACAATTATCAATGAAGAAATAGCTGGTATAAGCAAAGTTATTGTTGTTACGGATTCCCTTCAAGCGGTTGAAAACCCTTGAAGGGTGCATGTCTTCTATTTCTTCATTTTTTCATTTCTTCATTTTTTCATTATCCAATTCCCTATCAAACCATAATGAACAACAAGGTCTTCCCCAAACATCCTACACAAAAGGTACAAAAAAAAAGCAAAACAGAGAACTTTTATTCGGCATATTTATAATACAATGCATATTATCCAAGCTATATCAAAAATAAAAAGCATACAATCGGAAAAACAGCCCTGGCATTTGCCCTGTTATTTAGTGCAGTCCTTTGCCAGGCACAGTTCCTGGATTCGTTTGATGGTCAGCAGATCGAAGGATGGTTTGTACTTACAGGTGACGGGGCAGCAGAAATGGAGTTTAAACAACACAGTGGTTATGCCACCCTGCACATTGACGCTTCAAAAGACAAGTACAATGTTTATTGGACACTGATCTGGCGAAATGTAACTGCATTTCTCGATCTCAAAAAGCTGGAAAATCCCGACTACCAGTTAAGGGTCGAAGCCAGGGTGCGGGTCCATAATGCACCGCGGAGAATTAACTTTATGGTGAACACACAAAGAACCACGGATTTCCATATTGACCTGATGGAATATGATATTGAAGATACCACCGGATGGCATGTCATCAGCATGACTACCCGGAAGTTTGACGCTGTACCCGGTGATTCTGTTTCTGTACAAATGGCAGCCACTGATTTCGGACCCGGGAAATACAAGGTTGATATCGATTATTACAAAGCCGACATTGTCAATGTAAAAGAAGCCGGTCCCGATAAAGGAGTCCTGGTTCCCTACCATCCACCGGTTCCGCCTGCCGCTGCATTTGATAACCACCTGGAAGTAACACATGACGGGCTGGTTAATACCGGGTTTCCGGATGTGAACTTTGGCAACTGGCACATGACCGGGTCTGACGGTGAAATACGGTTACTTACAGTAAATGCCGGTCAGTGGGCTTTGCTGAAATGGGATTTCAGTCGTTTTAAAAACACCGAAGCATTGGGACCTGCATTGCTTGAATTAACAACCCATACTGTTTCGCGAGGTGGCAATTATACTGCTGTATTTGGACAGGATTTCGGGATGGAATTCGGAAAAATCAGGTTAAAATTCATAATTTTGCACTTCCAGCAGAACCTACAACATTTGTTCACGTATAGATTAAAGATTATCAACGAATTGTTTTTATGACCCACGGAGAAGAAAAGATTATCGATGCTTTCAAAAAGAAGGACTGGCAGGAAATACAAAGCTCTGACAGCTGGGGTATTTTCAAAATCATGTCGGAATTTGTCGAAGGTTATGAAAAACTGGCCCGTATCGGCCCATGTGTTTCGATTTTTGGTTCGGCCCGTACTGAACCCGGCACCAAATTTTACAAACTGGCCGAAGAAATTGCCTACCAGCTTACACAATATGGATACGGTGTAATAACCGGCGGTGGACCCGGTGTTATGGAGGCCGCGAACCTGGGCGCCAAAAGAGGCAAGGGACGATCGGTGGGTATCAACATCGACCTTCCTTTTGAACAGGAACCTAACCTATTTATCGATTCCGACAAATTAATCACCTTCGACCATTTTTTTGTCCGTAAGGTGATGTTCATTAAATATGCCCAGGGCTTTATTGTGCTTCCCGGTGGTTTTGGTACCTTCGACGAACTGTTTGAAGCGCTTACCCTTATCCAGACCGAAAAGATCGGCAGATTCCCCATTGTGCTGGTGGGTGTTGATTACTGGGAAGGGCTGGTTAAGTGGGTGAAAGAAGTAATGCTCAATGAACAGAAGAATATCAGTACCGACGATATGGACCTGTTTGTTGTGGTAGACACGGCCGAAGATGCTGTTAAGCACATCAACATGTTTTATTCGAAGTACATACTGAGCCCGAACTTCTGATAACGGCTGTCATTACCCGGTATCCGTTTTTGAAGGGTAGGAAACGGCCGGATTGTTAATAACTTAATTGACATTATTCAACAGAATACCTATTTTTATTACCCTATAAAAACCAAATCGATGGTTAAACTAGTGATTACAATACTGAACCTGTTGGTAATACTGGCCTGGCAGATTTTTCCGGGCGGTGTTTCGGTAAGACTCGATGTCCCAGCCGAAGTTCAGGCAGGTTCGGAATTCGAGGTCAAAGTTACGCTCAATAAAGGCGACCTTGAGGGTTTCTCACGTCTTCAACAAAACATTCCGGCAGGCCTCACCGCCAGTGCGGTTACCTCGTCGAATGCCGACTTTACCTTCAGTGAGAAAAGGGTCAGGCTGATATGGCTGCGAATTCCCGAAAACGATGAAGTAACGGTTGCGTATCGTGTTAAGGTGGATGAAAGGTTAAAAGGAACCTTTTCACTTTCGGGTAAATTTTCCTATATCGAAAACAACGAGCGGAAATCGGTTGACATACAACCGGTGGCCATCAATATCAACCCCTCAGCAACCATCGATCCGTCGCTGATTGTTGATATCAACGATTTTGAAAAGATGACCATCCCCGGTCTGCTTCCCACAGAAGATATTTCTGTTGCCTGCATCAGGCAAAAACCCTATGCCGGTGAACAGGGCGATTACGTGGTGAATGTGCTCGTGAGCAAGAACCTTACCCGTCGGTTTGCCAAAATTGAGGAGGAAGTACCCGAAGGCTACACTGCTGTGGCCCTCGATCCCAAAGATGCCATTTTCACTTTTAAGGAGCAGAAAGTTAAGTTTTTGTGGATGAACCTGCCGGCTGAACCGCATTTTACCGTGTCGTACCGGCTGATTCCCAAAAACCAGGCCAGCCTGCCGGCGCCCGTTATTGATGGGGCCTTCTCGTACCTGGTGGAAGAAAAAACGGTAAGCGTGGACATAATGGAAAGAGACGTTAACCTGGCCGACCTGGGTGGCGTTGATGTTGACGCGCTGGTTGCCCGTGCGCTTTCCGAACCCGAACCTGAACGCGTGGTAGCCCAGGTACCTGTTGATGAAACACCTGCGGAAAAACCCGTTGAAAATGTTGTCGACGAAACAGCCTCACTGCCGGCTGAGAAAACTGAAAAGCCTGTAGTAACCAGGCCGGCCAGGCAGACTCCTGCTACAACGGTGCAGGTCAATGCCTCGGCATTGCTGGAACCCGAAGATGGCATTTACTATCGTATTCAGCTGGCTGCCGGTCATAAACCCATCAACATTACCCGGTATTTCCGGAAGATGAACCTCGAAAAGGAAGTCAGACAGGAAGCACACGAAGGCTGGATGAAATACAGTATCGGATCGTTTGGCATTTACAAGGAAGCCCGCGATTACAGGGTTCATATCTGGAATACCACACCGGTGAAAGATGCATTTATCACAGCATACAACAACGGAATGCGGATAACCGTTCAGGAAGCCCTGATGGTTACAGAACAAAAATGGTATCAATGAAAGTATCGCAATACATACGCCGGTCAATGACCAGGTATACCCTCCTGACCATTGCACTCCTGACAGTCGCGTACCTGGCCAAGGCCCAGGAAGATGAGCTCGAACGCCTGCTGCACGAAGAGGTGGAGAACATCAACCCGGTGTATAAACCCGTGCTGGGTTTTGGGGTTGGCGTACTCAACTACTTCGGCGACATAAAAAACAACTACTACTCTCCTACCCTTGGCACCCTGGGTTATAAGGTAAACCTTTCGACCTATATTGATAACCAACGCTTTTTTAAAGCCGAGTTCTCCTTTATGGGTGGAAAGCTCACCGGCAATGAACGTTCTTTTACCGATCCGCTGAAGAATTTCAATTTCCAAACTGATATTTACCATTTTGGCGTTGGCGTCAATTACGATTTTGACCACTTCTATAAGAAAAGGGACCGGCGTTTTCACCCCTTTGTCTCCATTGGAATCGGCACCGTGTTTTTCAATTCACGTACCGACAGCATAGGCCCTTATTACGACGCCGACGCCGGGATGAGCATTCAAACCAAATACAATTACTGGACCGACGGCACCATACGGAATGTACCGCAGGCAACAGCTGATCCGGCCACAGCCCGCCTGATGGACCGTGATTTCGACTACGAAACGTCGTTACGCCAGCACGACTGGGGCATGGGGCAATACGCCCAATACGCCTTTGCCGTTCCTTTCGATTTTGGAATTGATATGCAACTGTCCGACCGTTTGATGATCCGCCTGGGTAATTCGTTTACCTATACAATGACAGACCTGATTGACCATGTGACCCCCAAGAACAACACAGGTACCCGTGTTGGCAAAAAGGGAAACGACATGTATAACTTTACCTACGTTACCTTCCACCTCGACCTGTTCTCGTCAGCCAAAACCCTCAAAATCGAACGGTTGTTCCGCGACATGGAGTTTGACCCCATGTTGTTCGGCGACGAAGACAACGATGGCTGGATGGATGGTTGGGACGACTGCCCGGGAACGCCGCTGGGCGTTGTTACCGATTCAACCGGTTGCCCGGTTGATACCGACGATGATGGCATATACGATTACCTCGATAAGGAACCTTCGAGCCGGCCGGGCGCTTTTGTTAATAACGACGGCGTTGAAATAACCGAAGACGAGCTGATAGCCCTCCTGAATAAATCTATGGCTGTAGGGCGCAACGAAATTGACCTGTATATACGCAAACCCGATGCTTATTCAGGCCGGAGAGGAACCGGAGCTCCCATTCCCGAAAAGTTCAAGGCAGTGGATTCCGACAACGACAATTACATCTCGTTTGATGAAATGCTGAAGGAGATCGACAGGTATTTCGATTTTGAATCAACGCTCACGGCTCCGGATATTTACGAGCTGAACAGCTTCTTCTTTGACCAGTAACCTGTAAAAAAATATTACCTTTTCATTACCCGGTCCATTTCGCGCCGGGTATCTTTTTTCTTCAGGTCTTCGCGTTTGTCAAATTCCTTTTTACCGCGGGCCAGGGCAATTTCGAGTTTAGCGTAACTGCTTTCGGCAATGAATATCTTAAGGGCAACAATGGTAAGGCCTTTTTCCCGGACACTTTTCTCGAGTTTTCGCAATTCCCTTCGCGTAAGCAACAGCTTCCTGTCGCGTTTGGGAAAGTGATTGAACAAATTGCCAAAGTCGTACTCCGAAATATGCATACCTTTTACAAACAACTCACCGTTTGTGAAATAGCAGTAGGCGTCAACAAGGCTGGCTTTGCCTGCGCGAAGCGACTTTATTTCCGTACCGGTCAGCTGGATACCCGCCACGTATTTATCGAGCATTTCAAACTCGTGCCAGGCTTTTTTGTTTTTTATTTCGATCTTGGGCATACCCTTTTGCGCTGTGCTGCAAAATAAGCTTATTTTATCCGATTTTCCATAACTTAGTCCGCTTGAAATTTCCTTTATGTCTGCCACATATAACCTGATAGCTGTTGTGGGTCCCACGGCAGCCGGTAAAACAGCTTTTGCCGCTCACCTGGCAAAACGGGTCAATGGTGAAGTGATCAGTGCCGACTCGCGTCAGGTATACCGGAACATGAACCTTGGTACCGGTAAGGACTACGCCGATTACCTTGTCGACGGTATTGAAGTGCCGGTTCACCTGGTTGACATTGCCGATCCGGGATACAAATACAGCATTTACGAGTATCAGCGCGATTTTATTTCGGCTTACAACCAGATCCGTTCGCGGGGCAAACAGGTTATACTTTGCGGGGGATCGGGGATGTATATTGATGCAGTCACCCGCCGGTACCGGCTTGACGAAGTTCCTTTGAACACCGCGCTCAGAAAGGAACTCGCAGGCAAAAGCCTCGAAGAGCTTGCTGCCATACTAACCAACTATAAAACGCTTCACAACAAAACCGACATTGACACACCCGAACACGCGCTCAGGGCCATTGAAATTGAAGTTCATTACCAACACCATCCGCCCAATCCGGTGCTGGCCGACCTCCGCCCGTTGTTTATAGGCATTATGTACAACCGCGAAACGGAAAGACAGCGGATAACCGAACGACTTCACCAGCGGTTGCAGCAAGGCATGGTAAACGAGGTGCAACAGCTGCTCAATTCGGGATTGACACCGGAATCGCTTACCTATTACGGACTCGAATACCGTTATATAACCCTGTACCTGCAGCAGAAGATGCCCTATGACCAGATGGTTTCACTGCTCAACACGGCCATTCATCAGTTTGCCAAACGCCAGCGTACATGGTTCCGTAAAATGGAACGCGAAGGTTGTACCATTCACTGGATTGACGGCGAATGTTCCATGGAATCGAAATTGCAACAGGCCGAAGCCCTGCTGTAACAAGCCGGATTGGGCCGCTACATCAACGCCCATTTGTGCGAAAAGCACAGGTAAGTCAGGTAAACAAAATACAACAGGTTGATGATGGCCACCAACACGTTGTATTCGATCCGGTTTTTCTTAATCCTGCGCCGGATCATAATGCCCACATTCGGAACAATGGTGGATGTCAGGAAAAACAAAAAGTGAATGTTGAACAATGTATCATAAGGTGTTCCGGCTTCGGCTACCTCTTTCTTCCCGAAAAGCAGCAGGTAGGTAAATGCCAGGAATGAGGCCAGGTACAGCAGGTAGCTGAACTTCAGGAATACGGTGGATTTCTGCCGTCGCTTATGATACCTGAAGGGCTTCAGGATGATGATGGTTACCACAAAAAGGATGACATAGCCGATCAGGAAAAAAGTCTGAAAAACGCCTTGAAAAAAATGCCCCATGACCTAAGATGATTTCCCCTAATTTATGAAAAAAAGCGAAATGTGGTTTCTTTTACCGGTATCAGTTATAAACCGTTAGTTGACAAATTGAGCAAGGCTACATTTTCCACATGGTGGGTAAACGGGAACATATCTACAGGCTGTGCTTTTTCGAGTGTATAAGCAGCAGATAGCAGCGCAATATCACGTGCCTGCGTAGCCGGGTTGCAACTTACATAAACAATCCGCCGCGGATGCGCCTGCAGTATGGCCGCTACCACATCGGCATGCATCCCGGTACGCGGAGGATCAGTCACCAGCACGTCGGGTATGCCGTTTTCCAAAAGGAAGGAAGCAGTGAAAATCTCGCGTATGTCGCCTGTATAAAATGCGGCATTGGTGATATTATTCAACCCTGCATTGATCATGGCATCGTCAATAGCTTCCCGGACATATTCGGCACCAATCACATGACCGCAGTAACGCGCCAGGAAAAGCGCGATGGTGCCGGTTCCGGTGTAAAGGTCGTACACCAGTTCCTTTCCGGTTAAACCGGCAAAGTCGCGGACAACATTGTAAAGCCTGCAAGCCTGTGCCGTGTTGGTCTGGAAAAAAGATTTGGGCGAAATACGGAATTTAAGGTCATCCATGACCTCGATCAAATGATCGGCGCCTCTATACAGTTTGATTTCAAGATCGTTAAGCGTGTCATTTCCCTTGGGGTTGATGACATACATAAGTGAAGTAACCTGGGGGAAAGCTGTTGCCACTGCATCAAGCAATGGTTCAATGGTCTCGTCTTTGTGGTAGAAGGAGAAAATGGACATGACATCACCGGCGCTGTTATTGCGGATAATCAGGTTACGGAGTAACCCTTCCTGTTTCACCAGGTCAAAGAACGGCAGGTTGTTTTCAAGGGCATAGCTGCGTACAAAATTCCGAATCTGGTTCGAAGGCTCGGGCTGGAGGTAGCATTGCTGAATATCCAGTACCTTATCGAATTTTCCCGGGATATGAAAGCCCAGTCCGCGGCGTTCAATGCCGGGCTGACCCGACTGTATTTCGTGTTGCGTAAGCCAGCGGTTGGCCGAAAAGGTAAACTCAAGCTTATTGCGGTAAAATTGCTGCGCTACAGCGCCGATGATGGGCAGTGCCCTGGCTGTATCAACCTTACCGATTCTTTCGAGGTCGTCGGTAACCTGCCGTTGTTTCAGTTTAAGCTGATCGGGGTAAGGCAGGTGCTGCCATTTGCATCCCCCGCAAATGCCAAAATGCTGGCAAAAAGGTTCTGAACGGTTAGGCGAGTATTCGTGATACTTAACGGGATAACCCTCCATATAGCGCTTCCGTTTGCGTATGACCTGCACATCTACCACATCGCCCGGAACACACAGCGAAACAAAAACCACCATCCCCTGGTATCGCCCAATGGCTTTGCCTTCGGATGCCACATCTTCAATCAACAACTTCTCCAGCAGGAGTTTATCTTTTGAACGGCTCATACTTTTCTGAATTGAAGCGCAAAGATAATGTAAATCGGAACAACAAAGAACCAAGGGACGAGGGACGAGGGACAAGAGCCAAGAACCAAGAGCCAAGACCAGTGGCAGGGGCGTTTGAAGAAGAAGTTTGAAGCTACACGTTTGATGCTGATATACTTCAAACCTTATCAAACCTGCCTGCTAACGCATAGCCCAAGCCAGGCAGGCAGGCCTTATCAAACCCTATCAAACCAAAAAAAACACCGAATACCTAGCACCCTTCAAGGGTTTTCAACCACTTGATGAACCCAGCACCCAGTAACCAGCAACCAGCACCTAGCACCCAGCACCCAGCACCCAGCACCCAGCACCCAGCACCCAGCACCCAGCACCCTATAAACACACCCATATGACCTTTTAAGGACAACGTATCGGTTTTTTTTGTAAATTCACACGCGTATCCCAAAACCCCTAACTACTATGAAATATTTTTACCTCATTGTGCTGACGTTGGCACTAATGATTTTTGCCTGCGGCACACAGGATAAACCTGCCGGGGCAAAGTCAGGTGATGCTAAAAAGGACACTGTTGCTGATTCCTCAACAGTTCGCATTATCAAAGAGTATTTCAGTAACGGAAAAATCAAAACCGAAGTAAGCGCCAAGGGCAACCTACGGCATGGCCCTACACGCAATTACGACCGCAATGGCATTCTTTTGTCCGAAGTTAACTACGTTAACAATACCCGGGAGGGAATGGCCAAAAATTTTTACCCGTCGGGTAAAATGAACTCCTCCCTTATTTATAAGGATGGCATAAAAGAAGGCGATGAAATCTGGTATTACGAGAGTGAAAAACCATTCAGGGTTACCCCTTATGTAAAGGGGGTCATTAATGGTGTGCAGAAATATTATTACGAGAACGGCGCCCTGAAAGCAGAGGTCCCTTTTAAAAATGGTTACCCCGGAACCGGCCTTAAGGAATATAATCCCGACGGCAGCCTGATTACCGATTACCCCAAACTGGTAATCAAACAGACCGATCACATGGCCAATGCCAATAAGGTAATCCTCGATGTTTCGCTGTCGGACGATTCGGAGGTAAAGTTTTACCGGGGAAAGTTGACCGATGGAAAATACCTGAATGACGACCTGCTTGAAATGGCCATGCAGTACGGACTGGCACGTGCCGACTTTAATGTCGCGCCTGGCACTGCCATTGATCAAACGATTGTTATCTCGGCCAAGGTAAAAACAAAACGTGGTACCCCACTTGTGCTGACAAGGGCTTACCGGGTAAAAGCAGTAAATAATAATTGATCCTATTCATCACTAACTGTTCACAGGCTTATGTATTCCCTGTTTACCAAAGAAATTAAAAGTTTTTTCCATTCGCTGACAGGGTACATTGTCATTATTGTGTTCCTGTTGATCAACAGTTTGTTCATGTGGGTTTTCGAAGGTCCCATGAATATTCCTGATGGCGGATATGCTTCACTTGAAGCCTTATTCACACTGGCTCCCTGGGTATTTCTGATGTTGATTCCGGCCATTACCATGCGCAGCATTGCTGAAGAAAAGCGGACCGGAACACTGGAGTTGCTGTTTACCAGGCCCCTCAGCAAACTACAGATTGTCGGGGCCAAATATTTGGCTGCAGTTGTCCTTATTGTACTTGCCCTGCTCCCCACCCTGGTGTACTATTTCTCGGTAATTGCCCTGGGCAGTCCGCAAGGTAACATCGACCACGGAGGCACGTGGGGGTCGTATATCGGGTTATTGTTACTGGCCAGCGCTTATGCCGCCATGGGTATATTCTGCTCTTCACTCACCGACAACCTGGTGGTAGCCTTCCTGTTATCGGCATTGCTAAGTGTTTTCGTGTGCTTTGGCTTTGCACAGGTTGGCCAGCTTTTTACCATGGACAGGGCTGGAAACCTGTTACTCTCATTCGGCATTATTGAGCACTACCAATCGCTAAGCCGTGGTGTTATTGATACACGCGATATTGTTTACTTTGCTGCCCTGATAGCCATCTTCCTGCTGCTTACCAGAACAGTGCTGGAAAGGAGTAAAAACTGAATACAACCCGCAATCACATGAAAAAGCATTTACCAGACAGGCGTCACCTTTTAAGTACCTTTTTTTATATTGCAGTTATCGTTGTTGCTGCCTGGTTGCTGTCGGCTTTCCATTACCGGCTTGATCTGACTTCGGATAAACGGTATACCCTGTCGGATTATACCAAAGCCACCCTGAGGGATCTTAACCACGATATTCATGTACAGGTATACCTCGATGGGGACCTGAATATTCCGTTCCGGAAAATGCAGCAGCGACTAAAGGAAACGCTCGAAGAATTTCAGGTGCTGGCCGGCAAACACATCACCTATCAGTTTATCAATCCTTTCGCAGGAAAAAACCAACAGGCTGCCGATGAACTCGCCAATGAACTGATGGAAAAGGGATTGAGACCCACCAACATTATTTCGCGTGATAAAGAGGGCGGTTCTCAGGAAAAACTGGTATTTCCGGGCGCCATTGTACAATGTGGCGAGAACGAAGCAGCGGTGAATCTTTTAAAGAACAATCCATCGGCCGGCGCCGAAGAAAACCTCAACAATTCCATTCAGGCCTTTGAATTTGAATTTATGCGTGTTATCAGCGCGCTCACAGCCGACAGCACCGAGAAGATCGTCTTTATCGAGGGACATGGCGAATATAACGAATACCAGGTAGGCGACATCACCAACGAGTTGGGATGGAATTACCAGGTTGACAGGGGACCCATACTTGGCCGGCCTGGTGTACTCGACAATTACAAGGCCGTGGTAATTGCCGGACCTGTAAAGCCTTTCAGCGAGCAGGACAAATTTGTACTCGACCAGTACCTGATGCAGGGAGGTCGTATTTTATGGTTTATCGACATGGTTGATGCCAATCTCGACAGCATCAGTAGCGGTAATCCAATGCTTACCATGATCAGGTCGCTTAACATCGAGGATCTGCTGTTCCGGTGCGGCGTGCGCATTAACCCGGTACTCATACAGGATGTGCAATGCAATATGATACCGGTGAACGTAGCGCTGGCGGGTAATGCGCCCGACTTCAGGCCGGCGCCATGGCTTTATTCGCCACTGCTGACGCCCCCGGGCAATAATCCCGTAACCCGTAACCTTAACCTCATCAAATCCGAATTCGCCGGTTATATCGATACCATCGAAGCCCGCAAAGGCATTAAGAAAAGGGTGTTACTTTCAACTTCGCAGTTCACCCGGCAGGTAGCTGTGCCAACACTTGTCAGTCTCGATGAAATAAGAATAACTCCGCAACAAAATCATTTTACCAGCCGGTTTCTGCCGGTTTCGGTGCTGCTGGAGGGTAAATTCGAAACAGCCTTCAGAAACCGCATGATGACTGAGCTTTTTCCCGATACGTTGGTGAAGGTGGCCGAAACCGGTCAACAGGCCGCGGTAATGGTAACCGCCGATGCCGATATCATCCGGAACGACTACCGGCCAACGCCCAATGGTGTGCTGATTACCCCACTCGGATACGACCGGTTAGCCGAGCAAACTTATGGCAATAAAGAGTTCATTGTTAACGCCATACAATATATGACGGGCAGGGCCGGGCTCATCAACCTCCGTTCGCGGACCGTAACCCTGCGCCTGTTAAATAAAGCCGAAATAAGCGAAAACCGTGTCAAATGGGTACTCATCAACACGGTTCTTCCCCCGGTTGTAATTATTTTGGCCGGATTGTGCTACTTTTGGTTCCGGAAAAGAAAATACATACGGGCTTGAGCGTTATACCCGCAAAATAAAAAAAATGATTTTTGCCCTTCGGGACAATCCTTTTTTTTTCGTAATATTGATTCCCTTATTATATAAGGTAACGAACATTGTAACAATGTGTTTTATTAATAGTTAAATCTTTTTCACATGAAATTTGTCGTATCAAGCATCGATCTGTTAAACCATTTACAGGCGTTGAGCCGTGTAATCAGCTCCAAGAACACCCTGCCGATCCTCGACAACTACTTGTTCAGGCTCGATGGTAAAACCCTTGAAGTTACGGCATCAGACCTCGAAACCACCATGGTTACCACCCTGGAGCTTGAGAACGCCAGTGGATCGGGAAGCATTGCCATGCCGGCCAAGCTTATCACCGATTCGCTGCGTGAATTCCCCGATCAGCCGCTCACGTTTACCATCAATACCGATACCTATGCTGTCACCATCAGTTCCGAAAACGGCCAGTTCTCCGTTATGGGCCAGCATGGCGAAGACTTTCCGCAGCTTCCCAAAATCAAACCTGAGCGCAGTGTTTCACTTGCCATACCAACCTCTTCACTGGTAAGTGGAATTACCAGCACGCTTTTTGCCACTGCTGATGACGAACTCCGCCCCGTGATGAACGGCATTTTTATAGAGCTTAATCCAACGGACATAACCTTTGTGGCCTCCGACGCCCATAAACTGGTGCGTTACCGCCGTACCGACGTGAAGGCCGATGCCAGCGCATCGTTCATACTGCCCAAAAAGCCCGCAAGCCTATTAAAAAATCTGCTTGCCAAAGGTTCTGAGCAGGTCAGCATTGAATTCGACGATAAAAACGCCTTTTTCACATCACCATCATTCCAGGTTGTATGCCGGTTGGTCGAAGGTAATTATCCAAGCTATAATTCTGTTATTCCCAGCAACAACCCCAATAAACTCCTGATCGACAGGATCAAACTGCTCAACACCGTCCGGCGTGTTTCGGTATTTTCCAACCAGGCCAGTAACCTTATTCGTTTGTCGCTCAAAGGAAATAGGCTTACCGTATCGGCCCAGGACATAGATTTTGCCACATCGGCCGTGGAAGAGCTTGCCTGCCAGTACAATGGCGATGAAATTGAAATTGGCTTCAAGTCCACTTTCATGGTTGAGATTCTCAGCAACATACAGTCAGCCGAAGTATCCATTGAACTCTCCGATGCCTCCAGGGCCGGGTTGTTCATACCTTTCGACAAGGAAAATGAGGTTGAGGACGTACTCATGCTGCTGATGCCGATGATGATCAATTCATAACCGGCATGAAGCTTAACCTGAAAAATCCGCTCATCTTCTTTGACCTCGAAACCACCGGCATTGATGTAGCCAATGACCGCATAGTTGAAATTTCGTACCTGAAGATTTACCCCAATGGTGATGAGGAATCAAAAACCATGAAGGTAAACCCTACTATTCCCATACCGGCTAAAGTTACCGCCATTCATGGCATTACAGACGAGGATGTGAAAGATGCGCCTAAATTTGCCGAAATCGCCAAAACCCTGGGTAAGGTATTCGAAGGTTGTGATTTTGCCGGTTACAATTCAAACAAATTCGACCTCCCCCTGCTGGCTGAAGAATTTCTGAGAGTGGGCGCTGACATCGACCTTAAAAAAAGAAAGTTTGTCGACATACAGGTGATCTTTCATAAAAAAGAGCAACGTACCCTTAGCGCAGCCTATAAGTTCTATTGCGATAAAGACCTGCAGAACGCCCATACAGCCGAAGCCGATACACGTGCCACATACGAAGTGCTTATGGCCCAACTCGACCGGTACAATGATCTCCCCAACGACATCGATGAGCTTTCGAAATTTTCGAGCCACAACCGGAATGTCGATTTTCTGGGCCGTATTGTGTACGACGAAGACGGTAATGAAATATTTAACTTTGGAAAGCACAAAGGACAGCGCGTTGTTGATGTGCTGAAAAAAGACCAGGGTTATTACGCATGGATGATGAACGGGCAATTTCCGCTACATACCAAAAATGTACTGACTGCCATTAAATTACGCAGTGCTTTCGGTAAGGAATAACGCCTGCCGCATTTGATGAATTTAGTCATTTGAAGTTACCATTCCTTTAACAAACTTCAACCTTTAAACATCATAAGGCAGCCTATGAAAATTATCTGTATCGGGCGTAATTACGCCGAACACGCCAAAGAGCTAAACAATCCCCTGCCGGTTAAGCCGGTTTTCTTTATGAAACCCGACTCGTCGCTTCTGATCAGGAACAACCCTTTCTTCTATCCATCGTTTTCGAACGAAATCCATTACGAAACCGAAGTTGTGCTTAAAATATCGCGCCTTGGCAAAAATATCCAGCCGAAATTCGCACACCGATACTATAAAACCATTGGGCTGGGCATCGATTTCACGGCACGCGACCTGCAGGATACCTGTAAAAAGGCAGGGCATCCCTGGGAGATAGCCAAGGCTTTCGACCAGTCGGCTGTGGTGAACAGGTTTGTTGATATCGACACCCTGCCCGACCGCAATGCCATCAAATTCGAACTGGCGCTTAACGGCAATACCGTACAACAGGGTAATACAAAGGACCTGATTTTCAGCTTCGATGAAGTAATCTCGTATATTTCCACCTTTATCACCCTCAAAACAGGCGACCTCATTTTCACAGGGACGCCTGCGGGCGTAGGTCCTGTTAAACCGGGCGATCACCTGGTAGCGACCCTCGAAGGACAGGTGATGATCGATTTTCACATCAGGTAAACAGTCTCATTTACAAAAAAAAACGTAGGTTTGCATTATAACAGGCAAGGGTATGATACAATCGATGACAGGATATGGAAAAGCCTCGTGTGACCAGGTAGACAAAACTTTCACATTCGAAATCAAATCGCTGAACAGCAAACAACTCGACCTCTATTTCCGGCTTCCCAACGGATATCGCGAAAAAGAGATGGAATGGCGAAACGAGCTGTCGGGGCGCCTTAAACGCGGCAAAGTGGAGATTAACCTGTCGGTTGAATTCAAGGAAGGCAAACAAGCCAACCAGGTCAATTCCGAAGTGATAAAGAATTACTACAGGCAAATCAGGGCCATTGCCGATGAGCTTGGAGCGCCCGCGGATGAACCACTATTACAGGCTGTACTGCGAATGCCCGAAGCCATGAACAACGACAAAGAAGCCATTGACCCCGGTGAATCAGCCGCGCTGCTGCAGGCGTTAACAGCAGCCGCTGAGGAAATCGACAAATACCGTAGTTCCGAAGGTGCAGCCCTGGCCGGCGACATAGCCATGCGCATAGGCCTGATCGAATCGTTCCTGAACAAAATAGAGCCCTTTGAAAAAGAAAGGGCCGAGGCAATCCGCGGTAAGCTGCAAAGTTCATTGCTTGAATTCATTCCGAGCGAAAGCATCGATAAAAACCGCTATGAACAGGAGTTAATCTATTATCTCGAAAAACTGGACATCTCCGAAGAAAAAACCAGGCTGAAACAACACTGCAAATACTTTATGGAAGTGATGCAGGAAACCGACCAGGTAGGACGTAAACTGGGTTTCGTTGCCCAGGAAATAGGCCGCGAGATCAATACCATCGGTTCCAAAGCCAATCATTCGGGCATTCAGAAACTGGTAGTGCTTATGAAAGATGAGCTGGAGAAGATTAAGGAACAATTAATGAATGTATTATAGCATATGGAAGGCAAAGTGGTTATCATTTCGGCTCCTTCGGGTGCAGGTAAAACAACCATTGTCAAACACCTGCTCGAAAAACCTTTGTTGAAACTCGCTTTCTCTGTTTCGGCCTGTACGCGGCAACCCCGCGCAGGAGAAGTAAACGGGCGCGATTACCACTTCCTGAGCGTCGATCAGTTTAAAACCATGATCGACGACGGTTCACTCCTTGAATGGGAAGAAGTGTACAAAAACAATTATTACGGTACGCCTAAATCCGAAGTCGACCGCATCTGGAAATCGGGACATAACGTGTTATTCGACGTGGATGTTATGGGCGGCATCAACCTCAAGGAAAAATTCGGGGAAAAGGCCCTGGCTCTTTTCATCATGCCCCCATCCATAGAAGTGCTCCGTCAGCGCCTTGAATTGAGAGGCACAGAGCCGGCCGAAAAAATAAACAGCCGCGTTAACAAAGCCACACTCGAAATGAAGTTTGCCCGCAAATTCGATTATACCGTCATCAATGACGATCTTACCCGTGCACTGAATGAAACTGAATCGCTGGTGGCAGCTTTTCTCAAATAACCTATCAGGTGATGAAAACGGGTCTCTACTTTGGTTCTTTTAACCCGGTACACATCGGTCACCTGGCCATTGCCAATTACCTGATCGAATTCACCGACCTGGATCAGTTGTGGTTTGTGATAAGCCCCCATAACCCGTTGAAAAAGAAGGCCTCTCTGCTTGACGATCATAAACGCAGAACCATGCTCGAACTGGCCGTGGAAACTGATCCCCGTTTCAGGGTAAGCGACATAGAGTTTAAAATGCCCAAACCCTCCTACACCATCGACACCCTTGCCTGGCTGCAGGAACTGCACCCGGAGTATGAATTCGTGCTGATAATGGGTTCCGACGGCCTGCCAACCTTTCACAAGTGGAAAAACGCACAGCTCATCCAGGAAAAATACACCCGGTATATTTACCCCCGACCGGGCTATGAGGTTAATGCCAATGAACTGGTTAATGCCAGGGTGATTGATGCCCCCCGGATGGAAATCTCATCCACCTTTATAAGGTCTGCCCTCAGGGAAAAGCGCGATATCCGGCATTTTCTGCCTCCCAACGTATATGAATACATTACCGAAATGCATTTTTATGAGTGAGGGTTTTTCCTTGCTTTATTGTTCATCCAAATGAAGAAATTATGTTTTTGAATGTTGTTCTGCTGATAATTGGTTTTGCCTTACTACTCAAAGGCGCAGACTTTCTGGTCATGGGTGCATCGGCCCTGGCACGCAAATTTAACGTATCGGAACTGGTGATCGGACTTACCGTTGTTGCATTTGGCACATCGGCACCCGAACTTATCGTGGGCATTGTATCAGCCAGTCAGGGATTTAACGATGTAACCTTCGGGAACGTCATTGGCAGCAACCTTTTCAACCTGTTTATGATCCTGGGACTGTCGGCTGCCGTTTACCCGGTAACGGTTCAGCGTTCTACCATTGTTAAGGAAATACCCTATACCATTATTGCGGCCATTGTGGTGCTGTTGCTGGCCAACGACCACCTTTATACCAGCGAGCGTCCCAACCAGTTGGGAACAATCGACAGTGTTATCATGCTGGCCTTCTTTGCCTATTTCATGTACTACGCCTTCAAAAACATGAAAAACGAAGAGCCGGAAATTCCTGGGGAACATAAAATATACAGCCTGTGGAAGATTATCCTGTTGATTACAGGCGGGTTAGCAGGTTTGGTTATTGGCGGAAAAATGTCGGTTGACAATGCCGTTGACATTGCCCATATGCTGGGCATCAGCGAACGGATCATTGGGCTGACCATTATTGCTGCAGGAACCTCATTGCCGGAACTGGCAACTTCTGCCGTTGCTGCCTACCGGAAAAACTCCGATATTGCCGTCGGTAACGTTGTAGGATCCAATATTTTCAACCTCTTTCTGGTACTCCCCGCTTCGGCGCTGATTCATCCCCTGCCCTATTCACTGACGTTCAATATTGACCTTACGGTGCTGATTGGCGGCACTTTTCTGTTGCTTTTCTTTACCTATACAGGTAAGAAAGCGGTAATCGACCGGTGGCAGGGTTCAATTCTGGCCCTGGGCTTCGTAGCTTATACTACCTGGCTCATCGTTGGTGGAACATAATTGTCTACATTTGTTAGTTTCAAGTTGTCTATGAAAGCGCGACTCCTCTTTCTGATACGTTATTTTGCCTTTTGGTTAGGTGCCTTTATCATTGCCCGGCTTGTTTTTATGCTGTACCAGCATAACCAGTCGTTTTCCCTCACGTTTACCACCTGGATGGCAACGTTTTGGCATGGTCTGAAACTCGACCTTTCCACAGCCGGCTATTTTACCTTACTGCCAGCCCTGGTAATTACCCTTACTGCGTTTTCGAACTATAAACCGGCTTATGTTCTGCTGAAAATATACACAATCCTGATGATTGTGGTATTCCTGTTGATTACACTGGTTGACCTCGAAGCCTATAAGTATTGGGGAACCCGGCTCGACAGCGCCCCCCTGCGTTTTCTGAGCAAGCCCAAAGAAACCCTGGCCTCATCGAGCGCCATAACCCTGATTGTTTATACAGCAGCTTTTTTGGGCCTTACCTGGCTGATGATCAGGTTATACAACAAAACGGTTGCTTCATCGCTCAAAGATTCCGGACCGGCCCGCTGGACCGGCCTGTTGGTCTTTGCCTTTATCACCGCCTTCCTCGTTTTGCCCATACGCGGCGGACTGGGCGTATCGCCCATCAACACCGGCAGCGTTTACTTCAGCAAAACCGCTTTTGCCAATCATGCCGCCGTTAATGTGATCTGGAATTTCGGGCATTCACTGGCCGAAGGCAAGGAAACGCAAAACCAATACGTGTTCAGTAACCGCGACGACTGCGATGCCGCCCTCCTGAAACTATACCAATACCAGCCCAACCCTGCAAGGGTGCTGAAAACACAACGACCCAACATAGTGCTGATTATCATGGAATCGTTTTCGGCCAAACTGATAGAACCGCTGGGAGGTACACCGGGCGTCACCCCGCAATTCAATGCATTGTGCAAAGAAGGGGTGTTGTTTAGCAATATCTATTCAACCGATTCGCGCACCGATAAAGGGCTGGCAACGGTAATCAGCGGTTACCCGGTTCTCGAAGCTATTCCCATACTGCGTTACCCCGAGAAAACACAGCGCCTGCCTTTTGTCTCCAAAAGCCTTATCCACCAGGGATACCATGCCTCATTTTTATACGGCGGCGATGTCGACTTTGCCAACATCCGCTCTTACCTGGTAAACGGGGGTTTTACTGACATAACAACCGACAGGGACTTCCCAGCCGAGAACCGGACAGGAAAATGGGGCGTCCCCGACCACATATCATTTGAGCGGTTTCTGAAGGATGTACAGGCCGATACGGGCAACTGGCTCAAGGTAATGCTCACCTTGTCGAACCACGAACCTTATGAGGTTCCCGGAAAACCAATGTTCGGCAACCAATCGCTCATCGACAGGTTTTACAGCGCAGCCTGGTATGCCGACAGTTGCCTGGGTGATTTCGTGCATAAACTGCGCGAAAGTCCGGTTTGGGACAGTACCCTGGTGATTATGGTTGCCGACCATGGCACCCGCCTGCCGCAATTTGACGATATTTTTGAACCCCGTAAACATCATATTCCCATACTGTGGACAGGGGGAGTCCTAACCAACGATAGCGTGGTAACCAAAACAGGTTCCCAGGCCGACCTGGCCATTACCCTGCTCAACCAGCTCGGCATCAGTACCGAAGGGTATGTACTGGGAAAAGACCTGCTCTCACCCTCGTCGCAATCCTTTGCCTTTTACTCCATTAAAAATGGCATTGCCATGATAACGGATACAAGCGGGTTTGGCTTCGACTTTATAACCAACGATCTCAGTTTCTCCTATGGCAAAACCGACAGTTCCCATATCGAAACAGCCAAATCGCTACAGCAATATGTTTTTGAAAATTACCTGAGGCTATCGGAAAAGTAGCGCTGTCCCCGAATAGCTTTCTCAGCTATTGAGGAACTGCATGTTGTAAAATTTGGTATACTCACCGTTCAGCGCCAGCAGTTCTTCGTGCGTTCCGCGTTCAACAACGGCTCCATCGTTCATTACATATATCTCATCGGCATGTATGATGGTAGACAGCCGGTGTGCAATGACAATTGAAGTACGGTTTTCCATCAGGTGTGTCAGCGCATCCTGCACCAGTTTTTCCGATTCGGTGTCGAGGGCCGAAGTGGCCTCATCGAGAATCAGGATCGGGGGATTTTTAAGGACAGCCCGGGCAATACTGATCCGTTGCCGCTGACCGCCCGATAACTTACCGCCCCTGTCGCCAACCATGCTGTAATACCCCTGCTCAGTGTTCTCGATAAACTCGTGCGCATTGGCCACGCGTGCAGCCGCAACAACCTCCTCCTCGGTGGCGCTGTCCACACCAAAGGTGATGTTATTGAAAAAAGTATCGTTGAACAAAATCGGGTCCTGGTTAACAATGCCCATCAGGCCGCGCAAATCGGACACTTTGTAATCCCTGATATCTTTATCGTCAATCAGCACCTGGCCCTTTTCCACATCGTAAAACCGGGGAAGCATATCCACCAGGGTCGATTTGCCCGAACCCGAATGCCCCACCAGGGCAATGGTCTTTCCTTTCTTCAGGGTAATATTGACATCCTGCAAAACGTAATCGGTCTGGTATTTGAAATATACATTCCGGTATTCGATACAGTCGTTGAAGGTTTTTATGGATAATGCATCGGGCTTATCCTTAATATTGTTTTCCACATGTAAAATGCGGTTGATACGCTCCATAGAGGCAAGTCCCTTTTGAATGCTGTAATATTCCTGCGAAAAAGCCTTAATGGGATTGATAATGCTGTAAAACACTGCCAGGTAAACAATAAATTGTTCGGGTTCGAGAGAACTCGACTGATTAAGGATAAGAAAGCCGCCGAACCACATAACTATAACAATGATGGCCGTTCCCAGGAATTCACTGAGCGGATGTGCCAGGTAACGACGGCGCAGCAGACGGCTCATGATCTTACGGTAATCATCGTTCTCGCGTTGAAAGCGCTGGTATACCTTTTGCTCGGCATTAAAGCCCTTAATGATACGCAGACCACCCAGCGTTTCCTCGATGGTACTGAGCAATTCCCCCATCTTGTTCTGCCCTTTCATAGAGCTTTTTTTGAGCGACCTTCCGATACGCCCTATCAACGCTCCCGTAACCGGAAACAACACCAGCACAAACAAGGTCAGCTGCCAGCTCATGATAAACATGGTAACCAACGATACAATTATGATCGGCGGGTTTTTAAAGAACATGTCCAGGGAGCTCATGATCGAAACCTCTACCTCCGTGACGTCGCCGGTTATGCGGGCCATTATGTCGCCTTTCTTTTCTTCAGAGAAAAAGCCAATGGGCAGCGAAACTGTCTTTTTGTAAATTTTATCACGTATGTCGCGTATCACCGATGTTCTGAGGGTGATAATCGAATAACTGCCCAGGTATGAAAAGCCCACCTTTAACAGTACCATTAGCAGCAGGAATACGCCAATCAGGATCAATCCGTTGACCGCTCCGATCTCTGTTACGTAGCTGTACATGTTATGTTTTACAGCATCGCCGAAGGTGGTCAGGCTATCCATCGAATCGCGCAGATTGACATAGCCATATACCTTTTCTTCGAGGCCAAACAGGATACGCAACACGGGTATCATGCTGATCATCGAAAATACCCCAAAGACAGCGCTGAGAAAATGGTAGAGGAAATTAAGATAAAGGTACTTTTTGTAAGGAGGTATATAGGTTTGTAATAACCTGAAAAATTCTTTCATGGGGATAGGTGATTTTCAATATTCACTATGCATGTATATACTAAGCTGTTACCGTCTGAGTCGTATGTAATTCCGGGGCTCTCCGAGCCTGTTGCCAAACAGCAGGTATTTCTCAATCCAGCTGATTATTACATATTTCAGTCGGTCGTGCTTACTTACCATCTTGTTAAGGCTCCGGCGCGGACCGGTATACCGCAGGTCACCGGCCCAGTTGAACTGTGCCATCCAGTCTTTCATCACGGCAGGATGGGTACCGGTATACCTGGATATCTTGTTCAGATTCCCGTAATCAAAATTACCCTTGAAACCATCCTGCTTTTCCATATCGTTTACTACCTTTTCACCCTTGTGATTGATATTGAAAGCTTTGATCTTCTTATTCATGAGTTGCGGCGGCCGCACCCAGCCGTAATGAAATACGCGGGCTTTAACATCTGCGACTTTCAGTTTAAAGGTATTTTCAACCTGCCGGTAATGCAATCCGTCAAAATCGGGTATGCGCCTGAAGCTTTGTGCCGACACCCACGAATGAATGTCGGGGTGGTTGCGCACAACGCGGATTTCCTTCCGGTACCAGCAGTGGCCATCCTGAATATGGTTATAATCGCCCCAGAGATGAATATAATTGAACAACAACCCTTCCACTTCGTGGTCGTTCAGCAATGCTTCACAACGCGACCTGATCACGGGCAGGTCATCTTGGTGGATCACCTCGTCGGACTGCAAATAAAATAGCCAGTCGCCCTTACAGTGCGATTTGGCAATGTCTGTTTGGTGTGCATGCTCCATGCCGCGGGGGTATTTTTCAATATCCCACACGGTGTCGATAATTTTTATCTTGGGACTGCCAATCGATTCTATTTCGGCGCGCGTGGTATCATCGGCATCACTGTCGCCCAACACCACAATAAATTCATCCACAATGGGCAGAATGCTCATTACCGACTGCTTCACCGGATAGTAGAGCTTACGGGCATTTTTTCCCATTGTAAAACCGCTGATGGTCATACTTCTTATTCTAAAATTGCTGCACGAAGGTATGAAAAAGCCGGAAGAAAAAAGAAGAAAGAAGAAAGAACGAAGGGACAAGGGACGAGGGACAAGGGACGAGTAGCAGGGGCAGTGGCAGTGCTTCGACTCCGCCTGCCTGGCAGCAGACAGGCTCAGCAACCAGGCTCACCAACCAGCACCCAGCAACCAGCAACCAGCACCCAGCACCCAGCACCCAGCACCTAGCACCTAGCACCCAGCACCTGTCTATCGGCAGGCAAGCCCCTATCACCCCCCCGTATAATTAAACGGCGAAATATTTTTCATTTCGGCTTTAACGCTGTCGGCAATGTCGAGCTGGTCGACAAAAGCATGCAAATCGTCTTTTGTTACAGCCTTGTTGGTACGGGTAAGGCCTTTGAGCACCTCGTAAGGATTGGGAAATCCTTCCCTGCGCAATATGGTTTGCAGGGCCTCGGAAATCACAATCCAGTTATCGTTCAGGTCCTTTTCCAGGGCCGATGGGTTGAGGATAATCTTGTCGAGACCTTTCAACAGCGCTTTAAAGGCTATAACGGTGTGCGCAAAGGGCACGCCGGCATTCCGCAATACGGTTGAATCGGTAAGGTCGCGTTGGAGCCTTGATACCGGCAGTTTAGCCGACAAATGCTCAAACAGCGCATTGGCCAACCCCAGGTTGCCTTCGGAATTCTCGAAATCGATCGGGTTCACCTTATGAGGCATGACCGATGAGCCCACTTCGCCTTCCTTAATTTTTTGCTTGAAGTACTCCATGGAAATATAGGTCCAGCAATCGCGGTCGAGATCAACCAATATGGTGTTAATTCTTTTCAGTGTATCAAAAAGGGCGCCCAGGTCGTCGTAATGCTCAATCTGCGTGGTGGTTTGCTGCCGACTCAGGCCAAGCGTTTCATTCACAAACCGGTTGGCAAATGCTACCCAGTCGATATCGGGATAGGCAACCTTGTGTGCGTTGAAATTACCTGTGGCACCGCCAAACTTAGCGCCAAAAGGCACTTTGGTCAGGTGCGCGAATTGTTTTTCGAGCCGCTCAACAAACACCATCAATTCCTTACCCAGTCGCGTTGGTGAAGCAGGTTGCCCATGCGTACGCGCCAGCATGGGAATGTCTTTCCATTCTCCGGCCAGCGATTTCAGTTTACCGAGGACTTTTTCGTAAAGGGGAAAATAGACTTCGTGCAGCGCCAGCTTAACCGAAAGGGGCACTGCCGTATTATTGATATCCTGCGAAGTCAGTCCGAAGTGGATAAACTCCTTGAATGCCGAAAGGTTAAGGCTGTCGAAGCGGCCTTTCAGGAAGTATTCCACGGCCTTCACATCGTGGTTGGTTGTTTTTTCGGCATCCTTGACTTTTTGGGCATCTGCCAGTGAAAAAATGCGGTAAATACCGCGCAGCAGTTCATAATCCGACTTTTTAAACCCGGCAAGCTGCGGTAGTGGCAATTCGCAAAGGGCAATAAAATATTCAACCTCCACCTGAACGCGGTATTTGATCAGCGCAAACTCCGAAAAATACCGGTCGAGGTCAGCGGTAAGACTACGGTACCTGCCATCGACAGGCGACACTGCTGTAAGGGCATTTAATTCCATAAGGTTATTAATAAGGAGTACGAAGGTACAAAAAAAATGAAATGCGGAAGGGTTGTTCAAGGTTGTTCAAAGCGGTTGGCTAATGGAGGGATGAAAAAAATGACAGAATGAAAAAATGAAAAAATGAAAAAATGAAGAAATAGGGTGCTGGGTGATCTTCGAAATTCGGTGTTCTCCCGATGGATCGGGACGGAGATTGTTCGATGCCTGCCTGCCGGTCAGGTTCGGTGTTTGTTTGAGTCTGGTACCGTGCGTATGAGGCTGTTTAAAAATGCGTAAACCGTCATTGCGAAGGAGGTACGACTGAAGCAATCTATCTGTATATTAACAGATTGCTTCACTCCGTTCGCAATGACGGCTTCGATTATCGGACTTTTTAGACAGCCTCACAAGGCACAGATGCATGCTTCTGCTTATTATTTCGTCCATTTATTTCTTCATTTTTTCATTATTCATTTTTTCATTATTCATTTTTTCATTATTCATCGTTAATTGTTCCTGCTGCTGCCACTGCCTGGTTGCTGAGCTGAGTCGAAGCACTGCCACTGCCGCTGTCGCTGCCACTGCTCTTGGCTCTTGGCTCTTGGTTCTTGGTTCTTGGCTCTTGGCTCTTGGCTCTTGGCTCTCGTCTCTTCTTCATTCCCCATGCATAATACTTGTTTGGTTGAAAAATCTTCCATTAATTTGTAATAAGCACACCTGGAAATTTTAATATATGGAGTATTAATTATCCGGTGTAACCCGACTGTCAACCCCAAATTGCCAACGCCAATGTCCCTGTCTGTTAAACAACCCTGGAACTGGTTTCACCTGTCACTGCCACTGTTTTTCCGTAAACTGCCACTGCTACTGCCACTGCCACTGTTTTTCCGTAAACTGCCACTGCTGCTGCCGCTGCCGCTGTTTTTCCGGAAACTGCCGCTGCTACTGCCCCTGCCGCTGTTTTTCCGTAAACTGCCACTGCTACTGCCGCTGCCACTGTTTTTCCGGAAACTGCCACTGCTACTGCCACTGCCACTTCTTTTAAACTCCTGCCAGAACAGTCGCTTAGAAACCCTTTACATCAACCTGCAATCAAACCAGGTTGCTCCCTCAGGCGTCACCAACCTTTATCCGGCTGAAGGAACCATCTTCCCGCCTGAGTTCCCTGCCCCTCATATTACCTGGGAAGACACGCTTCACAAGGTTTCCACATGGCATGTGTTCCTTTCCACATCAGGCAATAAGCAGCTTTTCCGCGAAGAAGTGAAATTTCCGGTCTGGAAACCCGATTCCGCCATGTGGGAAAGTCTAAAACAAACATCCACATACCAGCCGGTATACCTAACCATTGTTGGGGTGAAAAAAGGCTTCCTCAACAAAGGCTTTTCCACAGGCCGGGTGTCCTTTACTTTTTCGAACGATTCTGTTGGCGCTTCCATATTCTACAGGGCTGTTCCCCTGCCTTTCGGCTATGCCGTTAAAAACCTTGGGGAAATCGAATGGTATACAGGAAGTGTTGCAGGGGGAGAACCCCATAAGATTCTCGACAACATGCCTGTTTGTGCCAACTGTCACTCCTTTTCACAAAATGGCCTCCTGGCGATGGACATCGACTATGCCAACGACAAAGGTTCTTATATCATAGCGCCATTGCATGACACCCTGCACCTGACACAGGATAAGATCATCACCTGGAGCGATTACCGCAGGGAAGACGGAGGCGCTACCTATGGCTTACTTTCGCAGCTGTCGCCCGACGGACGGTATGTGCTGTCAACCGTGAAAGACCGCTCGGTATTTGTCCCCGTGGATAACCTCGAATACTCCCAGTTGTTCTTTCCCATTAAGGGCATCATTGCCATTTACGACAGGGAAAAGAAACAGTTCTCGGAATTGCCCGGCGCCGATAACTGCCAGTACGTGCAAAGTAATCCAAACTGGTCACCCGGCAACGACGAAATTCTTTTTTGCCGTGCGAACCGCTATATGTCGGCCAAAATAGAGCAATCGGAAAGCGTGCTGCTGAAGCTCGAAGATGTGCAGGAGTTTATCTCCGGTAAAAAGGACTTCAAATTCGATCTGTACCGGATTCCCTTTAACCAGGGTAAAGGGGGTAAAGCCATCCCGGTTGAAGGCGCTTCAAACAATAACAAAAGCAATTTCTTTGCCCGGTATTCGCCCGATGGCAAGTGGATTGTCTTCTGCCAGGCCGATAATTTTATGCTGCTGCAACCCGACAGCAAACTGTACATTATGCCGGCCGAAGGAGGAACACCACGCCTCATGAACTGCAACACGCAAAACATGAATTCATGGCATTCGTGGTCGCCCAACGGCAAATGGATGGTATTTTCCTCGAAAAGCAAGGGTCCCTATACAAAGTTATTTCTCACCCACATTGATGAAAACGGAAACGACTCACCCCCGGTGTATCTCGAAAACCTGGCATTTGACAAAAGAGCCGCCAACATCCCCGAGTTTTATGCACACGGCAAGCACAAGCTCAATAAAATGACAGATGATTTTTCCAGAAATGCCCTGTATTATAACCGGCTGGCTTCGCTCAGCATCAAAGAAAACAAATACACCGATGCACTGAAAAGTATTGAACAGGCTATCAAAACCGACAGCACCTATTTCGACGCTTATGCAAACCGACTGGTTGTTAACATGATGCTGGAAAGCTCGGGATCGCTGCGGGACCGGCACGATAAAAACATTGCACTCGGGATCATTGAAAGGGAGATAAAAGCGCAACCACAGGATATCTCGCTTTACATTAAACGGGGCGAATTGCGCCTGATGATGGATGACGATGCAGGAGCGCTCAGCGACGGACTGAAAGTGGTGAAATCGAACCCCCGCTACTATGATGCCTGTGACCTGCTGTCGGCCGTGTACCAAAAGACCGGAAAAACAGATGAAGCTGCCGGCTGTCTGCGCAAAATGCTTACCCTGCAACCCGACAATACCCATGTTGCCTATAAACTTGCCATACTCTACCACGAAACAGGCAATCCTGACCAGGCCCTGGAATTGCTCAATGGTATCATCGAACGATATGCCAATGAAGCACGTTTTTATGTGGCCAGGGCTGGTGTATACCTGAAAAAGGGCGATAAAGTAGCTGCCAGGGCCGATTACGATAAAGCGGTATCAGCAGATCCTGAGAACTTCATAGGGTATCGCGAACGAGGCGGTTACTTTTTGAATAACGGATCGCCGGGGCTTGCCAGGCAGGATTTTCAGCAGGCCATTGAATTGCTGGGCAAAGCGCTGGCAGAAAACCCGCAAAATGCACCTCTACTGGTCAGCCGTGCCGAATTAATGGAACAAACAGGAGACATGGCGGGGGCTTTACAGGAATATGAACGCTATTTGAACAACTGGCCATTGAATTATAACCTGCTGAAGAAAACGGCCCATCGGTATTACAGTGCCAAGCAATGGCCAAATGCCATAATGGCCTACACCAGCATGGTTGATAATTTTCCCGCAGATGCAGCGGTGCTCTGTGCACGCGGACTGGCATTTCAGCAGTCCGGCAATTTGCGCGCCGCCCTGAAAGATTTGAACAGCGCTGTTGCAGCGGATGCTGACGAACCCGCCTATTACTTCTTCAGGTCGCAGGTCAGAAAACAGCAGGGCGATGTGCCGGGATGCAAAACCGACCTGGAAAAAGCCGGATCGTTGCTAAGCAACATACAACGCTCGCGAAAACTTACCAAAAAAGAACACGATATGCTGGTAGCCGTTCAGGGGCAGGAGCTTTAGCAGGGGCAGTGGCAGTAGCAGTGGCAGTAGCAGTGGCAGTAGCAGTGGCAGTAGCAGTGGCAGCAGCAGTGGCAGCAGCAGTGGCAGTAGCAGTGGCAGCAGCAGTGGCAGCAGCAGCAGTAGGAATCAGCTAGCGTTTGCGTAATGAGCAAGAGAAAAACCGGGAACAGGAATGACCGTGGGAGTAGTAACAATTTAAACAATCCTTAAAAATTGTTGTTATCAGGTACAATTGGACTATCTTTAAGTATTGATACAACCATAAATACATATGCCTATGCTCGGAAAAATTATTGATTTCAGCATCAGGAATAAGTTAATTGTCATACTGTTTACCTTAACCATTGCAGCTTTTGGGTTTTATGCCATGTTCAACATACCGGTTGGAGCGGTGCCGGACATTACCAACAACCAGGTACAGGTAATCACCACGTCGGCAAACCTCTCAACCCAGGAAATAGAACAGTATATTACCGCTCCGGTTGAAATGGAAATGGCCAATCTCCCGGGCGTAAGGGAAATCCGTTCAATTTCGAAATTTGGCATATCGCTGGTGACGATTGTTTTCGATGAGAAGTTAGGCGCCTATCTGCCGCGTCAGCTCATTGCCGAAAAAATCAAAAGCGCCGTTGAACAAATACCCGAAGGCTTCGGCGAACCCGAAATGGGACCCATCACTACCGGATTAGGCGAAATATACCAGTACACGCTCGACACCCGGAAGGGTTACGAAAACAGGTACTCGGCCGCAGACCTCCGGACCATACAGGATTGGGTAATCAAACGAAGGCTGTCCGGCATAAATGGCGTGGTGGAGATAAACAGCTGGGGCGGATACCTGAAACAATACGAGGTATCTGTTAACCCCACACAGCTGGCAGCCATGGACATTACCCTTATGGAGGTTTTTGACGCCCTGGAAGCCAACAACAGTATATCCGGCGGATCCTATATCGAAAAAACAAACCAAAGCTATTTTATCCGGGGCGACGGACAGGTGAAAACCATCGAAGACATTGAAAACATTGTTGTTAAAAACAATAAGGGAACACCGGTGTTGATAAAGCATATTGCAGCGGTTACGTCCGGCCATGCCAACAGGTATGGCGCCATTACAGCAAACGGCAAAGGTGAAACCATTCTCGGGCAGGTGATGATGCTCAAAAATGCCAATTCCAAAGTGGTCATTAACGAAGTGAAAAGTCGTGTTGCCGAAATCCAGCAAAATCTGCCCGAAGGAGTTTATATCAACCCCATCGTCGACCGTAGCGAGTTGGTGGCCAAAACATCTTTCACGGTTGTGGAAAACCTGATCCTGGGGGCATTGATAGTGATGCTTACCGTGATGCTGTTGCTCGGAAACCTGCGATCGGCCCTTGTAATTACTTCCATAATTCCACTTGCACTGCTTTTCACCATTTCCATGATGTATATTTTCAATATCGATGCCAACCTGATGAGCCTGGGGGCACTCGACTTTGGCATTATCATCGACGGGGCTGTCATTATTGTGGAGTTTATTGCGCTGAAAATTACCCTGAAAAAAAGCGAAATAGATCGTGTCACCGGCGAAGAGAAAGTCAGCATGATGGATGCCATCGCGTTTGACGGGGCATCAAAAATGATGAAATCTGCCGTATTCGGACAAATCATTATTCTGATTGTTTTCATTCCCATTCTTTCGCTTACCGGGGTTGAGGGGAAGATGTTCAAACCAATGGCTTTGTCATTCTGTTTTGCCATTATTGGCGCCATGATCATGGGCTTTACCTGGGTACCCGTTGCATCCTCCTTATTCCTGAAACCGCCTGAAACCGGGAAGAAAAATATTGCCGATTGGATTCTAAACCTTGCGCATAAATCCTACTTACCGGTCATTCAATGGTCCTGTGCGCATAAGCGACTTGTTCTGGGCGCTGCCCTGGTTTCATTGCTACTGACAGGTTTTCTTTTTACCAGGATTGGCGGTGAATTTGTCCCCACCCTCGATGAGGGAGACTTTGTGATTCAACCTGTGCTAAAAACCGGCACTTCGCTGACAAAGACCATTGAAACCACAACCAAAATGGAGCAAATACTGATTGACAGCTTTCCGGAGGTCGATAAAATTGTGAGTCGTATTGGCGCTGCTGAGGTTCCCACCGATCCCATGTCGATGGAAGAGATAGATATGATCATTAAACTGAAACCACGAAAGACATGGACAAGTGCCAACAGCAAGGAAGAGCTGGCTGAAAAATTCAAAGAGGCCCTGTCGGTGATTCCCGGTATTGAATATGAATTCACGCAACCCATCGAAATGCGTTTTAACGAACTCATCACCGGTGTCCGGGCCGACATAGCCATAAAAATATTCGGCGACGACCTGGAATATATCGACAGAAAAGCCCAGGAGATTAAAACACTGATTGAAGACATCCCGGGGGCAAGCGATATCATACTCGACAAAACAGCAGGGTTACCACAAATAAGAGTCAGCTATAACCGCCACAAAATTGCGTATTACGGAGTCGATATCCGTACGCTCAACAATTACCTTGCCACTGCGTTTGGAGGACAGACTACAGGGGTTGTTTTCGAAGGTGAAAAGCGCTTTGACCTGGTTGTCCGCTTTGACAAACAGAACCGTATAGATATCGAAAACATTAAACAGCTGAAAGTTCCGGTTCTCAACGGCTACCAAATTCCACTCAGTGAATTGGCCGAAATACAATATGCCGAAGGTCCTGCCAAAATATCCAGGGAAAACGCTCGTCGACGCGTGGTAGTTAGCGTTAATGTTCGAAACAGGGATCTACAATCTGTGGTAAATGACATACAAGCCACCGTGGATGAAAACATTACCTTAACACCCGGCACTTACATTGCCTATGGCGGGCAATTCGAAAACCTGCAGAACGCCACAAACAGGTTGCTCATAGCAGTGCCTGTGGCTCTTTTGCTCATATTCATCTTCCTGCACTTTGCCTTTAAATCACTAAAAGATGCCATCATGATCTTCACCGCCATTCCACTGGCCACAGTGGGAGGTGTTCTGCTGTTATGGCTGAGGGGAATGCCCTTCAGCGTTTCTGCCGGTATCGGGTTTATTGCCCTTTTCGGTATTGCTGTGCTGAACGGTATTGTGCTGATTGAACACTTAAAAGAATTAAAGGTCAACGGAAATATGAGTATGCGCGAACTGATCATCCAGGGTACAAGGGACAGGCTCCGGCCCGTTATGCTAACCGCAGGCGCTGCCGCTATGGGCTTTCTGCCGATGGCCATATCAACAGGCGCCGGCGCCGAAGTGCAACGCCCGCTGGCCACCGTTGTTATTGGCGGATTGTTTACCTCAACCATGCTTACCATGATTGCCCTCCCGCTGTTATTCGAAGTGTTTTACAATGTAACCGCAATCCGGTTTTTCCCGCTGCGGTTCATCAGGTCGAAACAAACCCTCGTTTTGCTGCTGCTGACCCTGCCATTGTTTAACCTTTCGGCCCAGCCAAAGGAAATGGAGCTTTCAACAGCAATAAGCACCGCACTGCAAAACAACCAGGAAATCCAAGCCTATACCCAAAAAGTTGACGAACAAAAAGTCCTCATTCATTCAGCCCTTGCACCGGATAAAACCGTTTTCTCCTATGGAACCGACCAAAACAATATTGCCGAAAACAACTATCCTTTGAAGGTATGGGGGGTGAGTCAGCTCTTTAACTTCCCCACCCTGTATGGCGCTAACCTAAAAGCCAGGCAAATTGAGCACGAAATGGCCGGTGAGGAACTCAAAATCAAAACCGAAAACCTGATCCGGCAGGTTACACTTTGCTATACCGAATTGCAGGTGTTTAATGAAAAGCTTGCCATTTACCAAAAACTCGACAGTCTCTACCAGCGTATCCTGAAAGGCGCTATCATCCGGAATAGCAAGGGAGATATCAGCAACCTCGATTTGCTCAATATCAGGGCCAGGCAGCAACAAAACCAACTTCAACTTAGCGAAATGCATTATCATGTTGGCAATTCCATTAACCGGTTGAAGACCTTAATGGCATACGACAGCGCTTTCACCGTTTCAAAGGAAATTGCCCTGGTACCCTATCAGGCTCGTAACGTCGATTCCACCCCATTCTATTTGTGGTTAAAAAAACACGAAGAGCTTGACCGTGCCAACATGCGAATTGAACAGCAAAAGCTCATGCCCGACATTTCTATTAATTACTTTGTGGGAACCAACGCGTACGAAAATGCCAAATACTACCATGGTTTTGAGGCAGGTATTGCGGTTCCGGTATTCTTTGGCGCACAAAAATCAAAAATCAAAGCATCGCGAATAGCCACGAGCGCCAACAGCCTTTTTGCCGAATACGAAGTTGAACTGCTGAAAAACAAGCAGCAGGAACTTATGAATGAGCATCTGAAATTTAAAGAACAACTGGATTATTATGCCGGCTATGGCCGTGAACTTTACGACGAAATGATCCGGACTTCCACACTTGGTTTCGAAAACGGTGAAATAGATTTTTACAAATTCACTGCGAGTATCGAAACGGCCGTTCAGATACAGCTGAATTACCTGGATGACCTGACGGATTACACCCGGGTAACACTTGAACTTAATTACCTGTCAAAATAAAATGCCATGGACACTGTAAATTATATCTCGTACCTGACCATAGCCGCACTTCTCCTGACATCGTGCAAGAGCAAAAATGAATCCGAAGCACCGGTAACCGACGAAATAATTATTACCAGCCAACAGTTTGCCACCGACAGCATGGAACTCGGACATTTACAAACCCGTGTTTTTGAGAATACCCTGAAATGTAACGGCCGTTTTGTGCCTATGCCCAACGGCATGGCCCGCCTAAGCGCCATGGTTCCGGGCATAATTAAAAGCATCAACTGTCATAACGGTCAGTTTATTGGAAAAGACCAAAAGCTGGCAGAAATTACCGGAACCGAAGTTTTTGATATGCAGAAAGATTTTGCAGAGGCAGCTTCCGTTTACAACCGGCTAAAAACAGAATTCGAGCGGATCAAAGCCTTGTACGATGAAAAGGTAACATCCGAAAAAGATTTTATGGCCGTTGAAAGTGAATATAAAACAGCAATGGCGAAGTATTTTGGTTTGAAACTGAAATTAGAGGCTGTCGGTTTCTCGACTTCCAACATCGAAAAAGGTGAGTTTTATTCCACCTACGCCTTACAATCACCCATTGACGGATATGTTTCCGACATAAAAACCCGACTGGGCGATTATGTCGATCAACATTCCACCATCATTGAGATAACAGATCCAAACAGGCTTCAGTTACGCCTTGCCGTGTTCCCGCAAGACATTTCAGCCATACGGAAAGGACAAACGGTTCGTATCAACAATGGTAAAAACACAAACCTGGCCACAGTTTCCTCTGTTGGCGTTGCCATTGACAATGACACCAGGACCATCGACTGTTATGCCGCACTAACCGGCAACAAGAATATTGATGCTGTAGCCAATACATACGTCGAAGCTGAAATAGTGACAGGTACCGATTCGGTGTATGCCCTTCCTGTTGACGCCATTGTTAAAACCGAAAACGGATATGTAGTATTGGCGCTGAACAAAAAAGACAATGAAAAGTATTACTTTGATAAAAAAGTCGTGAATATTGGTCGCCAATACAACGGCCTTTACGAAATCCTGAACGGGAAAGTGGATGGGGAGATTGTTGTTAACGGGCTGTATAACATATCCCTGTAAAACCGCGTTCGCAGAATTTACCAAGACTGCTGGTCTGCTGGTCTTCTAGTCATGCAGTCTTGCAGTCTTGCAGTCAGGATGTTCAACTATTTCTTCATTCCTTCATTCCTTCATTCCTTCATTCCTTCATTCCCTCATTCTTTCATTGTCTTGTCCCTTGTTTC
>CAZUBW010000008.1:0-73530 GCA_964618645.1 uncultured Bacteroidales bacterium | reverse complement strand
CATACAAACCATAAGTTTACTATTATTTGTCAACTGAAATTATGAAGTGACAAACAGTACCCAGCACCCAGCACCCAGCACCTAGCAACCAGCACCTAGCACCCAGTACCCAGCACCCAGCACCCAGCACCTAGCACCCAGTATCAAAAAACCATACACCATGCATACAAAACCATCTTTCCTGATCGCAGCGCTACTGCTGATGGCCTTTTTTACGGCATCCTGTTCGCGAAACAATACAGACTTGCATGAAACCATCATGCTAAAAAACTGGCATGTAAAGCAATCCACCAGTTTGCTCGATCTTCCGGGCAACATTGTTTCGGGACCTTCGCTCGACACTTCGTTGTGGTACCGTGCTGATGTGCCTTCCACCATCATGGGTGTGCTTACCGCCAATGGCCTGTATCCCAATTTATTTATGGCCGACAGCATAAAGCAAATCGACGCGCAGCCCTTCAACAAATCGTGGTGGTACAGAACCTCATTTGTATTGCCTGAAATGGGCGAAGAGCAGCACGTTGCCCTGCATTTCGACGGTATTAATTATTACGCCAATATATGGCTCAACGGATCGCTGGTGGCATCGCGCGACAGCGTTTACGGGACATTCAGGCGTTTTGCATTTGATATTACTTCGCTGGTAAACGATTCTGTCAATATACTGGCTGTTGAAGTTTTCAAACCTCAACCCGGTGACCTGGCCCATGGATTCGTCGACTGGAATCCCGCCCCTCCGGATGGAAATATGGGACTATGGCGTGAGGCGTACCTTAAAATAAACGGTGATGTTTCCATCAACCATGTTTTTGTGCAGTCCGATGTCAATACCGAAACGCTCGATGAAGCCAGCCTGACTATAACCACCGACCTGGTTAACCACTCGTCAAGGGCTATCAGCGGAAAGCTTACCGGTACCAGTGAGGATTTCTCCTTTTCTGTTCCGGTACACCTGAAAGCCGGGGAAACCAGGCAGCTCAAACTTACATCCGCTGACATAGCAGCACTGCAAATCAGGCATCCCAGGCTCTGGTGGTGTAACAACATGGGTGAACCCAACCTGTATAACCTGAAAATGGAGTACGTCACCAACAAAGCCATTAGCGATGCGCAGCAGGTTACTTTTGGAATACGCGAAATTGAAGCTTACACCAATGCCGGCGGGCATAAGGGGTTTAAGCTGAACGGCAAAGAAGTACTGATCAGGGGAGCAGGCTGGACCGACGATATCTTCTTCCGTGATACGCCTGAAACCAACGAAATCCAGGTGCAATATGTAAAACACATGAACCTTAACACCATCAGGTTCGAGAACATCTGGGGCACCAGTCGGAATATTTATGAACTTTGCGATAAATATGGCATACTGGCCATGGTGGGTTGGAGCTGCCAGTGGGAATGGCCAAACTACCTTGGTAAAGAATGTGATGAGTACGGAGGCATCAAGTCGCAGCACGATATGGATCTTATTGTCGAGTCGCTCGGGCACCAGATCCGTTACCTGCAAAACAGCGCCGCAGTATTTGTGTGGCTCCTTGGCAGTGATATGCTTCCCAGGCCTGCACTGGAAAAAAGGTATGCCGAACTGATCTCTTCCATTGATAACCGGCCATACCTGGGTGCTGCCAGCTGGCGTAAAAGCGAGGTAAGCGGTCCCACCGGTGTGAAGATGAAAGGACCTTATAATTATGTAGGACCCTCTTACTGGTATATCGATTCGGTAAATGGTGGAGCCTATGGCTTTAATACCGAAACGGGACCGGGTCCGCAGATTCCGGTGCGGGAAACCATTGAAAAAATGATACCAGGCGACAGGCTTTGGCCGGTTAACGACCTGTGGAATTATCACTGCAATCCGTCCGAGGCTTTCGGCGATCTGCACCTGTTTAACGATGCCATGAACAAGCGTTACGGCCAGCCATCTTCGCTTGACAATTATTTGCTTAAAGCCAATGTGCAGGGTTACGAAGCCATGAAAGGCATGTTTGAGGCATTCAGGGCTAACCGTCCCAATACCACAGGCATAATCCAGTGGATGTTAAATTCGGCCTGGCCATCGTTCTACTGGCAGCTATACGATTATTACCTGTTGCCCACATCGGCCTATTATGCAGCACGAAAAGCCAATGCACCGGTACAGCTGGTTTATCACTATGGCAATAATGGAATTTTTACCGTGAATGAAACCTTGCAAGCTTATCCCCGGGCCATCGCCAGAATCAGGCTGGTTGACCTGAAGGGGAAGGACATATTTTCCGAAGAGGTGGTGGTTGACCTTGCAGAGAATAAACCCCAAAAAGTCTACCAGCTGTCATCGGTTGCCGGTAATGCATTTTTGGCGCTGACGCTTTTTGATGAGCACAATACCGAACTGGCCAGCAATTTTTACTGGCTCTCGGGCAAGCCCGATGTTTACGTCTGGGAAAAAACCGAATGGTATTTCACACCCCTGAAATCAGGTGCCGATTTTCGCGGGTTGAATTACCTGGGCCCCGCAAAGCTAAATGTGTCACAGGTTCTCAGCGAAAGCGACAAGGGGAAGGTCATTACCCTAAAACTGACGAACGCACCCGAGGGTGTTGCTTTTTTTGTAAATTTGACGCTGAAGGATAACAAACAGCATACTGTTTACCCGGTATGCTGGAATGATAATTATGTCAGTCTGTTACCCGGCGAGACTAAGGAATTGCAATGTACACTTCCCGAAGGAAGCGCCGAAGGCAAAGATTTTACAGTAACAGTTTCTGGCTGGAATGTTAACGAACAAACCATTAAGCTGGCATTATAATATGAAAAAGAGCATAGTTATGGTCATCCTGGTACTGGTGACCTTCTTTGTAATATCGTTCCTTACCAATGTGCTGGGACCGATAATGCCTGATGCTATCGATAATTTTAAGCTCAGCCTCGGACTCGCCGGATTTCTGCCGTTCTCGTTTTTTGTGGCATACGGGGTGATGTCGATACCTGCAGGTATTCTGGTTGAGAAGTATTCCGAGAAGCCGGTTCTTATGGCAGCTTTTATACTGGCTTTTGGCGGCGCATTACTTTTTGCACTTTTTCCGGGATTCAGTGTTTTTCTGATTTCGCTCTTTATGATCGGCATTGGCATGGCCATGCTGCAGGTTGTTATTAACCCTCTCCTCAGGCAATCGGGCGGTGAAGCCAATTTTGCCTTTTTTTCGGCCCTGGCGCAGCTGATTTTCGGACTGGCTTCGTTCCTCAGTCCGCGTTTGTATTCCTACCTGGTATTGCATGTACATACAGGGGATACCGGTTTTTTTACCGGTTTGCTCACTAACCTGGTACCGGCAGATTTGAAATGGGTGTCGCTTTACTGGGTTTTTGCCGTTATTGCCGTACTGATGGTTTTACTCATTTGGCTGATCCGTTTTCCGAAGGTGGAATTGCTCGATAGCGAAAAAATCGAAGTTGGACAAACCTTTCGTGAATTACTGGGCAACCGCTATGTATGGTTATTTTTCCTGGGCATTTTTGCTTACGTGGGCACAGAACAGGGAATAGCCAACTGGACCTCGCGTTTTTTGCAGACTTACCATGGGGTTGATCCGGCCACGCAGGGTGCAACCGTTATATCGTGGTTCTGGGGTCTGATGACGGTGGGGTGTCTGATTGGGCTATTTTTGCTGAAGCTGATCGATAGTAAGGTTGTGCTGCTGGTGTTTACTTCGGGGGCTATTGTTGCCCTGCTTACCGGTTTGCTGGGTAGCAAAGAAGCCGCCCTGATAGCCTTTCCACTTACCGGATTTTTTGCTTCGGTGATGTACCCGGTAATATTCTCTCTCGCGCTGAATTCGGTTCCCAGGCATCATGGAACCTTTGCCGGCATTCTTTGCACCGGTATCGCAGGAGGTGCGCTGGCGCCTTTTGTGGTAGGGGGACTTGCCGAAGTCGTGGGGTTGAAATACGGCATGTTTTTCATTTTTATCACATTGGGGTACATATTAAGCATTGGCATATGGGCGAAGCCTATCATAGCCAACGCTACCATAACCCGCAAAAACAGGGAGTAGCTGCCAGGCCGTAAAGATGCACAAGATCATTCTGTTAATAGATTTTTCAGAGGAGTACAGCAAAAACCTTCTCAAGGGCATTACCCGGTATTCAGGTGAGCAGGGGCCCTGGGCATTCTGTCGTATGCCTGTATTTTATCGCGAAACAGTTGGCATCCCCGGGATCATCAAATGGGCAAAGGAATGGGGCGCCGATGGTATTTTTGCACAGTTATACAATAGTCCCGATATCGCCAGGTTTAACGAGGCCGGCATCTTCCTGATTGCTGAGGATCTCAGGGAAAGGCTTAAAGGCGTACCCAACATCACTGGTGGATATGCCGAAACCGGGCGCATGGGAGCGGAATATTTTCTTAAAAAAGGGTTCAGGCATTTTGCCTTTTATGGGTTTAAGAACATCGTGTGGTCGCGCGAAAGGGCTCACGGATACGAAGAGAGGATCCGGCAAAGTGGATTCCAGGTTGATTACTTCGAAAACCGCCATGCCCGATCCAGGGAACTATGGTATTACAAACCTTCTGCCCTGAGCAACTGGCTTAAATCGTTGCCGAAGCCTGTTGCACTTATGGCCTGCGACGATAACCAGGGACAGCATATTACCGAGGCCTGTAAACTGGCAGGCATACGTATTCCCGAGGAGGTTGCCGTACTGGGAGTGGACAACGACGAGACCATCTGCCATTTGTCGGATCCTCCGCTGTCGACCATTGTGCTCAATGCCGAAAAAGCAGGTTACGAAGCGGCAAAGCTTATGGATAACATGATCCGGAATCGCCGTGCCGAATTAACAGATATTATTGTTGAACCCACCCAGGTGATTACCCGCCAGTCGACCGATATTTATGCCGCCAATGACCGGCACATTGCCTCGGCGTTGAAATTCATCCATCAGCATATCAACAACAACATACAGGTGCCCGATGTGCTCAAGCACGTGCCTTTATCGCGCAGGGCGCTGGAGAAGCGGTTTTACACCATGACCGGCATGCCGGTATACCGTTATATCAATAACCTGCGTATCGAAAAGTTTGCCGAAAAGCTGCTCGACAGCGAAAAGAACATTAATGAAATAGCCTTTGAATCGGGCTTTACCGACAGTAAAAACATCTCGCGGCAGTTTAAAATTACCAAGGGCTGCACCCCCAACGAGTTCAGGAGAAAACATCTCATCAGGGGAACCGCGCTTTAACCTGGTTCTCAAAACTGGGGGCAGGGAATGGCCTTTATTTTCTTACGCCTGTGCTTGGGTTTTTCAAATTTATAACCCACTGAAATTTCATGCGAACCACCTGTGGAGCTTATCAGTCGCGACATGGTAATATCGTAGCTGTAAGCAAAGGAAAGAGGTCCTGCCTGGTATCCTGCAAGCAACGTTACGGCATCTTTCGAATGGGTGTTGGAAATTACCGGGATGCCCCTGTACCATATACCCAGCATAAAAGGGGCATTGGTATGGTAGAGACCCAGGTCGAGCTGGTGCAGTTTCTCCTGCGTTTTATAATGAAAAGTAACTGAAATGTTCTTCTGGGTTTTTGTTATGTGAGCCCTGCTGAGTAAATCAAAAGTCATGCCCCCGTATACCGAAAACAGAAAAGGCATATAATTCTGATCATTTGGAAGGTGCTGGTTAAATTTCATCAGGTGGTTACCGGTAATCCCAAACCAGTGCTTACTGCTGAACACCAGTCCCGATACGCCAAAATCAAAATGGTGGTAACGGCTGTCGTCATAGCTTTCGATGCTGGTGGGCAATATCTCTCCGTTTACAATCTGATCGGTAAAAACCAGTTCCGTGCTGTTGATCTTACGTGTGAAATACTGGGCCTGTATGCCGGGAACAAAATGCCAGCGTTGATTCATTGAGATGCGGTACGAGTATTGTGTAGAAATGTAAGTGGAGCTGATCAGCCCGGCTGCGTCGTCGTGCATGATTGTCAATCCTGCGCCAAGTTTGTATTTTTCGATATAGGTATCTGCAAATACCGACGAGGTGAGGAATGATGCTGGCAGTTTTGTCCATTGCGATCGTATGTTTAGCCCTATCCGGGGCATTTCGGTTGATCCGGCAAATGATGGTCCCAGGTATAAGGGCGCGGCATAAAACTGCGACAATTGAGGATCCTGTGCCTTTATGGCCATCGCGCAACCCAGCAAACTGAAAATGACCAGACTTTTGCGTATTATTATTTTCATTTTTTTCTCTTTCATCATGCTATTGTTTTACCTGATCAGCAACACGGCGCCAGTTTTTACAAATTCGGAGCCACCAACGTATCGGCCGCTTACTTTCCATACATACACATCCTTTGCCATGAGCTCACCTTTATAATAGCCGTCCCATCCGATGTTAATGTCGCTGGTTTCAAAAAGCAGCACGCCCCAGCGACTGTATATTTCCATATGATAATCTTCGACATTTTCAAAATACGGATGGAATACGTCATTGTCGGTATCCAGGGTGTTGTACTGGCCACCGTTGGGACCTGACGGATTCGGTGTAAATGCATTGGGGAATACCAGTTTTCCGTCTTCGGCCACAAAAATGGTTTGCGCAGTGGTATCCGTGCATCCGGCGTCGGTGGTAACCATAAGCGTTATGCTGTATGTTCCCCCTGCCTGATAGGTATGTGTGGGATTCTCTTCTGCAGAAACGACCTGGTCGCCGAATTCCCATAAAAACGAAGTAGCTTCGGAGGAAAGATTGTAACACCGCATAGGCTTGTTCACAAAGGCTGTGTCGGGTGCAAACTGGAAGCTGGCTATGGGATTGGGATGAATGGTTATCAGGGTGTCTGATATAACCTGCTTGTCATCGGGCCCATAGGCAATAAGCCTTACCACATATTGATCGGCATAATTGTAGGTGTGGCTCGGGTTTACATCGGTGGATACTGTTCCGTCGCCAAGTTCCCACCGGTAGGTAGTTCCGTATTGTGTTGTATTCACAAAGTCAACCGTGGTGCCCGGGCATCCTGTGCTTGTGCTGACCGTAAACCCAACCCGTGGCATTACTTTGTAATGAATCACAACCTGGTCGGTGGCTGTGCAACTCCCATTGGTAATGGTCCATTCAAAAGTATTCAGCCCGGCACCAAGCTGTGTTACGTTGGTGCTGAACGATGCAGGCGATTCAATTGTGGCTTCACCGGCAACAAGCACCCATGCACCGGTTCCCGATTCGGGGTTGTTACCGGCAAGCAGGGTTTGCGGTTCATATACAGCCTTGTCTTCACCGGCATAAACATCGGCGAGGTTGTTGGTAACCACTATTTCGTCAATGGTTTTGCAGAGGCCGTTTACCGTAGTCCACCTGAGAATATTGTCTCCGAACTGCAATCCGTTAATGGTGGTATTGTAATTGAGCGAATCCACAAAGTCGCCGTTTCCGCTCATCACGGTCCAGTAACCATAGCCCACCGCAGGCGAGTTGGCAAATAAAACAGCCGTTTCGCCGCATACTTCGGCATTCTCACCTGCTGCTGCAATAGTAGGTGAATTGTTGGTGATCAGCAGGTCATCGGTTGAGGTGCAATTAGCACTGGTGATGGTCCAGCGCAGTATATTGTCGCCAAGTGCCAGGTCACGCACTGAGGTGCGGGCTGAAGATACTGATTCATTAGTTCCGGCACCGCTTATTATCGACCACTCCCCGTTTCCATAGAGAGGGGTGTTGGCATTCAGCGGACCGACACTGTTGCATACGCTGAAATCTGAGCCTGCAACGGCAACCGATGGCAGGTTGTTGGTGATCTCAACGGTGTCTGTTACTGAGCAGCCTGTGGTGGCAACCGTCCATTTCAGCCGGTTGGTTCCGTTACCCAGTTTGCTTACCACAGTGTTGTACTGATAAGGATCGGAAAAAACAGCAGATCCCTGTATCACAGACCAGACGCCTGTGCCCAGACTGGGCGGATTGGCGTACAACAGGGTGCTGTCGTCACACAATGCCTGGTCCAGTCCGGCATATACATTTACCGGCAGGTTGTTGCTGATAATTACCTCATCGGTGGTAGTGCATCCTTCGTTTTCACTTGTCCATCGTAGCAGGTTTGCCCCCGATCCCATGTTGCTGAACACGGCTGTTGGTGCGTGGATATCTGAAAACGTACCCGATCCGCTTAGAATGGACCAGGTGCCCTGTCCTATGGTAATGGAATTGGCCCTGAGTGATGCTTCGTTGGAACACAGGTACGCATCTTCTCCGGCAAAAGCTTTGGTTGGCAAATTATTGGTGAGGGTGACCTCGTCGTATGAAACACAGCTGTTTTTAGTAATGGTCCACCGCAATATATTGTCGCCCTGTGCCAGGTTTTCCACCACCGCGTTAAAGGCATGCGGATCGGAGATATCTGCACCTGTCGCACCACCGATCACCGACCAAACACCCTGGCTCAGCCCGGGATTGTTTCCGGCCAGCAAGGCCCTGTTTGAACACAATGTCTGATCAGGTCCGGCATTTGCCTCAACAAAATCGTTGCTGATGGTCATATCGTCATACGAAGTACACCCCTGGTAAGTAATGGTCCACCTGAATACGTTGTTTCCGGCATCCAGGTTTACGGCTTCGGTTGTTGCACTGCTTACGTCTGCAATGTTTGCCGATCCGCTTTGAATGGTCCATACACCTGTTCCTGTAACCGGGTTATTGGCTGTAAGCAAAACCGAATCCTGGCAAACCGACTGGTCGGCGCCTAACCTGGCAGTGGTTGGTTTGTGCGAGGTAATTACTACGGTGTCGCGCGAATAGCAACCCGAGTTCCGTATGGTGTAAACCAGCATGTTGTCGTCTGTTCCCAGGTCCGAGGCAATGTTGCCGTTAAATTTAGCGGCGCCCGATACAACACTCCATTCCCCGATACCAAAAGTGGGAACATTGGGGCTGAGCACAATGGTATCCTCGCAGATAACTGCATCAAAACCGGCTTCTGCTGTCGACGGTTTGTTGTTGGTAATGGTAACCACCGACGATGAAGTACAGGTGCCATTGGTAATGGTCCACTTGAAGTTATTGTTAACCTGGGCCATATGTGTAACCAGGGTTGTATTGGAGGATGCATTTTCAAATACACCCGATCCGCTTATTACACTCCACGACCCGCTGCCGATATAGGGAAGATTGGCGTTGAGGTTAACTGAATCTTCGCAGACCGACAAGTTTACACCTGCATTTGCCGTGGTAGGAAGATTATTGATGATTAAAACCGAATCGGAGGTTATCCCATTCAGGTAGGCTGTCCATACCAGCACATTTTCGCCCTGCGCCAGGTTATAGGCATACGTATTGTATAAACTGTTATCCGCAAATGTAGCAGAGCCACGTTTAACTGACCATTCGCCGTAACCGGGATATGGGTTTTTGGCATTCAGTCTTACCGTATTGCTGCAGATTACCTGGTTCGGACCAGCATCGGTGGTGTCGGTAAGGATATTTTCTATAACCACTGTGTCGGACGATATGCAACCGGCATGCGAAATGGTCCAGGCAAAAATATTGCTGCCTTTACCCAGTCCGGTTAACAGTGTATTAAAGGCATAGCGGTCATCGATAGTTGCCGCACCGTTCAGCAATGACCATTCACCGGTGCCAATGGTGGGATTATTGGCATTGAGGTTGGTGTTGTCGGCCTGTATATGCTGATCTTTTCCGGCATCTGCTTCGGTTGGCAGGTTATTGGTTATGGCAACTGTATCGTAACTTGCGCAACCGTTGAGTGTCACTGTCCACTTAAATACATTTGTGCCCTGTGAAAGGCCCGATACAATCGACGAAGGATTGTAGCGGCTGATGTTATATCCCGATCCTGAAACAATGGACCATTCACCGGTTCCTTTTTCAGGGGCTGTGGCGTTTAAGGTGTAAATATGGTTGCATATCGATGTGTCATTGCCGGCTTCAACGATAAGCTGGTTGTTGGCAATCACCAGGGTATCGGTAACCGGGCAACCGTTTTTAGTCACCGTCCAGGTGAAAATGTTATCGCCGTTGCGCAGATCGCTCACGTTGGTAATGGCTTGCCCGGGCTGGTCAATAACTGCAGGGCCGCTGAATACCTGCCAGAAACCGGTTGCCCCTGTTTCAGGGGGATAGGCCGTGAGGGTGGTTTGATTATTACAGATACCTCTGTTTTCGCCGGCATAAGCCAGTGGCAAAGGATTGGCAACTACCTGCAGGATGGGCGAGGATGGGCCCTGTCCGCAAGCGTTAACACCGGCCACACTTAAAGGCCCACCGGATTCGTTTAGCGAAAAGGACACAACAACCTGGTTGGTGTTCAATCCCCCGGTAATTACCATACCCGGAGGCAAATGCCAGTTATAACCTGTAGCGCCCGGTATGGCGTCTACCCGGTAAACCACCTCTTTTGCACCCTGGCATACGACGGTGTCACCGGTAATGATTCCGGCAGGCCCCGGGTATATATTCACGGTGAGCATGGCTGGCTGGCTGTTCATGGGTCCGCAGGCTCCGGTAAGCTGGCACTGATACGATCCGGCATCCGGGCTTGTTACATTGTCGATCATCAGCAAAGCCGTGTTGCTGCCATGGATGTTACCACCGTCTGAGAGGGGTGTGCCGTTTTTCATCCACCTGTAGACAAGGGAGTCGCCTGAAGCCTTAACCTGGAAGGCAGCCAGTGATCCGGCACACAGCGAAAGGCTTCCGGGTTGGGTTTCAATGGCAACCGGCGCATTTACAGCTACCGGTTTGGGTGATGTAACTACGGTGTTGCAGTTCCCTGTTACCTGGCAGGTATAGTATCCTGCCATTGCAGGGTTGATATCCGAAAGGATAAGTGACGCAGTATGGGCGCCTGCAATGCCTGTGGAATCATTTATTGCTTTCCCGTTACGGTACCACTGATAGGAGATTATGCTTCCGGTGGCACTTACCGAAAGGGTTATGGATTCACCTGAACAGAGCGTGTCGCCCAGGGTTTGCGCTGTAATTACCACCGGCTCGTTTACCGTTACGGTAACAGGTTCGGAATTCAACGTATTCCCGCACAGATCTGTTATCACACATTGATAATCACCCTGGTGGGAACTGCTGAGGGAGGACAGGGTTAATACGTTTGCTTGGGATCCCTGGGTTGTTGCGTTATCCGTGATGTTTATTCCCTGTTGTTTCCATTGGTATTGCAGGTTATCACCTGTTGCTGAAACCGCCAGAGAAACCTGTTCGCCCTGGCACGCTGAAACCGGTTGTGGCTGCGAAACAATAGTTGCAGGTATGTTTACCATAACAGCGGCCGGATTGGAGTTGACACTACCACAGGTATTGGATACCTCACAGGTATAGAGGCCTGCAGATTCGGCTTTAATGAGCTGAATTTGCAAATCGCCTGTCTGGCTTCCGGATACATTTGCACTGTCGGTTAAGGGTGTGCCGTTTACTTTCCATTGATACGCCAGGTTGCTTCCGGAAGCCTGTGTCTGCAACAAAATATGCTGGTTTTCACATACGGTTATGCCCGCCGGGTCGGAAGTGACCGATGGCGGATCGATTACGGTTACCAGCGATGGCGCCGAAGTAATTACATTGCACAAGCCTGTTGCTACGCAATGATAAGTGCCGGATGCCGGTTGACCAATGTTGGTAATACTTAACACGGAGGTATTGGTTCCCGTGGTATTTATGCCATCAGATAATGCAACGCCATCCTTATACCATTGGTACGTTGTGATGGATCCACTGGCTATGGCGGTTAGGGTGAGCTGATTCCCACTGCAGATGATCCGGTTTGCCGGCTGGGTCGTATAAACCAACGGTTCATTAACGGTGAGTACAGCCGGACTGCTGGCCAGGTTGCCACAAGTGCCGGTAACCAGGCATTGGTACACTCCGGATTCACCTGTTCCGGCTGATGTTACAATAAGATCCGCGGCATTGGTGCCTGAAAATGCACCCGCATCAGTCAGTATACTGCCATCTTTAGTCCATTGGTATGCCAGGTTACTGCCTGTAGCAGCAACTGAAAGTGTATACGATTGACCGGCACAGAGGCTTCCGCCAACCGGCTGGCCGGTGATTGACGGAATACTGTTCACGCTGAGGTGTACCGGATTACTTACCACTGTGTTGCAGGTACCGGTGACTATGCATTCGTAAGTACACGAGTCGGCAACCTGAATGCCGGTAATTGTAAGCACTGGAAGTGCCGATCCGTTGATCCGGGCATCGTCGCTCAATGCAATGCCATCTTTGTACCATTGGAATGTGGCGTTCATTGAGTTGGTGGAGATGACAAAGGTAGCTGCATCGCCCGTGCAACGGCTTATGCTTGCAGGTTGCTGCAGTATGGCTACATTTGCGGTAACTGAAAGAGATGCTGCAACCGAATAAACGGTATCACACGCACTGGTGACGATGCACGAGTATGCACCCATGTCGGTTAGCAGGGCATTGTTGATTATCAGCGACGAACTTGTTGTGCCACTAATCCTTTCATTGTCGGTTAGCATATTGCCGTCTTTTAACCATTGGTAAGCAGGGCTGCTTCCGGAAGCCGAAAGGCTTATTATAGCCGGCTGTCCTTCGCAAATGGTGTCTCCGACTGGTTGTGCCGTAATGGTGGCCGGAACCGAAACCGAAATTACCTGCGGATCAGTTACCTGTGTTCCGCATGCCCCGGTTACCCGGCACGTATAGGAGCCCTGGTGGCTTGTATTGGCAGGGTATATACTTATTACCGGTGTTGAAGTACCTGCGATGATACCATCATCGGAGAGGCCCGCGCCATCCCTGAACCATTCATAGCGAAGTGAATCACCTGTGGCAGTGGTTTGAATTACAATGGCTTCGCCGTCACAAACGCTGGTGATGCCGGAAATAGCAATTATTTCCGTGGTACGGTTGACATAAACGATAGCAGGAATCGAGTTTTCAATGCCATCTACCAGGCAGTTATAGGAACCTGCATCGGCAGGCGCCAGGTTACTAATGGTTAATGTAGCTTCGCTGGATCCCGAAATGCGTACGTCATCTGTCAGATTGGTACCATTTCTTTTCCATTGGTAGGTATGACCAGTACCGGCAGTTTGGATATACACCGACATGGTTTCACCGGCGCACCGGATTCCTCCAACGGGTTGTGTAGTTATAACACTTGCGCTGAGAATCGACAACAGGGCAGGATTGCTGGTGGCAGTTCCGCAGGTACCGGATACCGTTACACTGTAATTGCCTTCGTTTGCAGCAGAAACGCCTGTCAGTTGAACAGTTTGCTGGTCGGAACCCGAAACAGATCCGCCATTGGCCAGCGGAGCGCTATTGAAATACCACTGATACGAAAGATTGTCACCGGATGCGGTTGTGCTGAAAGAGGCGTTGCCTCCTGCAAGTAAAGCGTAATCCGCGGGATGAAGATCAATGACAGGTGCTTCGAGCACATCCAACTGTGTAACGGTAGTTGTTACGGCATTGCAAAAGCCTGTTATTTCACAGGTATAAAGCCCTTCATCGCCGGGTTCAATTGCATCGATTTGCAAAACAGGCAGGTTTACACCTGAAATGTGTGCATTGTTGCTTAGGGCAATGCCATTTCTTTTCCACTGATAGGCCAGTATGTCGCCTGAACCACTCACCTGCAGGGTGACTGTTGTTCCCTGGCATTGTTCAACCAGGGCTGGGGGATTGACTGTCACCGAAACAGGTTTACTTACCGTAATACGAGCTGCACCCGACAGGATGCTTCCGCATGATGAGTTTATGCTGACCTGGTAAGTGCCTGAGTCTGCCGGTGTGATATTATTAAGTGTATATACAGGTGCATTGGCTCCGCCGATGACCGCTGTTCCTCTCATCCATTGATAGGTGAGATTGTCGCCTTCTGCCGCGACAATAAGCGATACATCTTCGCCTGTACAGACCTGCGTATTTTGCGGTTGTTGTGTAATTACGGCCGGATTGTTGATCCATACCTGGCTGCCCGGGGTGACTGCTGTAGCACAACTGTTTTCAACAGTGCAGAAATAGGTGCCCTGGTGTAATTCATTGGCAGGACTTATTACCAGCGATGCTGTTGTTGCCCCTGCTATGGTGTCGTTATCCGAAAGGGGCAATCCGTTGTGATGCCATTGATAAACCAGGTTTGAACCCTCTGCTGTCAGCGCAAGGAGTATGGCGTTGTTTTTGCAAACGGTTTGTGAAAGTGGGGGAAGCGTGGTCAGAACAGGAGGCAAATCTATGTCAAGTAATGCGCCTTCACTGAATACCTGCCCGCATGGGCCGGTGAGTATACAACGGTAAATTCCTGTATCACCGGCAGCAACACTGGTAATCTCGAACTGTTGCGCGGTAGCGCCTGGCAGGTCGGTTCCGTTTTTCTGCCATTGGTAGCCTGTAACCATACCTGTTGCCTGAACCGAAAACGCTGCTGTTTCACCCAAACATATGGCAATAGCACCTGGCTGCTGGATGATGGTGATGTTTTCGTTTACGTCTACTGTAGCAGCTGTTGAGGTAACCTCACCGCAGGTACCGGTGACCACGCAGTGGTATAATCCCTGGTGCGACAGGGATAGCGGATTGATAACCAGGGTGTGTGAAGCAGATCCTGATACGATGCCGTTGTCAGCCAGATCGGTGCCATTGTGCTTCCATTGGTAGTTAAGTCCGTCACCTGAAGCATCAATCACAAGGGTTGCCATATTGCCTTCACAGCTGACCTCACCGGCAGGCTGCTGGTTGATTACTGTGTTAATGTGCACCGTCAGCAAGGCTCCATGGGTAACCAATGTATCGCATACGGAAAACACCCTGCACGAATAAGTTCCGGCGTCGGCCTGTGAAATGGCCGGCAGGGTTAGTGTTGCACTGGTTTCACCCGGAAGATCGGTATTGTCTTTTTGCCACTGATAAGCATTTGCCCCGGTAGCGTTTACCGAAAACGAAACAGGCAGTCCTTCGCATGCCGATACATCATCGGGATGTGAATTGATAAGCAGGGCCGGCGTAACGGCAAGCGATACCGGGTTGGTGGATATGCTGCCACAATAACCTGTAATGCGTGCCGAATATATTCCCTGGTGGGGCATTTCTACCGGATCAATGGTTACTGTTGGGGTAGTGGTGCCGGTAAAAGGAACGGATTCAGGCAGATCAGCGCCGTCTTTCATCCATTGCCAGGTGAGTAGTGAACCTTGTGCAACTGCCCCGAATGATACCTGCATGCCCTGACAGGCATTGACTGGTGAGGGCTGCGTAATGATTACCGGTGCTGTTCTCACTGTCAGCAGGGCGCCATCGCTTGCCAGGGTGTCGCATAACCCCATTGCCAGGCATCTGTATACCCCCGAATCGGTGGTGGCAACATTGTTAATGGTAAGTAAAGGATTGGTGGCTCCGGGAATATCTGTTTCATCTTTTTGCCATTGGTAAGTTAAGGCTCCGGTAGCACTTACGCTGAACTGCGCGTTGTTGCCTTCACAAACAATTACACCCGAAGGCTGTGAATTCAGTACCAGGGTATCTTTTATCACCAGGCTGGCCGGAAGGCTTCTTTCAGCGCCACAGGCGCCTGTAACCAGGCAGTTATATACGCCTTCGGCGGTTTCACCGGCTTGTTGTATGATCAATGTTTCGGTTTGCGATCCCGAAATATTACCGCCATCGGCCAACGGAACACCATTATATTCCCACTGATATACCAGCCCGGTTCCTTCGGCCCTTATGATGTATTGGGCATTTTCGCCCTGGCAGATTTCCAGGTCGTACGGTTGATCAATTATTGAAACAGCCTGGTCAATGACCAGGGCAGCCGGTAAGCTGGTGATGCTTCTTCCGCAGGAATTGGCAACTGTACAGGTATAGATCCCCGCGTGTGAGAGGTTAATATTGTTGATAATTAAGGTTGCATTGTTTTGTCCCGGCAAAGCCAGTTCGTCTTTATGCCACTGATAGGTAATATTATTTCCGGTGGCGGTAATGCTGAAAGAAACATTGGTATTCAGGCAGGCATTCACCGGCAAAGGTTGAGCTGTTATTCCCAGCAGGGTGTCAATGGTTAATACAGCCGTGTGCGAAAGCAGGGTGTTACACGAATTGCTGACCTGGCACGCGTAATTGCCTTCGTCGGCAGCCGTCAGGTTGTAAATCACCAGTGAGGCAGTTGTGCTACCGTTAACTTTTGCATTATCCGAAAGCGCCACGCCGTTTTTCTGCCATTGATAAGTTACCTCAGTGCCTGTGGTTTGCAGGGTGAAAGTAGCATTGTCGTTTTCGCACCTGGTAATACTTACCGGGTTGGCAACAATGCTGGTCAGGTCATTTACCGCCAGCGTGGCATTATTACTGAAAACCGCTGTGCCGCAGCCACTGACAATCCGGCAACGGTAAAATCCTTCATTTGCTGTAACAGCGTTGGGTATCGTAAATGTGGAGGTTGTTTCACCGGGGATGTCCATGCCATCCTTCTGCCATTGATAGTTCAATCCGTCACCTGTGGCCACAATAACAAATGTTGCGTTGTTGCCTTCGCAAATTTCAACATCAACCGGCTGAGCGGTAATTAACAATTCGCGGTCAACCTGCAGGGAAACCGGCAGCGTGGCCACCGTGCCACAACTGCCGCTGACAACCACGTGATAATTGCCTGAATTTGCCGGGGTAAGGGAAGCCAGGTAAAGATCGGCCGTTGAAGTGCCTGCATAATTTGCCGTGTCGGAAAGTGCTTCATTGTCTTTATACCACTGATAGGTAATATTGGACCCTGTGGCTTTCACGGTGAAACTGAAATCTTCGCCACTACATTCGTGTGAACCCGAAGGGCTTGTTATGATGGCGGCGGGTGACCAGAACTGCAGCATGGCTTCGTTGCTGGTAATGGGGGCGCCACAGTCGCCGGAAACACGACAACGGTATGTGCCCAGATCCACCGGTTGCACGTTGTTTAACGACAATACCGGGTTGATGGCACCGGCAAGGGGAACACCATCTTTTTCCCATTGGTATTGCAAATTAACACCGCCGGCTGTAACGGCAAAATGCACGTTTGAACCCTGGCATGTGGTAACAGGGGCAGGATGTTCTGTTATGGCAACCGGGGGAAGTACATTGATCAGGGCGCTTCCTGTGCCGCTGTTTGTGCACCCGTTATTATCGGTTACCTGTCCTATGGTATAAAGTGTTGTGTCTGCCGGATAAACCGTTGTATTATAAACAGGACCGGCAATATCGTTTTCTGAATAGGTTCCTGTGCCATCTGTAAGGGTTACGTCAAAAGGTCCGGCGCCGGTAAGGCTTATGGCAAGCGTTGCAGCATCGCCATAACACACTGACGCGTCGCCCGAAAGTGTCGCCTGTGGTATGGCATTGATAAGTGCATCCGATGTGGCAACTGCCTGGCAACTGCTAACCGGATCGGTGTAATGATAGGTAACCTGGTAAGTTGCTCCGGCTAACAACGCCGAGGGATTAAAAACGGCAGTTCCATTACCGTTATCGGTGGTACCCGGTCCTGAAAAAGTGCCGAGGGGTGCGTAATTTCCCGATATGGTCAGTGAGGGAGCATTCCGGCAATAAGTATCGGACAGGTTTAATATGGCCGGTGTGGGTAAAGCATATACCTGTACAGGCTGCGAACGTACGTTAACGCAACCATAAGCATCGGTATAGGTGTAGGAGATGGTATGTATACCGGTTCCGGCAACGGCAGGGTCGAATGTAAAAGTGCCATCGCCATTGTCGGTAAGGCCAGCGAGCGCGCCAAATGAGCCTCCTGCAGGAGAGCCCGAGATGACATCGGCGGAGCTGTTAATGCAGTAGCCTGTTTGCAGGCCGTTTATCACAACATTGGTACCCACCTGAACTGCCTGGGTTGAGGTATCACTGCAACCGTCGGTTGAGGTGTAAATGTAGGATATACTATGTAGTCCAAGGCCGGCAGCGGAAGGATCAAAAGTGGCACTTCCCCCTCCAATGTCGGTTATACCATGTCCCGTAAATATCCCCGTAATACCTGCCGGATCACCCGTCAGGCCAATACTTCCGTCGCTTGTACAATACTGGCTTCCCAGTCCGCTAAAGCTGGCATTCGGGTTGGATGCAACAACAATGTCGCGTACCGCACTGTTGCTGCAGGTTCCATTGCTGTAGGTATAGGTTATCGGAAAGCTTCCAACGCCTGTTACCGCCTGGTTGAAATAACCACTTGCATCAACACCCGGTCCTGAATAAGTGCCGCCTGCCGGGTAGCCTTGTGTAAGAAGAAAGGGTGCCGTTCCTGTGCAGACAGGGGTAAATGGATTTATGCCCACCACCGGTAACGATTGTACGGTAAGGGTCCTCGAAACTGACGAGGCACATCCTCCCAGGCCTACCGTGTAGGTAATGCTGTGTGTACCCGGCCCGGCTGCAGCAGGATTAAAAATTCCGTTTGCGTCAACACCTGGCCCCGAAAAGGTTCCGGTTTTCGGACTTACGTTGCCCGAGTCAGCGCTGAATAGTGAATAGGGTGCGGTATTGGCACATACAGAAGCAAAAGGAGCAAGTGATACAGCCGGCATGTCTGTAATTGTTATGGTAACGGATACATCGTGCGAGCCAATGGTACCGTATATGATGGTGTGTGGGCCCGTGGTAAGCCGGTTCGGGTACAGGATGGCCACGCCGTTGCCAATTTTGGTCAGTGCCGGTGCTGTTTCGTAACTGACACCATCGATGTAAAAAGGCTTGCCGGAAGGCGATTGCCCTCTAATAGTATCTCCGCCTTCGTTTGCACAATACTCCAGGGTCGGATTCCGCCAATCGGTAATGTAAGCGGCCTGGCCGGACAGATCGTAAAGTGAAGTAATTACACAGCATATCAATAGCAAAAAATATCTCCATCCGGGTTTCATGCCAGTCATTTTTGTTCCTATAAGTTACTGAATTCTACGATTGGCAAGAGTTTTAGTTTGGTGATATAAATCACCGGTCTCCTTAATTTGTTAATATCCAATCGGTTTTATTTCTATCCATTTTAAGGATGGTTTTTCTATCTTTGCGGCAAAATTTACTGTGCTGAAAAAGAAGGTCGTAGTTGGTATTTCGGGCGGGGTTGACTCGAGTGTGGCGGCATTTTTGCTGAAAAAGCAGGGATACGATGTTACCGGTATGTTCATGATCAACTGGCACGATACCACCGGCACGCTGGCAGGCGACTGCCCGTGGAACGACGATCTGATATTTGCTGAACTGGTTGCCCGTAAACTCGATATACCCCTGATAACGGTCGATTTTAGCGATGCGTACCGTAAGCGGGTGGTGGATTATATGTTTGCCGAATATGAACAGGGCAGAACCCCTAATCCCGATGTGCTCTGTAACCGTGAGGTGAAATTCGACCTGTTTGTTAAGGCAGCACTCGATAACGGCGCCGAATACGTGGCCACCGGTCACTATTGCCGTAAGGAAGAAGTAACGACGGATGGCCATAAGATATACCGGCTGCTGCAGGGCCGTGATCCCAATAAAGACCAAAGCTACTTTTTGTGCCAGCTTTCGCAGGAGCAGCTCAGCAGGGCCCTTTTTCCCATCGGCGACATGCTGAAACACGAGGTTCGCTACATTGCACGCGATAACGGTCTGGCAACAGCCGAAAGAAAAGATTCGCAGGGAATATGCTTTGTGGGAAAGGTAGATCTGCCTGAATTCCTGAAACAAAAACTTAAACCCAAGGCCGGACCCATTATTGAAATACCTGCCGACCTGCCGGTGTATGATGCCTATGACCGTTTACGCAGTGAGTGGCTGAATCATGGCACTGGAATAGACAGGCTGACAGCTGATTTCAGTTACCGGCCCGAAATGGGTAAAGTAGCGGGCACGCACGATGGAGCACATTATTATACCATTGGTCAGCGCAAGGGCCTGCATATTGGGGGAAAGGCTGAACCCATGTTTGTGATTTCAACCGACACCCCTGGCAATAACCTATATGTGGGTATGGGGCATGGTCATCCCGGGCTCAACCGCTGGGGTCTTTTTATTCCGTTGGCCGACATACACTGGTTGCGACCCGACTGCGCGCTCAAAGCCGGAGAAAGCAAAAGCCTGCTGGTTAGAATACGTTACCGTCAGCCACTTCAGCAGGCAACTTTGTTTATGCGGGAGGAAGGTCTCTATATCGTGTTCGACCGGAAACAACGTGGCATAACCCGTGGTCAGTTTGCTGCCTGGTATGACGGGGACGAACTCATGGGGTCGGGGGTGATTCAATAGGGTGCTGGGTGCTGGGTGCTGGGTACTGGGTACTGGATACTGGATGCTGGGTGCTGGGTGCTGGGTGCTGGGTACTGGTTACTGGGTGCTGGATACTGGATGCTGGATACTGGATACTGGATACTGGATACTGGATGTGTGTGTATTGGGATTTGAGACTTGACTGCCACTGCCACTGCTACTGCTGCTGCTCCTGCCACTGCTACTGCTGCTGCTACTGCCGCTTTCCCCGGCTTTCTGGTTCTATCATTACTTATTGCCCACCAGTGGTTCCTGCTGGCTAAGGCAGTGCCAGCTGCCCAATCCCCAGATGATTTCAACCGAATCGAGCCCGATTACCGGCCGGTCGGTAAACAGCTCGCCAAGAATGGCCAGGGCCTGTTCATCCTGCCTGCAACGGTAGGTTGGCACCATAACACCTGCATTGGCAATGTAAAAATTAGCATACGATACCGGTAATCGCTGGCCCTCGTAATACATTGGCTCCGGCATGGGCAGTTCAATTACGTTAAGCGGTTTTCCGTTTGCAAGTCGCATACGGTTCAGCAGCCTGAGGTTGTTTTTGAGTGGCAGGTAATTGGCATCGTGCTGGTTGTGCTCAACAACGGTTACCACGGTGTCCTCATTTACAAACCGGGTTATATCATCAACATGCCCGTCGGTGTCATCACCTTCGATGCCGTCGCCCAGCCACAACACCTGTTCTGCTCCATAATAGGCAACGAGGTATTCTTCTATTTCAGCTTGTGAAAGCCCGGGATTACGGTTCTTATTCAGCAGGCACGACGTGGTGGTGAGAATGGTCCCCTTGCCGTTGAAGTCAACCGATCCGCCTTCCATAACAATGCCGGGACTGAAAACCGGCACTTCCAGGAGTGAGGCTATTCTACCGGGGATGGCATTGTCGAGTTCGGCCGGGTATTTTCCGCCCCAGCCATTGTACTCCCAGTTAACAACGGCCCTGGTATTTCCGGACAGGGGGTTAATAACAAAAGCAGGTCCGTGATCGCGACACCATGCGTCGTTGGTAGGATGGAGGTGGAATTTTATATTATGCATATTAACACCAATAGCGCGCAGGTCTTCGGTTACCCTGTTGCGCATGGCCTCGTCGACTACATTGATATTTACGGTTTCGCCTTGGGCCAGTTCTTTTATAAACTGGTTGTAATACGGAAAGATGGTGTGGATTTTGCCGGGCCACGATGCTTCGTTATGCGGATAGCTGAGCCAGGTTGCGCTGTGGGGTTCCCATTCGGCCGGAAAACGATATCCCAGGTCGCGCGGCGTTTGAATACCAGTCATAGGTTATTACAGACTTTACGGTTTAAGGTAGCGGTTGAGCAGGGGGTTGTAGGTGTCGATCCGGCGGTCGCGCAGGAACGGCCAGTGTACCCTGTAAAAGTCGGGTTCCCCGAGGTCGATTTCTACAACGCTGGTGTCGGGTTGATGGTGAGGCGACTGGTAAAGAATTTTCCCGAAGGGATTGGCTACGAAAGAACCTCCCCAGAATTGCAAATCGTTTTCCAGTCCGCATCGGTTAACCGCAACAACATGTACACCGTTGGCAATGGCATGGGCGCGCTGAATGGTTTGCCAGGCCTGGTACTGCTCTTTGTTAACTTCGTCGGATTGTGAAGTTGCCCACCCGATGGCTGTGGGGTAAAACAGTATGCGGGCTCCCATCAGGCTGGTGATGCGGGCAGCTTCGGGATACCACTGGTCCCAGCATATGAGTACACCAATACGTCCAAAACGGGTATCAAATACCTGGTAGCCGGTATCGCCGGGCGTGAAGTAAAACTTTTCATAAAAGCCGGGATCGTCGGGAATATGGTTTTTACGATATTTGCCCAGGTAGGCGCCGTCGGCGTCAATTACAGCTGCCGTGTTAAAGTAAACGCCGGCATCCACTTTTTCAAACAGGGATGCTATGATGACAACGTTCAGTTCTTTTGCCAACTGCTGAAGGGTATCGGTGGTTTTGCCGGGTATGGCTTCGGCATGCGCAAAATAATCGTAATTTTCTTCGAAACAAAAATAGCGTGTGAGAAATAACTCCTGCAAACAAATGATGTTTGCGCCTGCATCAGCTGCTTTGCGGATTTCCTGCACCGTAGCAGCCATGTTGGAACCGGTATCGCCGGAGCGGCTTTGCTGAAGGATGCCAATCTTAATGTGGTCGGTCTTTTGCACGGTATTTTTGGTCAAAAGTAGAGAAATTATTTGTTATTCACCCCCATCGGTGTTTTGTATTGAATTTTTTAGTAATTTAAAATGTATTTTTCAGCCAACCCGTATGAAAAAAGCCTGCCAATCTCATGGTGCCGGTTTTGTGTGTGCAGCAATTCTTTCCTTTTTTTGCATAGCAGATGGTTTTTCCCAGGAGAATGCACTCCGATTCAGGCACATTACCACGCGCGAAGGATTATTGTCTGATGATATCCGGTGTATTTACCAGGACCGCGACGGATTCATGTGGTTTGGCGGAGAGGGAAGCCTTGATCGCTTCGATGGGAGAAATTTTATCGATTACTATCAGCAGATCAGGGATACTTCGGTAAGTATATTGCAAAGCACCGGGTGCATTTACGAAGACAGCTATAAAGGTATTTGGTTCGTAAATGACGTAAACGGGGTGGTATGGATGAATAAGGAAACCGGCCACAGCGAAAGGTTCCGTTATAACCCCGACGATCCGGAAAACCTCTCCGGCAATATTGTGCTCGATATCCTCGAAGACAAAGAAAAGAACCTGTGGTTTGCCTCATATGGCGGAGGGCTGATGCGATTTAACCGAACAGACAGTTCTTTTACCCGTTTTTTGCATGATTCAACTGATGAAAAAAGCATCGGAAGTAATGACATCACTTCTATTGCCGAAGACAGGCAGGGTGGCATATGGCTATCTACTGCAGACGGTTTGATGATTTACCGCGATCCCCAAACGGGGCATTTTGAGAACATACGCGTTAACCAGGGGAGAATGTTTGGACTGGCCCTATATAGTATGCCTCACCTATATATCGACAGTAGCAACCATGTCTGGTTTCTTAGCGGATGGGAAGCATTCCGGTACAATCCGTCAGACAAAAAACTCAGAACGATTAACCTTTTCCCCGATAAAAAGGATGTTTCTATTTTTGTTTTCCTCACCGGTATGATTGAATACGAGAAGGGCTCTTTCCTGTTCACCACGCATAACAGCGGACTTTTATGGTACAACGAAAAGAACGGCAGTATAAAAAATATAGCCAGCAGTCCCTATAATCCTTTCAGTCCGGGAAGCGACCGCTTATCCGTCATTTGCCGGTCTCATGATGATGTGATCTGGATTGGCAGTTTCGATAACGGCATTAGTGTATTGAGCAAAAATACCCTGCGTTTTAACCTGTTAACTGACCTGGTTGGATTTGAATATTTGAGGCACGCAAATCATTCGATCTATAGCCTCACTGAATTACCCGATGGTCGAATAATTACCGGTACAGATAATAAAGGATTGTTTGTTTTCAACCCCGGTGATTTTACCATTGAACCCTTTCTGCCGGAGATGGGAGATTTCTCCATATACGATGTTTACAACGAAGACACTGGCAGGCTGTGGATATGTGCCTGGCGAAACGGGCTGTATTATTATGACACAGCGTCGGAAAAGCTGGTAAAAGCGGTGGCAGATACCGGATTGCCTTTTATGCCGCAGGCTCAGGAGTCCATACGCCTGTTCAAGGACCGCAAAAACAGGCTTTGGTTTGCGCAAATGACGGGCGGATTAATTATGTACGATCCGGTGGATCGCATAACCAGGCAGTTTAGTCCTGTGCCGAACGACACAACCACGCTAAGCGGCAATATGGTGTTTAAAATTCTGGAAGACAGTCGCGGACAGATATGGGTGGGTACAAACAACGGGCTCAGTTATTATGACGACCGGAAAGGCAATTTTAAACGGGTAAAGCTTGTTGACGCAAGCGGAAGAGATGCATCGAATATGTTAATCTATGATCTTTTCGAAGACAAGGAAAGATGCCTGTGGGTGGGATCAGCGGGCACCCTCCACTGGTACAACCCTGCTTCGGGAACAGTAAAGGCTTATCCGTACCAGGAAAACAATGTGCCTTACCAGGTAAGCAAAATTCTCAGGGATGCAAAAGGATACCTGTGGCTGGGTACCAATGCGGGTATACTGCGTTTTGATCCGCAAACAGGCACCTATAAATCGTATGGCAGGTCCGACGGCATTCACTATCTGGTATGCAATCCCACTGTCGGTTTATCGGGGGAGAACGGACAGATGTACTTTGGTACCGCAAAGGGCATACTGGTGTTTAATCCCATGCAGATAACGGATGATACTGTTCCTCCCCGGGTTTTCATTACCGCTGTGCGCGTGAACGACGTACCACTCAGTCCCGATACCCATGGTGCAATAATAAAAAAAACGATCCTGTATGTTAAATCCATAAAACTGAATCACAAGCAATCGAATCTTTCCATCGCCTTTGCTGCGCTAAGCTACATCAACCCCGAGGGAAACCAGTTTGCATACCGTCTCGAAGGCTATGACCCCGACTGGATAAGGGGTTCGCGAACAGCCACAGCCTTTTACCCCAATCTTCGTCCCGGAAAATACGTTTTCAGGGTGATTGCTTCAAACAGCCATGGTATTTGGAACCAAACCGGGCAGACATTAATGATTCATATCAGGCCTCCTTTCTGGAATACATGGTTTTTCAGGCTGTTGATGCTTCTGGCGATATCGGCAATGGTTGTGGCTGTTCACCTGACCAGGACATTTGGCCTGAAGCAGCAAAAGATACTGCTCGAAGGGTTGGTTAGTGAGCGAACCAGTGCGCTGAACTCGGCCAACGAGGAATTGAAAAGCCAGCACGAGGAACTTCTTCAGCAGAACGAAGAAATTTCATCACAGAATGAAATGCTGGCGAGTATGGGAAATGAAATACTTCAGCAGAATGCCGAACTCGAGGAACATCGCTCACACTTACAGCAAATGGTGGAAGAACGAACCCGGGAGTTGGAAATGGCTTTGCACAAGGCTGAGGAATCCGACCGGTTAAAATCGGCTTTTCTGGCCAATATGTCGCATGAGATCCGAACACCCATGAATGCCATTGTTGGGTTTTCCAACCTTTTGAAAGATGATTCCATTGATCCGGCTGAAAAAGATGAATTCATTGACGTAATCAACGCGAACTCTGAAATTCTGCTGGTACTGATTGATGACATACTCGATTTATCACTGATTGAGGCCAATCAGCTCACCATCAGAAAGGAGATCCTTCATGTGAACGAGATATTGGATCATTTGTATTCGGCATTTTCGTTGATGAACAAAAAGAACGGTCTTATCGTAAGGCTTAACAACGAAGTGCATGATCTTGATATCAGGATAAACTCCGACAGGATAAGGATTAAGCAGATTCTTACCAATTTGCTGAATAATGCCTATAAATTTACCGAGGAAGGAACCATTGAACTTGGATTGCGGATTAAAGACGAAAACCTGCAATTTTACGTCAGCGATACAGGCATTGGTATCCATAAAAACGAACAGGACAAAATTTTTGAACGCTTCCGGAAAAGTGAAGAAAAAACCAATACCCTCTTCAGGGGAACCGGGCTGGGACTTGCTATTTCCCGCGCGCTTGCCCAATTGCTGGGCGGAAGTCTGACAGTTGATTCAGCATTGGGTCGCGGATCGGTTTTTACCCTGGTTCTTCCCTTTCAACAGACCGCTAAAGAAAATCATAAGGAAAAGCCCGTCAGGTTTATTCATGATTCCGGCAAAACAGCTGGCAAACAGGTGCTTGTGGTGGAGGATGAGCAGGCCAATTTTTTGTATATCAGTAAGGTATTAAAGCAGATGGGTGCAGAAGTTCATTGGGCCGAAAATGGTCTCGAAGCAGTTAAGCTGCTATCTTCAGGTATTCATTTCGACCTTGTGCTGATGGACATAAAAATGCCCGTGATGGATGGTTTTGAAGCTACAAAGGCTATCAGGGAAAAGCACCCCGATCAGGTGATTATTGCGCTAACGGCTTATGCCAGGCCCGAGGACAGGAATTACTTTATGCAGGCCGGATTCCAGGATTACCTTTCGAAGCCTATTAAGCCAAACGATTTTACCGGTGTCATTAACCGTTTTATCGGATAATGACCAGATATTAAACCTTCAGGTCGAGGATAACCTGGTTTTTCAGCACGTCGTCAAGCGTTTCGCGTTCACGGATCAGGTAATCCTTACCCTCGTGAATCAACACTTCTGGTGGTCGCAAACGCGAATTGTAATTCGAGGACATGGTAAAACAATAGGCGCCGGCATTCATAAAGGCCAGGTAGTCGCCTTCGCGCACTTCATTTAGTTTACGGTTCCAGCCAAATGTATCGGTTTCGCAGATATAGCCTACCACGGTATAAATTCTGAGCTTTCCCTTGGGGTTGGAAACATTGACAATGTGGTGGTAAGCATCGTAAAACATGGGGCGGATCAGGTGATTCAGGCCCGTGTTAACACCAGCAAATACTGTCGACAGGGTTTGTTTCACCACATTCACCTGCGCAAAAAAGTATCCCGATTCGCTAACGAGGAATTTGCCGGGTTCGAAAATGAGGGTTATTTCGCGCCCGTATTCCTTGTAAAATTTCCTGAAACGTTTGGTAAGCTCTTTCCCCAGGTCATCGATATTGGTGTAATAATCATCGGGTTTATATGGTACCTTGAAACCGCTGCCGAAGTCGACATACTGCAGATCCGGAAAACTTTTGGCTGCTTCAAGAATGATTTCGGCGCCACGCAGGAAAACCTGTACATCGAGAATATCGGATCCGGTATGAATGTGCAATCCTTCGACTTTAATATTGGTAGCCTCAACCACACGGTGAACATGGGGGAGCTGGTAAGCCGAAATACCGAATTTGGAATCGATATGTCCGGTGGATATCTTTTCGTGACCGCCACCCATGATATGCGGATTGATACGGATACAAACCGGTACTTTATTGCCGTACAGGTTGCCGAACTGCTCAAGAATGGATATGTTATCAATGTTGATCCGTACGCCCAGTTTAACACCTTCGATGATTTCCTCGATGGATACGCAATTTGGGGTAAAAATAATATCGGAGGGTTTGAAGCCGGCTTTCAGGCCAAGCTGTACCTCCTGGATGGAAACGGCATCGAGGCCGCTGCCCAGCTTTCTGAAAAAACTCATAACATTGAGGTTATTCAGCGCTTTACAGGCAAAATTAATTTTTACCGGAATATCCCTGAAGGCATGCAGCATCTTTTCGTATTGCTGCTTCATACGCGAGGTCTGGTAAACGTAAACGGGTGAGCCGTATTTTTCAACCAGGCCAACCACGTCTATTCCATCGAGCTGGTATCGGTTTTGTACAAGTTTCATATTTTGCAGTGACTATCTTTTTCTCCCTTTTTGCTGAGATTGTGCTTTCTTGGTCATATCGTCAATACGTTGCTGCCACTTCGATTTCTTCACGGGCTTCGCTTTCTTTTCCTCTATTTTCCGCAATATTTCTTTTTCATTCACAAACTGTTTGAACAGGTAGTTCTGCCCGATGGTGATAACATTGGCCAGAAAGTAATAATAATTAAGCCCGGCCGGGAATTTGTTCAGCACAAAAAGGAACATGATGGGCATCATGTACATCATGGATTTCATGCCTGGCATTTGCTGTGTTGAGCCTGCTGTATCGCTCATCTTCATTTGAATAATGGTGGACGCGGTCATCAGCAGAGTGAAAAGACTGACATGGTTACCATATATATTGCTGAGAATGGGAATGACGGCATCCCACGAGAATATAGAGTCGAAGGTCGACAAGTCCGTGGCCCACAGGAAGCTCTCCTGGCGCAATTCGATGGAGGTGGGGAAGAACCTGAACATGGCAAAGAGTATGGGAAACTGTAATAACATGGGGAGGCAACCACCCATGGGGCTGATGCCGGCTTTTTTGTAAAGTGCCATGGTAGCCTGCTGCCGTTCGAGTTCCTTGCCTTTAGGGTATTTTACAGCAAGTTCGTCAATCTGGGGCTTCAACACCTTCATCCCGGCCTGGCTGAGGTAGGATTTATAGGTTAGCGGAATCAGGCCTAATTTGATGATAATGGTGAGCAGCAGAATAATGATACCAAAGTTTCCGATGAAACGGCTCAGCCAGTCGAATATGGGAATAATGACAAACTGGTTTATCCAGCGAATGATGCCCTTTCCAACCGAAACCAGGTCCTGCAGTTTATACTCGCTGTAATTCTTCTTCAGCAATTTAAATTTGTTAGGGCCAAAGAACATTTTCATCCGTATGGTTTCGTTTTCGAGCCGCTGAAAAGGCACACCTACCTCAGCACTGAAGTGCTTCAGGTACTTGTTTTCGTCGGGCAGGCTGGTAGACTTGAGCAGGGCGCTGGAAAATGCCGATTCGGCAATAAGCACCGACGAGAAAAACTGGTTTTTAAAAGCAAACCATTCCACCTGGGTGGGTATATCCATTTCCTGTACATCTTTACTCTGGCGTCCTTTGAAGAAATCAACGTCTTCCTGAAAGTGCCGGAAATAAAGGGCGGTGTACTGGTTTTCATTTGACCTTCCCTGTTCGTGCTGACGGGCATAAATTTCCCAGTTCATGTCAATCGATGCAGGATCGCGGGTAACAATGTCGTTCATTCCGGACAGCTGCATGGTAAATTTTACCATGTAACTGCCAGGTTCAAGCGTATAGCGGTATTCGATAAAACGGCTGTCTGAAACGGCAAGTCGCATTACCAGGCTGTCGGCCTTATCTGTGGCATCGTGCGCCTGTGTGTCAGCCGCGGCAAAGTACATGTCGCTGGTGGAAATGGGTTTATTCTGGTCGTAAAAGATAAGCCCGAAACGGGTGGAATCGCCGGTAAACAAGAGTACCGGTTTACGGTCGAAAGTTTTATACTCTTTAAGTTCAACAATATAGGGACGTCCGCCTTTGGCAGAAACTACCATGCTGATAACGTCGTTCTCAATGGTGTAGAACTTGTCTTCGCCGGTGGCAAGTGCAGCAAATGCACCGTACTGGTTAACCAATTGCTCGGCATTGGCTGAATCGTTTATGGTTACTGCCGGCAAGGTATCGGCTATTACTGTTTTGGCTTTCAGCGAGTCAGATGCTGCTATTGCCTTTTGCTGAACCAGGGCCAGCGAATCGGCCTGTCTTCTTTGCTTTGCCAGTTCCTGTTTGTCGGGTGTCTGAACAATGCCCCAGATTATTAATATCGCCGCTATTAACAGTATTCCGAAAATTGAGTTTTTATCCATGCGTAAATCTTTATCAATGCTAGTATGTAATTGTTTTATTTTTCCTTTTTGAGGGTTGCTTTAATGAAAGCCACAAAAAGCGGATGTGGTTTTAACACCGTGCTGCTGTATTCGGGGTGAAACTGAACGCCAACAAACCATTTATGGGCAGGTATTTCCATGATTTCAACCAGCGCGGTTTCGGGGTTGGTTCCGGTGGCAATCATACCAAGTTTTTCAAAAGTTTCGAGGTATTTGTTGTTGAATTCATACCGGTGCCTGTGTCTTTCGGATACTTCAGCGATGCCGTAGGCTTCAGATGTTTTGGTGTCTTTCCGTATAACACAGGGATAGGCGCCAAGCCTCATGGTTCCGCCTTTTTCGGTGATGCCTTTCTGTGCCTCCATCAGGTCGATTACCGGATCAGGTGTTTTCAGCGCCATTTCGGTTGAATGGGCTTTTTCGAGCCCGGCTACATGGCGTGCAAATTCAATTACGGCACATTGCAAACCCAGGCATATGCCCAGGAAGGGGATGTTGTTTTCCCTGGCATACCGCGCGGCCAGAATTTTGCCTTCGATGCCCCTGTCGCCGAAACCGGGTGCCACCAAAATACCATTGAATCCTTTAAGCAGGCCTTTGTAATTGCTTTCATCCATTTGTTCGGAATGCAGGTAGGTGACTTCTACACGGCAATCATTCATGGCGCCTGCATGCTTAAACGATTCGTTTATGGAAATATAGGCATCGGGCAATTCGACATATTTTCCCACGAGCGCAACGCGAGTGGTGTACCGGGGATGCTGCAGTTTTTGCAGAAAATCCTTCCATGGTTTGAGTTCCGGCTCACCGGTAACCTCCATGCCCATTTTTCGAAGCACTATGGCATCCAGACTTTGCTGTTGCATCAGCAGGGGAACTTCGTAAATGGTATTTACATCAATGGATTGTATTACCGATTCAGGCTCGACATTGCAGAACAGTGCAACCTTTTTCCGGAGATCCTCGCCCAGTTCGTGCGAGGTTCTGAGAACAAGTATGTTGGGCTGCACACCGGTTTCCAGCAGCATCTTAACCGAATGTTGGGTGGGTTTTGTTTTCAATTCGCCCGACGATTGCAGGTAAGGTACCAACGTAAGGTGAATGTTCAGCACCTGCTGATCGCCCAGTTCCCATTTTAGCTGGCGCACTGCTTCAACATAGGGTAGCGACTCAATGTCACCAACGGTTCCACCTATTTCGGTAATCACAAAATCGTATTTGTTACGCCCGCCCAGTAGCTTTACCCTGCGTTTTATTTCGTCGGTAATATGCGGGATCACCTGAACGGTTTTTCCCAGGTAATCTCCCCTGCGTTCCTTGTTGATAACCGATTGGTATATGCGGCCGGTGGTTACATTGTTGGCCTGCGAGGTGGGAATGCCAAGGAACCTTTCATAATGCCCAAGATCGAGGTCCGTTTCGGCCCCGTCCTCTGTAACATAACATTCGCCATGCTCATAAGGGTTCAGTGTGCCGGGGTCGACATTGATATAGGGATCAAGCTTCTGAATGGTTACCATATAACCCCGGGCCTGCAAAAGCTTGGCAAGCGAGGCGGAAATGATGCCTTTGCCTAACGACGAAGCCACACCGCCTGTTACGAAAATATACTTAGTAGGTATCAACTTTTTGTGGGTTAATGCAATTAATCATAAAGCCTGGTTCTTAAGGAAAGCCTGGAATAATCAATCATCTATGTCGTCAATGATGTTGATCTTCTGGTTCAGCACTTCAATGTTCCTGCGTGTTCCTTCAATTTTCGATTCCACATCCCTGATCATTGATTCGGCATTCTTGGAATGGGCAAAGAACCCGATATTGTTTTCCCACAGAACAATGTCGTTTTCGAGCTGCTTAAGGCGTGTAATGCATTTCTCGCGCTCCTGCCTTATTCGCTGGAGTCCGTTTGGCTTATCGAGGTACTCCTCCATCTTGGTTTTGAATTTCAAAATGCCCCGGTGTTCATCGTCGATATGCAGGTCATCAAATTTACGGTTGATGGCTTCGCGGTATTTTTCATTCACTTCGTCTTTGTCTTTTAACGGAACAAAGCCTATTTCAGACCACTGTCGCTGGAATTCCTTAAGCTTCTCAAGGCTTTCTTCGGGATTGCCGTCAATGCTAAAAGCTTCAATTTCCTGAATCAGCGCTTTCTTTTTTTCGAGGTTATCACTGAAGGAACTGTCTACTTCCGAAAAATGTTTTGCCTTACGCTCAAAGAATGTATCGCAGGCTGTGCGGAATCTTTTCCAAACCTTTTCGGATTGCTTGTGGTGCACCGGACCAATTTCTTTCCATCGCCGTTGCAAGGCAATCAGTTCTTCTGTGGTTTTTTTCCATTCGCTGCTTTCGCGCAAGGTTTCGGCCTGAACACATAAATCAATCTTGAGTTGAAGATTGTTGTTTTGTTCTTCCTTGAATACACCGTAGAATTCGCGTTTACGGTTAAAGAAAGCGTCGCAGGCTTCCCGGAAACGTTTATATATTTTGGCGTTGTCCTTTTTGGGCGCAAAACCAATGGTTTTCCAAACTTTCTGAAGCTCAATCAGGTCATTGGAGTACTTTGTCCAGTCCTTGTTCGAATTGATCTCCATGTTGCAAAGCTCTTCAGCTTTTTCACACAGGTTTGTTTTGGCCTCGAGGTTTGATTTCTGCTCGTTTTTAAGGTCAACAAAGTAGTCCTGGTGTTTTTTGTTGATCTTGGAAGTAGCCTCTTTAAAGCGGTTCCATATTTCAACCCTCATTTCTAAGGGTACAGGACCAATCTCGCGCCACTGGTCGTGTAATTCCTGCAATACCCTGAATGCTTCCACAACATTGGTTTCCAACAACAGTTCTTCAGCCCTTTCACACAGAACAATTTTTGCCTCGAGGTTCTTTTTGAAGTCGAGGTCCCTTAATTCCTGGTTAATCCGGATGTAATCGTAAAAGGCTTCAACATGATGGTGGTAGTTTTCCCAAAGGTCTTTCACATGCTGCTGCGGAACGGCGCCTATGGCACGCCAGCGTTTCTGCAACTCTCTGAATTCCTGAAACGTCTTGTTGATAGATTCTTTATTGCTGACCAGTTCTTTGATCTCCTCAATGATCCTGTATTTTTCCTCGAGATTTTTTTGCTTGTGTTCTTCCTGAGCACGGTTAAAGTCGGCTTTCAAATCGCGGTACTTCTGCAGTAATGCCTTAATTTCCGATTCGTGTGGATCGTCTTCGGGTACAAAATCCTCAATAGCACCACCCTGTTCAGCAAAAGCTTTTCTCTTTTTTTCGATTTCAGCCTTGTGCTTTTTATAGTAACTTATTTTAATATTTTCTACATCGTTGATGATGGTTTCCACCGGTTGGCTGTTGAGCATTTCTCCCAACAAAGCAATTAATTCGGTTTTGTCCATCGATGCATAATTGGGAAGGCTCTCCGCTTTGTCTACCTGCACTTGCTCTTCAGCCGCATCAGGGGCTTTCGCGGTTAATGCTTCATCATCATCATCTTCGAAAAAACCCTGAAATTCTTCGGTGTCATCGACAGGCAAAGCATTTTCAGGTGCTTCAGTATGACTGCTTTCAGCAGACAAAGGCGCAAGCGAATCCGTATTATCGGTATTGTCGGGGACATTACCGACTTGTTCGTTACGAACAGAACTATTCAAGTCACTCATTTTCAGTACAATTGCTGTAAAAAACCCGTATAAAACAAAGTACGAAAATAGACATTAATGACTAATAGTCAAAGTTTTTTAAATGAATTGTGCCCGATTCAGGGCTGGAGCATATTGGCAAAGCCCGGTGGAACAATTATTCCGAGACCAGCCAATCTTTAGCATCTTCAACCGAATCAAAAATTTGTAAGCTCATGTTTGAAAAGGTCTGAACAATTTTTAACAGAATTTTTTTCCCGCCGGTTATTCCCACAACGGCTTCACGTGCGGTAATTTCTTTGGTTTGCTTGCTGGCTTTTTTAATTTGTTCGAGCACATCGCCGTATACAAAGCTGCCGGTGATATCAACCAACATAAGCAGATTTCTTTTACCCTCGGCCTTTGTTTTTTCGCGAAAGGCATTGGTTTGTTTGATTATAGCCAGAAACTCTTCGTTGGTTTTAATGTTTGAGTAATCAACGTAGTATATTTCCTTTCCCTTGTGTTGAATGAAACTAGCACCGTTTGCCATAGCGGATATATTTTATTGTATGCTATACGTTATTCAGACCATGAGGGTTACTTCCGGCAACCTGTCATTATTCATTTTCCTTTACATGTAATCCGCATTCCTTGTGGCCCTGGTCTTCCCACCACCAACGACCGGCCCTGGAATCCTCGCCGGGTTCAACAGCCCTGGTGCAGGGTTGACAGCCAATACTTGGAAAACCTTTGTCGTGCAAAGTATTATAAGGTACTTTATGAGCATGTATATATTCCCATACTTTTTTTTCTGACCACCGGAGTAACGGATTGATCTTAACCAGGCCATTGTTTTCGTCCCATTCCACCAACCGGGTATTGAACCGGTTAATCGTCTGGTCCTTACGAATGCCTGTTACCCAGGCTTTCATGCCCGATAAGGCACGTTTAAGGGGCTCAATCTTGCGGATATGGCAACAGAGCTTACGGTTTTCCACGCTCCGGTAGAAAAGGTTAATGCCTTTTTCCCTGACCATTTCTTCAACCTGCCGGTAATCGGGGAAGTAAACCTTTATGTGGGTGCCGTAATGGTCACATGTTTCCTGGATCAGGTTAAGTGTTTCGGGGAATAACCGCCCGGTGTCGAGTGTAAATATGTTGAAATGGGGATTGATGGACATGATCATATCTGTAAGCACCTGGTCTTCTACACCCATGCTCGAGGACAGGCATATGGCAGATCCGAATTCCCGGTTGAAGAAAGTCAGTATTTCTTCGGCCGAGGCGTTGGCCAATTGCTCATTCCATTCATTAATTCGTGTTTCCATAGATCTAATTTTTATTTACCTGTGGTATTGTTGGTATAGTTTTTCAATTTCCGGATTTTGGTTAAGACTTTCCAGTTTTCCGGCATTTCCGCATTCGAACCAGGCCGACTGGTTATGTTCAAAACCCTTAATTTTTTGTGTAATAGCCAGCCTAAGGTACACATCAATTATTGAAAACCTGCCACGCTCGGTGATAAGCCCGAATAAGGCCGGGTTAATAATGTGTACGGCGCTGAAAGCAAGCCTGAAAGCCGGCTCTTCTTCTTTTATCATACGGGTTTCGCCGGTGTTATTATGGTGCCAGCCACATAGCCGGTAATCAGTGTTAAATAGCAGGTCGCGCGACGATTCCCGTTGCTTTACAGCCAGGGTAGCAAGGGCATTTTGCTGTTGATGATAGCGCAGCATGGCCTGCAGGTCCAGGTTGGTTATCACATCACAAGAGGTAAGCACAAAGGGTTGGTTATCGTTAAAAAAATGTCGTGCCTTGTATAGCCCACCGCCTGTTTCGAGCAGCAGATCCTGCTCGTCTGAAAAAGATATGGAAAGACCAAATGATTGATTTTGTTCTACAAAATCAACTATTTGCACGGCATGATGATGCACGTTGATGATCACCTCTGTTATACCGTAATATTTAAGGTAGCGGATGGTATGTTCAAGAAGGGTCGTACCCTGAATTTCAACCAGGGCTTTGGGCTTATGTTCTGTTAGCGGCAGCATGCGCGTACCCTTGCCGGCTGCCAGTATCATGGCTTTCATTGTTTCAATCCCGACAAATGGTTTTACATCCGTTATTTATTTTTTTCCAACTCATGATGTATAACAACAACATTGGCTGTTGAATTGTTCCTGAGGTATCCGGCCAGGTGTTCGGCCATGTAAACCGACCGGTGCTGGCCACCTGTACAACCAAAGCTTATCATCAGGTGTGTGAAGCCCCTGGCGGCATATACATCAGCAGCCTGCCGCACCATGGTAAAGGCATGCGACATGAATTGTTCCGCATCGGGCTTGCCGGTCAGGAAATCAATAACAGCCTGGTCACGACCGGTAAGGTTTTTGTATTCGTCGTATCTGCCGGGATTTTCGAGGCAACGGCAATCGAACACAAAACCGCCACCATTACCTGAATGATCCTGCGGAACACCGTTTTTGTAAGCAAAACTGTTGATGGTAATGGTAAAGATGTCTTTTTTTACTTCGTACACTTTTACCTGTGGCAGGCCAATCAATTCTTCAAAAACACCCGGCAGACTTTTGAGCTTTATGGGTATTGGCTGTTTTTCCATCAACCACGAAAGGGTTTTTACCGCGTAAGGCAGACTTTGCAGGAAAACAGGCTTTCGCTCGATGTATCCCCTGAAACCATAAGCACCCATGGCCTGCATTAACCTCAGGTAAACAAAACCATAGTAATACTTCAGAAATTCCGCTGCGTTAAACCAACTGAAATTTTTGCTGAATACTTCTACATAGTACCTAAGCAACTCCTGCCTGATCTCTTCAGGCAGGTGTGTTTTGGCTTCAAACAAAAGCGATGCCAGGTCATACTGAAGTGGTCCCTTGCGGCCACCCTGGAAGTCGATGAAATACAGGTCGTTGTTGTGGAGCATTATGTTGCGCGACTGAAAGTCTCTGAACATGAATGAGCTACGGTCGGCCTCAATCAGCCACTTGACTATGGCTGCGAAATCGTCCTCGAGATCCTGCTCAAAAAAACTAATCTTCAATGGTTTAAGTAAGCAATACTTAAAGTAGTTCATGTCCCACATCATGCTCTGTACATCGAACTCGGACCGGGGATAACACATGGAATAGTCGAGATCATTTGCTGAACGAACCTGCAGTCCGGGCATAGCGTCGATAACCTTATGGTAAACGCCGAGTATGTCTGCGTCGCTGCAAGCCTGGTTGCGTAACATACCCAGGTGATCGAACAGGGTAGTGTTGCCCAAATCCTGTTCGAGATATACATGGTGTTCGAGATCGGCTGTATAAACACGGGGCACCTGGTTCCCGGCCAATTGCAGCCGGGTGCCGAGGTAGAGGAAAGCTTCGTTTTCGCGGCGGTCGCCATTGTACACGCCCAATACACTGCCATTGGTATGCATTATCCTAAAGTACCTGCGATATGAACCCGATTCAGGCAGTGGCTCAATGGCTGTAATTCTTTCCCTGCTCCACCTGCGGAACAGTTCTTCCACCATTTTTATGGGATCAGTCATAGCTTGTTCAATTCTGACGGGTAAATGGCATAAGCATCTTCGAGTATTCTATCCCACGCTTTCACAACATGCTGGCGTTCCACATGCGTCTGGCTGTTGTGTAACCTCAGGGTGTATCTGCCGTTCAGCCTGGTGTGCGATATATACATGCTGCCCGAACCGTTTACCTTTAATAATAATAATTCATTCAACTTATCCAGCCGGCCTTCGTCATGCAGGTCGGTTGGGTGAAAACGGAAACAAACCAGGTTGAACAATACCGGTGCCATCAGTTCAAAATCGGGGTGTTCCGTTACCCAAGTTTTCAACTCCTGTGCAACGGCCAGTTGAGCCCGAAGCTTTTCCTGGAGTCCGTGTATACCAAACGATCTGATGACAAACCAGAGCTTTAGCGCCCTGAAACGGCGTCCCAACTGTATGCCCCAGTTTGAATAGTCGTTTACGTGTTCGGGAATCTGTGTTTTCAGGTATTCCGGAACCAGTTTGAAGGTGTTGATGAGCGTTTCACTGTCTTTAACAAAATAGGCGGAGCAGTCGAAATTGGTAAAAAGCCATTTATGCGGATTGAAAACCAGGCTGTCGGCATGTTCAATTCCTTCAATCATCCATCGGAATTCGGGGAGAATGAGTGCCGATCCGGCAAAAGCAGCATCCACGTGCAGCCATATGTTATATTTGTTGCAAACGGCAGCAATTTCAAGCAGGGGATCCACCGATGTGGGACCAGTTGTTCCCAGGGCTGCCACCACACAAAGCGGGTGATAGCCCAATGCAATATCACTGGCAATGGCCTGTTCCAGTAAACCGGGGTCCATGCGATAAGCCTCGTCCATGCCAATTTTCACCAGGTTTTCTTTGCCTATTCCGGCAATTTTTACTGCCTTTTCAATGGATGAATGTGCTTCGCCCGAACAGTAAACCCGCATTACAGGTGTTGCATGCAGTCCGCTGCTATTGCTCCCGAATCGGGTGAATCGTTCCCTGGCTGATAATATGGCGCAAAGCGTTGAGGTGGAGGCGGAATCCTGAATTACGCCCTCAAATTTTTCAGGCAACCCTGTCATTTTCCTGAGCCATTGCATAACGGCTTCTTCGAGTTCGGTTGCCGCCGGTGAGGTTTCCCATTTCATGCATTGTGCACCCAGGGCTGATGTGAGCAGTTCGGCCAAAATGGACGGAAAACTGTTGTTGGCGGGGAAATAGGCAAAAAACGAAGGATGTTGCCAGTGCGTCATGCCGGGCACTATAATGTCTTTGAAATCATTGAAAACAGTGTCCATTTCCTCGGGTTCCATAGGCGGATCAGTGGGAATTTGGCTGTACACCCATCCGGGCTTGCATTGGGCCTTTACCGGATACTGTTCAATATTTTGATAATAATCGGTAATCCAGTCGACCATCTTATGTGCTTCCTGTCTGAACGATTCGTGATCCATGATGTTTTTTCTTGTGAGGTGCTAAAAATAGTGAAAAATCCGGCCCCGATGATATTAATTTTGAATTGTGCATTGGATTTAATATTTTTACCGCCTTACAGTCAACCCATGAACCCTATGCATATTGAACTGTATAATGCGGACCTGTTGAACTTCGTGGAGTTTAACATCACAGGTGACAACGACAATTTTCATCGCTGCGATGAGGAATCGAAGTACCTCGACAGTCCTGTTTTTTACATTTTTCAGCCTTGTTTTGAAGAAGCCAACAAGATGTTTGACTACTTTGGCGGTACCAAATACAATTCACGAAAAATTATTGTGTTGTTGAATCAGCTGAAAGACAATCTCCGGATTTTCGAAGCGCTGAAAAATGCCGGTGAGTTTACCAGGTTGATTAACAGTCGTTTTATGGGTAAGGAGTTTATTGCAAATCTCGAAGAGGGCGATTCGCAATGGACCACATACTGGAAAGAATACAACCGTAAGATCATAGGCGTGAACATGGACCTGATTGAGATGGTTGAAAAATGCGCGTTCGAGGAAAGGGTGTTGTGGGTAATTGGTTACTGATCCTATAGTCTTTTAATTATTTCGAGGCACGCCCTGGCGTTGTGGTAAGGGCATTTCCAGAATCCGGCCTTGTCTTCGCCCCGGTTGGGTTTCCCGTTGCGGATACTCCAATACCACTCACCATTTTTCTTGTCGGTCAGGTTATGGGAAATGTAATCCCAGCATTGGGCAGCCAGTTTAAGGTAGGTTTCATCGGCGGTCATACCGTAAAGGTTTACCAATCCCACCACCGTTTCGGCCTGGGGCCACCAGTGCCGGTCTGTGTCAACAATACCTTCGCTGTCGTCTCTTTCATAAATCATACTGCCATCAGGTTGAAGACCTTCCAGCGATGCTTTGGCCAAAAGGATACAGCTTTTTTTGGCTTTTGCAATCAGTTGTTTGTCGCACAGGGCTTCCGCAGCCTCATAAACAAGCCATGAGGCCTCTATGTCGTGTCCATAGGATATCAGCGTTGAGCGCGAATGCCATTCTTCGTCAAAGAAAAGCAGCAGGTGATGCGAAACCGGGTCGATTATCCTGTCAAGAAACAGGTTGGTAAGGTTTTTTAGTTTTTCCTCGAGCTGTTTGTCTTTCCACACAAGGTATAGATTGGTGTAGGCTTCCAGGATGTGCAGGTGGGTATTGGTCGTTTTCTTTTCGTTGGCGTCTTTTTCGCTCAGCCGCAAGTCGTCGAGCAAATGCCAGTCGCGGCTGTAAGCTTCGAAGTATCCGTTCAGCCTGTTGTCAAAACTTTTCTCCTCTATCAGGTGGAATAGGTCAATGGCTTGGTTCAGGCTTTGTTCATCGCCTGTGGCTTTGAAATACTCCGAAAGTGCATAAACAAAAAATGCTTGTGAATAGATCTGCTTTTTGGTATCGGCAGGTTTGCCGTCATGACTGATTTTCCAATATGTGCCCTTGAATTCACTGTCGAAGAAATGGTTGCGGCAGTAACACATGCTGTATGCGGCTTTTTCCATATAAGCAGGACAAGTCAGTGTATTATATGCTGCAGAAAACGTCCACAAAATACGTGCATTGAGGATTCCTCCTTTAGGTGCACCTTTCACCACCTTGCCCGATCCGTTTATCTGGCCTGCAAATCCGCCAAATTCACTGTCGATGGCTCTGTGCATCCAAAATGGCAAAATGTTGCGGACAAGTTCGTCCTGCATTTCATCTTTCATTTTTTGTGCATATGTGGGCATCATAACAGGCGGTTTATTTTGTTTTTTTCAGTGCAGGCCACTACTAAAGGGTGATTATTGTTGTGTCGAAAGATAATCGAGATTTTTACGGATGAGTTTGGTAAGGGTTTCTACCGAAGTAGCCGAACGGTATCCGTCGGGTGCTGTGTTCAGGCAGTAGTCAACCAACCGTTCAACGGTTGAAGTGGCTACATGCATGCGGGTATCGGAAGAAGCATAATACAGGAATACCCTGCCGTTGTCGTCGGCAATCCAGCCATTGGTGAAAAGTACATTAGATACATCGCCTACACGCTCTTCGCCTTCGGGGGCCATGAGGAAACCTGCCGGTTCTGCAATCATTTCCGAGGGATCATCAAGTGAAGTCATGTACATATAAAGCACATAGCGCAATCCGGCTGCGCAACCCCTTACACCATGCGCCAGGTGAAGCCATCCCCTTGAGGTTTTGATCGGGTGGGGGCCTTCGCCGTTCTTTACTTCCTTGATGGTATGGTAATAACGGTGGTTAATGATTTTTTCCTCTTTTACCACGGCGTTGGTAATGTCGTCGATTAGCGCCCAGCCGATTCCGCCTCCCTTTCCGGCATCAATAAAGCCATCCTGCGGACGGGTGTACAAAGCATACTTCCCGTTAACAAATTCGGGGTGAAGCACAACATTGCGTTGCTGACTCTGTGATACCAGGTCTGGAAGCCGTTCCCATTTCACCAGGTCGCGGGTACGCACAATACCGGCTTTGGCAATGGCCGATGACAGGTCGCCGTCGGGTGCATCAGGATCTTTATGTTCCGCACAGAAAACGCCGTATATCCAACCATCTTCGTGCGCAGTGAGACGCATATCGTATACATTGGTTTCCGGATCTTCGACCTGGGGCAGCTGAACCGGGTAATCCCAGAACCTGAACTGGTCAATTCCATTGGAACTTTCGGCTACGGCAAAAAACGACTTGCGGTCGCTGCCTTCTACCCTGGCCATCAGCAGGTATTTTCCGTTAAACTTGATAGCGCCTGCATTGAACGCTGCATGAATGCCAAACCGCTCAACCAGTAACGGGTTGGTTTCAGGATTCAGGTCGTATCGCCAGAAAAGGGGAGCATGGTCGCCTGTGAGTATGGGGTATTCATACCGCTCGAATATACCATTACCGGGCACTACCCTTTTATTTTTTCGTGAAATCAAAGCGTTATATTCTTTTTGCAGCAGTTCGAGCCTTTCTTTAAAAATTGCATTCATGACGATTCATTTAATGGGTTCATAATTCTAAAGTCCTCACACCTTAGGGCGTCTTCCGGTGATTCGGTAAATACCTGCCCCTGGCAGGCTAATGTTAGATAAAGTTAATACCTTTTATGTTGGTAATATGGTATTATTTTATCACTTCTTAATCCTGAAATAACGAATTATTTGTTATTATTGTCCTTTACAGGAACTTTGAACCGTGTATTTACGGTACTAATTTATCAATATCATGGCATGACTACAGTTTATAAGGAAATCACCCCACTCAGTCCCGATGATTGTTTTACCGTTTTTTCGCGGGTAAAGGAGGCCTTTGATTTTCCGTTGCACTGCCACGACGAATTTGAACTGAACTACATAACCAGGGCAAAGGGCGCAAAACGTATTGTGGGGTATCATATGGCAGAGATCGGCGACCCCGAGCTGGTATTGGTGGGCGGCAATCTCCCGCATGCCTGGTTCACACATCACTGCCGGAGTAAAAGTATTCACGAAATAACCATTCAGTTCCACAGCGATTTATTGGATGAAAAGCTGTTGGGCCGGAATCAGCTGGCGCCCATACGACTTTTATTGCAACGTGCCCGCCAGGGCATACTTTTTGGTCGCGATACCGTTAAAAATGTTACTGCGGGATTGGAGCAATTAGCCACTACCAAGGGTTTTCATTCGGTACTGGAGTTAATGAAGGTATTGCATACGTTGGCGGTTGCCGGCGACAGCCAGGTGCTTTCGCAGGCGACACCCTTATATGAAATGCCCGATATGAAAAGCCGACGTCTCGAGAAGGTGTTTGCATACATGCGTAGCCATTACGACCAGCCTGTTAAGTTAGCGGACGTTGCATCCCTCGTGAACATGCCCGAGGTGTCGTTCAGCCGGTTCTTTAAAAAACATACCGGTCGGACCTTTATCGAAAGTCTGAACGATATCCGGTTGGGCCATGCCAGCAGGCTGCTGATCACCACCCTGCAAACCGTGGCTGAAATATCTTACCGTTGCGGGTATAACAATTTGTCGTACTTCAACAGGGTTTTCAGACTCAAAAACGGCTGTACCCCCAGTGAATTCAGGGCGCTGTATGTTGATTCGAAGATTTATGTTTGATGCTTTGGCGTAGGTTCGGGATGCTGGGTGCTGGTTGGTCTTGTCTGCTGGTCTGCTAAGTCCTCGAGTCTTGCAAGTCTTGCAGTCTTGCAGTCAGTAGGTCCATTTAATCCATTATATTTTTATTTCTTCATTTTTTCATTCTTTCATTTCTACATTGTCTTGGCTCTTGGTTCTTGGTTCTTGTTCGTTGTTCGCATCCCGGTAATCAGGTTCTGCAGTTTTTTTTCTCGCAGATAAGCGCAGATTAAGCTGATCCCGCAGATTTTTCCCCTGCTCCAACTGGTTCTTCCTGCTCCATAATCAAACGCTTGCTGCATTTTGCCCTTGCCCCTGCTACTGCTACTGCTACTCGTCCCTTGTCCCTTGTCCCTTGTCACTTTTCCCATCGTTCTCCTCTTACTAACTACTCAAACACTTGCTGATTTCTGCCGCTGCTACTGCCGCTGCTACTTGTCCCTCGTCTCTTGTCCCCTGTCCCTTGTCTTGTCTCTTGTCTCTTCTCTATTGTCTTTCAGGTATTTTCCAGGTGTAATCCCAATATGTTTTTTGAAGAGCCTGACGAAGTGACTCTGATCAAAAAATCCGGTCTCATATGCAGCAGCCGTCACAGATTTCTGTTTTACTAAAATATGCTGTGCTTTTTTCATTTTGCAAACAAGATAGTAAGCATAGGGAGAGAGTCCGTATTGTTTGTGAAAAAAACGGCTGAAATGGAATTCACTTAGACAGGCCTTATCGGCCATATCCTTCAGGGATATCTCCTGCCCGCAATATTTCTCTATAAATTGTTTAGCCTGATTAATTCTTTTGAAATAAGTATCTCCACAAAGACCAACCTTGGATTCCTCAGCAATAGAGCTCAAAATTGCTAAAATTTCTTCAAACAAAATCGCCTGTTTTGTGGTATTCGACTCTCGTCCGATGGATGAATGAAATTTCCTCAAAAGATCCGCCAGGCGTGTGTTGTCAATTATCAGTTGCGGAAAGTAAGGAGCTTTACTTAAAGTAAAAGAGATTATCCTATAATTATGGGCGGTCTTTATGGCCTTACAACTATGTGGCTCAAATGGTTCAATGACAAAAACATCATCTTGTTTGAGCGTATTGGAAGTGCCACGGTAGAATAATTCTCTTTCTCCATTTTCAATAATTCCCAGGTTATACGTGGTATGGAAATGAACCGGAAAAGCATTGGTGATATTATATCCGTGTGTAACGGACAATCCCTGTTGAATTTTCAGGTTGAAATGTAAAATCTTTTCGGGTTCATTTTTCATGGCAGTCCATATTAAAGCAAAGCAGGAAAAAACTTGGCGATTAACAATAAGCCTTTGGTTCCTGCTTTCACTATATGGTTTTTATCTTCAGGAATAAGCCCAGTTACACCTTTCTGGTAATTCAGTTTTTGTTGTTCAATCATACATATACCAGCACCATCCAGTACTTCATGGAGTTCGGTTTTACCCCTGTGATGGTGCAATCCTATTTCACAATTGGCATTAATTTTTACCAGATGACAACTCAGTTGATCCCTGGTTTTTTCTCCCTTTATGAGATGTTTTAGAAATACGCCTTTGAATTCCGGATGTTCATTCCATTGCAGCTCTTCAACGTTAATACATTTGTCATTGATGTAGAGTTTACCCCTGGTAAATGCATGTGTATCCATAGCTTCTGCGTTTAAAAATATTGTGGATACAAAAATACCTGTCAATGGTACAAAAAAATTGTAAAATCTTGCGGTTTTTTATTTTTCTACGCAGCATAAATAATGAAGAAATGAAATAATAAAAGGAATGGGTTGCTGATAACAGTTATTTTTTCATTCCTTCATTCCTTCATTTTTTCATTAATATCTATTCCTAATTCCCAACTGCCACTGCCGCTGCCCCTGCTACCTGTCCCCTGTCCCTCGTCCCTTGTCCCTTGTCACTTTTCCCATCGTTCTCCTCTTGCTAATTACTCAAACGCTTGCTGATTTCTGCTCAGCACTCTTCAAGGGTTTTCAACCGCTTGAAGGGAATACGTATCAACGATAACCTTGCTGATAATTGTTATTTTTTCATTTCTTCATTTTCTTTTCCTTTATCTATAGTCTCTATTTCTACCCAAAATTCATAGAGAATCCAAGATTATCAGCTCATTCTGCTTTGTCGGGAAGTAGTTATAGGGCAATAGATCGGCCATTTGCTTAAAACTCCAATAGCCAAGTGTAATAAGCTCATCCGGTTTTTCTAAAGACCCGTTTGCGTAAAATGCAATACAATTTCCAACCAGTCTTGCTATGGTAACCTGCGCATTTTTGGTTCTTTTAACGCCTAAATAATAGTAAGTTTGGTCGTTATAATTCTTTTCTTCACCTCTGTTCACATAACGGACTTCAAAAGGTTGAACGATTGTGAGTCTTTTTGCACCTGACATTGAATCAACCGTCAGGTAGTCGTATAAATTTAACCTTTCAGTTGTCTGTTCAAGAAAAACATCCTTTATGCCAATAAATGAAGAGTCCTCCATTAACAAGTAATCTTTATAGTTATTGGTGTCTTTTCGGTAAGCCCATACCCTGTATATCTCGAACCCTTCTTCTTCGAGGCGGTGGGCGTACAAGCTTCTAAAAAAGTGCAGTTTTGATCCCTCATAAGCTGCTTGTCGCTTTTTTTCGACTTGTTTTGATTTTCGTGCATTGACAGTCAGGTTTCTAAATAACGGGTAACCATAAAACGTAATTTTACCAGCGGATATATCAAAATAGTCCAGGTTGTATTCAATATTATATCCCAATGCTTCATTTTTAATAAGCACTGTGCTATCTGATCTTACCACCATATTCAATTCTTCGATTGGATAATTAGGATTGTTACCTGTTAAATGCAGCATTCCCGGATTTAGTATTTTACAGGCTGATGCATTTTTTGATTGACCCAGCAACAGGTTGTTGAAAAGTTGAAATCTGATACTTTTATAGGGGTCTTGCTGGCTTACCTGCACATCTGATAACGCGTAAACCCGGACTTTCAGCTTAATAAACAATGTAATAGTGTCCTTGTACGAATTAATGTTTATGCTGAAAGGATGATAACTTACATGGGAAACGACAAGGTTTAGCACACCTTCTTTTGGAAAGGTCAGCATGAACTCACCCTTTTCATTACTGTATGTGCCAAGGGTAGTGTTGGCAATGAAAACACTGGCCAGTTCAACAGGTGAGCCGGTATCTTCATCGATGACCTTGCCGTTAACCGACAAAGTGGTTGAATTTACTGCTAGACTGAAACAGATAAACAACAGTATGGCAAAGGTTGGTTTCGCTCCCTGTTTATCCAATCCCATTTTGATATTGTTTTGGTTATGTTGCAACAAGTTTACTAATGATAGCTTTTAATGTAAAAACCCACTCATGTTTTAGCGAACCCATATGGCACGCAGGATCAGCAGACAAAAATTCCGGATCAGTCTGCCCGCCAGGCAGGTGCGCCGCGGTCTGAACTTTTTTCACCGGCGTTTTCTGGTGAAGAGGTGTATAATTTGCCATCTTTCCAATATAAAAGGTTTGAAAAGGCAGATTTCTCGAAATGATAATTAACGGCTTGTATTCTAAAGGTGTCAGTGTTGCTTGAAGGAGCAAAACTGTACCCCGTAACATCATATTCAACCGTCGCCAGCAATCCATTAGCATTGAAAATATTATAATACCAGATCTTATCCCGGATGTTCGTTTCGCTTCTCATATCATTCCATTGCAGTTGTATCTGATCGCTTACCGTACCTGATAAATTGATTTTTCCTTGCGGAGGAGCATATTCCTGCTGGCTTTTATCGAAGGCAAACATCCAGTCATAAAATGATGGCTCCGATTGAGCTTTGTCCCAAATAGCATGCCCATAGCCCTGGTAATTGGTATAGCGCATTTTTGTGGCACCTGATTCACATAATGCATTATATACCCGTTCTGTTAATGCTGGAGGGTTTACTTCATCGTCGCTGCCATGAAACATCCAGAGGGGTGTCATTGCAATAGTCCCGGCCCAGTGGGCATTACCGCCTCCGCATATGGAAATGCCCGCGGCAAACTTGTTTGGCATTTTGTGCAGCAGGTCAAATACACCTTCTCCACCCATAGAAATACCGTATACATACAAACGATTTGTGTCAATAGAATAACAGGAAATCAAACTATCCAGTAAATGCATTGCTGTACGGGTAGGTTCCGATAAGCTTGTGAAGGTAGTGCCATCCCAGCTCCAGCCACTCCAGTCGCCCCATTCAACAGGTGTTTTGGGCGTAAATACAAAACATGGATGGCTACGTTGTATTGCTTTGCTGTAAAATTCTGAATACACTGTATAATTATTGCCCCATCCATGCAGAAACATAACCAAAGGATATGATTTTGACGGGTTGTAATCCTCCGGTACAAATAAACCATATGCAAGCTTTCCGTAATGTTGTTCAAAATAGGTTTCAGGCATTTGCTGTGCAATCATTATTGTTCCGGAATTAAGCAGCATGACAAAGAGAACGGTTTTCAGCTTATTGATTTCCATAGCTTTATTCATTTTTCAGGAGTTTGCCGGAACACTTTCTATGGCCGGTGTTGTTATGGGTTGAAGTTACGACAGTCTGAACACGATTGTCAATCAGCCTCTGTTGAGTATAAAATACCCGGCATTGAGTATGGTTGCAAAGGTCACCCATAGCAAATAGGGTATGTTGATATAAGCGGCCAGCGGTTTTATTTTGTAAAACAGGATAAGCATCACTAAAATGCTTGTCCATAATAAAACAATTTCTATCAAAGCAAGGCCAATCCGGTTAAAATAGAAAAAGATGAAACTCCAGCCAAAGTTTAGCGCCAGCTGTATAAAAAAGACCAAAACAGCCTGATCCCGCTTTTTGCTTCTGCTTTGTTTCCAAATTAAAAACAATGAAATACCCAGCAGCAAATAAAGGGTTGTCCATACCGGGCCAAATAACCAATTGGGAGGACTATACGATGGTTTGTTCAGTGTTTCAAACCATTCAGGTACGGCATCTGCGGTAAACAAACCTGCAATAGCTCCCAAGCCCAATGGCAGTGCAAGCGATACCAATAATTTAAGGATTTGGAACTTATTCATAAAACACTTTTTTTAGTTTACCCGGTTTTTATTTTAAAAGCATCAAATATGCCAACAGCGGCTTTCAACGGGATTCCTTGCAAAACCGTGTTTTCAGATTATAAATATAGGGTTATATTTAAAACTATGCTTTAGATGCGGGTTATTCTTTTATGGCTAATTCCTTTATTAAAAATCCGGTGTTATTGATTTCAATATTTATCCAAGCATAAGCAGTGTCTTCGTTGTGAGTAATCCTTAATCCCAGGAAGTATTCTTTGGCTCCGGTCCAAAAAGGATCTGAAACACCTCTGTGATAAAGGGGGTATTTCACTTTCCTTGACCATTTATCATTAATCGATATCGTATCATTTATTGCAAATTCATGTATTGTCGAATCACAATCAATTGCTATTTCAAGATCATGGGTTAGTTCTATAATATAGTCGGTATAAATGGTTGGAAAGCAATCGCAGATTACATTTGGTGGACAATTTGCCAAAAATTCATCGCAACTATCAATAAACACTGAATTTATTGAAAACAAAACATTCGTTTTATAATCAGATTCAATTTCCAGGGAATCCAACGACGAACTGAAAACCAAATCAGGATTGTAATTTATGTAGTCACAATTGATAGAGTCACCAACAATCAGAAATGAGGAACTTTTAAATCCTTCATGATCTTTCTCGCAGCAAGTTATTATGGCTGCAAGAAAACTCAATGTTAATAATGGCTTTTTCATTTTACTATAAATTGCCACAACGTTTTTAAATTCTTGAAGAATTTTAAATATGCAAATTTATTTTAACTTTTCAGTAATTATCAGGTGTTAATTTTCCCGGGAGCCCAAACCTGTGCAAGGCTGATCCCATAGCCGTCAAGCTAAGAAAAGCTTACGCCCTTATTTACAGGGCATATATTCAGCGTGTTGACATTTACACAGGGCTTCACCCTGTGCTGCTTGCTAATGCCCTTTACCTGTGGTGAGCTCCTCACGTCGTTTCAGGGCAAGAATCCTGAACGGTTGTAGATACCTTTTACCTTCGGTGAGCTTCTGACATCCGTTCAAGTCATGAATTTATACACCTATTGAGCCCTGAAAGGGCCTTAGCATTAGGATAGGGCAACGCCCTATTAAAGGTTAAAGCCACATGTATGCTAGCCCTGAAGGGGCGAAAGCACAAAACAACTTCTGCTTACGCCCCTTCAGGGCTCGGGTAATTATCGTTCAGTAAAATAGGGCGTTGCCCTATCCTGTTGCTTATGCCCCTTTGGGGCGTTTTCGTTAGTATTCTGACTTGTTAAGCAGGATTTTCTATAGAAAGAAATATACCATCTATTGTCTTATAAATTACATCATATTGTTGTAATGCCGCCAGCGGGACTGCCTGCCGGTACGCAGGGGATATCGCTTATGTTCAGTGTTAACTGCTATAATATTGATGTTGCTATAGGCAAATGAAAGAATATCAAATACATGCATCCTTAGCTTGACGGCAATGGGCTGATCCCGATCCGATCTATGAGTCGCTTTAGCGGTTGTATTTCTCCATCACTTTGTCAAACCGGCTATCCATGCAAATGCTTAAATCGGTTGTTACAAATTTTCTTTTATAGGCAGCTGTTAGCTGTTAGCTGTTAGCCATTAGCTAATAGCCAATAGCCAATAGCTAAAGGCCAATAGCCATTTGTCATTAGCTAAAAGTTAAAAGTTATGATTTGAATGACTACGCTGATGGGCATGAAGTGATGGCTCACTTTGAGATTATAAATCTACCCTTAAATACATTCCCATTGTCCGCTTTTAAACTTAGTATTAAAATCTGGTTTTTTGGTAAGCAAGACTGAAGCTGAAAACAATAAGCAGAACTTTTGGTTTCATGGAAATATTCGGGTATAATTTGCATTAACCTTCCACTTACATCATATATATCTGCTTTGATTATTCTTTCATTTTCCAAATTTATTTTTACGAATAATTCATTTCTTACCGGATTTGGATAAATTATTAGTTTTGAATTAACATCATCGTCAGATTTTTCAATTATTACCCCTGTTTGAATAACAGAATCAGGATTAAATACTGAAACTCCGGCATCATTATGCCCCATCCAGATGTTACCTTTTTTATCTATTACCAAGCCTTGAACAATATTATTGGCAATTCCGGAATTGGTTACATCAAATATTTCCCATTTTTCAGTTTTATCAAAATTTATTAGACCAGCCCCACACGTTGCTATCCATAGTTTATTTCTGTCTTCTCGGATGCCAAAAATAGTATTCGCCATCAATCCTGAATTGCTCATATTATAGATTGTCATTATTTGACCATCAAATTTAGTAAGCCCACCACCATACTCTCCACCAACAATCCTGTTTTCATCCATACAAGAAAACCAGATTTTATCATCTGAATCAATAATCAATTGATTCACCATATTAGTAGGTATAGAAGAATTTCCCTTGTTCCAAATGGACCAATTTGTACCATTAAATTTAAATAAACCTTTCGCCGAACCACCCCATAAGTTATTATCATCATCAAATACTATATTCGTTACCTCATTTGAAGGTATGTCACTGTTATCGGTAGTAAAATTTGTAAAGTTTGTACCATCGTATTTGAACAAACCATTATACCTGGTAGAAATCCATAGATTACCAACATTATCGAAAGCAAAAGATGATGCTACTGCATTATGATTTGTACTAAACGGAGAATTCAATGAATCAAGGACTATGTTTTCATCACCTGTTATTTTTAGCATGCAGGTATCTCCTTCAATAAAACCTATCCAAATATCTCCAATGTCATTTTGTATGGCAGCAAAACCACTCCTTTCAAATTCTGAAAATAAACCTGATAAAGTTTTTTTTACAATGTTTTCTTGGGTTCCAATCCAAATATTATTTTCTGCATCATATAATAATGGGGCTGCGTAGTTAGATTTTAACGGTGAGTTAGATAATCCAATGGTTAAAAAATCAGTGCCATTAAATTTCAATAATTTACCGCTAATTGTTCCGCACCAGATAGAACCATCTTCATCACATTCTAATGTAAGTAGAGCCTTATCATTTTCAATAGGTTGATAAGCTGTACAGTTTGAACTGTTAAATAAAATCAAACCTTCATTAGTAGCCAGCCATATTTTGTTATCGGAATCGAAATCTATCGCATAAATTGTGTTTGTGGGCAAGCAAGAGTTACTAGTGTTATAATTAGTAAATGATGAGCCATCGTATTTATAAATACCTTCATTTTCAATGGCTATCCAAATGGATCCATCGTTACTTACTTTAACAAAACCTGTTTTTGCGTTTAGCCCACTACCTATTGTACTTACAATTGTGTATTCATCCTTTTCAATTTTTCCTATTCCATCGGTACTATAAAGCCAAACAATGCCGTCATCAGCAATATCAAAATCTGAAACCAATGGCCATGAAGAAATATCGCTTCCTGTAATCCATGTTTTCCATTCTTTGCCATTAAATTTTGCCATCCAGCGAAATGAGGCAATCCACACATTTCCCTTGTTATCTAGTTTTATCTTAGCATTCAATTGGTCAAAAGGCAAGCCTGAATTTGATTGGTTATATTTTACACAGATTGAATTGTTTAGATTGCCTATACCGTAATATTTGCTAGTAATCCAAACATTACCATTTTCGGCGCAAAATACCCCTAACAAATTATTGTCCGGCAGATTTGCATTGGCACGATTATAAAATGTTTTTTCATCGGTTTTCTTGTTGTATTTTACCAAACCTCCTTGTGTACTTATCCAAAGATAATCACCCTTAATATCAATATCTGTAACCCTTTGGCTAAACGAGTAATTAATCCAATTAACGTGAGGTTGAGCGGAAACAAAATGTGTCCATACAAATAGGACTAGTAAAACAAAAACATTTTTCATAGAAATCCTCTTAGTACCTAACAAAAATTTGTAAAGCATAAAATGTCAACATAAGGTTAATGTGGTTAACTTTGTTAAACTATCTGAAGGATTTTAAGATTCTTTTGGAATTTATGGATGAGCATTAGCGTGTGTGAATTGCAAATGTGCCTGAAAATGAATGAAAGATAAAGTCAAATAAGTTTTTATTTCCATTTAAAATCACTTTCTGATAATGGATCAATTTTTCTTGAATTATCAAAATCCATATGCTTATTGCTATTCCACCAATCTTTGTACAAATTGAGTACCACAACCAATTGAACATTATCAAGAGTTTTGGTCCCCTTATTAACCTCCATCAGTTCAGGCATTAGAGATGGGTATTTGTTTTCAGAAAAATTTCCATGATTAAGCCTTATGTGTTCAACAGTCCACAACAAAAGTGCACAAACTGTAACTCTTAATGGGCCTTGAGAAACTGTGGGATTGGCAGGAAATCTACTTATTTCGGTGAAATCATTTGCATTAGAAAGCAGCAATGAAATAGCTTCTGATGAAAATTCGGGGAGTTCTTCTGCCGAATAGTTGTTTGCCTTGACAAGTTCAATATATTCTGCTGCATAGGATAATCTGGTATTTTCTTTTGAACATGCCGAGAAAATTGTGTTCAGAAATACTAATTGCAATATTAAATATTTTAAATTCTGCATATTACGTTTGTTTTATTCCTTAAACCTTATTAAACCATTATGATTGGTTATCCAAATATTATTAAAATCATCAATTACGACTAATTCAATATCAATATTTTTCATTGGAGTGTTTTCTGTATTAAATATTTTCCATGTGTTATCTGGAGCCAATTTGACTAACCCTCCGGAATACATAGCAATCCACTTATTGTTATATTTGTCAATAGCAATATCAATAACAGAATTACTGGGGAGTTCAGAATTATAGATATTGTAATGGATAATTTTTGCTCCATCAAATTTATAAAGTCCATCACCTGATTCAGGTGCAACTGCCCAGCGCGATAATACCCCGCACCAAAGATTGTTTTCATTATCAAAATGCATACAGGGAACCCATTTCGCATTTCCTGAACAAATAAGTATCGTATCCCATTTGTTATAATCGTATCTCATTACTATTCCAGGTTCTTCAAAATCAGGTAAAGTACTTGCATACAAATTGCCAGATTTGTCAAAGCATATCCCCCAAAAATCTGTACCTTTAAAAAAAGTCGACCAGTTCTTTCCATCATACATTTCAATGCCATCATTGGAAGAATAATAGTAGTTTTCAGATGCAAGCCAGATATTTCCCATTGAATCAGTTTGATTCGGTGAAGAACGCTGTTTATCCGTTATATCAGTGATATGCCACTTTAAGGATCTAGAAGCATTTGTGTGATGCACAAACATTCTTTCTGAATTTAACCATATTTTTTTTTCACATGATTCATTAACATAGGAAGAGTAATCTTTTAAATGAACCAATGTATCCATTTCCGATATTTTATCAGATGAAATGTTATAAATTTTATAACTACTGCTACTTACCCAATCTTCACGAACAAAAGCCGAGAAAAATATTTCATTATTTAAGTTTTTTGCCAATGAATTTATTTTGAAATAAACGCACCCTTCTAATGTATCATAAACTTCCCATTCTGAATATGTATCATCATTTTCTTTTTTGAGTGTTTCTCTCTCACATCCTCCAATCAGGATCAAAAAATACAATATGACTCTAAATCTTCTAATCATAGGTTCAAATACGAGTGGGGAATTTCCCCACTCGATTATACTTATAATATTATTCAATTAAAAACCTTCTGTTCATTGATTTACCGTTGATAATGAGACTAAAGAAATAAACACCAGGCTCATAATTATTCGCTGTCCATTTTATTTCATGGTTACCAGCATTGAATTGACAATTACTAAAAACTGTCTCAAGCAACTTGCCATTAATATCAAAAACCTTTAATGCAACGTTGGATTCATTTTCAGTTATGTTGTATATAACCGTTGTTTGATACTTAAAAGGATTGGGATAAACGGAAAGTAAATCACGGTTGTCAATTTCTATTCCCTTAGCCAGTGTAATACTACTTTCCGATGATTTCAATGCTAATAGCTTTTTTATATAATTTTTAGTATTGTCAATGGGTGATGGTGCAATATAAGCTCCTTCCGGAGTATAATTGTTATTGTTCCATTCTTTTTTAACCTGTTCCATTAAATAGCCATATTCCCGAGTAATTTCATTTAATAGGAGTACGGATAAATCCCTTTTATCATCGTTTTCTTCGGAAAACACATGTTCAAATAACATTGGCCATATTTTCTCGCCCTTATTTTCACAATAAGCAAGCATTTCAGTAAATTCTATAGATTTAAATAAAAAACCAGGATTACTTTGGTTTATCATTTCAGGTGAATTAATCTTTTCGACAAGCTTTTGCAGTTTATTATTAAAAATCTCAATTTCATTTTCTGATGCATTTGCTTTTTGAATGTCAATTTTAGTTTTTTCTTCATCACTTAATTCAACTTTCTGCAAAACTGTCAGGCCAAGATTAATACTTTCTTCCAAACTGTAACTTTTTAACAAAGGATTTACCCTCCTGTAATAAAGGCTTATTTGACCATAACCGCCGGGATTATTATTATTTAGCGCATCTCTTGGATGGAAAGTCCTCATATTCCCGCCCGGCTTACTTTCCCAATCATAACCGTGAGGTTGATCATTGGCTGGTTTTGTCACCGAAAAATGGGTATAATCTCCAATACCTTGGCTATAGTAATTAGGGTTATACCACATCGCAACTTCACCGTTTGACGATGAAGCTCCAGAACGAGTATAATCAGGAGCTCCCGTAAACCGTAGAGGATTGTTTCCGTAAAAGTTATCCCATGATTGCCAAAAATTTCCTGAAACATACCAGTCACCGCTTAAATTATTCGAATTCTCCGGGTTTGATGCCCAGAAATACCTGCCCAGATTAATACGTCCGCCTCCCCAACTGGCACAGTTATAATTACTACTGGTTGGAGCTGACTGAATTGCATCATCAGCTTTCAAAATAGGGAAGGTAGTACTTGGACCAATTGTACTATTCTGACACATGATATATAAATCACATGTACCTGTTGGATTGTTGGAACCATAAGCCGAAACTAACACAGCACCTATCCTTACTGAAAAATCCTTTTTAACCCTTGAGGCTAAATTCCAGTAGTAATCTCCGCCTCCTCCATAATAATCATCGTTAAATGCGCGTATTTTACCCGGCGTTCCGCTATCATCTTCAATCCAGATATGGCTATCTCCGGTTACCTTGCATGTATAATAGTTATAAGTAGTCGGGGTTTCATGGGCATGTCTGAAACCGGAACCTGACACTGCACAATCGGAATAATAGTATTGACCATTTACATTCAGATCAACCAGTCCTTGTGTTTCTTGATGATATGCCCTGACCCTTACAAAGTAAGCATCCGAATTTGGTATGGTTATGTTTAGAGAGGCCATTCCGCTGGAGTTTGACAAGGCTACCCACGTATATGTTTCTGGACGAGAACTACTAAATACTTCAATAACATGTGCATAACCATCAGATGCATGTGTTGTAAAAAATACCTGTTGACCCGGATTGAAATAAAAGGCATAGTAAAACGTATATCTGAAAGAGATACCAACATGGTGATAATAATTTCCAGCAGGATTTGGCAATACAACACTTCTTTTAAGTATAATTGATGTATCGTTTTGGGCTTTGGGATTTTTGATTCTATCCTGTACTTGTGTTTTTATTTCATCAATGAATATATTGTATTTATTTTCAGATATTTCTGATTTTTCTTCAGTCTTTGAAAGCTTAATAAAATCAACCTGTGGAATAATTGGCGCTTCGCAGGAAAACGCGATTTGGTTCAATCCTTTATTTAACTGGATCTGCTTTTTTTCCTTTGAATTGTCAATTTTATAAGAAACATTATGCCAATTATGTTTTGCTGGTTTAAATTTCTCTTGCTCATCTTTATTATTGACAGTCAGATCATATTCAAGAAATTTACCACTTCCAAAATCATTCAATTCGGTTCCTATCATCCATGCATTCAGATAATATTCACCATTTTCAGCGGATTCAAGTTCAAATATTTTGTAAACCTTTGTACCAATAACCTTTATGGTTGAATTTTTAAGAATTACTTCAGCCCCCAAATCTTTATTGGAGTCAAAATAGTTTTTTTCAATTATTTCTTGAGAAATGCCAAAATATGACAGAAATGGTGCAAAAAAGCTAACTAAAAAGGAACATTTTGTGTTCATAATCGTTATTTTTATGCGTTAAACGTATGTTTGACGGCCTCATTCCTATGTTTATTTTGCGGTAACACTAAGGGATGAGGCTTTTTTCTACTCTTGTTTTAAGGATATGATAATATATACCTTATGATTTTGAGAGAATAAACTCAAATAGATTAAAATCCTCTCCTGAAAACCAATTACCTGGTAATCTTTTTCAGAACATCCTTTTTTGATTGATGTCAATTTGTTTTTTAAATTTTTCTATTCATAGGCCAATAGGGTTTAATAGATTACCAATAAATTATACAACGATTTGCAGATCAATTCCGTTTGTCCAAGAACTTAAGTAAATTTAAAACATAATTGTTAATCATGGATTAAATTACTAGTAAATTTTTCATGTTAAGATGAAACTGTACTTGTATTGCTGCAAAACTTATTTAGAAGGGACGAACTCCCAAGGTTGCTTATCTTTGATTATCCATTTCCAATTCAATATGGCAACATTCAGATCGTCAGTTTTTTGAAGGGAAATGGCATAAGTATATCAGTATTCGCGTCTACTCTTGGCAGCCATTACATGGGCCAACGCAAGCCCGTCTGGCTACAGACATGTGATAGTCTTCCCGTGACAAAATATCTGGCGGGGCAGTCTATCCGATTAGATGTGGGCCGTTTTGATTTTCATAAAATATTCCCTTTTGGAATAATTATTTTCTTATCTTTGCACAAACAAATAAGATGAGTGAAGTTACAATAAAAAACTCGGGTGCTACTTTTACACCAACGGAATTAGCTGATTTTCTTTCTGATAGATTAATTTCAGAGCTTAATCAACAGGGAGAAACTTCATATACTATACTTGATCCAGCCTGTGGAGAAGGAGAACTTTTATCAGCTATCGTTAGAAAGTTTAGGGTTTCACAAAATAATTCCAAACTTATCATTAAAGGATTCGATACAAATATTGATTATTTGATAAAGGCCAAGTCAAATCTATCTGATTTTGATATAAAAGTAGATATTCAAAACCAAGACTTCCTTAGCACTCAAGGGGCTTGCTTTGAACCTCCAAATTTGTTTAGTCAAAATGTTTGTAGCGAATATGCCGATATAATTATTGCAAATCCGCCTTATGTTAGAACACAAATTCTTGGAGCTGAAAAAGCCCAAGAAATTACAAAACGATTTAATTTAAAGGGACGTGTTGATTTATATTATCCATTTTTAATCGCAATGACAAATGTGTTAAAAAAAGGTGGGTTAATTGGCGTAATTACATCTAATAGATACCTGTTTACTAAAAGTGGTGAATCAATACGGAAGTTTTTACTTGCAAATTACGAACCTATTGAGGTTATAGATTTAGGCGATACGAAAATTTTCGATGCAGCTGTTTTACCTGCAATTTTCATAGGCCGAAAAAAAACAAATAGAAAACAGCTTTCAGAACCATGTAAGTTTGCCAAAATCTATGAGGTGTTAAATAGAATTGACAAGCCAGCTTTAGTGGCCAATTCTTTATTTGAAATTATAAACACTAATATATCTGGTGTTTATACAGTTAATGAAAGAAAATATAGCTTTTCTGTAGGCTTAATGAAACACTCGCCCAATAAAGCAGATATATGGCAAATGACCAATCCTGAAGAAAATAAATGGATAGAAGAGATTAATAAAAATTCCGCATTCCTAATTGGGGATAAATTCAAGGTCAGAGTGGGTGTAAAGTCATGTGCTGATAATGTTTTTCTTAAACAGAATTGGGACAATGAACCTTTTATACCTGAAACTAATTTATTTAAAAGACTGATTTCACAAGAAAATATACAACGTTGGTGTTTTTCATCCGAAAACGACCTTAAAATACTTTATCCACATTTTTCTGCAAATGGGAAAAGACGAGTAATTAATCTTGAAGATTATCCAAATGCAAAGAAATATTTTGAAGCAAATAAAGAGCAATTAGAAGGTCGTAATTATTTAATTGAAGCTGGACGGAATTGGTATGAAATATGGGTTCCCCAAAATCCTGAATTTTGGGCTTTGCCCAAATTGATATTCCCAGATATTAGTGTCGATGCTAGGTTTTATTATGATAAAAATGGATCAGTTGTAAATGGCAATTGTTATTGGATTGTTGCCCAATCTGAACAAGAAGAAGAATTGTTGTTGTTGATTCAAGGTGTTGCAAATTCAGATTTAATGGCAAAATATCACGACTTATGCTTTAACAATAAGTTATACTCAGGTCGTAGAAGATATTTTAGTCAGTATATTGAAAAATATCCAATGCCAAACCCTAAAATAAATAGTTCAAAGCAGATAATTGAAGTTGTAAGACAACTAAACGAACTATCTGCCTTAAACCAGGATATTTCTGAATTGGAAACCAAACTCAATATTTTAGTTAATGAATCGTTTGGTTTTTAAGTCTCTAATTTTCTAAGGATTATATACGCACCTCCCATCATAAGTGTTGAAGAAACTCATCGGAATTGAGCGTTGGCATTTATAACTAACATCACTAACATATGTAAATATTTCGCCAAGTTTTTCTCCGGGAGCAATTATAACGCCTTCTATTACATCTGTTTTAGGATTTGTTAAAGCTATTAAATATCGAACATCAAAAGTTGTCAAGTTATTTTCTACAACAACAATTTCCTCTTTTTCAGGAGTAAACCGACCTAAATCTACTGTTTGTGTATCTTGAACTTTTACTACAAGCAATTGATTAGGAATATCAGGAAAATCACCAACTAAATTTTCATTATCCATCATCTTGTAACCTAAAAGGTCAAGAGTCATACGTTCAAGCGCTTGTCCTCTATTTTTTGTTGCTGTATTATCCAGTTTTTTACCTATAAGTTTTCTTGCAACGCGTTCGGTCAATAATTTAATCGAGTATAAATTTTGGAGGCTTGGTTCACTTGCCATTGAATCGTCAGGTTCATTAAATTCGTCAGTGATTAAATATAACAATTTTTTCGAATCAGGATAAGTTAAAATCTTCGATTCACTTGTATAAATCTGATTTCGGGCTTTATTGGAGATTAATAATTGGTGTTTTATTGTTGGTTTACCAAATTTACCAAAATGGGATTCAATATATTCTGCTGTAAGTATGACAATTGAAGAAATATTACTCTTTTGAGAATCAATTTTAACAAATATGTATCTGACATCGTCACATTTTAATGTTTCTCCTGAATCGTATTTTACTAAAACCGTCTTACAGTTTGGTATTCTATTCCATACTTGCAAATTATAAGACTCTCCCCTCGTTACTATGTAAGAATCAGTCAACTCCCTAAGCATCTTTGGAACTCCTTTTTTCTTGGGCGGAACAATTTCGTATTCTCCAGTATTTGCGCCCTCAGGAAGTCCATTTTTTAGAAGTTCATTGGCAATGAGTTTTCTAATATTGGATCCATCAGTTCTGGTCTTACCTGTTAGTTTGAATTCGTGACCAATAAGTCCCTTAAAAATTTGAGAAAGGTTTGTTGAATCTGTTAAGAACTTTGGAGATTTTGGTGGAATTTTAAATGCTTCGTCCATGTTTCTTTATTTTACTGATTCATAGTCTGGAATAAAGAATGTTATGGGTCGATTATAGAATTTTGCTAATTCAAGTAAAATTATGAAGTCTACTCGCCTGACTCCATTTTCAATTTTTGATAATTCACTTTGTGAAACAATTTTGCTATCTGATACTTGTTTTTGTGAGAGATTAGCTTGCTCACGAGCTTCAATCAAACGAATAGAGAGGAATCTCCTTTTTTTACTATAATCATTTCTATTCATAATACTCATTATTCCATTTTGCAATATTATGAAGAATGATTTGGTATTCCTTTTTGGAATATTACATACAAATTCAGGGATTTTACAATGAGGAATTTTAGTTCTACTTTGATAAATTTAAAAATACTGGCTATATATCGTCCCTACGGGACTTAAAGAACGTTAATATGTTCAAAATCTGCCAATATTTAACCTCTACGAGGTTAGAAAAAAGTGCCAGAGGCACGAAATATCGGTAGAAATAACAATTAATGTATCAATAAAAGTCCTGCAAGGACGATATATTGAAATCTGTCACAGTAGAATTAATATATTTTAAACTAAGCTTTAGATGCGGGTTATTCTTTTATGGCTAATTCCTTTATTAAAAATCCGGTGTTATTGATTTCAATATTTATCCAAGCATAAGCAGTGTCTTCGTTGTGAGTAATCCTTAATCCCAGGAAGTATTCTTTGGCTCCGGTCCAAAAAGGATCTGAAACACCTCTGTGATAAAGGGGGTATTTCACTTTCCTTGACCATTTATCATTAATCGATATCGTATCATTTATTGCAAATTCATGTATTGTCGAATCACAATCAATTGCTATTTCAAGATCATGGGTTAGTTCTATAATATAGTCGGTATAAATGGTTGGAAAGCAATCGCAGATTACATTTGGTGGACAATTTGCCAAAAATTCATCGCAACTATCAATAAACACTGAATTTATTGAAAACAAAACATTCGTTTTATAATCAGATTCAATTTCCAGGGAATCCAACGACGAACTGAAAACCAAATCAGGATTGTAATTTATGTAGTCACAATTGATAGAGTCACCAACAATCAGAAATGAGGAACTTTTAAATCCTTCATGATCTTTCTCGCAGCAAGTTATTATGGCTGCAAGAAAACTCAATGTTAATAATGGCTTTTTCATTTTACTATAAATTGCCACAACGTTTTTAAATTCTTGAAGAATTTTAAATATGCAAATTTATTTTAACTTTTCAGTAATTATCAGGTGTTAATTTTCCCGGGAGCCCAAACCTGTGCAAGGCTGATCCCATAGCCGTCAAGCTAAGAAAAGCTTACGCCCTTATTTACAGGGCATATATTCAGCGTGTTGACATTTACACAGGGCTTCACCCTGTGCTGCTGCTTATGCCCCTTTGGGGCGTTTTCGTTACTATTCTGACTTGTGAAGCAGGATTTTCTATAGAAAGAAATATACCATCTATTGTCTTATAAATTACATCATATTGTTGTAATGCCGCCAGCGGGACTGCCTGCCGGTACGCAGGGGATATCGCTTATGTTCAGTGTTAACTGCTATAATATTGATGTTGCTATAGGCAAATGAAAGAATATCAAATACATGCATCCTTAGCTTGACGGCAATGGGCTGATCCCGATCCGATCTATGAGTCGCTTTAGCGGTTGTATTTCTCCATCACTTTGTCAAACCGGCTATCCATGCAAATGCTTAAATCGGTTGTTACAAAATTTCCATTATAAAACAAGCTGAATATCGTGCCAGGTGTCGGGGCCGTTTGTGCCTGTTCCAGGGTCTCAAGCTTTATGATCTTTAAAGGCAGCTTTCTTTTCGCAGCCGATTCTTTCAATGAGATGTTAACATGATACGCACAAAAAGGACAACGATCGGAATAATAAACCACTATCCCTCTATTGTCTGCCGGTTTCCCGCTTTTGACTGAATTGTGAAATGTGGGATTTTCCGCGTCGGATTTTAACTTTCGGACAAGCAGACTAAACCCTGATGCTGTTTTTTCAACCGTTTCAAATCCTTGTCTCAACAGCCAGTTGGTGTCACTCATAAAATGAAACTTTGTTGTACCTGCGACAGTCACCAAACCGTTTTTGCCTTGTTTGTCAGCGTCTTCAAGAGCAAGTCGTAACAATTCTTTGCCGTATCCTTTCCCTTTGTACTGTCCCGAAACCCAAAAGCAATTCATCAATAAATAACCAGGGGCATGAATGGGAACCCACCCTTTTTCCGCCGGGCCATATTCCATAAATACTTTAGCCCTGGCATCCATTCTCCGGAAAACGTATCCATTTTCGAATTCCCTTTTCAGCCATGCCTTCTTAAGTGCATAACCGTCTTTGCACTTAACATCGGAAATAGCACAGCAAATGTGCTCATTGTCGATATTAGAACCGTTCAGTGTGATGAATTTTTCCATTTTCAGGTGTCATTTACAGATTTTACCAAATGTAATTCTTACAGTTGACAACCCTATGGCAACATGATTCTTTTTAGCTGAAGAAATCCGCATGGGGAAAAGCCGTTAGCCATTAGCCATTAGCCATTAGCTTTTAGCCAATAGCTAATAGCTAACAGCCAACAGCCAACAGCCAACAGCCAACAGCCAACAGCCAATAGCCATTACAGCTGCAGCAACAGCACCGTCTTTAATTTATTGAATTATATTCATCATCGGTAACGGGTCCCAGCCAGACTGCGCCACCTTTATCTGTATTCAGGCTAACGGCAATGTGCGTAAATCCGCTATCGGAAGCGGCACCATGCCAGTGCACTACATTTGGCGGGATTTCTACAAAATCACCTTTTCGCAATAGCCGGGCGGGTTGTCCCTGAGCCTGATAATAACCCTTACCCGCTGTTATAAATAGTAATTGGCCGCCCGGATGTGCATGCCAGTTTGTTCTTGCTTTGGGTCCGAAGGTTACATTACCATAGCTGACGTGCAGGGTAGTATCAGTTGCCCCCATCATGTTAAGCCATACGTTTCCGGTAAAATTATTGCTTGTTATCTGATTTCCCCGGGCAAAAGCCATTTCAATTTGTCCGCTTGGTTCATCTGCTTTTTTCTCCGGGTTGCATCCGGTTAACAGCATTGTCAGAAATAACAGTGTATATTTCATCCCAAATTTCATTATTGATTGTTTCACAGCCTGTTTTTAAGTACTTCGTTTAAAACTTCCTGAGCTGACCTGGCTTCGCTTTCTCCCACATTTGACTTGATTACTTCCACAAATCCGCTCAATTGTGCTGGGGTTAATCCTAAATTCAGACAAATGGACAGGTGACTTCGAAGCATAGGTTCCGCACCGCCAATTGCGCTTAGAACAGAAATCGTTACCAGTTCACGCTCTGTGTAGGTGAGTACATCTCTTTCAAATAGGTCAGCAAACAAGTGTTCTTTCAAAAAGGTATCAATTATGGGGGCAAAAGCATTATAACCAGCCAGGGGCCTGTCTTGAGGCATTTTTGTGAGTTCACCCAAAACCTTTTTTCCCCGCTCGTATTTGCTGGTTTCATCGTTAACAGGCGATGCTTCAGCGCCAGTTTTATCGTTGATCCCTTTTGCTTTCCGTTCGTCCAGCACTGCCATAAAGGTCTGTAACCCGCGAATACTGCGGGGAAATCCGCAATAGGCATAGAGGTGAACCAGAACTTCTTTGATTTCGTTGATGGTCAAACCGGCATCAAGTCCTTTATTCAGTGCAGGTTTTAACGCTTGCAGTTCACCTTTTGCGGTTAATGCGGCAATAGAAATAATACTTTGCTGATTTTCTGTTAAAGTCATAACAGGTTTTTCATTGCTTTGCGCATAAAGACTTCCAACACAGCAACTGATAATGGTTAATACCATGAATAGTTGTTTTCCAATTTTTTTTTCCGTTTTATTCATTACCGTATGGATTTGTGCAACAAACTACTTATAATATGGCTGCAACTGAAGAACCGCCATACTCAGCAGGTTACCGAATCGGACGATTCTTCATACGCTCTTTGCAGGTTAAATACCACCGCGTGTTTGTATTTTATCCCTAAACCTGAAAGCTTTTTCAATTACATCAAGTCTTGCTTTCCTGGGATCGGGTTTGCCAGCCGGGTCACCATCGGACTGGATTTCGAGAATCTCGTCCTTTTCGGGCGTATAAACAGGCCATTTCGGCAGTCCCGGCCCGTTTGGGTTACCTGTTTTGGCAAAGTTTACCCAATAGGTATTCATCATTTGCGCCACCTTTTGATCTTCAGGTGTTACTTCAGTGGCTCCCCAGCGGGCATTGAGGTTGTTAAACACATACGCGACTTCTGATCCATGTCCGGCGCCAAATTGCATACGCTCCTGCATGGTTACCGGAACATAGGAAAAGAGATAAAAATAGGTCGTGATGTCCTTTGCAGCAAAAGCTCTTGCTGTCATCCTGGCTGGCTCGCCCCATACCCAGTCAGTGTTAAACTTTGTAATTACCTCAGCAAATTCTTTGTTACCATCAGGGTCATAAGCTGCTTTTGCTTCACCGCTCAGTTCCCCAAACAGTGAGAACAATTCTTCCTTTGAACTACTCGCATTAACAAAGCTTCCGCCTATTTCTGCACTATTCGATCCGATTATCAGTGGAACACTGGCCTGCCTGCCAGCCTGGTATGCGCTCTCGGCAGTTTCTACCACCAGTTTACCGTCAAGAATCGGACCTGAATAAATACGTGGACCTCCCTGTCCATCTGTTTCCTGCCCACCGTCTACAATTTCTTCAACACTCAGGGCGCGAAGCTTAGCCAGTGCAACTGCATCTGTTCCTTCAATCCCATGTTTCCGGGCAAAGTTAATTCCAATGGTTTCAGCAGAAATGGTGTATAGCGGATCGGCGTTGTCTTTGTTAATCGGCCTGCCGGTAAGAACTCCATCCCTGCCACCGCCCGACTCACTGATTGCTTTGTGGAAAAGTCCTTTAGCCGCCGGTATGGTCATGAGCGAATGTACTGAAACGCCTCCGGCAGAAAAACCGAAAATAGTAACGTTGCCCGGGTTTCCTCCGAATGCAGCAATGTTTTTCTTTATCCACTTAAGTGCAGCAATCTGGTCCATGAAGCCGTAATTGCCCTTTGCCTCTTCGGGATGCTCTTTACTCAGCGCAGGGAAAGCAAAAAAGCCAAGACGTCCGAGACGGTAGTTGATGGTGATCAGGATAACTCCTTGCCTGGCAAACTGGTGTCCGAAGTTTTGCGGACCCGAACCCGAACCTCCGGTAAAACCGCCGCCATGTATCCACACCATAACCGGCAGTTTTGCTCCCTGCTGTGTGTTGGCAGGTATCCACAAATTAAGGTAAAGGCAATCTTCTGAAGAGCCTTTCGAGATGGTTCCCGGAGCAGCGCCCCATCCACCCTGGGCACAATCTGGACCAAAAGTTTTTGCTTCACGAATGCCCTTCCAGGGTGTAACGGGCTGTGGCGGCCGCCAGCGATATTCACCAACCGGTGGTGCTGCAAAGGGAATGCCCTTATAAACATGAACATCTCCTTCAGTTACACCTTGAACGAGTCCTGATTTGGTGCGGATAACAGGTGCTGAATTCGTATCAGCACTGCCAGCTGTTGGTTGTGCACTTAAGAAACAGGGGATAAGCAAAAACAGTAGCCCCGATAATATTTTTTCCATGGTTAAAAATTTCTTTATTGTTTATGTGGCTGTTACTCTCTGCATCATTTAATTATTGATCGGGTTAACGGCCACCCGGGGTCATCAACCGGGTAAACGAAAGAGCTCCTAATTTCCAGTTATCACCTTGTTTTATGTATACCTCCGTAACTTCAAAGGGGTTGGTTACTTCGTTTCCCCCAACCACAGCCAGTAAGTCGATCCGGTTGAGGAGTATGGCTGTATTATCTATAATATTAACCGATACTTCGTGGATATCGGCTTTTTTGTACCAGATTCCTCCGCTTTTGATGATATTGAGTTCCTGCTCGGTTCCCCAGGCTCCACCCATGTGCACAAAAACAGCTTTTTCGTGAAAAAGCTTGCCCAAAATTTCGGCATTTTTATCCGACATCCACTGCCACTTGTCTTTAGAGAGCTGTATAATTTCCTGTTCTGCGGCAGTTTGTTGTGCGAATGACCATTGCGCGCATAGCAGCATAAAAATAATTCCCATCAATTTTGTTTTCATAGTTTCATTAATTTATAGATTAATAGTATCTTACAAATATTTCCCAAAAAAAACTTTTAGTTTATTCATAGCCTGTTCTACATATTCAGGAACGTAATAGGTTTGAATGTGGGTGGCCCCCGGGATCAGAAACAATTCCTTCTCTTTTGCACCTGTGGCGCGATTGAAAGCAGCATCGGTCATGTAATAGGTGTCGGCTTTGCTTCCAGCCATCATCAGCAGGGGCTGGTTGATCATCCCCATGTTGGTTGATGCGTCAAAAGCCATTAGATCGAGCAAGCTGCTCATGGTGTACCTGAAAGTGGAATTGGGGTGCGCATGGGTTCTGTTGTAATAGTAATGACCTTCGCGATACAAATCATAGGGCATTTTGTCGGCCATTTCATCGGTTGTTGTTGTATTGGCAGCGTAAAGCACTTCTCCACCTGCAGCTTCAAGGGCACGGGCTTCAGAAGCCTCTTTTAAACGTTCCTGGATAGTGGAGATACCTGAATTCATAAATCCGTTGCGCCTTACCACACCAGAGTTAAACATGCTCAGGGTAGCCACAGCTTTAAAACGTTTGTCGGTTTGGGCCGCGGCCAACGAATAGCCACCGCCACCGCAAACCCCCAATAATCCAAGGCGATCGGCATTTACCCCTGCGTATTGTGTTATAAAGTCGGCCATACCACGAATGTCCTCAATACGGTTGGCAGGTTTGTCCACGTTGCGCGGTTCTCCACCGCTGGCTCCCTGATAAGAAGCATCCGCGGCAATGGTTATGTAACCCGATTCGGCCAATCGTTGAGCATACAATCCGGCCACCTGTTCCTTGACACCGCCATTGGGGTGTGCCACTACCACTGCCGGATACGACTTCGCCGGATCGTAATTGGCCGGCGTGTAAACATTGGCAGCAATCAGGAGACCATTTAGTTTGTAATTTACAGGGTGGATATTCACCTGCCCCGGGATATTTTCTGTAATTGCCTCGCGGTAAACCAGTCCAAAAGGATTGTCTGTGCTGGTTTGTGCCGAAGAAAGCATGGTGGTTGTGATGAGCATGATTATCAATAATTGAATTTTTGTTTTTTGTTTCATTTTAGTTTCCCCCTTGTATAATTTTGATTTTCAATTCAGCAATTATTAGTCGAGTCCTTTTTCAGTAAGCCAGTCCGACATTAAATCGGCTATTACCACATTGTTTAAATCAGAAAACGGGAAATGAGTGTTTCCTTTAATGCCAATTTCAGGCAGATGCACAACAGTTACATCACCACCGTATTTGTTTACAGCATCTCTCCATAATCTTGCCATTTCGAGACGGGCACGCCAGCCATCGGTTCCCGGATTCGGATCGGGTTTTGCCGGAATAAAGTCGCCGTAGTAAATGATGATCGGGATTTTGGTAAGCTTCATGAAGTCTTCCATGGGAACGCCAGTCGCTACCAGCGGGCCGGCAGCGTTTTCAATAGGGGCAGGCACTTCACCTTCGGGAAAGACAAAACCGCTGCCAGGTTCATAAGAAACGACCGCTTTTATATGTTGGTTCTTAATGGCTGCAAGCCAGCCCATTCCCCCCGAATGTGAATGGGAAACAAGGATGCCATCGCCAATTTTATTGAATAGGGCAGAAACAGCAATCACATTCACGTCGTAATTAATTGACCCGATATTGGGCACCATCTGGCGGAAATACTGGTTCAGCGTTTCAGGATCCTTTGAGAATTGTACACCCGGAAAATAGCCGGGCCACTCACCAACCCTAAAAGTGTTATACCAGTACTGCTCATCCGGAGTAGGAGTTATTACAGCTTCTTCCATACTGCGTCCGGCATTTCCGCGCCTCGGCTGATTCAACAGGTAAACGCTGAACTTTCTTCTTAAAAAAATGTTCTGGAAGCCTTCGCGCCCATCGGGTGTTGTTTCCCAGGTTTTTGAAAACTGACCGATGCCATGCCACATTACCAATGGGTATTTACGGGCTTTTACCGGAATCTGATAAAAAACATAAGCATGGTCGCCCCTAAAGGTCTGGCCTTCGGGAGTTCGGGTAATGGCATTAAAGGTTCCCGGGTTTGATTTCATGGAACCACCAATGGCAAAGCTGCCTTGTTCTTTAATAACGATTGGCTTTTGTTTCTGTGCATAGGTGGGAACAACAAAAACAGCCATAAGCGCGAAAAGCACATATCGGAACCTCGCAGGGCTGACAGCTTTAATTAACGATAATGATTTTGTATTTTCCATTTGTTTTATAATAAATGAATATGTTCCTAATATTTTGATTATTAGTTTAAATTACAAAATTGCGACTAAAAAAACTATAAGGTTGTATACAGATTACTGAATCTTGTACCCGGATTACGGATTTTTAAGTTGGGTGTATATCAGATTGCTACCAAAGCTGTAACTTTGAATCCATTAAATGCTATGAATATGGATGACATCATCAGACTGGATAATATATCCCAATTTAATGCCTTGCGTGGGATTGAAACATTGCACCCTTTGGTAAGTGTATTTGATTTTTCAAAAATGAAGCTCATTCCGGAAGGCAGGGCACACTATGGTTTTTATTGTGTATTCCTGAAAGAAGCAATATGCGGTGATTTGAAATACGGTTGTAATTATTACGATTACCAGGAGGGCACACTGGTGTTCGTAGCCCCGGGCCAGGTGATAAGCATTGGTAACAAACCCGGAAATCCTTTGCCAAAAGGTTGGGGATTACTTTTTCATCCCGATATTATAAGGGGTACATCGCTTGGACGCAACATCAGAAAATATACTTTTTTCTCCTATGAGGCCAATGAAGCATTGCATTTATCAGAGAAAGAACGGCAGATTATCATGGACTGCTTTCATAAAGTCGACCATGAGTTGCATCAATCCATTGATAAACACAGTAATACGCTAATAACTAACAATATAGAGTTACTGCTCAATTATTGCATGCGATTTTACGACCGGCAATTTATAACGCGCAGTCAGGTGAATAAAGACCTGCTGGCAAAGTTTGAAAAACTGCTGGATGACTATTTTCATTCTGAATTAACGCAAACGCTGGGTTTACCGACTGTTAAGTTCTGCGCCGACCGGTTGCATTTATCGGCGAATTATTTTGGCGACCTGGTAAAGAAGGAGACCGGCAAATCAGCACAGGAGAACATTCAGTTAAAAATACTGGATATTGCCAAAGAAAAGATTTTCGATACGAGCAAATCAATCAGCGAAGTCGCCTATGAATTGGGGTTTAAGCACCCGCAGCATTTCAGCCGGTTGTTTAAGAATGAAACGGGTTATACACCCAATCAGTTCAGATCAATGAATTAGTCGGACCATACCCTGCAATACCGTGATATGGCGTTATTTGGTTTTCGATGCCTGCCGGCCGTTAAACAGGTTCTGCAAATTTTTTCTCGCAGATAAGAGCAGACCTGCCTGCGCTGTCGTTCCGGCAGGCAGGTTGGGCTGATTTCGCTTGTCCCAATGCTTTTTCTTTTCATTTATTCTTTCATTCTTTCATTCTTTCATTCTTTCATTCTTTCATTCTTTCATTCTTTCATTCCTTCATTATTCATTTAATTCATTATTATCTGTTCCTTATTCTTGCCACTGCCTGGTTGCTGAGCCTGTCTGCTGCCTGGCAGGCGGAGTCGAAGCACTGCCACTGCCACTGCCGCTGCTACTTGTCCCTCGTCTCTCGTCACTCGTCCCTATCCCGGTTCTTGTCTCTTTGCCCAATTATTAACACCCCACTGTTAATTAACACCGGCGATTTTTATTTTAGAATAGCTACTTTTGAAAAAAATACACCATGGAGGATCAAGTTCGGGATGATATTGTATTGAAATTTGAAGACGCCTCAATATTTCAGGACGACCATCTGGTATTGTCCGATGTTAACTTTACCCTTGCCAAAGGCGAGTTTGTTTACCTGATTGGGCGTGTCGGCAGCGGTAAGTCGAGCCTGATCAAAACCATCAATGCCGAAATGCCCCTGCAGAAAGGCTCAGCAATGGTGGTGGGCTTCAGCCTCGAAAACCTGAAACCCCGCCAGGTACCTTTATTGCGCCGAAAGCTCGGCATTGTTTTTCAGGATTTTCAGTTGCTCACCGACAGAACGGTATACGAAAACCTTTACTTTGTGCTGCATGCCACCGGCTGGAAAGAAAAGGCCCTGATTGATAAAACCATCAACCAGGTTTTGCAGAAGGTCGACCTGGAAAACAAGGGGTATAAAATGCCGCATCAGCTTTCGGGCGGTGAGCAACAGCGTGTGGTTATCGCCAGGGCTTTGCTGAATGATCCCGACATTATACTGGCCGATGAGCCCACCGGAAACCTTGACCCCGACACATCGGAATCGATTATGACCCTGCTGCGCGAGATAAGCGACAGTGGCCGTTGTGTGCTGATGGCCACCCACAATTACACGCTGCTCAAAAAGTATCAGGCCCGCACCCTGAAATGTGAAAACGGCAAATTGGCTGAGGTGGAAGAAAGCGCTGAAATCGATTTTACCTCCTTTGCATAAAAACTCATGACGCGCAATCCCCCATCTGAACGGTCGACGATGGCACGCATAAGCAAGGCATTTAAGGCTTTAAGCATCCTTCTCCGCAATCCCTGGAAGCTGAACCTTGTCATTGACGAAAACGAACAATGGGAAAGCCGGGTGCAGCAGCAATACAACATGAAAAGCTTGCCGGTTATTCCTTTCGGAACATTTATTCAGGGTCCGGTTGATGTTGAGCCTTATGCCTTTCTCGACGGCGGTTCCCTGCCTACCGACCTGGCGCTGCTTAAAATGCTCGCTACGCGTATTAAGGGTTGTAAATATTTCGAGATTGGCACATGGCGGGGAGAGAGCGTGGCAAATGTTGCGGCAGTGGCGGATACCTGTTATACGTTGAACCTGCCCGACAGCGAACTGGCAGCAATGACCGGCGATGCCAACCTGGTGGCTTCACAACGCCTGTTCAGCAGATCGTTGACCAATGTAAACCACCTGGAGGGCAATTCGTCGACTTTTGATTTTGGCAGCCTTAACCTGAAATGCGACCTGGTCTTTATCGATGGCGATCATCATTACACAGCCATTGTGCACGACACCAAACAGGTATTGCAGCATTTGTGCCACCAGCATACCGTGGTGGTGTGGCACGATTACGGTTATAACCCCGAGAAACTGCGGTTCGAAACCATGGCGGCCATACTCGATGCCTGTCCTGCAGCCCTGCATCCTTTCCTGTACCATGTTGAGCATACCAATTGCGCGGTATTGTTTCCGGAAAAATTAGCCACATCGGCTTTTGAAAAATACAAACATCCCGGCCATTATTTTTCGGTCCGGCTGAACAGTAAACCGCTTTAACCAACAAGCAAAAGATGCCCTTTATGAAAGTGCTCTTTCTTTCATCGTGGTTTCCGAGCAGGGTAGCACCATTGAACGGCGATTTTGTTGAACGGCATGCACTGGCTGTGTCAACCGTTTGCGATACCGCTGTGTTGCATGTGATTCCCGACGAAAGGAAAAAGCAGGAAGGCTATGAGGTATGGGTTGAAAAAAAACATCAGTTGCTGGAGGTCATCCTGTATTTCCGCAAATGTAACTGCCCTTTAAAACCGGCTGCCCGTTTATGCAATGCCTGGCGTTACCTGTGGGGATACCTGAAAGGCTACCTGTATGTCAGGAGGCTTTGGGGAAAGCCCGATGTTGTGCATGCCAATATTCTGTACCCGATTGTCATACTTGCCTGGTTTTTGAAAAGATTTGCAGGCATTCCCTTTATTGTATCGGAACACTGGACCCTTTTCCTTACTGCTTCGCCGGCAGTGCCCAATGGATGGCTAATCAGACGCATGGCTGCTGCCGCGTCCTTCCTTTCGCCGGTTTCGGCTAATTTACAACAGGCTCTGATACGCCATGGCTTCAGGGGTAATTTTGAGGTGGTTCCCAATGTGGTGGATACACAGCTTTTCAAACCCGGTGCGGGTGTATTGCCCGGTCATCCGGTGCGGCTGTTGCATGTTTCGTCGATGAAGGAAGAGCAGAAGAATATAACAGGTATGATCCGTACCTTGCAAAAGCTCAGCCTGCTCCGCAACGATTTTGTCTTTACTTTTGCCGGACCCGGTTTGCCGCATCAGCGACAACTGTTGTCTGATATGGGCATTGCCCCCGGTACAGTGAATTTTACCGGAGAAGTTACGCATGCAGCGGTGGCGGAGCTTATGCAGCAGTCGCATGCCCTGGTGCTCTTCAGCCGAACCGAAAATCTGCCCTGTGTAATTGCCGAAGCTTTTTCGTGTGGCTTGCCGGTAATATCTTCCGATGTGGGCGGAATAAGTGAATGGGTGAACGATTCCAATGGCATATTGGTGCCTTCGGAAGATGAGGATCGTTTGCTACAGGCGCTGGTATATATCATTGAACACCATGCCGGATACCGCCGCGATGTGTTACGGCAGTATGCCGAAACTCATTTCAGCCCCGGGGTTATTGCAGGCAGGTTTGCCGGCTTATACAAACTGGCCGTAAATTCCTGAAGCGATGGTTGGCAAAATCATATCCACCTTTTTTACGCGCTTTTTTATAGCGGCATCCAACCTAATAATTGCCATCCTGCTGTCGCATTTCATTGGGGCTGCCGGCAGGGGAGAGCAAAGCCTTATCATTACCCTGGTATCGTTCATTCTTATCATTGCCGGTATCATCGGGTCGGCCTCCATTTCGTATTTGGTTCCGCGCCGGCCTTTTATCACGCTAATCATTCCAGCCTACCTTTGGGTGCTGTTGGTAACCGTTGCCTGCTTTGCATTTCTGCCTGCTTTGAACCTGATTCCTGCACAGTATGTCACCGATGTCTGCCTGTTGAGCCTTATGTTATCGGTGCTGAACATCCATACGGCGGTGCTGGTAGCACACCAGCGGATTAACGCTGCAAACCTGCCCGGTTTTATACAAAGCCTGGTCATTGTGCTTATGCTGGTTCTGTATTTTGCCGTGTTAAACGATCGTTCAATCCGTTCCTATATTGTGGCATTGTATTGCGGTTATGGTCTGGCATTGGTGGTCAGCACGATGATGATTCGGCAGTATTTCAAAGGCAGCGGACGGTTGAGTGCGGGCGATTGGTTTTTAACGACCCAAAAGCTGGCTTTGCTGGGATTGTATAACCAGGTGGCACTGTTTACGCAGTTATTGAGTTTCAGGATTAGTTATTACATTTTGAACGCCCATTTTGGCAGCACCGAGGTGGGTGTTTATTCCAATGCTGTGTCCATAGCTGAGTCGGTATGGCTTATCGGGCGCAGCATAGGTACGGTGCAACACTCTAAAATAGTAAATTCCACCGACAAAGGCGAATCGATCAGGCTTACCACCCGCCTGAACCGCATCAACCTGGCTGTTTCGGTGTTGGTAATAGCGGTTATGGCTTGTATTCCGGGCAGTTGGTATGGTTTTATCTTTGGCAGGGAGTTTACCCAAATTAACCGTATCATCTGGACCCTCGGGCCGGGCATTGTTAGCTTTGGCATTGTGCTGGTGCTGGGCTATTACTTTTCGAGTACCGGCAGGCACCTGGTAAATGCCATTTCCAGTACAGCGGGACTGGCGGTTACGCTTTTGCTTGGCTTTATTGTTATTCCCCGGTGGGGAAGTTATGGCGCCGGGGTTACGGCAAGTGTTTCGTACGGTATTACAGCTATTGTGGTGGCGTACTTTTACTGGCGTGAAAAACACGGGGTAAAGAGGGTGTAAATTGTTAGGCGAAGTTATAACCGACTAAAGGGAGCTCAGCGAAGCTAAACTGCGCAAGCGCAGGCAGCATTCTGCCGGGTATGCTTACCCGGCATTATTTAAACACCAAGCACACAAAGCAAAATCAACACAAAGAACACCAAGAACCAAGCACACGAAGGAAAGAGGCTGTCTAAAAAGTCATTTTGTTAGGCGTAGTTACAAACTACGCCTAGCGCATTGTACAGAATGTCAGCTCTGTATGCTGAGCGTAGTCTCCAGACTACGCTCTTTTTATGACTTTTTAGACAGCCTCTCTTGGTGTTCTTAAACTTAGTGGTATTGGTGAAGCTTTCTCTTCGTGAGCTTCGGTGCGCCACGAGGCGTGCGTATATATATTTAATACCTATAAGGATGAAA
>CAZUBW010000007.1:0-75425 GCA_964618645.1 uncultured Bacteroidales bacterium | reverse complement strand
GACCGAAGCAATCTTCTAATATACAACAGATTGCGTCACTTCGTTCGCAATGACGGCGTCGATTATCGGACTTTTTACACAGTCTCATATAATAAAGATTACATAACGTATCGGAATTTTATGACCCTGAATAAAAACCAGTTGATTTGCCGCACCAAAATACAGGTAAGGTTTAGCGATGTTGATTCAATGGGGGTTGTCTGGCATGGCAATTACATTAAGTATTTTGAGGATGGCCGTGAAGCCTTTGGAAATTTATATGGAATCAATTACATGGATTTTTATCACAAGGGGGTGCTGATACCCCTTGTAAAAATAAATTGCGATTACAAGAAGCCGCTCAGGTATGGCGACACAGCTGTGATTGAAACCAGGTTTTTGAATTGCGAGGCAGCCCGGCTGCAATATGAATACTTGATTTACCGGAATGAAACCGATGAGGTAGTTGCCACCGGGTCGTCTGTGCAGGTTTTTTTAACACCCGACATGGAATTAATGCTCGATTTTCCGCCTTTTTTCCTGGAATGGAAGAAAAAACAGGGACTGGCATGAAAAAATCCAGGTTTTAAGAAAAAAATAACTGATTGTTAATAAACTATATTACAGCATAAATTGACTGACGTATACATTGTTTCGGACAATATCGTTTCATCGCTGGGTTTTACAACTGACGAAAACATGCATATGCTGCGGTCGGGTCAAACCGGCATCATGCAGCACCAGAACGACCGGATTTCGCCGGCTCCGTTCTGGGCTTCGATGGTAGATTCAGGAATGCTTGCACGAAAATTTGCTGAAATTTCTGATCCTGCCCGATATACTTACCTGGAACAAATGGCGGTTGTATCTATGCGGCAGGCAATGGTGCAGGCTAAGCTGAATTTTACAACCGACAGAACGTTATTGATTTTGAGTACCACCAAAGGGAATATTGATATACTAAATCCTAAACTGGCTGTCGGAAAGGGTTATGAGCGTGTTTATCTTTGGCAAACCGCACAGCTTCTCCAACTTTGTTTAGGATTCAGGCAAAAACCCATGGTGGTATCCAACGCCTGTATATCGGGTGTGCTGGCTATAATAATAGGATCGCGTTTGATTCGGGCAGGCGAATACGATCATGTAGTGATTGCTGGTGTTGATATGGTAAGCGAGTTTGTGCTTTCGGGTTTTAATTCATTTATGTCGCTATGTACAGGGCCTTGCAAGCCATTCGACAAAGAACGCCAGGGGTTATCGTTGGGCGAAGCTGCAGGAACCATTGTGCTCAGCAACGATAAGGAACTGGCAAACAAAAAGGGCAGGGTACTTGTAGGTCCGGGTTTCTCCGGCAACGACGCCAATCACATTTCAGGTCCGTCGCGCACCGGCGAAGGGCTTTTTATTGCCATTAACCGCACGTTGCAGCAAACTTCCCAAAAAATTGATTATATATCGGCACATGGTACGGCAACGCCTTACAACGACGAAATGGAGTCAATTGCCATTTCGCGTGCCGGTTTGCAAGATGTTCCGGTTAACAGCCTGAAAGGTTACTGGGGGCATACCCTTGGTGCAGCCGGTGTTATTGAAACCATAGCTGCAGTTCATTCCATGTACAACAATGAGCTTATTAAAACACTGGGATACAATACTATGGGAGTTACCCATCCAATCAATATCATCGACAAAAACCGGGAGGCACCCATCAGTACCTGCTTAAAAATTGCCTCGGGCTTTGGTGGTTGCAACGCATCTGTTTTACTTTATAAGAAATGAACGGGCCATATTACATAAACAACTACTGCCGTATCTGCAACGGAATGGTTAAAGTAAACGACAAGGTTCTTTACCACAGCAATACTCCTGAACCGGCTGCCTTTTATACCGAAGTATATAAGGATGCTGCCATTAACTATCCCAAGTTTCACAAAATGGATAACCTGTGCAAACTTGGTTTTCTCACTGCTGAATTTTTGATACGCGATAAACAGTTAAGCAGTCGTTATGCCGGTGATGAAATAGGTTTGATCCTTTACAATTATTCGTCATCGCTCGAAACCGATAAAAATCATCAGCTTTCGATCCAGGACCGGTCGTCCTATTTTCCCAGTCCGTCGGTATTTGTTTACACGCTGGCCAATATAGTGATTGGTGAGATATGTATCCGGAATAAATTTTTTGGCGAGGGTACTTTTTTTATCGATAGTGCATTTGATGCCAAAGAGATGTATCGTTATGTGAGTTTGCTGTTTAATGAAAATCATTTGCAATGCTGTATAACAGGATGGATTGAGCAATGCGGCATTAATTACGACGGCATCATGTATTTGATTGAAAAAACCAATGCCGATCCCAGGGGAATTGCTATTTTTGAACCTCAGAATTTAACCCAATTATACTTGCAGAGGAATTGAATTATGGAACAACTGATTGCCAAACTGAAGGATGAAATTATTGAGGTGCTGAATCTTACCGAAATAACCCCGGAGCAGATCGATGAAAACGCCCCACTATTTGTGGACGGGTTGGGGCTTGATTCAATTGATGCTTTGGAATTGATTGTACTGCTTGAAAAGAAATACGGACTGAAACTCGGTACTGCCGAGGAAGGCAAAAAAGTGCTGTATTCGGTCAGGTCCCTGGCCGAATTCATCAGGGATAACAATAAAGGATAAGTATTCTGCTGTGCCGCGCGTTTTTGTCACCGGTATTGGCATTATTTCCGCAATCGGTTCTGATACGGAAGAGGTGTTACATGCTCTGGAAAACAGGCAAACCGGTATAGGCAGGTTATCACTTTTCAATTCGGTTCACCAAAACGATCTCCCGGTTGGCGAAATAAAGTTGTCAAACAGTGCATTGGAGCAAAAAGCTGGTTTTTCGCGATTGTATGGATACTCACGCACTGCATTGCTGGGTATAATCGCTGCCCGCCAGGCTGTGAGGCATGCCAACCTAACTGAAAAAGAACTGGCCGGTACTGCTGTAATTTCGGGAACCACCACTGGCGGGATGGATCGCAGTGAAGTGTTTTTCAATGATTTTATGCAGAACTCTGCAAAGGGCAGGTTGCGCGATGTTGCAGGACATGATTGTGGCGATAGTACCGAAAAAATTGCTGATATCCTGGGTGTAAGGGGATACTTTTCTACCATCAATACCGCCTGCTCGTCATCGGCCAATGCCATTATGCTCGGCGCCAGAATGATTCAACAGGGCAGGGTAGAGCGCGTGATTGCCGGCGGTACCGATGCACTTACCCGGTTCACCCTTAACGGATTTAACAGCCTGATGATCCTCGATCATGTACAATGCAAACCTTTTGATGAGAACCGCAATGGACTGAACCTGGGCGAGGGATCAGGTTTTCTGGTGCTGGAGTCAGAGGAACTTGTCAACCGCGGACACAAACCCGTGCTGGGTGAAATTGCCGGTTATGGAAATGCTTGTGATGCCTATCACCAGACAGCATCTTCACCCGAAGGGAAAGGTGCCTATATGGCCATGAAACAGGCACTCGAAGTGGCCATCATTGATGCTTCAGCAGTTTCCTATATCAATACCCATGGTACCGGTACCCGGAATAACGATTTATCGGAAGGAATTGCCATTGAACGGTTATTTCAACCAAAAATACCACCCTGCAGTTCCACAAAATCTTTTACCGGACACACCCTTGGGGCTGCAGGCGCTATCGAAGCTGTTATCAGCATACTTGCACTTCAGCACCAGTGCATTTTTCCCAACCTGAACTTTACGGAGCAAATGCACGAACTTGGATACCAGCCGGTAAAAGACCTCGTGACCCATATGCCGTTAAAGTATGTCATGTCCAATTCATTCGGATTTGGGGGCAACAATTCATCTCTGATTTTTTCGGTTGTATAATATGGCAGTATATATTAAAGGCGCAGCAGTATTGTCACCTCAGAAAACATTTGGTGATCAGGGTTTTCCGGTAGAAATTGCTGAATATGCCAATGCCACCATGCTTAAATGTATCGAACCGGTATATCGCGACTTTCTCGATCCCATGGCATCGCGCCGGATGAGCCGGATTGTGAAAATGGGAGTTTGCAGTGCGCTGAAGTGCCTGCACGATTGCGGGGTTGAAATGCCCGATGCCATTATTACCGGAACGGGTTTAGGATGCCTCGAGGATACCGGTAAATTTCTTTCGTCGGTGTATACCAATGATGAAAAACTGTTAAATCCCACGCCTTTTATCCAATCGACCCATAACACGGTTGCCGGTGCCATTGCGTTGGCCATAAAGTGTCATCATTACAATGCCACCTATACCCATAGGGGCTTTTCGTTCGAAAATGCCCTTGAAGATGCAATTATGCAGCTCGAAATCAATCCGGAACATAACATACTCGCCGGTGGTTTTGATGAACTTACCGATACGGTTTATGCCATAACCAAACGTTTGGGTCTGTGGAAAAATTGTCCGGTTAACAGCCCGCTGCTTTTGGAACAACCTTCGCGCGGAAGTCTTCCCGGCGAGGGTGTTGCGTTTTTTATGCTAAGCGGCAAAGCCGGCAACCACAGTATGGCCCGGCTTAAATTATTGCGAACCTTTTACAAGCCTGCCGGAGAAGCCGATATAGCAGCACGTATAACGGGTGCACTTACTGAGGCCGGAATGGATGCGGGTGGTATTGACCTGGCCATTATTGGTCTTAATGGGGATAACCGGACCGACAGGTTGTACACCGCAGTTACCCAACATGTTTTGAGCCAGGTACCTTATGCGGCCTATAAGCATCTTTGCGGGGAATACGACACTTCCTCGGCCTTTGCATTGTGGCTTGGCGCCTGGATTTTACAGCACCAGCAAGTTCCGCCCGCAGTGCTTATGGGTGATAAAAAACCATCATCACTAAACACCATACTTATTTACAATCATCTTCGCGGAATTAACCATGCCTTGTATATTCTTGAGCGATGCTGAAATTCAAAACAACACTGATTGCTTTCGTTTTTGCAATGGCTCTATTACTGGCATTGGATATGCTGTTGTTGCCGGTTAATGAGCTGTATTATGCTGGCATTATTCTTGTGTTCATACTGATAATATTTTGGGGGGTAAAAAACATCGGTTCGGGCTTTTTTATAAAGGCCGTATGCCATGGCGAACGAAATGTGAGATCGGTAGCGTTTACATTCGATGATGGTCCTGATGGACAAATAACTCCCATGATCCTTGACATACTGAAGGAACACCAGGTAAAGGCGGCTTTCTTTGTTGTCGGAAGCAAGGCAGAGCGGCATCCCGAGATTATCAAAAGAATTGACAGGGAGGGTCACCTGCTGGGTGGACACAGCTATTCACACCATTTCTTTTTCGACTTGTTTTCTGCAAAAAGGATGATCCGGGAGATGAAAAGCACAGAGCAGCTGATTTTTTCGCTTACCGGTAAAAAGCTCCGTTTGTTCAGGCCGCCTTATGGCGTGACAAATCCAACGATAGCCAAAGCCATTCGTAACATGAAATACCTGACAATAGGATGGAGCCTGAAGTCGCATGATACCGTTGTGCATGATGAACTGCTGCTGTTGCATAACCTTACCACCCGGGTGAACAGAGGCGACATAATACTGTTGCACGATAACCGCACCCTGAATGTGAAGGCGCTTGGACTTTTTATTCAATTCCTCAGGGACAAGGAATTTTCCATATCCCGACTGGATGATTTAATTAATTGCAAAGCTTATGTATAGCGTATTGTTTACTTTGATTGCGATAACCTGCACAACTCTTTCACTTTTGGCTCAGAAACCTTCTGTGCCAATGAAGGATGTCCGGGGGTTTAAAGAAAAGCTGGTGAATATGACCCAAAAGGTATCAACCATTGAAAGTGATTTTGTTCAGGAGAAAAACCTGAGCGTGCTTTCGAACAAAATCATTTCGAAGGGTCATTTTTGCTATAAAAAGGATAATAATATCCGGTGGGAATACCAGCAACCTTACCGGTACCTGATCATCATCAGTAATGGCAAAATATTTGTACGTGATGACAATGCCCAGAAGCAATACGATATTCAGTCGAATAAGATGTTCCAGGAGATGAATAATTTTATCAGCGGCTGTATACAAGGCGATATTTTGCACAATGACCGCGATTTTACCATCAGCTACTTTGAGGACGAACGGCACTACTTTGTCAGCTTGGTTCCCAGGGCTGAATCGATGCGCAACATGCTCAATGAGGTTCAGATATGGTTTAGCCGGACCGATTTTACGGTTACACGCATCAATATGGTAGAACCAGGAGGTGATTATACCAACATTGCATTTTCCAACAAAAAACTGAATACCGACATTCCTGCAGCGAAATTCAACTTTAAATAATGGTGTGATTAACAGGCGTAACCATACTACAATAAGTCAGTTACTTTTTCTGTTACTGCTGCTGCCACTTTTTACAGGGTGTGCTGTTTCGGTTTTTCAGGGCTATAAGACCGGTGTTTTGCCCGGCACCTTTACGCCAGAATCGTGGTTTAGGGCCGATTCGGGGCATTTTCTCTTTAACGCGCATATCCGGGTTTTTGATAACCATTTCAGCGGACTGATGGTGGTTAAGCCCGAAGGAACAGACCATTACCGGGTAGTTTTTATAACAGAGGTGGGCCTTAAGGTTTTTGACCTGGAGTATCTTCCCGGAGAGGAACCGGTGGTTCATTACGCCATGGAAGCCATGAACAGGAAGGCCCTGGTTGCAACGCTTAAAAACGATATTGGGCTGGCGCTTATGCACAACATGACGGTTACGCAACCCGAAATATTCAGGCAAAAAGGGAATAGCGACCTGATTTTACAATATAAGCACGGCGGAAACAAAAACCGCTACCATTTCAGGGACATTGAATTCAACCGGCCTTACCAGGTAAGGCAAATGTCGGGGATTACCAGTAAGGTCAGGGCCGGTTTTTACGGTGCTGGGTCTTCAGGTATCGATTCGGTGAAAATTTCACACGCGAATATTAAACTTACCATTGATTTATACCGCATACACGAGGAGGTAAACCATGCTGATGAATAATTTTTACACGGTTCCATCCTTTGAGGTTTCATCGTCAAAGGATAAAGTCACTGCCCGGATTTCACTGAACAGCGAACATGCCGTTTTCGAAGGTCACTTTCCGGGGAATCCCATATTACCCGGCGTATGTACGGTGCAGATAGCACTTGAACTGCTTGAAAAACTCACCGGCAGGGAATTGCGACTGGCAAATGCCGGTAATATCAAATACCTGGGATTTGTAAACCCGTTAACCATGCCCGATTTGATATTTGAACTCGCCATAGCCCAGGCAGGGGAAAGCAGCATTCATTGCAGCACGGCTGTTAGTGCCGGCGACACCCGCATTTGCACCTTTAAAGGAGAATATGAAAACATTAATGCTTAAGATTCTGCTATTATTGGCCGGTACTTTGAGTTTGCCGGCCAGGGGGCTGTATGACTATACGGTAGCAGTTGATGGTACGGGCGACTTTACCAGTATTCAGGCCGCCATTGATGCCTGCAAATCATTCCCCGACAAGCGCGTCAGGGTTTTCATAAAAAATGGTGTTTACCGCGAGAAGATAAAGGTTCCGGCCTGCAATACCCATTTATCGTTGATTGGTGAGAGTGCTGAACATACTATTATTACCTGGGACGACTTTTTTGAAAGGGTTAACCGGGGTCGGAACAGCACTTTTTATACCTATACCCTGTTGGTAGAAGCAGATGATTTTCATGCCGAAAACCTGACCATTGAGAATTCGGCAGGCTGTGTTGGACAAGCAGTGGCATTGCATGTGGAGGGGGACAGGTGTGTTTTTAAGAATTGCCGGTTGCTGGGAAACCAGGATACACTCTACACCGGAGGACAGAATAGCCGGCAATACTATAAGAACTGCTATATAGCAGGTACAACCGATTTTATCTTTGGCGCTGCCACTGCATTGTTTGATTCCTGCACCGTGCACAGCAAAAGCAATTCATATATCACTGCCGCCAGCACCATAAAAGGGAAGATTTACGGATATGTTTTTATGAATTGTTTATTGGAGGCTGACCCCGGTGTTGACAGGGTATACCTGGGCAGGCCATGGCGTGACTATGCCCGGGTGGTTTTTCTGAATTGTGAAATGGGAGCACACATTGCCCCTGAGGGATGGGCGAATTGGGACAAAACGGAGCGTGACAAAACAGCTTATTATGCCGAATATGGTAACACAGGTCCCGGATCGCATACAGGCAAGCGGGTTGCCTGGAGCTACCAGCTTACTGCAGGGGAAGTTGCTAAATATACAAGAGATAAAGTGCTGGCGCCGGTTAGGCCTGTTGAACCTGAGGTTGACCCAGAATCCGCATTTCGCATTCAGCAATAACCTCCTGGTTTAAAAATACCTTGCCCACGATGATGGTAAACCCGACGATTTCATTTTCGACAGTGATCTCCGACTGAATTTCGGCATTTACCGGTGGGAGTTTGTGAATGACAAGGTTTTTAACCGCCCCGATATAACCTTCGTTCACCTGTCCGTGATTGCTGAGGTTACGATACCCGGTGAAGGCTGCTGCTGTTTGCGCGATGAATTCAATGATTGCCGCTTCGCGTAGTTGGTTATTGCGGCAAAAGATATTGGATTCCCTGATATAAAGGCTTCCCCTGGCCGAACGATCATCGGCATGCAACAGTTGGTCGATCATTTGCATGGGCGGACGTTGCGGAATAAGATCAGAAATTTGGTAATCTGCTGGTTTCATACTTTCCAGAAATCATAATAATTAAACCATTGAAAAGGATAGCGCTTAATTTTGTCTTCCATGGCTGTGGTATAATCGCCTATCATTTGCTTAAGAACCGTGTCGCGTTTATGCTGCGAAGGTTGCTGCTGGTATAAAGCAGGAGGCGTAGCAAAAAAGTGATAATGCGTTTTGCGTTCTTTCATGGCAAACACATACGAAACCGGAACATCGTATTTCATGGCCAGGTAAAAGGGTCCGGCAGGAAAACGGGCTTGTTTGCCAAGCAGTTCTGCCGAAATGGTCTTACTGCCGGGCATAAACCTGTCGCCATGCAGGCATACAATTTCGCGGTTTTTTAGTGCTTCGCTGATAGCGTAAATATGGGCGTTATCATCGCCCAGTGGTATTATGCGAAAGCTTTTTTGCGTGAATTTCGACAGGTATTCTTTGATTTTTCGGTGTTCGGCGTCGAGCATGATAATGTTTACCGTGGTATTCAGTCGTTCGAGCATATGGCCTGCCATTTCGAAATTGCCGATATGTGCGCTGATTAGCAGTCCTCCTTTTCCATCAGCTACCATTTGGCGAAGGTATTGTTCTCCATCGAAGTCGAATGAAAATCGGGCGTTGAATCCGCCCATGGAAGCAGTTTTGTCAAGAATTACCTGGCCGAAAGCATAGTAATTACGGTATATTGCGGCTAACGATCGGAAGAAGCCGTAACCGAGCCGATGACGGTAGAAGCAGAATATGTTCCGGAACGAGGCAGGAGCGAAACAAAAGAAATACAGGGCAACAAAACGCAGCAACAGGTAGGCAAAAGAAAGTCCCCCGTATTTAAGTGTGGCTATGAATATTTTGTAACCAGCCAGGCCACCCCGGGTTTTTCCTTTCCACGATGTCACTTTTTGTTATTGCTTGTTGATACAATTATGAATGTAACCGTATAAGTCGTCGAGTGTTCTGATAGCTGTCATTTCTTCGCCCTTCAGGGTGAGACCGAATTCTTTCTGAACTATAACAGCAATATCTACAAAATCGAGACTTTCGAGACCAAGATCGTCTTTGAGGTGCGCGTCAGGTGTAACTTTGGCTTCTTCAATCTCAAACTCCTCAACCAAAAAGTTCTTGATGATCCCGGCGATTTCTTCTTTATTCATGATGTTCAGGTAAAAATGCTATATTATTTGAATTTTTTGATGACTAGCGTGGAATTTGTACCGCCGAAACCAAACGAATTGGAAAGGACGGCATTTATTTCATGCGGTGTGGCTTTGTTAACAATGTTGAGATGGGCTGAAAACTCATCGGGTTCCTCAAAATTGATGTTGGGGGCGACAAATGAGTTCTGCATCATGAGAATGGAATAAACCACTTCGCTGGCTCCTGCCATCCATAATTCATGACCGGTCATCGACTTGGTGGAAGAAACCGGTGGTTTGTGCTTACCGAATACCTGGCGAATAGCTTTGGCTTCGTTTTGGTCACCTATGGGTGTTGAGGTAGCATGGGCATTTATGTAGTCGATTTCACCCGGTGTAATATTGGCATCTTTGAGGGCCATGATGATGGAGCGGCTGGGGCCGTCGACATCAGGCACGGAAATATGCTTGCCGTCGGATGAAAAACCATATCCGATAACCTCTGCAAGTATAGGTGCTTCTCTTTTGAGCGCATGGTCGAGGCTTTCGAGTATTACAGTGGCAGCACCGCCGCTGGGTACCAAACCATCCCTGTTTTTATCAAAGGGTTTGGAAGCTTTTGCCGGGTCATTTTCCTGTTTCGAGAAAGCGCCCAAAGCATCAAAACTACCCACACAAAACAGGTTAACTTCCTGGGCGCCGCCACAGATGATACAATTCTGGTAACCATGCCGTATGGTATGAAATCCCAGGCCTATGGCATGCGATCCGCTGGCGCAGGCGCCGCTAAGTGTGAAGTTAATGCCACGCAAGCGGAAAATAACCGACAGGTTCATGGTGACCGATGAATTCATCGACTGAAAAACGGCACCTGAGCCAACCATGGTGGTGTCGCGTTTTTCGCGGATTATATCTGCGCTTTGAATTACCGAAGGCGTTGAGCTGTCGTTTCCAAATATAATACCCACTTCGTTTGCGTCAAAATAAGCTTCATTCAAACCAGCCAGTTTAATGGCTTCAGCAGTTGAAACATAAGCGTATTCGGCATGATCGGGCATACAAACCCGGGCTCTTCTGTCGAGAATTCCCTTAAGGTTTGGCCTGTCGAGTTTACCGGTAAGACCCGACTGGTATCCGTAAGCCTTTCTTTCCTGATCGAGTACAATTCCCGAAGTTCCTTTGAAAAGAGAATCTTTTACCTCTCCCAGGTTTTTGCCTATCGAAGAGTAAATGCCAATGCCGGTGATAACAACCCTGTTCATGTTTTTGAGAAGACTGATTTAAGTATATAATCCTCCGTTAACCGAAATGACTTCACCGGTAATATAGGAAGCCTTGTCGGATGCCAGGAAGCATACCACATCAGCCACCTCTTCGGGTAAACCAAAACGGTTCAACGGTATCAGGTTTTTCAGTTCGGTTTCATTCAATTCCTTTGTCATGTCGGTTTTAATAAAGCCCGGGGCAACAGCGTTAACGGTTACCCGTTTTTTGCCTATTTCCTGGGCAAGGGCCTTGGTAGCGCCAATTACGCCTGCCTTGGCAGCGGAATAGTTAACCTGTCCGGGCAGACCTTTAAGCCCCGAAAGCGACACAACATTTACAATTCTGCCATATTTGTTTACCAGCATATTTTTCAGTACCGCCCTGGTAACATAAAAAAAGCTGTTCAGATTGGTGTTGAGCACATCGTGCCAGTGGCTGTTTTCCATCCACATCAGCAGGGTGTCTTTACGGATTCCGGCATTGTTTACCAGAACCTCGATATAGCTGTTGCTGTTTTGTTCCTGCCAGTCTCCCAACGTTTTCTCTACCTCTTCAGCTTTGGTAACATCAAATGGCAGCAAAGTGCCATTGCTACCGGATTTCTTGACCTCTTCGAGAGTAATAACGGCCTCGTCGCGGTTTGACAGGTAATTGATAAGCACATGGTAACCCATTTCGGCAAGCTTAATGCAAACAGCCCTGCCAATTCCTCTTGATCCACCGGTTACAAGTGCGTATTTCATTTCTGACAACTTATTAATGATGCTTTACAAACTGATAAACTGATTGCTAAGGTAGTCTTTCACCTTGCGGATTTCGCGGTACATGACCAGGTCTTCAGCAAATTTCGGTACCAGTTTTCTCAGTTCGTTGTACTTATTTCTGGTAAAAGAAGCCATTCTCGATTCAATCCCCAGGTAGTCAATGCCCTGAATAAGGGTTATTAATTCTATTGCCAATACCTGGTAAGTATTGTCAATTACCTTACGGGCAAACTGAGCTGAATTGGTTCCCATGCTGACAATGTCCTGGTTATCGTTATTATTTGAAATGCTATGCACGTAATTTGGGAACGAAAGGGTTTGGTTTTCTGCAACCGTCGACGTGGCTGGAAATTGTGCCCCCTGCATGCCGAAATTAACGCCAAGTTTACCGAGATTAACAAAAGGAGGTAGCTTATTGTTCAACCTGTCGTTCATCAGGTAATTAATTTGCCTTTCAAAAAGCATGGAAAGCTTGGTAATGGCAATTTTTACCTTATCCATTTCAAGCGAAATATAATCGCCATGGAAATTCCCGCCATGGTAAATATTACGGTTGATAGCATCAATAACGGGGTTATCGTTTGAGGAATTTGCTTCATCAAGCAATACCCGGTCGGCATATTCAAGCGTATCTAAAATGGGACCTATTACCTGAGGTACGCAACGAATGGAATAATACTCCTGCACTTTGTCAGCAATAACATAATCATCGCGGTGTTTGCCATTAAAAAAATGTTCTTCGCGTTTTCTGATCAGTTTGCTGTCGTTAAGGATCTTCCTTTCGAGTTCTGCTACTTTATTTTGACCGTAATGATGTTTTACCTGGTTGAGTTCAGTTGAAAAGTAATCATCAAACGACCTTACCAGCTCATTGATCATGGCAGCAACAGTAATGCCCCAGTTTACAAGGTTTTTTGCATGTAACAGGTTAATGATACCGGTGCCTGTCATGAACGACGTGCCATTGATAAGTGACAAGCCTTCGCGCAGGTGAACCGAGATAGGTTTCAGGTTATGCCTGGCAAATGCTTCAGGGGTGCTGATGATATTTCCGTTGTAAAACACTTCACCTTCACCGATCAGCACAAGTGCAATATGGGCAAGCTGTACAAGGTCGCCGCTTGCACCAACACCACCGTGTTCGGGTACATAAGGTATAATCTGATGATTGACCAATTCCTTAATGAGGTCAACTACTTCGGGATGCAATCCCGAGTATCCATTGGAAAAATTGCTCAACAAGGTAACCAATGCCGACCGGACATACAAAGGGTTAACAGGTTCACCGCATCCCGAAGCATGACTTCGTATGGCATTATAATGCAGTTTTACCCGGTCGGTTTCGTCGATCCGGTATTGCGCCATAGGACCCAGCCCGGTGCTGATACCGTAAATAATTTTGTCGTGATAGAATTCTTCCAGAAATTTGTAGCTGTCAGCTATTCTTTTTAGTGCATCTTCATCAATACTGACTTTCCCGTCTTCAAAAAGTATGTGTTGATAATCTTGCAGGGTTATTTTTTTATCACCAATAGTGAACATTTCTTAAAATGAAGTTAATGCGATAAAGATCAAAAAATAAGGTTGTTAGAATTCAGGGGTTTTCCAATCGGTTGCAAAATAATAAAAAATTTAGCTCATATGGAAATATTTATACTAACTTTCGAGTTGTTAGCTGTATTCATTGTGGGGTAGTTTTTAAATCACCCTGATAATGGGTGGTTAGGGATGGCGATATGGCAATACGCGGATAGAATTATTTGACAAACCTACAATAATTTAACCCGAATTATCTATGAAAACAAACCATGTTGCTTTAAGTGCCTTGCAATCAAAGGCTTTATGTTTGTTAATGGTTATTTTTTCAGTTTTTGCCACCAGCCGGCCTGCTTTTTCACAGGACTCCAAAATGAAAGTTTATCCAACCTTTGGTTTGGGAATTGGCTTTTTCAATCCTTCGGATGTTAATGATTTTATTGAAGGTTCACTGCCTTCGAATTATGAGCTGGAATTTGGCACAACAGACATGTTTATGTACTTCGAATTTATGGCTGGCGTTACTTTCAGGACGAAGCGATTTGATCTTACCCCTTACGCCGACTTTGCCCTGGCGCCCAAGTGGATAACAGTACTTAACGACGATGGCGACCACTTTTATAATTTTACCAGGCTATCACCCGGTATTATGGCCAATTATTACTTCCCTTCGAAAAGTGAAAAACACGCTCTTTTTGTTGGAGGCGGGGTTCAGTACCAATTCATGAAGTTTGAGGATTTTCAGGCTTCTGCACCTGGTTTTCGCGCTCAGGTAGGTTACAGTATGCAATTTGGAAATTTTAACCTGCAGCCTTATGGCGCTTTCAGGTATGCAAAAGCAACAGATTCCGGTGACCTGATTGACTTTGATCTGAACTACACCGGTTTTCAGATAGGTGTAATTCTTTCATTTCATCCTGCCGTGAACTAAAATAGTTTATATTTGCGGTTTGTCGAACAATTCTTACCGCAGCGGGAGAAGGAATTGACCTTTGTGATGAACTGGTGTGTTATCATTCCTACATATAATAACGGGCGAACGCTTGAAAAACTTCTGAACGATGTTTTAAAAGTGACCGCTGATATTATAGTTGTCAATGACGGATCTGTTGATGAAACCGCTGAAATTCTGTCCGGGTACAAACAGCTAACAGTTATTCAGTATGCTTTAAACAAGGGCAAAGGTTATGCGATCCGGAGAGGTTTTGAAAGAGCGCTTGCTGATGGGTATACCCACGCTGTTACCATTGACTCCGACGGGCAGCATTATCCTGCGGATATCCTTTCATTCGTGACCAAAGCCGATGAATATCCCGATGCCATAATTGTGGGCAGTAGAAAATTACCTCATGACAGGATGTCGAAGGGAAGCAGTTTTGCCAACAAGTTCTCTAATTTCTGGTTCCGGTTCATTTCAGGAGAATCGCTCCCCGATACCCAATCGGGGTTTCGCCTATATCCGCTTGAACTGGTTGGTCCTATCAGGTTTTATACCAACAAGTATGAGTTTGAAATTGAAGTGTTGGTGCGGTTGGCCTGGAGAGGTGTGAAACTGATGAATATTCCCATTGGCGTTTACTACCCTGGGAAAGACGAGCGGGTAAGTCATTTTCGCCCTTTCCGTGATTTCATGCGCATTAGCCTGTTGAATGCCATACTGGTGCTGGTTGCCGTGTTTTATGCAAAACCATTTTCATTTGTTCGCTATCTGCGCAAAGAAAACATAAAAGACTTCCTGAAACGAAATATTCTGCAGACAGGGGATTCAGTCGAGAAAGTCACCTTTTCGGTGATGCTGGGTGTTTTTATGGGCATAGTCCCCATTTGGGGATACCAGTTAATTACGGCCATTGCCCTGGCCTATTTGCTTAAACTAAACAAATTTATTGTTATTGTTGCAGCAAATATAAGCATACCGCCCATGATCCCGTTGATACTATATTTTAGTTACGTTACCGGTGGCTGGATATTGTCCTCGGACAAGCACACTGCTTTTAGCAGCGAAATATCCTTTGCCTGGGTAAGAGATAACCTGTTTCAATACATTATTGGCAGTATAGTCTTTGCTGTAATAGCTGCTGTTATTTTTGGCATACTCACATTTGTGCTGCTGAGAATATTCCGCAGGAAACCTTTGCTCATTGAATAAACCATGGTAACACCTTTCCTGTTTCTTTACAAATTCTTTGCTAAACGCAGGCGCCGCTTGTTTATCCTTGTTTTGGCCATTATGGGTGTGGCTGCTTTTTTGGCATCACGTATCCGGTTTGAGGAAGACATAGCCAAAATGATTTCCGGTGGCGGTTCGGCAGGTGTAATGAGCCAGGTATTAGAACAATCGAAATTCCTCGAGAAAATTATCATTACCGTTACATCAGCAGATTCCCTTAACCCGCTTTCATCCGATGAACTGATATTTGCAGGCGATAAACTGGCCGACACCCTGATGTCATCATCTTTTAGCCCGTATATCAGCAATGTTACCTATAAGGTGGCAGATACCCTGGTCGAGGCTATGTTTTCACTGGTATACGATAATCTGCCGGTTTTTCTCGATGAGCGCGATTACAACAGGCTTGATTCGCTGATTGCACCGCAACAGGTTGAAAAGGCAATTGATAATAACCTGAAGAACCTGCTTTCGCCTGCCAGCTTTACCATGAAGCAGATGATCATCCGCGATCCGGTAGGGATTGGCGGAATGGCTTTGGGGAAGTTGAATGCTTACCAGAACGATGAGAACTATACCATCGTGAACAATTGTGTTTTTTCGCGTGACCGGAAATACCTGATGATGTTTGTGACGCCGGTATATTCGCCGAATCAGACAGCTGAAAACAGTGTGTTTGCCAAAAAACTCGATGCGACAGTTAAGGCAATTACTCTTGAAACCGGAAATAAGGTTGATATAGCTGCTTTTGGATCGGCCCTTATTGCTGTGGGGAATGCCGAGCGGTTAAAAAAGGATATCAGGCTTACCCTTACCATCACAATTATTCTGCTTGCCTTAATCATCACTTTTTCGATAAAGAAGAAAAAGCTTTTTCCTTTCATCTTCCTGCCGGCGGTTTTTGGCGGCTTGTTGGCTATGGCAGTGCTGTTTTTGATTCAGGGCAAGGTGTCGGTAATTTCGTTGAGCATCGGCACTGTAATACTGGCCATTACAGTTGATTATGCCCTGCATATAACCACGCATTTTAAGCACCGGCATTCGGTTATCGAAACCATCAAGGATGTTTCATTTCCCATTATTGTTTGTGGTTTTGCCACCGCCTTTGAGTTTTTGACGCTGGTATTTGTGTCCTCAGAGTCGTTGCACGAGCTGGGTATTCTGGCTGCCATTAGTGTGGTCACTGCAGCTTTTTTTACCATGGTGGTTATGCCTCACATATTAGAAGTTACGCGCAGTGAGCACGATGAAACCGAAGAGAAAAACTACCTCGAAAAAGTGCTTGACAAGGTAACGCATTATGCCTTTGATAAAAACAGGATGCTGTTGTTATTTATGGTAGTGTTCACGGTAACTGCCCTGTTTTTTATTAAGAAAGTCGGTTTTGAAACCGATATGATGAAGATGAATTACATGACCGATGAGCTGAGACAAACAGAGGATAACCTGAACCGGATCAATAACGCCAAACTGTATTCGGTATATGTGGTGGCTCACGGAACAGATCTGCAGGATGCCCTCATCAGCAACGAACGGTTATTAGAACAGGCAAATGAACTTAAAAACGAGGGTGTGGTCAAAGGTTTCTCATCACCCGGTTCGTTGCTCATGTCGGATTCGCTGCAACTACAGAAAATAAGACGGTGGAACGACTTCTGGGCAGGGGATAAAAAGGAAACGTTTCTTACTACATTAGAAGAGAAGGCTGTTGCTGCCGGGTTCAGGCCCGGATCATTCAGCGATTTTACCCGTAGCATGGAACGGGAATATTTGGCTGCCGATAGTACTGTAATTAAAAAACTTACCGAACTGTTTTTTGTGGATAATCTTTCGGTGGGCCCGGGGTTGGCAACCATTGTCACTGTGCTTAAAACCGATCCGACTCAAAAGGACCAGGTAATTGAGCGTTTCGAAGGCGTGGATGGTGTATTGGTTATCGATCGCAAATCGGTGCTTTCGCGCCTGGTATCTACACTGGGGGATGATTTTAACTTTATTGCCAACGTAAGTTTATTGTTGATTTTGGGCGTGCTTATCCTTGCCTTTGGCCGAATTGAGCTTGGTGTTATCACCTTTGTTCCCATTTTGTTAAGTTGGGTATGGACACTTGGTTTTATGGGCCTTTTTGATATCCGGTTTAATATTTTCAATATTATTATTTCCTCGTTTATCACAGGTTTGGGAATCGACTACAGCATTTATATCATGCAGGGTCTGGTGCAGAATTATAAAACCGATAACCAGAACCTGCTGTCCTATAAAACATGCATACTTATTTCGGTAATGATATCGCTGTCGGGTACTGGTGTGATGATCCTGGCCAAACACCCGGCCTTACATTCCATAGCCCTTATTTCAATTTTTGGTTTGTTATCAGTTGTACTGATCTCCTACACTTTCGAAATAATTTTTTTCCGCTACCTGGTTAATAAAAAAGGCCGGAAGCGAAAGCTGCCTGTAACACTTACCGATTTGTTGTCAACCCTGACTGTGTTTTCGATTTTTGTTGCCGGTTGTGTTTTTCTGAATCTGATGTTACTGTTAGTAATGCTATTGCCATTACCGGACAGCCGAAAACGGCTGATTATGCACAAAAGCATGGTGTTTAGCTGTAAGCTGCCGGTTTATGCTATGCCCCATATTAAAAAGCGGATCATCAACCTTTCGGGAGAGGATTTTAGTAAACCGGCCCTGGTGGTCAGCAATCATCAGTCGCATATCGACCTGTTGCTGTTGCTGATGCTTCACCCCAAACTAATTGTACTCACAACACGTTGGGTTTGGAATAATCCTTTATATGCACTGGTGATCAGGTACCTGCAGTATTATCCGGTTATGGAAGGATATGGCGATCTTACCGCTAAACTCCAGCAAAAGATTAGTGACGGGTATTCCATCATTGTATTCCCGGAGGGGAGTCGCTCACCCGATGCATCCATTACGCGCTTTCACAAAGGTGCTTTTCTGATGGCGCATCAGCTTGGCCTCGACTTGCTGCCTGTTTTTTTGCACGGTGCAGCCGATTGTATGAATAAAGGAGAGAATCACCTCAGGGGCGGAGCTATTACTGTTAAGATCTACCCCCGGGTAACTCGCGATGATCCCCGATACGGCAATGATTATCACGAAATGACAAAAGCCATGCTTTCGTTCTACCGTAAAGAATATGCAAGCATGCGCAGGGAACTCGAAACACCTGCTTATTTCAGGAAAAAGCTGATCCGTAATTATATATATAAGGGACCGGTGTTGGAGTGGTATACTCGTATAAAACTGTCACTGGAGGGCAATTACCAGTTAATCAACAGCATTATACCCCGTGAAGCAAGCATTACCGATATAGGTTGCGGTTATGGCTACTTGTCGCTTATGCTGAGTTTTGTTTCACCGGGGCGGAAAATTCTGGGAATCGATTATGATGCGGATAAAATTGAATTGGCCGCGCATTGCATTTCAAAATCTGACTCGGTAAGGTTTGTAGCCGCAGATGCTGCTGCCTTTGAATATGAGAAGTCCGATGTTTTTGTGCTCAGTGACGTTTTGCATTACTTACCGGAAGACAAACAGGATATATTGCTGGAAAAATGTATGGCAAAATTAAACCCGGGAGGAAAGATCATTGTCAGGGACGCCGATCGCGACTTACATAAGCGCCATATGGGAACACGCTATACCGAATTCTTCTCAACCCGGACTGGGTTTAACAAAGCAGCTGAAAACCGGCTTTATTTCTTTTCAGGTAGCAAAATTACAGCGCTGGCCGGAAAGAATGGTTTTAAACTCGAAACCATAGATAATACAAGGCTTACATCCAATTTGTTATATGTACTTTCGCGAAATTAATTAGTGTATGTCCATAAAGTCCCATTTGCTGCGTTACGCTTGTCCGAAAATTGCTCATTTACGAATAGTAAACTGCGCATTTTCGGACTGCGCAAGCCTTGCAAATGGAACTCTCTGGACAGACACATATCCTGTTAAGCATTTTTCTAACTTTATTGACGAACTCTAATTAAAAGCAAAGTACATGTGGCTGTTTTATAGTATTATTGCCAATATCTTTGTAAATTAGGCTTGTTAATAAGCTATATATGCCAATGGAAATAGTGAACTCGCCTTATTTTAACTTCCTCATTTTGCCCCTGCTGATTTTTGTTATGAGGATTTGTGATGTAACCCTGGATACCATGCGGATCATATTTATGACCAAGGGTTACCGGAATATTGCCCCCATCATTGGATTTTTTGAAATTCTCATTTGGATAGTTGCCATAACACGCATCATGCAGAACCTGAGCAATTGGGGCACCTATGTAGCCTATGCAGCGGGTTTTGCCACAGGCAATTACGTGGGTATGTGGCTCGATGAGAAACTGGCCATTGGACACGAACTAATCCGGGTCATTACCCGTGTTGATTCAGGAGAACTGGCAAAGACTTTACGCAGTGAGGGTTTTGGTGTTACCGCGGTGAATGCCCATGGCATGCAGGGTGAGGTAGGCATACTTTATGTGATTGTTAACCGGAAAAACCAGAAGATGGCTGTGGACATTATCCAGAAGCACTCGCCAAATGCTTTTTTTACGGTTGAAAACATACATTTTGTGAACCGGCCGCTGGACAGGAATTTTGTAACAGATCCACCAGGTACAAAGGTTTTCCCCTTTGGGAGGGGGAAATAGGGTCAGACCCTTTGTGCTTTTTTCAGCAGAATATCGGGAATGAAGGGCCGGATTATTTTAAAACCAGGTACAGACCTAATCCTATCATCATAATACCGGAACCTAAATAAACGATCCGCAGCATACGCGAATTGATGTATTTGCTTATTTTAAAGGCAAAATAAGCCTTCAGCATGTCGGTTGTTACCATGGTTGCCAGGGCAGCGGCGTAATAAACAAAGATTTCCTTTCCGCTGTATTTGAATTTCGAAAGGGTTATGGCCATGGTTCCCATCCAGAAAAGAATTACCGAGGGATTAAGCAGGTTGATGAAAAAACCATTGAGAAATACCCGTATGTTCCGGCTTTTTATCATGGCAGGGGAATCGTTTTTTTGCCTTGCCAGGATATAGTTCACGCCAAAACCCATAAAAACCAACCCACCTGCAATATTAAAGTATTGATTATTTGATATGGCGCGTGTTATCCAGGTAGCAAAAAAGTAAGTCATTGCAATCAGCAGTATATCACATATTACCACGCCCGAATCGAACCATAGAGCAGCTTTGAAACCTCGCGTCATGCTTGTTTCAATGAGCATAAAAAAAGTGGCGCCGATTAAAACACTCAGCAACAGTCCGGTTAATATACCATTGATTAATACATCCATATCAGGAGAGATATTGCTGCACAAAAACATTCCATTCGGCATATTGGCTCCCTATCACACGCGGAAACTTATGCTGTCCTCCTGATTTACCTTTCTTTTCCATCCAGTCGTAGAAGACTTTTACAGGGAGAACTTCAACCAGCACGTTTTTAAGGGCTGCTTTTCTTTCAACAGCGTAATCGTCGTTAAGCATGGCCAGGGTTTCATCGAGTGTGGTTCGTAGCTCCTCTATATTGCCTGCCGGTTGATTGGTGCCAAGAAACCATCTGTGGGCAAATAACTGTTCATGAGGAATACCGGCTACTGTGAATTCTTTAATGTCGATATTGAGTTTTTCTGACACTATGCTGATGGCTCGGGTCATATTATCGACACTAAGATGCTCCCCGCAAAGGCTGAGGAAATGTTTGGTGCGCCCGGTGATTACTATTTCGAAATCTTTTACCGATGTGAAGCGGATGGTATCGCCAATAAGGTATCGCCAGGCACCGGCATTGGTTGAAAGCAGCAGGGCATAATCTTCATTTTCACGTACCTCGTTAATCAGCATAACCTCGGGGTTTTCGGCAAGGGTTCCGTCGTTATGGAAATTCGACTGGTTGAAAGGAATGAATTCAAAGAAAATACCATTGTCGAGCACCAGTTGCATAGGCCTGTCCTTTTTCCGTTGATAAGCCAGAAAGCCTTCCGAGGCAAGGTAAGTCTCGAGGTAGTAAATATCTTTTCCCAACAACCGGGCAAAGCTTTTACGGTAAGGGTCGAGGTTAACGCCACCATGTGCGTAAACCATAAAATTTGGCCAGATATCATGAATGGTCTTCAGTCCGTAATAGTCAATAATTTTTTCGAGCAAAATCTGCACCCAGGCCGGGACACCGGAGATGCCGCCTATGTCCCAGTCTTTTGCGGAGGCCACCATTTTATCGATTTTCGTATTCCAGTCCTTTTCCCTTGCAAGCTGGCCGGGTTTATAGAAACCCTGGAACCAGAACGGAAACTGGTTGGCCATAATGCCGCTCAAATCGCCCTCGAAGTATTTCTCCATTTTTACCAGTGATGTACTACCGCCCAGCATTAACGCACTTTTTTCAAAGAAATAGGGTGGCAGGTCAAGTTCTGCAAGGGAGAGTAATTGTCTGATACCGGTTTTCCTGATTGATCTGATCATGTCGTGCGTAAGCGGAACCCGCTTGCTCGAGTCGTTTGAAGTTCCCGATGTAAGGCCGAAATACTTAACCTTACCTGGCCAGGTTATATTGGCTTTCCCTTCGAGCAATTTGTGCCAATACTGGCTGAAAAGCTTTTCGTAGTCATAAATGGGAACCTGTCGCTGAAATTGTTTCAGAAAGTCGGTATTACGGAGGATGCCCTCGAAGTCATTGTTTATTCCAAAGGCAGTGTTTCTGGCTTTGTTTACCAGGTCATAAAGCGTTGATAGCTGTAAATCAATATTAATTTGTTTTTTGTCGAGGCTGTTTTTCCTTTTTTTCAGCACTTCCTGCAGGATTACACCCACAATTGCCATATAAAGAATTTTTTAGTTTTGCCACCAAATGTAACAAAAATCAGCAATTGCTGTAATGGGTTAACAGCATATAACAATTGTACGAACCTATTTAGTCGATGAGTTCCAGCATTTCGCGTTCCACTTCCTCCCTGGCTGTTTTCATCATTTCTACGGCCGCTTTTACTTCTTCTTCCTTGTGTGTTGCCATGAGCTGGAACCTGAAGATAGCCTTGCCCTTGGGTACTGCAGGGAACTCAATAAGGTTAACCAGCAACCCTCTTTCGTATATTTTCTTGAAAATCATTCTGGCAGGACGCTCGTGCCCAATTACTATAGGAACAATTTGTGATGGTTTTCCGTTGAGGGTAAATCCGTTTTCGGTGAATTCCTTTACGGTAAAATCAACCAGTTCTTTCAGCCTTTTGCGCAATCGTTCCCCTTCTTCGGAAAAAACGAGGTCGAAACTGGCTTTGGCAACATGGCACTGAAGGGGCGAGGCGCCAGTGGAAAAAATATAGCTGGGCGACATGATTGTCAGCTGTTTTCTGACATCGGAAGGTCCGGCAACAAAACCACCGTTGGTGCCAAATGCTTTACTGAAAGCGCCACATAAAATGAGGTTCTTGGTATATTGCAGATCAATGCTTTCGAGCACTCCCAAACCGTGTTTACCCATTGTGCCAAGGTCGTGTGCCGTATCAATTATCACAATGGCTTCGTATTTCACGGCCAGTTCCATAATTCTTCTCAGGTCGGGTGAATCTGAGTTCATCGAGTACAGGGTTTCGGTAACAATGAAGAGGCCATTGCGTTCATCCATCTGTCGACATTTTTCAAGCACGTCGTTCAGATGGGTCATATCGTTGTGGTTGAACTTATACAGGTTTTGCGTGGAAAACTTGGCTGCTACCTGCATACAATTGTGGGCAAGTGCATCAATCACAATGGTATCTTTACCATTTGTGAGGCCGGCCACGGCGCCGAAACAGGCCATCCATCCCGAGGGAAATATAAGGCAGGTTTGCTGTTGTAAAATGGAGGCAATTGTATCTTCGAGCGCTGCTGTCCATGTTGTCCTGCCGGTAAGGGTAGGAGAGCCTGCGCTGTGGATAATATGGTTGCTGTCGATAAATTCCCTGACAGAATTGATTACCTTATCGTTGGTTGATAAACCCAGGTAATCCTGGGTGCCAAAGTTCATGGGCCTGCGGTTGTCGTTTTCAAAACCATATGGCCATACATTTTGTTCTTCACGTAAGGTACTCCAGTGATTAATACCTGCATAACGCTCGGCAAGACTTTTGCCCGAGAAATTCATGAAATTAAGAGCGCTACCTTCGTAGGGCCCAAGTATCTGTGAACTCATTATATGTTATTTTAACGGTTACTCTCCCATTTCGCCTCCTCTTTGAACTGAGAAGATTTCCTCGATAATTTCGGCATAACGGTTGGTAAGGAATTTACGCTTTAACTTTAGGGTTGGTGAGAGTTCTCCGGTGGCAGGGGTCCATTCCTCCTGAACCAGCCTGAAACGTTTAATTTGTTCAGTCTGGCCCAGTTGTTTGTTCATTTCATTAACAACACGCTGATAACGGTTGATAACCTGGGGTTGCTCAATCAATTCGCCATTGTCGCGGTATTCAACGCTATGGCGTATGGCCCAGTTGTGCAGAAAATTAAAATCGGGAGAGATGATGGCGCTGGCAAATTTCTGATTTTCACCAATAACCATAACCTGCTCAATAAAACTAGATTCTTTTAACTTGTTTTCAATAACCTGGGGTGCAATATATTTTCCGCTCGAAAGCTTAAACATCTCTTTTTTCCGGTCGGTGATTTTCAGGTACCTGCCTTCCAGCAGAAATCCAATGTCTCCTGTGTGTAACCAGCCATCTTCGTCAGTTACCTCCCTGGTCATTTCAGGTTCTTTATAATAACCCATCATAACATTGGTGCCTTTACAAAGTATCTCACCGTCGTGGGCAATTTTTACTTCCACATCGGCAACGGGTGGGCCAACGGTACCTACCCTTATATCTCCAGTGGAGGGTAACCTGTTGGCCGCGATTACGGGCGACGATTCCGTCATACCATATCCTTCGGCAACGGGTATTCCTGCGGCATTAAAAATGGTACACAACCGTGGTTGCAGGGCAGCACCCCCGGCTACAATAAGTTCCACCTTTCCGCCAAGGGCTTCACGCCATTTGCTGAATATGAGTTTGTCGGCAATACCCAGTTTAAACTTATACCAGGCGTTGTTGGTATCGGGAATTTTATACCGCATGCCCAGGTTAACGGCCCAGAAAAAGAGTTGCTTTTTGATGCCCTTCAATTCTCTTCCCTTGCTGATTATTCTGTCGTAAGTACGTTCGAGCAGGCGGGGGACCGAAATAAAAACGTGTGGCGACACCTCGCGCAAGTTGTCGGCAATAGTACCGAGGTTTTCGGCATAATATATGCTTACGCCGGCACGCTGAAAATAATAATTAATGGTTCTTTCAAAAACGTGACTTATGGGCAGGAAACTAAGCGTTCGGTGGGTGTGATTGAAATTGTAAGTTTGATTGATGGAATTTACATTGCTCATCAGGTTTTTATGCGACAGCATCACTCCCTTGGGGTTACCTGTGGTTCCCGAGGTATAAATTAACGTGGCAAGATCATCGGGGGTAATACTTTTCCTTGTTTTTTCGAGTTCTTTGCTGAGCTGATCGGCCAGCTTAACACCTGCTTCGGGGATTTCCTTCCAGTTTTTTACCCCGGTTAGCTCATTGTAACTGTAAATTCCCTGAACGCTTGCTACTTTATCAGCTATGGGTTTAATTCTGTCGTGCAGTTGCTTGTCGGATACAATAACCAGTTTGGGTTCGCAATTATTCAGGATATAGGAGTAATCGTCTTCACTAATGGTAGGGTAAACCGGAACATGCACAATGCCGCATTGAGCTAGCGCCATATCCATTATGTTCCACTCAGGACGGTTGTTAGATATGGTAACTACGAGGTCTCCTTTGCCAAGTCCTAAATTTAACAAACCATAGCTCGTATATTCGACCTGTTCGAGATATTCCCTTACGGAGCATTTTATCCATTGGCCTTTCTCTTTGCTGCAAAGCATATCATCCTTTTCCGGACAAATACCAAGCAGGTTATCCAATATATCAAACGTCCTTTTCAGTTCCATGTGCAATATCAATTCAAAATCAAATATAACGATTCTATGTAAAACTTTGCAGGGTATAACATGGATCATTATCATTTTTTACATGGTTTGTTTATCATACCTTTTCTAAGATTATAATACTCACGTATATGAACAAGCTTGCAGTTGTGGCTCTCGGAGGTAATGCCCTGCAACGTGACAATCAGCGCGGCACCATCGAAGAACAGGAGAAAAATACCTTTAAAACGCTTGAAAACCTTGTCTTTTTGCTTAAGGATAATTATAACCTGGTTATTACACATGGCAATGGGCCACAGGTTGGTGATTTATTGCAACGGAATGATGCCGGAGAACAGATGTATGGAATTCCGCAGATGCCGCTTGACGTTTGTGTAGCCGGTACCCAGGGCGAAATAGGGTACATGATCGAACGCATCTTACGAAATGTTTTAAATAAACATGGAATACAGAAAAACGTGATCAGCCTGATTACCCAGGTAGTCGTCGACCGCAAGGGAAAAGCATTCAGTAACCCCGTTAAACGCATTGGCCGTACTTATTCGCCTGAAATGGCAGACAAATTGCAACAGGACAGGGGATGGGTCTTCAAGGAAGAAGTGAAATCTGGTGGCGGATTACGCAGGGTGGTGGCATCACCCCAGCCTTTGGAAGTGTTAAACAGTTCTGTTATCAGGAGGCTTGTAGAGGAAGGAAACATTGTACTTGCCGCCGGTGGTGGAGGCATTCCGGTATATATTGATGCAAAAGGTAATTTCCGTCCTGTAGAAGCTGTTATTGACAAGGATATGGCTTCGTCGCTACTGGCCGTAAACATTAAGGCCGACGAGTTTTATATCTTAACCGATGTTCCCTATGTTTACCTGAATTATAAAAAGCCCGATCAGCGTATTGTTGAGTTTATTACCAGGGATGAAGCCAGGAATTATCTCGAATCAGGCATGTTTGGCGAAGGCACCATGGCTCCTAAAATGGTAGCAGCACTATACTTTATTGAAAATGGGGGAAGTAAAAGTGTTATTACCGAAGCAACCAAGCTCGAGGATAAGAAGTTCGGCTCCCGCATTACCATGCACTGATGAGATAAAAAAAGAGGCTGACTATTTGCTCAGCCTCCTTTTATGACCTAATCCGTTGTTTAACCCTAACTAAACTAAGAAAAACTAACCCAAATAATACATGCTACCTATAATAGACCTTTAAGCTGTATTTTTCCCTATACCCTTTTACGGAAAAGTTTGGTTAATTTGGCGGATTGTTGAAAAAGCCCGGGTAATTAACAACAGAAGCTCCGTTGTCTGCGTTATTTTTGCAGCAACTGGATGGCTTATGAAGACGAGAATACTGATTGCCTTATTGTTGATTGCCTTTATGGGAGCTTCGGCACAGTCTGCCGGCCGAATGACGCGGTCGCAATATTTTGAGACTTATAAAGACCTGGCTGTATTTGAAATGAAACGGAGTGGTGTTCCGGCCAGCATTACACTGGCCCAGGGAGCTTTGGAAAGCGGCGATGGCAACAGCAGACTGGCACGCTCCGGAAATAATCACTTTGGTATTAAGTGTCATAACGACTGGAACGGCAAGCGAATATACGAGGACGATGACCGGAAGAATGAATGCTTCAGAAAATACAGGACGGTTGAAGATTCTTATCGCGACCACTCGGATTATCTCAGGTCCAAATCGCGTTACGCCTTTCTTTTTGACTTAAGGATTACCGATTATAAAGGGTGGGCAAGGGGACTGAAAAAAGCAGGCTATGCCACCAGTCCAACTTATGCCCAGGTGCTGATCAAAATTATTGAAGAGTACAATCTCGATCGCTACGACCAGGTGAACATCAATGCCGGAGATCACAACAGGAGACCTGTGCATCACCACGCCGCGGTACCCACATCAAGGCCGGTTTTGGAACGGAACCGTGTAAAATATATTGTGGGAAAACCTGGTGATACATTTGAATCACTCACCCAGGAACTGGGTAAATTGCCTTTTGAACTGCCACAGTACAACGATCTGACTAATCCCGATTCGATAAAGCCGGGACAGGTTGTATATATACAGCCAAAGCGTAACAAAGCCGATGTATCCAGTAATACTCACCTGGTAAAAAGTGGTGAAACCATGTATACCATTTCACAACTGTATGCCATAAAACTTCCGCGTTTGTACTATCTCAATAACCTTCAACCCGGTACGCGTATTTCGGCCGGAATGGTATTGCAATTGCGTAAGCCCGTTAAGCGGTCAATTCCCAGGCCCGAAATTGGTAAACCCTCCGAAGAAATGCATGATGAGGAGATAGAGATTGACCTGAATATTGATTAAACTTTGTGGTATTGCTTTTCAAACAAACCTGCACTGTGCAATTCCGGGGAAACCTCTGAGGAATTCAGCAGTTTTCATTTGCTTTTTTGCTTGTAGTTGCAGGTTTTCAATAGTGTAGAAGCCACCTTGTAAAGCCACAGACAGGTAATTTCTGTTATCGGTTTCTACCATACCGGGTAACAGGTGATGTGGTTTTTCGTTGAATGTGCCCTTGAATATTTTCACGGAAAGCCGTTCACCCTTACCGGTAATTATTTCACACCAGGCAGTTGGATATGGACTAAGTCCCCGGATGAAATTGTGAACCAACATGCCGGGTTTGTCCCAGGATATGCGGCAATCGTTTTTGAAAATTTTAGGTGCCGGTTTTAACGGCAAATTGTTTGTAGTATGGTTTTGTTCAACAGGTATAGCATGGCCATTGGCCAGGGCATCAATGGTTTTTACCGCCAGACCGGCGCCCGTTACCATCATCCTGTCGTGTAGCTCGCCAGCGTTTTCGTTTTCACCTATCTCCATTGTTTCAGAAAAGAGTATTGCGCCTTTATCGATTTCGTGATTTAACAAAAAAGTTGTTAGACCTGTAGTTTTTTCGCCGTTGATGATAGCCCAATTTATAGGGGCTGCTCCCCGGTATTGCGGTAATAGCGATGCATGCAGGTTAAAAGTACCCAGCGGGGGCATGCTCCAAACTTCTTCGGGTAACATTCTGAAAGCTACCACTACCTGCAGGTCGGCTTTGAGGTCGCACAACTGCTCCAGGAATAATGGGTTGCGAAGCTTCTCGGGCTGAAGAACCGGTAATTGATGCTCCAGGGCAAAAGCTTTAACAGGCGAAGCATGCAATTGGAGACCTCTCCCCGAAGGTTTGTCGGGTGAAGTTATCACCCCTTTAACAATGTACCCGGCTTTCAGAATGGCATCAAGTGATGCCACGGCGAAGTGGGGAGTTCCCATGAATACAATGGCGGGTTTCTTCATGGGGTATTCAATCGCCGTTTGCTATTTTAAAATCGGTATCCTCAAAAAGATCCAGCAAATGTCCCATTTTGTTCTTTTTGGTTTTGAGGTAAAAAAGGTTGTGCTCATTGGGCGGTATGCTCAGCGGGATGTTTTCCACCACGGTAATGCCATAGCCTTCAAGTCCGGCACGTTTAACCGGGTTATTGGTGATCAGCCTTATCTTGCCCAGTCCCAGTTCGTGCAAAATATTGGCGCCAACCCCGTAATCTCTTTCATCTTCTTCGAACCCCAAATCCAGATTGGCTTCAACAGTATCCCTGCCCTTTTCCTGCAGGTTATAAGCTTTAATTTTATTGAACAGCCCGATACCCCTTCCTTCCTGGTTCAGGTAAACTATTACACCCTGACCGGCTTTTTCAATCATTTTCATGGCCTCTTGTAGCTGAGATCCACAATCGCATCTGTACGACCCGAATATATCGCCTGTCATGCAAGATGAATGCACCCTTACCAGGACAGGATCATCGGGTGTCCATGTCCCTTTGATGAGGGCTAGATGTTCGAGATGGTTAAGTTTCTGGATAAAAGGTATAACGGTAAAGGTACCATACTTGGTGGGGAGTTTTGCTTTATCGCCCTTAATTACCAGGCTTTCCTGTTCAAGCAGGTAAGCAATCAGCGATTTGATGGTAATAATTTTGAGCCTATGCTTTTTAGCAATTTCAATCAATTCAGGGAGCCGGGCCATACTGCCGTCTTCGTTCATAATCTCGACCAGGGCACCGCCGGGTTTTAGCCCCGCAAGCCGGGCAAGATCAATGGCGGCTTCGGTGTGGCCGGGTCTGCGAAGTACGCCCCTGGTTTTGGCCTTAAGCGGAAAAATATGTCCGGGCCTTCCCAGGTCTTCGGGTTTGGTTTGCGGATCTACAAGTGCCCTGATGGTTTTAGCCCTGTCGCTTGCTGAAATACCTGTTGTACAGCCATTTCCCAGTAAATCTACCGAAACTGTGAAAGGAGTGCTATGCACCGAAGTATTGGTACGGACCATTAATTCAAGATCGAGTTGTTCACAGCGTTTTTCGGGAAGTGGCGCACAAATCAGGCCACGGCCATAGGTGGCCATAAAATTAACTATCTCGGGCGTAATCAGTTCAGCTGCACAAATAAAGTCACCTTCGTTTTCGCGATCCTCGTTGTCCACCACTATTACCACTTTCCCTGCTTTGATGTCGGCAATAGCTTCAATTACGGTGTTAAGCTCAAACAATATATTATTCATAAACTATGTTGTGGTATACAGTAAAAACTATGCAGTAATAAGTATGTAAAATTAAACTTTGTAGATGAATCTGACTGATTCTCGATAGGCTAATTAACCAAAATCAACTGAATTATGCAATGAAAAAGGTCAGCTGCGCCTGACTTTTGGCCATTTGACCGAATAATCACCTGATAAAAAGGCAAAAAAACCTTTGATAACGGCATAATTCATTATAAAAAGGTAGTAGGGGGCAATTAGTACTTTGGGTTTTATCTGGCGGTTTTTTATGTTACTGCCCCATATTACCAATAAATAGAAAACACATTGCAGTATAAACAGCCAGGTATAAACTGCTGATTGTTCCGGAGATGCTACAATGAACAGGTTTAATAAAAAGATAAATGGGAAAAGAAGTGGCACTATTGTCCAGCGTAATACTTTATGTGAAATGTATTTAACAGTGAGGAAACCGTATTTCAATGGGTTGAGTAGATCGGTCATACGGGTAAGTGTTTGCAGGCCGCCTACGGCAATTCTTACTTTTCGCTTGATTTCCTCAGCGATGTTAAGCGATGCAGATTCCATTCCCCAGGCTTTTGGAGTATATTTAACCCTGTAACCTTTCCGGACCATTTGCAGCGAAAGGGTAAAATCATCCAGGATAGTGTCATCACTTACTTCCTCGTAGTACTCCCGCCTGATGGCAAATATTTCGCCAACAGCGCCGACCACAGAGCCGGTTTCAGATTCGAGCCTTTTGATGAGTGATTCGTATTGCCAGTATAAACCTTCGCCGGCACCAACTGCCTTTTGCCTGCCTAATTCGCCAACGCGTTTTTCTCCGGCCACGCATCCGGTTTTTGGGTCCGCAAACGGCTTGACAATTTCCTTCAGGGCTTCCCTGTTCAACATGGTATTGGCATCAGTAAAAACAACAAAAGGGGTTTGGATCATTTTCATTCCCCTGTTCATGGCATGGATTTTCCCTTTACGTTCATGTTCATACATGACCTTGATTTCGGGATACCTGCATAGCAGTTCGTTGGTATTGTCATTTGATCCATCGGTAATCCATAAAATGTTCAGCTTTTCCGCAGGATAATCGAGGTCCATGCAATTATTAACTTTTGGAATTACAAAACGTTCTTCGTTATAGGCAGGTATACAAAGGGTAATGGCTGGTTCTGTATATCCGGCGTCAGTTTTGCTGTGCCTGCAAAAAATCAGTCTGAAAAGGTTTATCAGTAATAACAGTATGGTATATCCCACATAGGCATAAAAAACAATACCTAAAAATATCCAGAATAGTATTTTTAATGTCATGTTAAATGTGCTTGATAAAAATCAGCTAATTGCCGGGCAATGGTCTGGTTGTTGAAATGACCGGCAACAAACCGGGCTCCCTGCCTGCCAAGTTCATGACAAAGTTCAGGATTATTAATCAATCTTTCAATATGAAGCATAAAGCCGTTGACATTTTTCGCGATAATGATGTTCTTTTCATGTTCAGTATCGAGTCCTTCTGCTCCAATGGGTGTGGTTATAACAGGCTTTCCCATGGACATGGCTTCAATTATTTTCAGTCGCATTCCGCTTCCCGCGAAACAGGGTGCAACCAGCATGTCCTTTGTGCGGATGAATTCAGGGGCACTATCGATTGCTCCATGAAACTTAATTCCCAGCTTTTGGAGGGTGCAGGATAGTTTTGCCGGTGCATTTCTTCCGGCTACATGCATCTCGAGCTCAGGATGTCTTTTTTTGAGTTCGGGAAAGACTTCTTTGGCAAACCACAACAGGCCCTCCAGGTTGGGCCGCCAATCAAGTGATCCCAGAAAGTAGAGCGATGTGGGGGCTGAAAATTTCGTAAGCCTTTTTTTTTCAATATCTTCAGGCATATCAATTCCGGCCGGACAAACATGTGACGGACGGGTGTTTCCAAGCAGGTCGAAATGAATTTTGTCGCGCGTGGTAATGGGTACCAGAACATCGCACCGGTTTATCTGCCTGCTTTCAAAACGCTTTATTCTTTTAGCCAATAAGCCAAAATAGGCTTTTTTTAAGGGATTGTTCTCCTGGCGGGCATTGCGTTTCCAGATCTCATGTTCAATATTGTGCGCCCTCAGGGCGACTATAGCGTTGGAATGTTTTCGGATTACCGGAAGATATGGTGTGAGATAGAGTCCTTCGAGCTGAACAACATCAAAAGTTTCTTTGCTGAGCAATGTAGCCAGGGCGTTTGCAAAATTGTCAGCTATAAACCGTTGTGCGTTGTAGGGCATGGTGGAGAACAGCAGGTTTTTAACCAGGCCGGCAATGCTGTTGGTTGTGTCCACAAACACGGTATTCACGGGCATTATGTTGTTGAATGTCTCAAGTTGCTTTTCTGCAAAAAAGTGTTTAGGCGTGCTCATGGCCAGTACGGTTATGGCATGACCGATTTCCTGCAGGGAACAAGCCAGGTGGAACATGGCCATGGAACCGCCATCGTGGGGGGGGTAAGGAGGTTTATTGCATAACTGCAGTATTTTCATGCAAGTAGTTAGGGGTTATCAATGTTTTTCAGGTCATTCTTTCTACTTCGGACCTTATGGCAGCGCTATTCAGCAGGTTGATCATGCCGGTGCACAATTCCATAACCAGCCTGAGATTCCGGCGCACCCGCATGACTTTGTAGCGCAGATGGAACAACCTTATAATACCTATTGGAAATATAATGGTTGCAAGCCATCTGAACAGCTTTCGTGTGAAAATTTCAGAAGTTATTTTTCCGTCAATTAACGGAAATTCGCTTAAACGCTTCTTGAAATATGGTATTCTGAACCATTTGCTTAAGATGGCCTGGTCAATCAGGCTGTTGTAATGCACGCCAAATTCGACAAGGTAGGTGAGGCCTTTGTTTTCAAATGATTTTCGGGCCAAGTTAAACAGCTTCCTGTCATTTTTCAGCAATTCAATATTTTTTCCGGCCATTTCGCGAATAGAACCAAATTCGCGTTGCAGTTGCTCCTTCGAAATATCAACCACATCAAATCTCCCGGCTACATGTTCTTTCTTTTCGAGGAGTACACCTTTCCTTAACCCGGCTTTTTCCCTTATCCAGTTAAAATAGGTATCGATGTTGAGAATGGCAGAATCATTGGTTGCCTGGTAGGTGAGAAAAATACCGGCAACCGCTAAGATGATTGAGGACATCCACATGCCCTGAAAAGAGGTAAGCACACTCTCCTCTACAAACTTCTGCCCGGTGAGGGATATAATGTAATAGATAATGAAAAGAAGCGTAGAGATAACAGTTGGCAGACCTAATCCGCCTTTGCGGATGATGGCTCCCAGGGGGGCTCCGATAAAAAGAAAGATCAGACAGGCAAAAGGCAGGGTGAACTTACGATGCCACTCTATTTCGTGCCGGCGAAGAATCCGTTTTTCATAGTCGAGATTTGACGAGCTGGTCAGGACCAGGTACTGGTTGGTGGAAACGTCATTAAGCGCATTGTTGACAAAATCCTTACGTGCGACCAGACTGAATGAAGCAAAAACACTGTCGAAATCGGTTATGGGTTTGTATTGTTTAACAACCAGTTCCTCATCAACAGCTTTTATGGAATCAGCAGCCGTTTTTCCGGTTTTGGGTAAATCGGGCCTATGCTGATTGGCAATACGCCTGGCCTCGGCCTTTCTGTATGCGTCTGAGTTGACCAGGTTTCTGTCCTGCTGATGGGGTTGTGCTGCTGATGGGCGGGTATACATGTTACGGCTTACAGGGGAACGCCTTATTATAGTATTGCGGCCTGTTTTGAAAAAACTGTTGTTCACCAGGCTGTTTCTGAATTCCAGACTGCGCATGTTTAAACCTGTACGTATAGAATCTGTTGCCTTTTTCAGCTGTGTTACATTAAGCATCTGGTAAGCATTCTTAAAAAAGCTTTCATCAGATCGTGACAATTCGAAACCGCTAACAGTGATTACAATACGTTGTTCTTTGAATGTCATATAACGGTGCTGAAAGGTGCGGTCTTTTCTTCGCCGGCCTTCATCTGCCTCGGTATATTTATGCCCATTCCATAAAGTAATGATCATGTTACGTTTGTCGGCAGTCATCATCATACGCCCCGAATCGGCTATCGTAACATCCAGGTTACCTTTATTGGTAGAATGATCATAGATAGTAATTCCATATAACAGATTTTTGTTCTGGTCTTTTTTATTTACCCTGATGGTGTAATCTCCAAGGCCTTTGTAGAACATTCCTTCGGTAATGGAGACTTCGGGTTTAAGGTTTTTCAGGTCGTAGCGCAGCGACCGCATTTTGAGGTTTGTTACCGGAAGTACATTATTCGAAAAAAAGAATGCGCCAATGGAAATGAGAATTACCAGAAATGTAACAGGCATAAGTATTCGGCGAAGGGATATTCCGGATGCTTTCATGGCTGTAAGCTCAAAATACTCACCCATATTGCCGAACGCCATCAGTGATGAAAGCAATATGGCCAGGGGAAGGGCCAGCGGAACCAACCCTGATGAAGCATACAGCAGCAATTCGGCAATGATATTAAATTCAAGCCCTTTTCCGACAAGCTCATCAATGTAACGCCATAGAAATTGCATGAGCAATAAAAAGAGCACAATGAAAAAGGTCATTACAAAGGGCCCCAGGAACGATTTGATAACCAGACGATGTAACCGCTTCACAGCTTGTTATTGTGTTTTTTTTTACAACCGCAAAGCTATGATAATTTTCCCAGCAAAACAGGATTAAAGGCCAATCACATGTTTCAATTTGGCAATTTGAGAGTTCCAGAGTTCAACAGTGCTTTCTTTGTCATCGTCTTCGGAAAAGTCGGTAATGATCAGCGCGGTGTCACCGGTAAGTTCGTCAGTATTGAGCCTGAATTCGAACCACTGTGTTTCCGGCTCAGGCGAGTCGGCCCATCTGAAACGGATGTATTTGTTTTCTTTACGTTGAATAATATCTGCTTTTTGTTCTGTTTTGTCCCAGAAGAAGGAGTACTGGCTTCCGTTGATATTGACATTATCTGCAAACCATTCAGATAAACCGCCAGGGGTGCTTAAACGAGGGAAGAGTACTTTTGGGGAGGAGTTCAGGGTATACTCAAGAATAATCTTTTTCTTCATGAGACGGATAGGGTTTAATGCATTGCGTTTTGATTCTGCTGGCATTGATTTGTGCAATATATAAAAATGTTGGTTATATTCAAAGAAAAAGCGGAGTCATATGCTCCGCTTTCTGCAAAATAAACGATGGCTCAGTAATAAGAGCTTGTCAATAAAGTTAGAAAAATGTTTAATTAGCCATGTGTCTGTTCAGAGAGTTCCATTTGTAAGGCTTGCGCAGTCCGAAAATGCGCAGTTTACTATTCGTAAATGAGCAATTTTCGGACAAGCGTAACGCAGCAAATGGGACTTTATGGACAGACACTAATTATACCTGAGCAAGGTAGTCAGTTGAACAAAAACCTTCGGTGCCGTCGGCAGATTTAATATAGTACCAGCCATTATACATTTTTTTAATTAGCTGTACTTGTGAATGATGGGCGGCTTTCCCAATGATTTCGAAATTTGTACCCGGCCCTTTCCTGATATTCAGGTTTGAGCTTTTGGTAACAACCTTCATCATGATGTTTTTTGCCCGGAGGTCTTCTACCTCAAGGTAATTCCTGACTTCGGTAATGCCCGGAGCTTTTTTCAACACGTTTACAGCAGCTTCGGCGGTTGCACCGTCAGGTACGGTACCGGTAACTGAAAGCACTCCTTTTTCGAGTGAACATCCCAGGTTAGGAATTCTTATTCCTGCAGCAGACAGCAGGGATACATAATTAGCTTTTTCCTGCGGGGTGGTTATGGCTTTAGCCAGATTATCAAATAAACCCATGGTAGCATGATTTTGAGGTTATTACTTGGGTTGAAGCGTGGTCATAAAATCCGGCGTATCGAGCGTCAGACTTTCTTTGGTAACAATAGCGTCCATGTTCATCCCTTTTTCGGTAATTACAACAAGTTTACCATTCTCGAGTTTATAGGTGCCGGATTCAATAATACTCCCTTCGGAATTCATGGTGTATTTGTTGTCTTTGAAAATCATGTCAACTTTCATCAGATCGGCTTTAATTACCTGGAAAACGCTGTCGTTGTATGTTCCTTTTGACACCACGTTGGTTACCTTCCAGGTTTTTTCAATAAGTTGGTCGGGTCCCTTTTTACAGCTCACAAACGAAACCATAAGGGCCATTAACATAAGCGGAAGTAGTTTTTTTACTTTCATGGTTTGGGTTTTAGGTTAATAATAAATGTTTAATACAACCAAATATAGGTAAATATTGGCTTTTAAACAAGAAACAGGGTGAGAGGTTTACGTGAAAAGCAATTGCTGCCTGGAACCATTATTCTTTGTATTCCTGGAAGTTGAAAACTGCTTTAATCGTGTTTAAGATACCGGTCCACTTTTTCAAAAAATTCTTTGATGTCAATGGGTTTTGTAACTTGGTCATTGCAACCTGCTTCGTGACACTTTTTGAGTTCATGTTCCATAACAAAGGCGGTTTGGGCAATAATAGGCACTTTGCGGTTGAAGGAACGGATTTGCCGGGTAGCCTCAAAACCATCCATTTCGGGCATTTTGATATCCATAAGTACCAGGTCGATTTTATTAATTGACCGGCAAAGTTCAACCGCCTGAAAACCGTTTATGGCATGAAGTACCTGGGCTGATGTATCGTGAAGTACTGCTTCGAGAAATTTGAAATTGATTTCATCATCCTCAACTACCAGTATAACTTTGTCTTTCCAGGTATACGAGGGTATTACAAATTCCTCGTCAGGCGCCATGTCGTGGTAGGTTTCCGGTATTTCCTCGTAGGGTATTGTAAAATAAAAGGTAGAACCCTGTCCCAACTCTGACTCAACCCATATTTTACCGCCCATCAATCGTATGAGGTTTCGGGCAATGGTAAGCCCCAGGCCAGTGCTCTCTGATTTGCCCGGGCCGGGTTCATCTTCAGCAACCTTGTTAAAAATGCGCTTTTGCAGCTCTCGCGATAATCCTGCTCCGGTGTCCCTGACATAAAACTCAATTCTTTGTTCGGTAATGGGCTTATAGCCGATTTCAACAGATCCCTTTTCGGTGAATTTGATCGAATTGGTAATCAGGCTCGATATGAGTTGTTGCAGTCTACCCGGATCGGTATAAATAACCTTTCCGCGTTTTTCGGGGTAGTTGATTTTTATATCAATATGTTCCTTGTTTTGGGAAACCTTGTACTGGTTGAAAATGGTCAGAATTTCATTGAGCAGAAAGTCAATATTACAAGGAGATTTACGGATGGTAACCTTCCCCGTTTCCATTTGGGTGAGCTCAACAATATCATCAATCATTTTCAGCAGCAACAGCCCCTGGTTTTTTATGGTTTTAACATATTCGAGCCGTTTATCATAGGCCAGGTTACCAATATTTAAAAGTTCACTGAAACCGATGATTGAATTCATCGGGGTTCGTATATCATGCGAAATATTGGTCATCAGGGTATTTTTCAGGCGCTCGGATTCTTCAGCTCTTTCCTTTGCCCTGATCAGATCACGCCGGGTTTTCTCCATCTTTGTGGTATCCCTTATAGTACCCAAAAGCAATTTGCCCTGTGCATTTTCCTGTTTTCCGGAAAGCTGGGCAATGTGCATAACGATATTCCGAAATTCACGGCTTTCGTTTTCGTATCGGGCAATTTTAAGTTCAAGTTCTCCAATTCTGAATCCCTGCAGGACGTCATTCAGCGCTTTCTCAAATTCGGGCCTGTCTTCGGGAATTACCGATAATTTGATCTGCTCCAGGGTAAGAGCCGGAGACTCCTTGTAACCCATTATATCCATGGCCATGGATGATATCCATATATTGTCACGGGTGTCATACTTTGCCCATAAGCCTATTCCGTTCAATTCCAGTGCCCTGGAAAGAAGAACGATGCTGTTTAACGGGTCACCCTCAATACCTGTTTTGTTGATGATATTTGTCAGACGGGCATTTTCGGTTTCCAGCGAAGTAATTTTCTGTCTGAGTTCAGCTATTTCCTTTTTTCTATTGCCCAGCATTTTTTAAAAGATTTAGCCATAAACATTAACCAAAGTTAAATCTGCTGAATGAAAGCGGTGTAAGCGTTTTCTCCATCTGCTTTTGATTTGGAAAGCAGCACATACACCTGTTTTTCTTTACCTTTTTTGTCAATTAGGAGACATTTTTTTCTTTTTCCTGTAATTTTATGATCGCCCGGATGTGTAAAGCTGGCCAGCAACTCGTCCTTTTCCGTCACACTTTCAGGAAACAATACATTGACATCATTTTCAAGTACATCTCCTTTTTTTAACTGAAATAATTCCTCGGCGGCCTTGTTAAAGAATATAATGCGGTTATCATGACTAGTGGTAACCACTGCATCAGCAAGGTCTTCGAGCATTTTTTCAGTAAGGCTTTTAATCCTTTCGGTTTCCTTAAACTGGTTGATCAGTTCGGCCTTGGTTTCCCTTATTTTGTTGGTGAGCTCTTTCTCAGCATCCTTAATGATTTTTTCTTGTTTTTTAAGGGTTTCCAGGGCGGTTTTCAGGTTTTCCCCGAGTTGTTTTTCATTGGTTACATCGGTACCTGCAAAAACAATACGGTTAACTTCGTGTTCGGCGTTAAAGAGTGCATTTATCGTTCCGTTAAGCCATATATCCTCTCCACTGGCTTTTTTTGCCCTGATAATACCGGCAAATTCCTGTCCACTGATGGCGCCTTCCCATCTTTTGTTGAAAGACTCCGTTTCAGTTGGATGGATGATGTCGAAAACCACCAGTGATTTCACATCTTTCTGTGACAGTTTGAAGAGTTCGATAAAATTTTTATTACAATCGAGCAGGTTGCCATTGACATCAAGTTCAATACGTATACCTGTGTGGTCGACAGATTCAACAATTGCCTCGTGTTTGTGTAGTAGTGCCTTTTCCGCTGATGCGTCCATTGCGGTGTACATGATCCGTTCAATCCCCTGGTCATCATCTTTTAAAGCGGTAACAGACACCATGGCCCAAAGATCCTTACCGGTACGGGTAATATGTTTGAAAGTTCCTTTAATGGGTTTACCTTCTTTTATGAGTAAATTCCAGCCCTGTTCAAACTTTTCGCGTTCGCCGGCATCCAATATTTCCTGAACAGGTTTTCCCTGTAGTCTGAGGTCACCACCGAACTCGAGTTTATCTCGAAACATCCCATTGGCGGTGATTAAAAGGCCCTGGTTATCAAATTCGGCCATGATGATTTGCTTGTCGAGGGTGTTTTCAAGCATCTCAAGTCGTTTCGATTGCCGCATGGCTTCTTCCTGGGTAGCTTGCAATTCTTCCATATTCTGGCGCATCTCCTCTTCGTGCGAAGTAAGTGCCTGTGTTTGTGCCTTTGATTCCTCGAGCAGATAGGCGGTTCGCTGATTGGTTTTTATGGCTGACAGGGTAGCTGCAACGCTTTCTGCTGTTTTTTCGAGTAAGTTTGTCTGGTGTTCATCGAAAGCGTGAAATGAAGCCAGTTCAAGAACGCCGTACACCTGGCCTTCATACATCATGGGAACGACAACCAGGTTATCGGGATTGGCTTCACCCAGCCCGGAGGTCACTGTTATATAGCCTTCGGGAATACTCTTCAGGTGAACCGACTTTTGTTCCAGGGCACAGGTGCCGATGAGGCCATCTCCCCATTTGATTTGCTGATCGGCAAATTTGCGACGGTCGAAGGCAAAGAACGCTTTAAGATCAAAAAAGCGGTTATGCGGATCATCATCATTGAGCAGGTAAAAGCCACCCTGAATGGCATTAACATATTTGGTGATATCTTTTATGATATGAAAAGCAAGCTTGTCAGGGTCGTGAATATAGTTACGCAGTATTTCACTGAAATGGGCGAGCCCTTCTGCAATCCAGTTTCGCTTTTCTTCTTCCTTGCGCAGTTTAATATTATTATCCTGGTTTGTTTTCAGTGTATCGCGGAGGTTGAGCAAGGTTTTACCCAGGAGGTCATCTTCGCCGGCAAGATCAAAATTCACATCGAGGTTATCGTGTATAAGCTGTTGGGTAAAGGCCGTGACTTTTTCGATCCGCTCGTTTTCATATGCATTCACTTCCTGTTGCCGGGCAAAGGTTGCATAAAACCTCTGTGATACGAGGTATACAGCCAGGGGAAACAAAACAGACAGCGTCAGCAGAATCCAGAAAACAGGATTGTTTTTAAGCAGCCACAGAATACCTGCCCAGGAGAAATCGGCTTCGCGGCTTTGGCTTAAAGCAAGAAAAAGAGCAAAAACAAGGAAAATAACAGATATAAGAATGGCAGTAAACGTATATCCGCCAAATGATTCTTTTTTTGAATGGTCATCCATACTCAGTAATTTGAGTTATATTATACTGATAAAAATAAAAGTAGTTAATATTTTAATAACAAAAAAAATATTGGGCATGGACAAATTTCACAATCTCATATTATTGTGTTAACAACAATATGTGAAAAAATTAATCAGTTTCATATAAAAAATGCCATTCCTGTTTTGAACGGCATATTTGTTGACTGGCTTGGGGAAGGATCAAACGGTTATTCCATGCCACTTATTGCTAAGTGAAGCATTACCTGCAATGAGTTTAAGCACTCGCCAGGAAGTGTTTTCAATGGTATAATCGGGCGGTATTTGCCGGTAATTGCCCCTCTTATGCTCTTCAATAACCAGGGCAATTGAATTAAGTACATTCGAAGGCTCAAAACCGGTAAGTATAATGGTCCCGGCATCTTGCGCCTCTGGCCTCTCCATGGATTGTCTAATTGAAATTGCAGGAAACGAAAGAATAGCCGATTCTTCACTGATTGTTCCGCTGTCGGATATTGTACATAATGCATTCAGCTGAAGATTCACATAATCGGTAAAACCAAATGGTTTAAGAAAGATAATGTTATTATTCGATATTTTATGTTTTCTTGATTCCAGTTGTTTTCGGGTACGCGGGTGCGTTGATACAATCACAGGCAACTTGTATTCCTGTTGCAAACGGTCCAGCACCGTGATAATTTTTTCAAGATTGTCCGGGTTGTCCACATTTTCCTCACGGTGTACACTTACAATAAAATAACCTTTAGGTTTCAGCTTTAAGCTTTCTGCAATGGAAGACGATTCAATTTTGCTCCGGTAGTAATCCAGTACTTCCTTCATAGGGCTTCCTGTAAGATAAATGCGCCGGTGGGGTAGCCCTTCGCTGACCAGATGCCTGCGGGCATGTTCGGTGTATACCAGGTTAAAATCAGCGATATGATCAATCACCCTGCGGTTGATTTCTTCGGGAACGTTGAAATCGTAACTACGGTTACCGGCTTCCATGTGAAATACCGGGATGTGCAATCGTTTGGCCATATAGGCAGACAGGCATGAATTGGTGTCACCCAGCACAAGCAGGGCATCTGGTTTTTCTTTACGTAAAACCTCTTCCGATTTGCGGATGATGTCGCCCACAGAAGCTCCCAGGGATGATGTATCTACATTTAAAAAATAGTCGGGTTTACGAATCTCTAAATCTTTGAAGAAGATTTCGTTCAACTCATAATCATAGTTCTGCCCGGTGTGAACAATAATATGTTGTACAAATTCATCCAACCTTGCCATCACCCGCGACAGGCGGATTATTTCCGGCCTTGTTCCAATAATAGTTACTACTTTAATTTTTTGTCTGGTCATATTTATTACTCCAAAAGTTTAAAAAATCAGCCACAAAGTCACTAAGACACGAAGTTAATTTTAATGTTGGTATTAAAGTCGATATCTGCGTATTCCATTTTTAACAACAGAAACATTAAAATTGATCAGGAATCCTAATTTAAGACCGGTAAGTCGCAAATAGCTTAAAACCTGAGATTCCCATACCGGATTAACAATCTCTACTGCTTTGATCTCTATTATGACCTTTTCATCAACCAGAAGGTCCAGTCTGAGACCTTCATTAAATTTTATGCCGTCATAAATGACAGGAATGTTGACTTGTCTCTGGGTATTTAATCCTCTTTTAATTAGTTCATATTCAAGGCATGATTCGTATATTTTTTCAAGAATTACGACTTCTTTCATAACAAAACTTAGTGCCTTAGTGCCTTAGTGGCATTTTATACCGTTTCAAAATAGGTATCCGGATCATTCGGATCAAAAAACTCATTGATCCAGAAAACGGTGTACAGGTCATCTTTACCGGTATTGGTTATATTGTGCGTGTACCATACAGGCATATCTACATACGACGGTTCATTCCCGTCAAGATCAAAATTATGAACTTCCTGCGTACCTATTCTTCGGAGTTGAATCCTGGCTTTTCCGCTGATTACCGCAAAACGTTCAATTTTCCTTGTGTGAAAATGATTTCCCCGGGTAATGCCGGGTTTTGTTGTCGAAAACGACACCTGGCCACCCAACCGGCTTTTGATGGTTTCAACAAAGCTTCCCCTGTTGTCGGTATTTTTTACCAGTTTTACCGGGAAGTATTCCGGAATATTCATATAGCACCTGAAAGTGTTGAACAGGTTTGTTTCGAATGAATTCTTCAATTCCGGGAACATGCCTTTGTCCATGTATTCCGATTTGTAACCGTTTATCAGGGCAAGTAATTCGGTAACTGTTTTTTCAGTTGTATGTTCTACTTTGTATTCACTGGCCGACAATTGCAGGGTTATGGCTTTATGCACAAATTCAACCAGTTCACCAATGTAAATCAGTTTAAGCCTGGCATCAACATCAACTTTAGGCTGCTCATTATGGGTAACCTGGTGACTGAAGGTGGCCACAACAGAATTATAATAGGGATGGCCAAAAGGGCCGAAAACATTTGGAATTACCAGGCCTGTGAAGGGGACTTTATTTTTTGCTGCCCAATTGGCTAATAAGGCACGACCCTCGCGTTTTGATTTACCAAACTGGTTATCGCGTTCTTCCTGTGTAGAGGATGAAAATAAAATATGCGGACGCGAGCCTGTTTTATCAAGCGCGCTGAGTAGCTTGTTTACTAGCAGCATATTGGTGTCATAGATGGTTTGCGGGTCGTTATGCCGGTTCAACGCAGCCAGGTGTATGATTACATCGCACTTGCTTACAAATTCTTCAAGTTTGGCCTGATCTTCAAAGAATTCATCACGAAATGGAATTCGTTCAAATTCATCCATTTTCAGCCCGAAAAAATTAAACAAATGCGTGCCAATAAAACCTGATTGCCCCGTAATGCCAATTCTTTTCATCTTTTATAGATTTCTAAAAGCTTAACAGCCAGAGGTCATAAGAATTAAATTAAATTTATGCTGGTATAGTTCAGGGTGTATACACCATCTTCCGTTTTTCATGAAGAACATCTTCCCTAATGGAATGAAGTTTTAGCAATAATTTTTTGGTGCCTTCTACATCCAGTCGTTGGGTATTGTGAGATGTATACTCTTCAGCCAGATTTACAGCGGATTCACCTTCGCTGAAAAACTTATTGTAATTCAAGTCGCGTGTATCTGCAGGTATGCGGTAATAATCGCCTTCGTCGGTTGCTTTTACCATTTCTTCCCTGTTGACCAGGGTTTCGTAAAGTTTTTCGCCATGACGGGTTCCGATAACGGTTATGGCAGTGTCTGACTTATACAGTTCCTTCAAAGCCTGAGCCAGATCTGAAATTGTAGAAGCCGGTGATTTCTGCACAAAAATATCCCCGTTTTGTCCGTTTGCAAAAGCAAAGAGTACCAGTTCAACGGCGTCATCGAGGGTCATCATAAACCGCGTCATGTTGGGATCGGTAATGGTAATGGTCTTATTGTTCTTGATTTGGTTAACAAACAGAGGAATTACCGATCCGCGTGAAGCCATAACATTGCCATAGCGTGTGCCGCAAAAAACGGTGTCTGATCCATTCAGTGAGCGCGATTTGGCTACCATTACCTTTTCACTTAAGGCCTTGGACATACCCATGGCGTTGATTGGATATACGGCTTTATCGGTGCTAAGCACAACAACCCTTTTTATACCGTATTGAATGGCTGAATCAAGGACGTTCTCGCAACCCAGCACATTGGTTCGCACGGCTTCAGCTGGAAAAAATTCGCACGAGGGAACCTGTTTCAGTGCTGCAGCATGAAATATGTAATCCACACCTTTCATGGCATTGTCGAGGCTTTGCCTGTCACGTACGTCACCAATGAAATATTTTATTTTGGGGTTTTGATAAAACTGTCGCATATCGTCTTGTTTTTTTTCATCGCGACTGAATATCCTAATTTCCCCGATTTCGGTATTTAAAAAGCGTCGGAGCACAGCATTCCCGAATGAACCTGTGCCTCCTGTAATCAGCAGGGTTTTATTATCAAATGGTTTCATGTTGGTAAACTTAATTCGCTCCCAAATGTATGGATCATTTGGCAAAGTAGCTATTAACTTTGCAATTTTCCAAGTTGGTGGGCTTGTGAGATAATATTCAGTTTGGCCGTACTAACCGGCATGGGCAATCTGAGGCCCCGAAACATAATCGGTTGCAGAACTGTATTCAGGTACAAGCTCTTTCAACATATCAATCACTTGGTGTTGAGAAAGGGAATATAACACCGAAAGAAGCTTTTCAACCTGCATTATTGTACCTGGGGCTTCTAATTGCTTTACCTGGGCTATTTTTATTTTAGGGTGATGAGTTGGCACAGTGGTTTCCTCATCGGCAAGCAATTCCTCATATAGTTTTTCACCTGGACGCAAACCAGTATAAACAATTTTAACTTCCTTATCAGGTGCGTAACCCGAAAGCCTTATCATTTGCCTGGCCAAATCGACAATTTTAACTGGCTTTCCCATGTCAAATACGTATATTTCCCCCCCTTTACCCATAAATCCGGCTTCAAGCACCAACTGACATGCTTCGGGGATAGTCATGAAGTAGCGGGTAATCTCAGGATGCGTAACCGTAACAGGGCCTCCTTCGGCAATTTGTTTGGCGAATAGGGGTATGACTGATCCGTTTGAACCCAGCACATTTCCAAAACGGGTAATAATAAATTGTGTGTTGTTTGCTTTGTGTTGCGATTTTAGTTGAACAACCATTTCACAAAGACGTTTTGAAGCCCCCATAACATTGGTGGGATTTACGGCCTTGTCAGTTGAGATCATCACAAATTTTTCCACTCCGTATTTCATCGAGAGGCGCGTGATCACCGCAGTTCCACCCACATTCACCCTGATGGCTTCATGCGGATGTTCCTCCATAAGCGGGACATGCTTATAAGCTGCAGCATGAAAAACAATATCGGGCTGGTAAGTGACAAAAATACTTTCCATTTTTTTATAGGCTGTAATATCAGCTAAAATGGTTTTAACCGGACACTGGAGATGTCCTGTCTTTAATTCATTTCCCAAATGAAACATAGGCGTTTCAGCCTGGTCCACCAGTATCAGGTTCTTGACATGGAAACCGGTTATTTGCCTCGCAATTTCTGAACCAATTGATCCGGCAGCGCCTGTAACCAATATGGTTCTTCCCCTGAGTTCTTTTCCTATCTTGTCCAGATTAAGGTCAATTGGTTCACGGCCTAACAGATCTTCCAGTTTTACTTTTTCGATTTGGTGAATTTCTAGTTCACCATTCAACCATTGTTCAACAGCCGGTGTATCTCGCACTTCGAGTCCTATATTTAACGCGTAGCTGATGATTTCACTCTTCTCTGAAGGCTTTATATCCCTAATGGCAAAAATCATGGTTTCTATACCATGTTTGAACAGAAACTCCCGGGTAATTACCTTGGGAGGATAAACAGGAATGCCATTCAGTTTTTTACCCTGCAGTACTCTGTTGTTGTCGATAAAACCAACTACATGGTAATCACCCCTGACATCGCTGAGCAATACACGCTTTACTATAACACCCATAGCCCCTGCGCCATAAATTATTACATTCTTTTTTTTCGTGTGCGAAATGGTGACGAGGTAAAAAAGGGTTTTTATGATTATTCGTTCTGCAATAAGAAATAAACTGATTACCATATAATGAATGGTAAGTATGGAAAGGGGTATTTGAAACAAATAAGGCAGGTTCAGATTCCTAGCAAGCAACGTTAGTAAAAATAGTGATAAAAAGGTAATTGTAGTCGTAACAAATATGAAATAGATGTCGATTAACGTGGTATGTCTTATCATTCCCGAATAGGGACGAAAATAAAGTGCAAATAATATATATATCACTACTACGGCAGCACCTTGATTCAGGGCATCTTGTATAGGGAAATCGGTTGGTATATAGTTGAATCTGAGCAGGTACGAAAACCAGAAGGTAATGAATACAGCAACAGTATCAGCAACAAATACAATCCACTTGGGTAGGGGATAATTTTGAAAGACTTTGGTGATTATATCCCTTACCATTAGTTGCCATTCAGTGAACTTATCTTCCATCTTGCCCTTTTGTTCGGTGTTTTATGGTTTAAAAATACATGTAGTATTTGATTATAACGAAAAATGGGGACGGAAAGTAACGGAAAGTTGATCAATGTGCGGTTTCTGGGTGTCTATGTCAGAAATCCAGATATGAGTTATTAATTTCTGTTTATTGTTGGTAAAGCCATGACTAAACAAAAGTGTTGATAAGTATGTAAGGTTAATGGCTATTAGTTGTTAGCCGTTTTAAAGAAACATACTTGCGTAAATATGGTTATTGTTTATTTACGGCATCTGATGATTGCAGGCGAATCAACGCGATTTCCGAAAAGGTTCCCAGTCTGATGGGTGCCCTGCGAATACCCAAACCTGCGGTTACAAAAAAATGCGTATTGCCTATTTTTCGGTATCCATAAGGCAGTTCCCACATGGATGACATAAAATGACTTAACGGGTAAATCTGCCCATTATGCAAGTGTCCTGACACCTGGAGGTCGACATGATATTTGGTTGCTTCTCTGAGTTCTGCGGGCTGATGGTCAATCAAAACCAACGGCTTCTCCAGAGGAACTGACTTAAGCAGCACACCAAGGCTTTTCCGTTGATAATTCCCCCTGTCATCGCGTCCGGCAATATAAACGATGTTGTGTACATTGACAACGGAATCGCGCAGGAGGGTTATGCCTGAACGTTGCAAACAAAGTATCGCCTCACTCAGATCGCCTTCATATTCATGGTTGCCGAGAACGGCATAAACGCCATACAGCGCATTGAGCCTGGACAATTCATCGTCTACTTCGCCGGAAATAAAGGCGTTAAAATTGCGATCAAATATATCCCCTGCAAGCAAAATTACATCTGCGTGCTGTGCATTAATAATGTCAACCCATTCAGCAAGTCGCTCCTTACCCACTATATTGCCCAAATGAAAATCACTTGCAGCAAGTATGAGTATTCCCGGTGGGTTTATTTTTTTATGTATGCCGATTTCAATATTTATCTTGCGAGGATGGGCAAAATTTTTGAATCCGATAACGCTGATGATAAGACTGATTGTAATAACGGATAAAAAAGTGTATAACTTGGTTCGTGGATAATTGGTTGTAATCCATTGTGGATATATTTTAAAAAAATGGTTGAGTAACCTGCTTACATCAATTACCAGGGCAGCAAAAAATGCAGACATCAATATGATAACCCAGTGTCCGCCTGCCTGACGGGCTATCAATACAACATTTGGTTGAAATGAATCGGAAAGGTAATGTGAAATGTAAAACGACGCGGTAAATAGCATGAACAGCATTGTATATATAAGCATAACCGAGATCCTCCGGGGTAAGGCCTGCCAGCCGCGGATAAAAATATAGAGACTGATGAACAGGAAAACTAATCTCATAATCGAATGTTAATTATCGCAAATCATGCTATAGCCAATTGCTACGTTCATCTTGTTTCAGAAAGAATATCCAAATGATTATGAATGCAGTATTTTTTTTATCACATGGCAAATATAGTCAAGTTCATTATCACTGAGTCCGGGATAAATTGGCAAAGAAACTGTTCCATTCCAGATTTTTTCTGTATTTGGAAAATCGGCAGGATTTAATTGGTATGTTTCTTTATAATAGGTCATCCTGTGCAAGGGCTTATAATGAACCGATGTTCCAATACCTTTGCGCGACATTTGTTCGATAAATTCATTGCGTGTCACAGTGCCTCTGGGTTTGATGATTACCGGGAAAAGATGCCAGGCATGATGTTCGGCAGGGCCTTTGCAAACAGGAAGATCGAGTACATCTTGAAGCTCACTGAGTTCGCGTTGATAATGTAAGGCACAACGTTGACGCTGTTCCCTGAAGTACTCGGCTTTCTCGAGCTGTGCAAGCCCAATGGCAGCATTAACATCGGGCATGTTATATTTATACCCCGGGGCAACAACATCGTATTCCCATGATGCTTTTTTATCGGTGAACCGGGTCCATATATCCCTGTTGATACCATGTAAGCGCATGGTCTTAACCCTGTTATATGTTTTCTCATTATTGGTTACCAGCATGCCTCCTTCGCCCGTTGTAATGGTTTTGTTGGCATAAAAACTGAAACATGTAATGTTTCCGAATGACCCGATGTATTTGTCATTGAATTTCGTTGGAAAAGCATGGGCAGCATCTTCGATAATGCTTATGTTGTGCAGGCGGCAGATATCGATAATGCCATTACCCTCCGGTGTTGTCATAACCGGAGCCTGTCCGCCGTAATGTACCAGCATTATGGCTTTCAGATTGGGGTTTTGTAATATGGCTTCTTTTAATATTTCACTAGTTAAAAGGCCTGTACGATAATCTACATCAGTAAACACAGGATCAGCACCCCTATATCTTATTACCTCGGCTGTGGCGGTAAAAGTCAGTGAGGGTACAAGTACTTTATCGTCTTCAGCAATACCAAGGGCTTCCACTGCAAGGTGTAATGCAGCAGTACCGGAATTTACCGCGCAGGCGTATTTGGCTCCAATGAACCTGGCAAATAACTCTTCAAATTTAAAGGCCTTTGAAGAAGTTGTAAGCCAACCGCTTGATAATACTTCGTTGATATAGGCTGCTTCATTGCCGGCCAACGGAACCTTTGAGAAAGGAATATGCATATTATTATGTGTTTTTTATTTCGGATACCAAATTATATCAGCTGTTAGCCATTAGCCATTAGCCAACACTTTTCGTAGTAGGCAGCAGGGTTAACAGTTCCTAAATACATTAAGGATCGTTCTTATCATAATTTTAAAATCATCCCATAAAGAATGGTGTAATACATATGCTTCATACAGGTCAAGTTTTTTAGGTAAGATCACTTCGCGATAAACCTTTTCAGGGTCTGCTGCCTTTGCCAACAACGACTCTTCATTCCTGAATAACACGGATGCATTATCTGTTATCCCCGGCTTAACGGTCAATACTTTGTTCCATCGTTCGGGATAATGATTCACCCATTTTTCAACCTCAGGCCTGGGGCCTACAAGTGACATATCTCCCTTCAATACATTGATTAGTTGCGGCAATTCATCAAGTTTGGTTCTGCGGATAAAGGCGCCTATTGGGGTTACGCGAGAAGTGTTGCCGGGTTCAAAACGGCCTTCCCGGTCATCATGAAGCAGTCGCATAGAACGAAACTTGTAAAGTCTGAATGGCTTACGGTTTTTACCTATTCTTTGTTGAACAAAGAAAGCAGGATCACCATCGTGGATCCATATGAACAGGCTGATAACAATGAAAAGCGGTGAAAGCAACATAAGGCCTGATAAGGCAACTATTGTATCAACTGTTCTTTTCATCTGGAAGTTTAATATATCGGTTCAGAAAACCTTTACCCAATAAGGAGAGAAATAAACCTTCAAAAGTCGCTATATAAAGGTCGGTAACCTTGTTCAGATCACTCCTGTTCATAGTTCTTATGCTTAATCCCATTTCATAAATGTTTGCATAGAAGATAAATGTATTGTCTGCTATATAGTTTAAGACGGCAATTGATCTCTTCGTTAAGGTTTTTTAGGGGTTATCTTTCAACAGTATTTGTATGGCCTCAGGTTCGTTACCTGTCATGAACGATTCGACATAACTGCTTAGTTTAGGCAGGTTATGTTTTTTTGAAAAGTTGATCATGGCAAACGCAAATCCATTATTGCCAAGTTTTTCCAGCGTTTCACGCGACTGTACTATAATGTGGTTCATTGTCTGAGCAAGTTTTTCGGTGTCTTCGGGTGGTAATACCCATCCGCAATTTGCCTGGTGCATTACCTTACTGGTATAGCTTTCGTTATCGACACAGGCTATTATTGGTTTGGCCGAGAACATGTATGCAGGAAGCTTTGAGGGAATTGAACTAAGTGCTGCGCCCTTTATAAGGGGGAGTAAAAGAACATCGGCTTCGCGTTGGATTTCCGGAACCTTACTCCAGGGAACTTCTTTAAAAATCACATGTCGTAATTTGTGTTTTGTAGCAAATGCTATGCAGGCTGATTTTCTGGAGCCATTACCGGCAATTATCAATGAAGCATTATCTAAACCAGCTTTAAGAAATCCCTTCAACAGAAACTCTACGCCCGCAACTGGACCAATGTTCCCAAGATACAGAAAGGTAAAAGGTTGTTTTTTAATGTTCGCTGACTTGTCCGCCAGGTTGGATTGCCCGAACTGTAAAAATTCATTTTCATCCTGCCAGTTATGAACAAGCAGAAACTTGCGTTTGTCGATTTTCCTTGTTTCAACGTATGTTTCTGTCATGGTTTCTGAAACGGTTATCACTCCGGAAGCATTTTTCAGGCAGTATTTGTCCAATGGCAATAAAAGTTTCCATAAGAGGCTTCCAACCAGTGGTACTTTATTCGAAAGTGATTCGGGATAAATATCCTGCATATGTATAACCGTAGAAATAGCGTGTTTTTTTGCTGCCCTTACAATATAGTATTGTGCAAACAGCGGCCAAACATTAAGGTAAATGCATTGGATGGCTTTATGATTCTTTTCAATGAATTTTGCAGTATGTTTACCAAAGCTGTAGCTTTCATATAACCTTCCCAACAGCCGTGATTTAGGATAAACAAAGGAGTTAAGAACAACGTGACTGTAGTTTTCAGTTGCATGATAGTTTTCAGGCATGATAAAACCAAGAGGCCTGGTTGGTTTGGGGGTCAGAACAGTAACCTGGTATTTTTCGGCTAGTTTTTGGGCAAGACTGTAACTGATGGATGCAGAAACCACCGGTTCGGGTGGGAAAACAGATGAAACGATCAGTATCATGATTTAGGATAGCTTTTTACTTTATCATACAGCCGGTAACCCTGGTATAAATTAATGGCATTACGGATAAAACTGTTCCTGATACTATGCTTGTTGAGCAGGCGAATATAAAAGAACAGGGCTAACTTTATAAAGGGCAATGCCAACGGATTAATCAAGTATAGCCTGGAAACCGAAATTCGCTTAAATAGCATTTTATTTTTGAAACGGTTAAGTTCAGGCAAGGGGACAAACGATTCAATTCCATAAGATATATTTATCTTTCCTTTCAAAGCGATCAATTGATTTACTACACTATAAATTAAACCATTCATGGGTGATGAGACAGGAGCGTGCTGCCTGTCAATATATGGATTTTCAATGATCCATTTTCCCTGGAGTTCATACACTATGATGTAGCCTATCATCTTGCCCTCATAGTAGGCACTGGTTATTATCACATCAGGGTGATTATAAATAGCTGAAATATACTTCTCCCAGAGTTTTGCACTTGTCAAAAGATTCTCCCTGCGGTTTTGTCTTTTTAATGTTTGTTTGTTAATTGCAAGACCAGAAGTTAACAAATCATTGAGCTCGGGCCTTTTAAAAATACAGGTTTTAAGGCTCTTTCGGATTTGATTCCTGACCTTGTGATCAAAACATTCGATAGAATATTGGTCGGTATCCAGAATGAATTCATAGGTGTTCTTAATCCGGGCGTCGCTGTAGATTACAGTAATCAAATGTTTCCATCTTAAATGCCTGAGTTGTTCAATGGTGTTGAATGGAATTTTGCATACCGGTGGAAAGGTGTAATTGATCCAATTGTTTTTCCAGAAGAACGTATCATGTGCACGAAAGATTTTCAGTCCTGCATTCCTCTTTAATTCTGCGATCTCTTTTGTTGTCATAGTATAAAATACAAGGTTTATCCTTGAACCCTTAGCTGCAGACAGCATAGGTCAGCGCTTTTTCAAATTGTTGAATATCTTTCTCGATTTCGAATATTAGTTTATTACAACCATCGTTGAACTTAATGTGATCAAAACTATCAATATAATGATTCAGCCTGGTGGCAATGTTTTCATTGAGTGACATGACTATGCCCAAATGATAGGCTTTAACATAATCGGCATGAATGCTTCCCTCGTTTACAATCATTGGCCTTCGTTTTACCAGGGCCTGGTAAAAACGGTTGGCCATGGCATAATCATGTGCCACTGATCGGGGCAGCAATATGAAAATGAAATCTGAATCGATTAACATGCTGCTTTCCTGTTCTTTGTTGTACCTACCGCTGAATTTTACATTATGTACAGCATTTTTTGTGGCAAATTCCTGCAAAGGCTCAATACCTGGTCCGGCAATGGCACAATTGTATTTTGGTGAGTTCTTCAGTTCGGTCAGTAGTTTCTGATAAACCAGGTAATCTCTGATAAGCCCAAACGAAGTGATGCATAAAGGTTTGTTTTCAGGCAAGACGAAAGCTTCATGCTGCGAAAGCAGATAGTGGTGTTGAACATTGTGACTTATTTCATATTCAATTCCTGTTGGAAGAAATTTTTTGAAACCAGTTGAGGAAATAACATTAAGACGTGCACCTTCCAATGTTTTTCTAATTCTTTTCCTGAAAAAAGGTATCAAAGGAGAATAATCCCTGATATCAATAATAAATGGCTTTTGATGTTTTAAAAGAAAGGAGCCTAAGAAGATGATATTGGCCACCGTAAAAACTATTACCACATCGTAGGCATTGTTAAGGATGGTCTTTTTGATAAAACCTGAATACTTTACATAATCGATCATCTTTTTATAAAAGGGCTGGAAGTCATCACTCGGTAGCGAGAAGCAGTATGTGCCTTTTGTACCAAAGGATAGCCGATCCCAGGAGATAATATCATAGCCAATATGTTTTTCTGTCAACATATCGGTGTAATAGCTAAGATAGGGAGCGTTTTCAATGTTTCCGGCAAGTACCAATGCCACTTTTACCTGCTTCATGTTTTTGCTCATTACGATTGTCTGTTACAATGTATTCAACATCTTCAACAATTTTTCGGCTTGTACCAGGTGATTTTTGCTTTTAAGTACAAATTGCCTGGCATTCATTCCATAATCATGCAATTTTTGCTGAGGCAGGGTTAACAGGTGTTGCAGGGTTTGTGCTATTCCTGTTGTTTCCTCGTCTCTGAATATATACACATAATCATAATATTCCCCTGGCATTCCTGGAAGTGCCGTGGTAACAACCGGTGTGCCGGATACCATATATTCCATGTTTTTAGATGGGAATGAATACTTGGTGAATTCCTCGTTGCTTGGGCGAGGATTCACCAGTAATGTGGCCTTCAACTGTTGTTCGACTATATGGCTATTGTTAACCACTCCAAAATACCGGATACGCTGGTCGGCCTGAATATAACCGGCTAATTCCGATGTCATGTCGCCATCGCCATATAAATGCAATTCCAGGTTGTCATGGTGTATATTCATAAATGCCTCAATAAGTCGTTTAATTCCGTATTTTTCATACAGTCCTCCTGTGTATAATATGGTTAATGGTACATGTTTATTACGCAGCGAATTGGTACGTTGTTCCATTGCTTTATCAACCAAACCTTCAATTATAACATGGGGTTTGTTAAAACGATTGACTTTCATATTCATATTATCGGTTAATAAAACATAGCCATCATACGATGTAAGAAGCCTGGTGCTTATACGCCTTGCCCACTTGCCGAGGAAGGTTAGTTTTTCAAGTTCACTAATCTGATGCAACATATCCGGCAAATCAGTTACGACAGCACATATTTTAACCCGACATAAACGCGCGGCAAATTTGACGGAAACAGCAAGGGAAACATTAAGCACATCCACAACAATTATGTTGGAGTGTTTACGGTTCTTTATACACCAAAGTACGCAGGCGGCAAATGCAGTTACTGCAATCATTGCCTGCCTGATGTAGTTAATATTAATAAAGGGAGTATATTGGTAATGAACGCCCTCCTCGGTTTCACATTTTTCTTTCCATAGCATTCTTTTATTGCTTGCCGGATTTACCGGTATGGCCGAAATAGTTGTAACAACAATGTTGTTGGCCTCCAGCCCCTTAGATAGTAATCGGTGATATTTTTGAATTGAGTTAAGTGGTTTTGGTGTTGACGTTTCATACAGGTATTCAATTAACCTTTCGGAGCATAGCGAACTGCAGTATAAAATACTTTCAACGGGGTTTTTTAATGCCTTTTTATAAACTGCAAGTGTTTTTTGCCCTGGTTCATTCCACGAATTGCTGGCATTTACTGAAAATCTTTCATAAATGTTGTTTTGCATTTTCTGAATTATCCCAGGCTCGTTCAGCATTTTGGTGATGGCATAGGTCAATTCCGTTTCGTCAGCCGGCGGAACCAACAGGCCTGTTTCACCATCTTCGATTATTTCGCGGAAAGCCCCTACATCAGAAGCTATTACTGGTTTCCCAAACAGAAAAGCAACCATGGGTATTCCGCTTTGAGAGGCACTCACATAAGGACATACGATAATTTTACTCCGTTGTATTTGTTCTACCAATTCGACATTGGATAGGGTTTTGTTAATAATGTCGAACAGATTATGATCCAGTCTTTCACCGCCTATTTCTCCTTCTCCTGCAATAATAACTTTTAAATCGGGTATGGTTTTCTTAGCCTGAATGGAAGCTTTGATTAAATAGTTCAATCCTTTATATGGCGTAATCCTGCCAAAGAAGAGAATGGTATTTTCTGCACATTGAAAGGTATTAATATCTTTTTCTGTAAAAAACCTGTAAGTTTCAAATAATCCAAAAGGGATTACATTTGACCGGTTGTAAAGGTGCTGATTTAGAAGGCGCTTTTGGTTACAATAAGCAATGAACCTGTCCTTGGTTGCTGTTGAATGAAATATCAGTTCATTTTTTGAACGACCCAGGTAATTAAGTAGTTTTTCCTGAAAAAAGCTTTTGTTAAGCGTTTCATGAGATGTGGATTCATGCATGGTATGAATCACTTTGCTTTCAGAAAAAAGAAGATGGAGGAGATAATAGAAGGGTGTTTCGCCAATAAGATGAATGATATCGAAATGTTGTTTAGCTAAGAACCATGATAACGCTAGCTGATTGAGAAGCGTTTTGAAAGGAGCTTTTTTATAATTGGGATAGAAGAAAGTATGAAGGTTAATCCTGCCAAGGTAATTTTTTAACTGATCGTTAAGTGCCAATGCATTGTATCTGTTGTCAAACCCGCTTCTGACATCAAATTTTGAATAATCTACTACATAACTATTCCTGTTTTCGATATTGAAAAGACAGATTAACGTGACTTCATTACCACGCTCTGCCAGATTTCTGGCTAAGGGGAAGGTGGTTTCGAGATAGTAAAACGAAAGAATACCGATTTTCATAAACAACTTTTGTTTTGGCACATGGTTATAGTTGTTTTCACATCAATTATTTAACAAATGCAAAGTTTTATTGCTGAAGCCTTCGAGAATGCCAAAAAAGAAACAAAACACGAAGAAAAATATGTAATATCCTTCCATAATGGGCTCCAGCATGAAAGTTAAGTAAAATGCAACAGTTATTCCTGCTATCATTATACGCATAAATTCAGGATACGCCTGATTTCTTACTTGTTTATAGATCGAAATGAGTGCCCTTACTGCAATAATCAGGAGCAATGCCATAGGTATCAAGCCAGTCCTCAAGGCAGTATCTAACCATAAATTGTGTGCATACGACGATGGCATATAACTTGCATTTCCCAGCGGATATTTTATAATACCATAAAGTGCCTTTGTCCATAATCCAATTCTGCCTTCCTCCTGAAAACTTGCTGTGGAAAGTCGTTCGTGGTAGGTGGAATATTCAAACCAGGTTTGAAAGCCAAGTATATTGAAAATATACAGAATAAGTACTGCTGCTAAAATGATAACAATAAAAAGCACAGCATTTTTCTTGCGTTTAAGAAGGAAGGTGGCGCATAGCAGTGACAATAACACAATAAGCAATCCGGTACGGTTACTCATGTTCAGAATCGAAAACAGGCCTATACTTACCAACAGAATACCCAACCAGGCATAACGGCGTTCTGTTTTCGTTTTTTGCTGTACCAGGATCAGGGGTAAAAGGCTTAAGCTTAGGGCAAAGTAACTACCCACATTTGTTGCATTTTGTTCACCTCCTTCTTCCATCCATAGCAGCCTGATATTCCTTATGGTCATAAAACCATTGTCGACTGTCGACTGTATATTGGCAAAAAAAGGTAACAGACTCATGAATATGCAGATAAAAAACAATAAGAAGTATATCGTTTCAGGTTGTGGGTATTTGTTAATAATGAGTTTTCCCAGATAGTAAAAAATAAAAGGAAAGAGTAAATAGCCGAAAAAAACGGTTTTGGAACCGGGGTTGGCATTGTTCAGGAGTAAACTGGCGCTGTATATTATGCTATATGCCAGTAAGAGTGAGAAGTTAACATCAATGATGTTGACGTGATGGTAAATATAAAAAAGGAACAAGGGTACGGTCAGGTAGCACCAGTAGATGGATTCACCTGAGAAGTTTAGCAATATTAGCGCCAATATCGAAAGAAAAACCAATTCTTTCCTGATCAGTTTGAGTATTGATACTTCTTTCATATGTTGCTATTTATTATACTCAACATGAAAGTTGTTTATTTTTTTTAGATGATAGTTTATATAAAATGAAGACACCACTTATGATGGTCATTAAAATGAATGAAATTGACTGACCCCAGGCCGCTCCGTAGAATCCATAGTTGTTGATCAACACCTTATAAAGAATCACAGAAAGTAAAGCGCCGGCAATGCGATTTATCAGTTCTACCCTTGGATAACCATAACCAATGATAACGTTGGAAACCAGAAAACACACTGCCATGGGTATGTGCTTTAATGCCATAATCTGTGCAAACCCTGTGGATTCTATATATCTTCCGTATGTCAGTACCACAATAAGCGGCTTTGCAAGCAATACAAACAACAGTGTTGGTATGGTATTGATTATTACTGCCATGGTGACTGTTTTAAGGAGTTTCTTTCTTTTATTTTCAGCAATGCTTTGGTAAATATCCGGTTCAAAGGTTTGACTGATGGCTGTGTAAAATACGTATAGATAATTGGCTATCTGAAAAGCCACATTATAGTATCCGAATGTAGTAACATCTAATTTCTCAAGCATTGCCCTGTCAATTCCTGCCATGAAATAATAAAGTATGGCAGATAATGAAATTGGCCATCCAAACTTTAATGCTTCCTTAAACACTTGCCTGTTGAACCTTACTCGCGATAACAATTTACGGAAACTATAGAAACCGAAAATTACACTTGGAATAAGCATGGCCCAGAAGCGACCGGCAGCGCCTTCTTTATAGATCACCACAAAAAGAATGGCAAAAGCAGCATTGAACAATGCATTTAAAACAGTTATGTTGAAAAAGCTACGGGCTTGCCGTTTCATGCGTTTTTCGATGAGCAAAAAATTTAGGAAGCAATTAAAAAAAGTTGGTATAAAGCATAAGAGCGCATAGGGATGAAATGAAAATGCTACGTTTGAAAGCCTGAAATAGATATAAAAGCCGGCGATAAACACAATGAAACCAACAATGCCAATGATTAGCTGTGAAATAACCAGTGTGTCAAGCACTGCGGCCCTTTCTTTTTCATCTATTTTAAAAAAGTTTCTCGAATAGTATGACAATAAGGAAAAACTGACAATTGGCAATATTAACAGGTTAAAAGACGTGAAATAGCCGATTATGGCATAATCTTCGGGTGACAGATTGACTGCTAAAAAGGGGTTTATGATAATACTGATAGCTGATGAGATAACCGAAGCGGTAAGATACAATGATAATTGCCGGATCTGGGTGTTCAATATACCCGTTTTGTCAGGTAACAGATTAAATATTAGGTGGTTAAATTTCAAAGCCTTTCATTTTATTTGATCAGCATTTGCCTGTTTTATTAACCCTTCGTTTTTGCATATCCGTATCCGTAACCGTACTGGTCGCTGTAAAGCCTGTTATCATTCAATACGATGCATACGTTTTCAATGTTTTTATATTTTATATCGTGTATGATATGGTTGAAAGCTTTTTTCAGGGTATAGTGCTGGCGGGCTACAACCACTTTTACATCAGCATAATCCATTAGCAGAAATGCATCACTTACCTGGGCGAGGGGAGGAGAGTCGAGTACTATGCAATCGTATTGTTCTTTTAATTGTCCGATAAGATCTTTTGTTTTATCAAGTGCAAGTAGCTCCATCGGATTGGGAGGTATAGGACCAGAAGGTATGTAATCGAGCTTTTCGTGAGGAGAATGTTGGATGATACTTTCCAGGTCAGTCCTTTCTGTATAATAAGAACTCAGACCGATCAACGAACCTTCCTCATTTGACATATAACCAGTGGGCTTGCGTAAATCAAAATCAACCAGAATGGTTCTGCGATCCAATTGTGCGTAACTCATGGCCAGATTCAGTGTGTTAAATGACTTTCCTTCACCTTCGGTGCTTGAAGTAACCAATATGGTTTTCTTTGGTAATTTCCGGTAGTGGAATTCAATATTCGTACGAAGGGCTCGAAACGATTCTGCAATGTTTGACTTGCTGTGTTCAAACATAACATTGTTGGTTTTGTGCCGGTTGTGCAGAATCTTACCCAGTACAGGTACATCGGTGATTTGTTCAATATAATCCTGACTTTCGACCTTGTTGTTGAATGCCTTTTTAAGGGTAAGTATGCCGAATGGGATTCCAAGTCCAAGTACCAGTCCGGCCAGATAGTTCATAGGAGCGTTTGGTGAAACAGGTTTGGTGCCTGTCATATTAGCCGGTTCAATAACGATGATATCGGGAAGATTGGATGCCTGGGTAATTTTTGCCTCAGCTCTTTTTTCAAGCAGGTAATTGTATATGGCATCATTAAGCCGGTATTTTCGTTCAATTCCACCCAGCTTACGCTGCGTACCAGGTAAACGGCTTATTTCACCTTCCACCTTTCGAATACGTTTCTGCATTTCATCAATGGAAATGTCGGTTGTTTTTTGCACTGCTAAAATGTTATCGGATACGGTTTTCCTAAGGTTGTCAATTTGAATGGTGAGCTTTGATACTAGTGGGTTTTTCTCTTGATTATTGTCGATCAGGTTTTTGCGCTGTGTTTGGGCTGTTATTAATTCCGACATTAATGTATTCAGCATCTGATCGGGAATACCCATTGATGCGGGTACCACCATATTGGAAAAATCATCATTTGTTGAAAGGTAATCCGATACATAGTCATAATAACGTTTACGGGTCATCAGCTCTGCCATTTTATTTTGCAGGTCCATATACAGGGCTGAAATTCCGCTGGCCTGATCTGAAACATCCAGTAACTGGTGCGACGACCTGAAAAGTTGCAGGTTACTTTCCGTTTCATCAAGTGATTCCGATATCTCATCAAGTTGTGATTCAATATATCCGATGGTAATGTTGGCAGTGTGATTCTTTCGGTCAAGGTTCTGCTGCGAATAAACATTCATAATCTCATCGATAATGTCTTTCCCCTTTTGCAACGATTCAGACCGCATGGTCATTTTTACCACAGTGGCTTGCTTGTCTACCACTTCAAAGGTAATTTCTTTCATAAGGTACTGTATGGCTTCCTGTTTGCTGATAAGCTCAACATAATACGATGAAGCTTTGTTGGATTGAAAGAGGCTGTTTTCATTCCAATCGATCATAAAGCTCAGGTCAGGTGTTTCGATGAGCTTACCCGTTTGCCCCTCGGTTTTGAAAACAAATCTTTTTTTGACCGATTCAATTTCACCAGTTTTGAAATTGTATATTCCGATGTCCTTTCCTTCGGCATGAATGGTGAAACGGTCTTTGCTCTCAAAGACAATGTGAAACTTCAGATTAACTGGTTGTACATGATCTTTTACATACAGGATATGGAAAGGAGCATCTTCATAGGCATCATAATATAAAAATCCTTTTTTACGGTAGTAATTCACCGCCAGGTCTAAGTTATTCACCGTCTGCTCAAATACAGGTGTGGATTTTAGAATCCATAATTCATTCTGAAAGTTTTTGTCATGACCGAATAACCCACTATTTAGAAAATCAGTCATATCGCTTCGCGAAGTCGAGCCTTTGTCTTCCTTAATCATGAGTGAGGAAGTGATTTCGTATGTTGGAATAGCATAACGGTTAACTGAAAATGCCAGCGCCAAAGCTATAACCACACTTATGACAAAAAAAAGATAATTTCTTTGAATCAGTTCGAATAATTTATTGAGTTCACTTTCCTGATCGATAAGGTTTTGCTGTTGCTTTTGCATATAGGTTGTTTTATTGTACCAAAACAATTATTGGGTTACACTGAATAGCAATATGGCAGTAGTGATGGTAGATAAGATCACCGAGTAAGGGAATTGATTTAACCCCCAGAATTTACGGTGTAGCGGTTTAACATAAACTATGTCATTGGGTCGGATGAAGTAGTAATTAGAAGCAAGTACTTCAGATTTGGTCAGGTCGATGTTGATCTTTATGTTCTTGCCATCTTCGTTTCGGGTCAATACTACTTCTTTTCGGTTGCCGAAATCAGTTATATCACCGGCAAGTCCAATGGCATCGAAAACAGTAAGCTTTTCCTGCGAGTATGCAAAATGTCCCGGATTCCTTACTTCGCCAAGAACCGACACAAAACGGTTAACCAGTTTCACCGACACGACAGGTTGATTAAGTACGTTTTCCAATGATTTCGTTATCAGCTCTCTTATTTGTTCTACTGTCATACCTTCAACATTGATTTTTCCGATAACCGGAAGTATCAGTTTCCCTTCTTCATCAACTGTGTACGAAATAAGCGAAGCTCCATACGGCTGAATGGTACCCATAAACAAAGTCTGTTGTGTGTTTCCAAACACATTGGCAGTGACATCATCCAGACTGTTTATTTGAATATATAACTCGTCGCCTGGTTTGAGATTGTATTCGCCAATGGCAGCTTCATTAAAACTAAGCATATCATTGCTCTTGTCCTGCATGTATTCGATATTACGCTGCATCACACACGAAGAAATGAACAGGATCATACCTGATAAGCAAAGTATTAATCTGCCTTGCTTCCAAAAGCCAGACAAGTAAAGTTTTTTCATTCCGGTGTTTAATTTTTATGATTTATAAGCAAACAAAATTAGATGATTAGACGTTAATTGACATCAAAGGTGACATCTATTTGACCATCCGCCTGAGAGAGGTGCTGAAACACGACGGGGTTTTGATTAATTGCAAAAGTCACTTTCTATAAGTACGCCATAACATATCTTGTTAAATGCGCCTTCTATCAATCAATATAGCAGCGGCTATGACGGCGCTGTACTTTCGAAGTACAATAATCAATATTAGCGGTTAAGCCATATGATATAAACAAAAAGCTAATATTAATACCATGTATAGGCTGATATTTAATGCCTTTCGCCGGTTATACGAGGCTATAATTGGAGATATGTTAATTCTTTACCTGAAAAAAGCTTCTATACCACGATATAAATTCTTCTATTCCTTTATCTACAGCGTACCTGGGCTTGTAGTCATAACTAATACCCAGCTTATTTACATCAGCCCAGGTTTTTTTAACATCTCCGGCCTGTATGGGTTTAAACTCGAGTTTTGCTGTTTTACCCGTATGCTTTTCAATGGCCTTAATGAAGTCCATTAGTTTAACGGGATTACTATTGCCGATGTTAAACACCTTGTACGGAGCAGGCGATGAGGAAGGATCGGGATTCAGTGCATTCCAATCCGGATTTCCTGTTGGAGGATCGCCTGTGAGTATGCGGAATATACCTTCCACAATGTCGTTAATATAAGTGAAATCGCGTTCCATCTCGCCATTATTAAAGACCTGAATTGGCTTATTCTCAAAAATTGCTTTGGTAAACAGGAATAGCGCCATATCGGGTCTGCCCCAGGGACCGTATACAGTGAAAAAGCGCAGTCCTGTTGTGGGAATATTAAAAAGATGACTGTAGGTATGGGCCATTAGTTCGTTACTTTTTTTAGAAGCTGCGTATAAGCTGATCGGATGGTCTACATTGTCGGTTTCTGCAAACGGGATATGACCATTGAGGCCATATACGCTTGAGCTGCTGGCATAAACCAGGTGACCGACACGATTATGCCGGCAGGCTTCGAGGATATTGATAAAGCCAACAATGTTACTTTCAATATAAGCGTGAGGGTTAGTAAGGCTGTAACGTACTCCGGCCTGTGCTGCCAGGTTACAAACCCTGTCGAAAATCTCATTCTCAAACAGTTTGTTTATTTGCTCCCGGTCTTCCAGGTTGAGTTGCACAAAGCGGTAATTTGGGTAAAGGCTACTTATAATTGGTTTGTTATACGAAATATCATTGTTGTCAATTCCGCTTTTTTTAAGCCTGGCATACTTAAGGTTGATATCGTAATAGTCATTTATGTTATCCAAACCGACAACTTCATGACCTTCTTTCAGTAATTTTTCCGCCAGGTGAAAACCTATAAAGCCGGCTGTTCCGGTAATTAAAAACTTCATAATTGAACTATAATGAATAATGCCAAGGTGTATTTTCCTGACCCTAAAACTACATATTTTTATTGTGTCTTATTATTTATTCCCATGCAATTTTAAAACGATTTTGATATGCTGCAAATTAAGCCTGCTGAATTGTAATACAAGTGTCCTTTGTCAAAAGCCAGGGTAACGCCAATTTGATAATCCTTGTTGAGTTTTCTAACGCCATGCAGTATTGCAGCAAACTGATCGGTTACCGGGAAAACGCCATTAAGTTCACCACCATGGACTTTGCCGGATGTGGCGGTAAGGTATGTTCCATAATTTCTTGAAAAAGACATTTTTCCCAACAGTTCCCATTTGCAAATGTTTCCATGAATTCCTAAATGGAAAGCTAACACCCTGTTGTTGTCGAAATAATTAAACATGGTAACCGGCAATTCTTTTCTGAGGTCATGTGACGGGGTTATAAAAGGACTGCCGATGCTTATCCCCCGGTATGACCAGCCAGTTTTGTAATAGGCATTGTTGTAATAGTTCTCGTAAGGCGATGAGGTATAAGGCGACCATGTTTCTCCGGCCTGGTTTTTAGAATATAACACTTCTAAAAGAAGTTTTTTCCAATGCAGTAGTTTTCCGTTATTTACTTTATGCTCAATACATATGCCGTTGAGTCCGTCGCGCAGGTTAGCCATGTAATATAAAGCACCTGCATCGAAAAAGCTTTGACGGTATATCAACAGGCGTATTTTCTCAAACTCAAGCGTAAAACCAATATCTATAGATCCAACATGATTTCCAATACGGGTCATCCTTATTGTGTCCTTTGAATAACGAGTACCCGCATTTACATACAAAAAAGTCTCAAGGTTGTTTAGTACATACGATTCTCCCAAAATATCCCTTTCGTCTCCCCAGACAACCTGGTGATTAAACCCTCCATATAATTTAATACGCCAACGGGGCTTTCCAAATCTCCCGTAAAGCATTTTCTGGTGAAGGAAGGTAGGTGTATTGGCCACCACCGAATCGTAATAATTCCAGTTTCCCATCCAGCCATGCATATAGCTGCCTTTAAAGGCAAAAAGTTCACCAAAGAAGGGCAGTGTGTAATATTCAGGTACGGCAAGCTGAATGCCGGGAATACCCCTGGCATTTCCCGAAACGCTCCATGATCCCGATGTAAGCAGGGTGTCACACAAACCGGTAATTTCTTTTACCCGTCCGGCCTTGAGTTCAAAAATCCCGTACCTGAATTTGCCGTAGCCTTCCGTTAAAATGAATTCAGTGGGGTTGCCCACATTTAAGCGGCCTTCGGCACCGAATCCCCAGTCGGTCCTAAGGTTTTTATTTGTATTATAATCTTTACGAACCGATCCGATTAATCCAATGGAAGCACCCGCAGGAGGAACACTGCCAAACTGATTGGAACGGATCCAGAAAGGAACGGCATCGGTTCCGCAATACACCCCCTGCAGTTCAATACGACCTGAATATAAATTATCCTGGGCAGATAACCATTGGGCCAGGGCTATCATTCCTGTCAGCAGAATAGTTTTACTGGTCATAAGGGTTTGCTAAATAGTGCTGAATTATTCCGGCAGGCATTTTTCAGGTTTTTGTCAGGTTCAAAAATATAATAATAAGTGGTAGATGGCGTGAATTGTTGATGGTGATGCCTGGAAATTTGATTAACAGCCATTTATCAGGGGTTGGCATGTTATGAGGGCATACGTGGGTGCTGGGTGCTGGGTACTGGGTGCTGGGTGCTGGGTACTGGATGCTGGATGTTGGATGCTGGATGCTGGATACTGGATGCTGGATACTGGATGCTGGATGCTGGATGCTGGATGCTGGACCTGCCTGCACTGCCGCTGCCACTGCTACTGCTACTGCCACTGCCACTGCCACTGCTACTGCCACTGCCACTGCCACTGCCGCTGCCACTACTACTGCCACTGCAGACTTGGCTCTTGCTTCTGGCTTTGTCGATATTGTTTATCGTTCTTCAATCTGAATGTCTGAAATCCTCGCATAAAAAACCTAACAACGGTATGCTTTTTGTAGTATTTTAGTCCGACAAAAACTGCCATAATGGGGATTCTCACTACATTCATGCTTTCCGGGATGCTTTCGCTGCATCCGGTTCATGTGTCCTTTACCAACGTTGAGCTGAATACGGCTGACCACGAGATTTCTGTTTCACATAAGTTTTTTATCAACGACTTCACCATGCTTTTTTCGCATTTGTTTGAACAGGATATTATCCCCCAACAAAGTAAAGATTTTGGCAATGCCGAAATTGAACTTATCAACCATTATATGCGGTACAGGTTTAACCTGGTTGCCGGTAACGATACCATTCCGCTCCGATACAACGGAAAGGATCAGGATGAGGAATCATTGTGGATACGCTATTCTGGTAAACTAAATGTTTCGCATACCGACAGCATTACCATTGAAAACATGTTGCTGCTTGATTTATATATGGACCAGACCAATTTACTCATTTTTAATATAGCTGATCAGGAGAAGGGTTATGCCTTCAACTTTGATAAGCGCCGCTGGACAATGGTGCTGAAAGATTATTAATCCTGAGGCTATAAATGCTGAACTGGAATTGCTAACTTTGTGAAAATGATAAGAAGGATTTTCATACTGTGCTTCGGATTACTTGTCCCGCTTGCATTACTTGCAACGCATAACAGGGCCGGCCAGATTACTTTTGAACTGGTATCGGGCTATACCTACAGGGTTACAGTTACCACCTTCACCTATACCAAAAGCCTGGCCGACCGGCAGGAGATAGTAATCGACTGGGGTGACAATACCACATCAATTGTTGACAGGGGTACGAACAAAGTGCTGTTGCCCAATGATTATTACCAGAACAAATACATTACCACACACACTTTTCCGGGTCCGGGCATTTATGAAATTGTGATGCAGGATCCTAACCGCAATTTTGGCATCAACAATATCCCGAATTCAGTCAATGTCATTTTCTCCATAAAGTCAGTGCTTGTTATCAGTCCCGATATAGGTCAAAACAGCTCTCCCTTTCTGCTGAATTATCCGATCGACAAAGCTGCAAAAGGGCATATTTTCATACATAATCCGGCTGCCTGGGATCCGGACGGCGACAGTCTTTCCTATAAACTCACCGTTTGTACGGAGCAGGATGGCAGGCCTATTGAGAATTACGAATTTCCAAAGCGCAGCGACACGCTTTATGTCGACCCGGTTTTAGGCGATTTTGTATGGTATGCTCCCGTGGATACCGGTAAATACAATGTAGCCATAAATATCGAAGAATGGCGTCAGGGCGTAAAAATCGGGAACATCACCCGCGATATGCAAATCAATGTGTATGAAACCGATAATAATCCCCCAGTGAATCCTCCGCTCAGGAATTTCTGTGTAGAAGCCGGCTCGCTGCTCGAATTTCAGGTTACCACAACGGATGCCGATAACGATTCTGTTCGACAAACCATGATAGGCGGACCGCTGGCCATTGAAAATACCCCGGCTACTTTTACACGGGTTGCCAAAGGACTTGGCTTTTCGACCTCTACCTTTAGCTGGCAAACAACCTGTGACCATATTCGCAAGCAACCCTGGCAGATTACGCTTAAAAGTGAAGACAATAACAGGGATATCAGCCTATTTGATATTGATAATTTTCTGATTACAGTGCTGGCGCCGGCCCCCGATAGCCTGATTTCCACAGCAACCAGTACCGAAATTGAATTGCACTGGAAAGCCAGCGAATGTGGTGAGGTGGTGGGATATTACCTCTACCGCCGTGAAGCCGGAGAGCTTTTTATCCCGGATAGTTGCGAGTATGGTGTGCCTGGGTACACCGGTTACACAAAAATTGCCACTCTAGATGGCCGGGACAACACGTTTTTTACCGACGACAATAATGGTGAAGGCCTGGTACAGGGCATTTCGTATTGTTATATGGTTACGGCCTATTACGCCGACGGTAGTGAAAGTTACGCTTCGGAGCGGACCTGTAATTCACTTGTACCTGGTTTCCCATCGTTGCTTAACACCAGTGTGACCAATATTGATGCAGTTTCCGGCAGCATTTTCCTTTCGTGGGCCAAGCCACGTAATTTCGATATGGCAGAAGCCCCCGGACCCTACGTTTTTGTTATTTATCGCTCGGAAATTCCCGATCCCACGGGGTATGTTGTTATTGATTCTGTTCTCACTGGTGACCTGAACGATACAACTTATACAGATACTCCGCTTAACACGGTTCGCTATCCTTATTATTACCAGGTTAAGATGTTCAACAATACACCTGGTAATCGTTTTGAGATGCGCCCGGGCGAAAGCGAAATTGCGTCGTCATTGTATATCGATATTATCCCCGACGACAACCAGCTTACCCTGAACATACGAAAAAAAGCTCCCTGGATTAACAGCCAATACGTGGTGTACCGTAAATACAATAGCGTTGATTATGTTCCGGTTGATACCATCAGCACCAACCAATACATAGATACCGGGTTGAAAAACGGAGAAACATTTTATTACAAGGTTCAAAGCTTTGGCTGGCGGCCCGTAGATGGTGTTGAGTTTACCAATGCAAACTGGTCGCACGAGAATTCCGGAACGCCTGTTGACAATACACCTCCGTGCCCGCCACTTCTTACCGTTAACTCGTTATGCGACAGCTTGGTGAATGTATTGACCTGGACTAATCCCAATAATAGCTGTGCCAATGACGTGGTACGCTATATCGTTTATTTTTCACCCACCATGGATACCGAAATGGACTCTATAGCCTCAACATCACCTGCAACCGATACTACCTTCCGTCATTATCCGATAGATGGGACCAACCTGGCCGGTTGTTATGCAGTTTCGGCGGTTGATTCGTTTGGGAACGAGAGTGCCCGTTCGGCTTATTTCTGCGTGGATGAATGCCCGTTGTACCAGTTGCCCAATGTATTTACACCCAATAATGACAATGTAAATGACATCTATCGATCGCTTAACCTGAATAATGTGATCAAACAGGTAAATATGAAAATATACAACCGTTACGGGCAGCTGGTCTATGAAACAACCGATCCGGATATCAACTGGAAAGGCGATGGTAAATCGGGCGTATATTATTACATATGTGACGTATATGAACCACGTATCAGTGGCATTGAAGTAAGGGCATTATCAGGGTTTATTCATGTATATGCAGAAGGAAGAAATGAAAACTTTACGAAATAAAGCCTTTATGCTGGTACTGGGCATGGTGGTTGTTTTAACCTGTCCGGTAAAATCCCAGGCTGTGGATGAGCAATACCTCGCCGGCTGTGCGTATAGCCTGCAGGGTGATTTTGTTCAGGCGGTAAACGCGTTTTCGCTTGCCATATCACGAAACAATTCCGATGAACAGTTTTATATAAAAAGGGGAGTGGCTTATCTTGAGCTAAATGAGATTGACCTGGCCATTGAAGACTTCAAAGAAGCCAACCTGATTAATCCGAATGTGGCCGACATCTTCCTTGCAAAGGCTTTCGTCAGGAATGGTGATACCGGCAATGCATTGAAGCACATAGAAAGTCACCTGGGATCGGATTTTCGTCTACCCGCAGACAGCATCAAAAAGGATCCCGGTTTTGATGCTATACAGGAATCTCCCGGATGGTACACTATCTGGCAGAAAGATTGGTATACCGATGCAGAAAAGGCTATTGCCGAAGCACTTTACTTTCAAGGAAAGCAGCAATATGATCAGGCCATGTCCATGTTGGATAATGCCATTTTGCAGGCACCTGACAATATTCAGTTGCTGCTTCAAAGAGCCAGTGTATTTCAAAGTCAGGGGAATTATGCCGGGGCCATTGCCGATTATTCGGCAATTATGAAAATTGACAAGCTGGCAGCAGGCGTTCCGGCCAAACGTGCAATGGCCTATTACAAGTCGGGCAGGTATAAAGATGCCGTTACGGATTTTAACAGGGCCATTCGGGAAGATCCGGGAAATTTCGGATTATACCTCCAAAGAGCTGATGCATTTGCTGCCCAGCAATTGTGGTCGCAATCCATCAAGGACATGCAATTGTATATGAAATATTTTGAGCATGATTTGTCTGCAGTATTCAAATGTGGCGGGTTCTATTACGAAGCAGGCGATTACATCAACGCATTGAAGTGTTTTAACAAGAATCTTAAAGAAGACCCTAACAACGGTGCTTATTATAAAGCACGGGGGAAGACTTATTATAAAACAGCTACCTATCAGTATGCTTTAAGCGACCTGTCGATGTCGCTCGATTTACTGCCCGCAGATGCTGAAACCTGGATGTATTTGGGATTATGCAAAATACAAACCGGAGGCAACGATAAGGGTTGTTCCGACCTGGAGCGGGCGCAGCGTATGGGAAGTACAGAAGCAGACAAATACCTGCTGCAGTATTGCAGGTAAATTACCTGATGTTTTTCCGCAGCATGTTAAGAAATATCCTTAGCTTTTCCTCATCTTTTGCCCTGATGATCTCCTGAAGGTATTGCAGTTTTTCGCTTGTTTTTTCGAGTTGTTCAAGGGTAAAAGGACTGAAAAGCACTTCAGATAAAAGGAAGTCGTCTTCGGAGAAAAGTCCTTTGGCAATATCAAGGTGTTTTTTAAATGTTGTACCCGGCGCTTCCTGTTTTTTCATGCATGCAGCAAAAACCATGGTGGACGCAAAGGGAACCGACAATGAATAGGCAATGGTCTGGTCGTGTTCCAGGAATGAGTATTCAAATATGCTCAGGTTGAAAGAATCGAAAAAGTTACGGAAGAATGCTTTGCCTTCTTCATCAGATTCGCTGATGATGATGGCGCTTTGGCCCGAAAGGTCTCTTAAGTTGGCAAAGGTAGGGCCAAACATGGGATGGGTTGAAACAAATCGCCGGCCGGTTTGCGGATAGAACTGCCGTAAACCATTCTTTACTGAAGTTATATCTGCAAGAATACAGTTTTCATCCAGGTAAGGTATTATTTCTTTAAAAACAGGTACGGTTAACTGCAGGTTGACAGCGTTAATCACCATATCGGGGTTAAATTCCCGCACCTCTTCATAGGAAACCAGTCTGGTGGTATTGAAAAAATATTTCAGTCGCGATAACTCACTGTCGAAGGCGGCTACGTCGTAGTCGAGACACAGCGATTCGATAAGCCACGATCCCATTTTACCGGCACCAAGGATAAGTATTTTCATAGAGTATCTTGTTTTTTTTTAACCAATCACCAATCACCAATCACCAATCACCTTTTAAAAACCCTGCCAATTCTTTGTTCAAGCATCATCAGATCAGCCAGCACAATGGCTGTGGCTGCTTCAATAACCACTGGTATGCGCAGAGCAATGCAGGTATCGTGACGGCCTTCGATTTCGAGGCTGACCATATCACCTGCTTTCATGTTCATGGTATGTTGGGGCTGGTGTGTACTCGAAGTGGGTTTTACAACAACCCTGAATAACAAATCGTTACCATTGGAAATGCCTCCGTTTATACCGCCTGCGTTGTTGGTGGAGGTTTTACCTGAAGTGGTTACAAACTTGTCGTTATGTTCGCTTCCCCACATGGCAGCCGCGGCAAATCCGGCGCCGAACTCGATTCCTTTGATAGCGGGAACAGCAAAGATCATATGGCTGATGGCCGCTTCCACCGGGTAGAAAAAAGGTTCTCCCAAACCAACCGGCATGGGGCTGGCAGTGCATTCAATAATACCTCCCACAGAGTCTTTCTTTTCGACAGCCAGGTCGATGGCCTTTTCAATATCTTTTTGTCCGCCAATTTCCAGGATTTTGGTTTCCACGCGTACAGGATCGATAAGCTTTTTGGCTATTACGCCCGCGGCAACAAGTCCGAGAGTAATCCTTCCTGAAAAATGTCCGCCTCCGCGGTAATCCTCGTAGCCGCCAAATTTTCTTGATGCGACAAAGTCGGCATGACCTGGCCGCGGCGTGTCTCTTAAATTAGAATAGTCGCGCGACCGGGTGTTGTTATTATCAAACAGGATGGTGATAGGTGCGCCGGTGGTATGATCATTGAAAACACCGCTGACGATTTTGGGTATATCGGATTCCTGCCGGGGAGTAGTTCCTTTTGATCCGCTGCGGCGCCTGTTAAAGTCGGAGGTGAAGTCATTGGCAGAAACAGGCACACCAGCCGGACATCCATCAATGGTAATGCCAATCTGCACGCCATGCGATTCACCGAATATGCTTACGCGGAACAAATGACCAAATGTATTCATGGAGTTATATTTGCTGTATTTCGAGAATGAACTGGTTGAGCCTTTCGTAGTTGATCTGGCCGGGAGCAGTGGCGTCAGCATCGGTTACCGAGGCATAAGTGAACTCGGCACCCAGGAAAGGGGCCACAATACGGCTGATTCTGCCAAGATCGCCCATGCCAATGGCCACAAGGCGTCCGGGGGCTTTGTATAGCGAAAGGAGTTTTGAATTATCCCGGTTAACATTGATATGCGTGGCAATTTTGGCAACGTCAGCACCCTGGGCATAGCATTGCTGGACGATGTGTTCAAGTTCTTCGAGTTCGGGTGTCTTGTCGTAATTATGATATGAAATAATTACGTCGCATTGGTGACTGTGGGCATAGTTTATCAGGTCGTTTTTGTATTCCGGCGATGCCTCGTATTCGATGTCAATATAGGTAGCCCCGGAGGCAATGGCCACTTTTAGCATTTCAACTCTTTCGTGGTTTTTAATTTTACCCGGTCGGCAGGTTGCGATCAGCTTTTTCCTGCGAGAAAAGACATTCCGTATCTCATCGTTGCTGAATCCGGTGAGGTCGATCCGGATTTCGGCCATGTCCACTTTGTCAATAAGTTCCAGGCATTTATAAAGGTCTTTTTCACTTATACTGGCACAAATCATAACAACATTTTTTCAAGTTCAACCAATGAGGTTTTGCGTATAATCGCATCACCAATAGATTTAAGGAAGACCATGTGAAGGTTATCACCCTCACGTTTCTTGTCTTTTTTCATGGCATCGAGCATTGCACGGAAATCGCTGTTGCAGGTTACCGGTAAATCCAGACTTTTCAACAATGCGATAAGCCTGTCGTGTTCATCTCTGGCCAGCAGGTTTAGCTTGACTGAAAGGTCGGCAGCCATTGCCATTCCTATACTCACAGCCTCACCGTGTAACATGCCTGTCAAATGCTCAATTGCGTGTGCAAAGGTATGACCAAAATTTAACTTTTTTCGTTCTCCTTTTTCTTTTTCATCGTGTTCAACAACACCTGCCTTTATTTTTACAGCATCGTAAATGATGTTTTCAAGAATCGCGTGATCCCTGGTCAGGGCCTTGGCGCTGTTAGCTTCGAGGTAACGGAACAGACCTTCGTCTTTTATGGCAGCAGCTTTTACAATTTCGGCAAACCCGCTCCGGTATTCTTGTTCGTCGAGGGTATCAAGCATGCCGGGGTCGATGATAACAAATTCAGGCTGGTTGAAAACACCGATCATGTTTTTATAGCCCTTGAAATTTACACCATTTTTGCCCCCAACGCTGGCATCGACCTGTGAAAGCAGGGTGGTTGAAACAAAGCCATATCGCAGACCGCGCATGTAGACCGATGCGGCAAAACCGGCCACATCGCAGACAATTCCACCGCCAATGGCAACAATAAAAGTTGAACGGTCGGCTTCGAGGGCAATAAGCTTATCGAATATATGGGCAAGCGTATCCATTGTTTTGTTCTTTTCACCGCGGCCTGTGGTGATCACTGGTATATCCGGGAAATCATTACGATAAAGTCGTTCAATGTTATCGTCGGTTATAATGATGGTTTTACCTCCGGGAAGATAGCCCGACAAGTTCTTCAGGCTTTCGCCGATAAGAATGTTGGAATCCCTCGAAACGTTGCTTATTGTAATGGTTCGCATGCTTTTCCTTGTTTGTTAAAGACTATAGACCAAGCTTTTACTCCCACTGCCACTGCCACTGCCGCTGCCACTGCAACTGCCACTGCCACTGCCACTGCCGCTGCTCCTCATCTCTATCTTGGTTCTTGGTTCTTGTCTCTTGTCTCTTGTCTCCATTACTCATTCATCACCTTGGTCTGATGATTGATGGATTCTTCGTGAATGGCCCTGAAGACCTTAATGATAAATTCCTCACTCAGTCCTTTTTTAGCGGCCTGTTCAATTTTGTTCCGCAGGATTTCATCCCATCGGCCGGTTTGCAAAATGGTGATGTTGTTCTGTTTTTTATATTCACCAATCTTTCGCGAAACACCCATACGATGTTCAAATATTTCCATCAGCTTGTCATCGTATTTGTCAATTTCGTGTCGTAATTCCTCGAGGGTGGATAAAATAACATTGTTTTGTATCTCAGGATTTCTGAGGACGAGTTTACTGATCAGTTTATGAAGTCCTTCGGGTGTGAGTTGCTGCTGGGCATCGCTAAGGGCTTTTTCGGGATTGCAATGTGTTTCAACAATTAACCCGTAGAAGTCGAGGTCCATGGCCCTTTGCGATACTTCATAAAGTAATTCGCGACCGCCGCATATATGGCTGGGATCGGTGATAATAGGAAGATCCGGAAGCACGCGTTTCAGTTCAATAGGAATTTCCCATTGGGGATTGTTCCGGTAAAGGGTTTTATAGTAGGCTGAAAAACCACGATGTATGGCTGCCATTTTGGTAATACCGGCAGCATTGAGCCTTTCGAATGCGCCGATCCATAATTCAAAATCGGGACTGACCGGGTTCTTTACCATAACCGGAACATCCACCCCTTTGAGCGCTTCTGCAATTTCCTGCACGGCAAAAGGATTTGCAGTTGTCCTGGCTCCAAGCCAAATGATGTCGATTCCGCCTTTCAGGGCATCATAAACGTGTTTAACGTTGGCAACCTCTGTAGCGGTGTACATACCAAACTCGTCTTTCACCCTGCGAAGCCACGGAAGACCTTCCTTGCCAACACCTTCGAAGGCATTAGGTCTTGTACGGGGTTTCCATAAGCCTGCCCTGAAAATTTTCACACCATACTGGTTTATCTGACGGGCTGTTTCCATAACCTGCTCCTCCGATTCGGCACTGCAGGGACCTGCCATAATCAAAGGACGTTCAGGTGATATGCCTTTGAATTCGAACTTTTCAAGTTTTAATGATACTTTCATATGTTTATTCCATTATATATTTACCTTTCAAATACTCTCCCATAATTTGTAAACCACTGGTGAAGGGTGTTATTGCTTCAATTGCCTGGTAGTAGTGCCTGTAACTCTCAATTTCCACATCCACAAAAAACTGGTATTCCCAATCTTTTCCAATGATGGGCATCGACTGTACCTTGGCAAGGTTGATGTCGTAAAACGAAAGAATGGAAAGCACTTTTGACAATCCTCCGATTTTATGCGCCAGTGCAAAAGTAAGCGAAGCCTTGTTAATGGCCAGAACATTGTGATGCTCGCCATTACGGCCTTTCAGGATAAGAAAGCGGGTATAATTTTTTTTATGCGTTTCAATGCCTTCGGCAATGATCTCAAGGTGATACTGTTCTGCTGCCCTGGCAGAAGAAATGGCTGCAATATTTTTCAGCTTATTATCAGCTATTTCTTTTGCGCTGAGCGCTGTATCGGCACTGTCGATCAGCTTGATGCCAGGGTAGTCATCAAAAAATTTCTGACATTGCAGTATGGCCATGGGGTGTGAATAAACCTCGCGTATGTCCGTTATTTTCTGTCCCGGCAATGCTACAAGGTTTTGCTTAACCCGCAGGTAAATTTCACCAACAATTTGCAGGTTCGATTCAAGCAACAAGGTGTAGTTGGGAAGAATGCTGCCGGCAATTGAATTTTCTATTGCGGTAATACCAAAGTCAACTTTTCCTTGTTTCAGGGCTTTGAATAAGTCTTTGAAGGTATTTCGCGGTACTATTTCAATATTTTCATTTTCGAAGTAACCATGTGCGGCTATTTCGTGAAAAGCGCCATATCCGCCCTGGATGGCAATACGTTTTGTCTTTGGAGGGTTATTATTCATTGTTTTTGGTTTAGATCATCCACTGTAAAAAAAAAGCCCCGCTTTCACGGGGCCTTCTTGATATAATATCACTTTACTATACAAATAGAGCCCCTTCAGGATTTCCAGAAGTAAAAGTAAAAAAAGAAGAAAGCGCTATTTGAAAAAGTATGCATATACAGTCAATATGGATGCAAATATACTATATGATTTGAGAAAAAAAAATATTGGAGATTTTTTTTTTGGCTGGGTGCCGGGTGCTGGGTGCTGGGTGCTGGGTGCTGGGTGCTGGGTGCTGGGTGCTGGGTGCTGGATACTGGATGCTGGATGCTGGATACTGGATGCTGGATGCTGGATGCTGGATGCTGGATACTGGATGCTGGATACTGGATGCTGGATGCTGGATACTAATTTAACCTAGACAAATTTTATTTAATAATTATG
>CAZUBW010000006.1:75598-81208 GCA_964618645.1 uncultured Bacteroidales bacterium | reverse complement strand
ATGATGAGCCCATTAACCTCAGGCTTTTTGAACTGAATTTCAGGAAGTCGTTTGAAGTGATTACGGCAGAATCGGGGTTGCAAGGTCTTGAGATATTGCATAAAACCGATGGTATTGCAGTGGTGGTGAGCGATATGAAGATGCCGGGTATGAGCGGGACTGAATTCATTGCACAGGCCAGGCAGTTATTCCCAAACGTGACCTATTTTATACTTACCGGTTTTGATATTACCGATGAGATTGCCCTGGCACTAAAAGAGGGACAAATCCGTAAGTATTTCCGGAAGCCTTTTAACATTAAAGAAATGGAAGAGGCCATATCAGGTGTATTGTAACAATCTCTTTTCATCCGCCAGCCCTGTCTGCTTTGTCATTTCTGCCGACAAAATTTGATGAGACCAATCAACCAATCAACCAATCAACCAATCAACAAATCATTTATATATGTCCTCTCTCTCAAATCAGGCGATCAGCCATTTCCAGTCGGGTTTAAATTGCGCCCAATCGGTTCTTGTTACCTATGCCGGTAAATACAACGTTGACAATAGTACAGCGTTGAGTATGGCCTGCGGTTTTGGTGCCGGTATGGGTCGGCTACAGGAGACCTGCGGGGCGGCAACCGGAGCTTTTATGGCTATAGGTTTGCACTATAGCCGGAAATATAGCGATAATCAGGAGCGCAAGGAGCAATCCTATGCCGCCATTCAGGAATTTGAGCGCAGATTCTGCGCGCTAAACAAAACACTTTTGTGTAAAGATCTGTTGAAAACTGATTTGAAAACCGCTGAAGGTCACCTGTTTTGGCAGGAAAACAACCTGAAGGAAAAGGTATGTGAAAAGTGCATTGGTGATGCCGTTGATATCTTAAACGAGTTGTTAACCTAAGCCATTTTTACGCCTATGGCTCACAGCTCACAGCTCGCAGCTCGCAGCTCGCAGCTCACAGCTCACAGCTCAAAGCTCACAGCTATTTACAAAGCCGCAATTCTTTCAACCTCGCTGAAAACCCGCAGAAAGTTACCACCCCAAATTTTGGCAATGTCTTCTGCGCTGTATCCACGTCTGATCAGTTCGTCTGTGATCTTTGGAAAGTCCGCCGCATCGCGGCAATCGGATAATCCGCCACCTCCGTCAAAGTCGCTGCCGATGCCCACATAGTCGATTCCCACCAGTTTTACCACATGATCGATATGGTCAACTGCACGGGCTATGCCCGGCAATACCGGGGGGTAGAATTTATTGATTGAATCGTATTCGTTCCAGGCGTTTTTGCGTTCCGCATCGTTTTTATACTGCCAGTTGTTGTACTTTACGCGGAGTTCTTCGAGCTTGCGGTAATTGACCGAAAGAGTGTCCTCTTCGGCAATATATCCGCCCAGGATGCAAATCTGAATAACACCGCCTTTACTGGCCAGTGCTTTGATCATTTCGTCACTCAGGTTACGCGGATGGTTGCACAGGGCACGGACACTCGAGTGTGACGCTATTACGGGCGCTCTGGATACTTCCAGTACATCGTAAAACGATTTGTCGGAGATATGGGAAACATCCACCATCATGCCCAGGCGGTTCATTTCTGCAACCACGGCTTTTCCAAAACTGCTCAGTCCGTTATGCTCAGCCCCTTTTTTGTCGGTCGACGAATCACATATATCGTTATTCGACGAGTGGCTCAGGGTTATATACCGCACGCCTTTGTCATAAAACTCCTTCACCCGTGCGATGTCTTTTGCAAGTGGGAAGCCGTTTTCCATGCCCAGGCAGATAGCAGTTTTGTTTTGTGCCGATGCATTGAGGATATCGGCTGGTGAGGTGGCAAGTGTTACCAATTGCGGATTACGTTTTACAGCGGCCAGGGTGGAGTCGAGCATCTGGTTGGCCAGGTTATAGGCATGAAGATAGTTTTCGGTAGTCCTTTTCCGTTGCCCGGTATACAGCGCAAAGAAGACAGCATCAACCTCACCTTCGCGCAGCCTGGGAAAATCAACCCGCGAGTCGGGTGCCTTATGTCTTTCGGCCAGGTTAAAATTCCCATTAATCAGCTTCATGGGGGTGTCGGTATGTGTGTCAATTACCACAGCCCGTTGATGAATGGTTTGGTTTTGCGCGGAATCGGCTGACGGATCATTTTGTTCGCGCCCGTTTTGGGATTGTCTTCCAGATTTGCATGAGGTCAGGGGTAAAGCCATGGTAAGCAGGGCAAGCACCATCAGGGATACCATGTGGTGATGAATATTTTGGATCATGTCATGAAATTTATGCAACTAATTTAGTAATTTTAAAGTTGGCTGATGATTCAATCGCGTTTTTATACCTGTATTTATGTCCGTACCCCACATCATAATCATCTCTTCGAGTGTTCGCAAGGGAAGAAACAGCCACCGGGTGGCGCTTTTTTTCAACCAATACCTTAACTATGGCAAACGGGCTACTGCCGAAGTGATAGATATTGAATCGCTTGACTTTCCGCTATTTGAAGAAAGAATCAGACTTCAGGAAAATCCTTCCGTAGCATTGCTCGGGTTGTCGAAAAAGGTGAATGCAGCCGACGGTGTTATCATTGTTACCCCCGAATACAACGGGGGTTATCCGGCTAGTCTTAAAAACGTAATTGACGTGCTTACCGACGAATGGCGCCGAAAACCGGTGGCCATTTCAACTGTTTCGGCCGGTCCTTTTGGAGGTGCCCAGGTACTTGTCGCGTTGCAGTTTGTGTTGTGGAAAATGGGGGCATGGACTGTACCAGCCATGCATCCGGTGGCGGAAGTGGAAGAAGTTTACAGTGAACAGGGCATTCCGGCAGATCCGCCAAAGGCAGAAAAAAAAGCCGACCGGTTTATTACAGAATTATTATGGTGCATTGAAGCGTTGAGAAGAATGAAAAACAGTTAGTTTTACAGGCTAACAGGTAAAGGAAAGGGTGATGATGGAAAACATTCAATTGGAAATCAGGAAATTTCTTGCTCCTGAATATGTTTTCGGTATTGATGCCCGGCTTAAAGCCGGCAATTATTGTAAACGTTTCGGGGGCAGGCGGATTTTGCTGGTTACGGATCAGGGTGTTATGCAAACGCCCTGGGTGAAAGATGTGGTAAGGTCGATTGAGGAGTTAGGAATGGAATATACGGTGTATTCATCAGTTTCGCCTAACCCGCGCGACTTTGAAGTTATGGCCGGCGCAGAGCTATACCTGCATGAGAAATGCAACATGATCGTATCGGTAGGTGGGGGAAGTGCAATGGATTGTGCCAAGGGTATTGGCATTGTCACCACCAACCATAGCAATATTCTGGCTTTTGAGGGTGTCGATAAAATCGATAAGCCTATGCCTCCGCTGGTATGTATTCCCACTACCGGTGGTACAGCCGCAGATGTTTCACAGTTTGCCATCATCAACAACTATAAGGAAAGATATAAAATGGCCATAGTAAGCAAGGCCGTTGTGCCCGATGTTGCCCTTATCGATCCGCAAGTACTGACAAGTATGGACGGTTTTCTGACGGCATGTACCGGCATGGATGCCCTTACACACGCTATGGAAGCCTTTGTGTCGAATGCCAGTTCGCCTTTTACCGATTTGTATGCACTCGAATCGATCAGGCTTGTCAATGAAAACCTGGTGCAATCATACCTGGACCCCCTTGAACTGCAATATCGCGGTAAGATGATGCTGGCAAGCCTTTATGCAGGCCTGGCCTTTTCCAATGCCAGTCTTGGCTGTGTGCATTCTTTGGCACACAGCCTGGGAGGGTATCTCGACCTGCCGCATGGTGAGTGCAATGCCATTTTACTACCCCATGTGGTGGATTATAACTATGACGTTGCTGCCGACAGGTACACCCGGATTGCCGGCATTTTCGGGATAGAAACGCATAACCGGTCCGGAAAGTCTGTTCGCGACGAACTGAAAAAATACCTGATGGAAATGAACCACCGGCTGGGCATTTCCCAAACGCTGAATAAGCTTGGCGTACAATCCGATACCATACCCTTTTTATCCGACAGGGCTATTAAAGATCCCTGTAATGCTACCAATCCAAAACCACCTGAAAAGAAAGACCTCGAAGTGATTTATTCGGAAGCCATGTGAGTTATGAATGCTGAATGGGAGAAATACAGGGAGAAGATTATTGGGTTGGGAGAACAATCGTCGCGTAAAAGTTATTACCCCGAATTACAGGATAAGATTGAAGCGCTGGAGCACAACCAGAACAACCTGCTTGCCATTATCCACAACATAAGCGACGGGATATTGATCCACAATGATAAAGGCAAGATTCTGGCTTTTAACCGCCATGCAAAAGAGTTTTTTAACCTCAGTGACGATGAACAGAACGAGGTTTCGGTAATGGACTTCTTTGCCGATAAAACGACTAAACCAACTATTGAAAAACTATGGGATGAAGTGTTAAATGGTAAGACCATGATTGTTGAACGGAATTTTCAACAACCGGGCAGGGATGAGGAAATTCCCATGCAGATTTCGTTAAATCGCACTTTCTGGAACGGTGAATTGGCTATTATTGGTGTGTTCAGGGATTTTTCGGAACGGAGAAAGTATGAGGAGGACTTAATTGTTGCCCGTAAGAAAGCCGAAGAAAGCGACAGGCTAAAGTCGGCATTTTTGGCAAACCTTTCACACGAAATACGCACACCCATGAACGCCATCCTGGGCTTTACCGAATTGCTCCTACGTCCCGCTGTTACGGATGAAAAAAGGGAGTCATACGGAAAAATAGTTCAGGACAGCGGATACCAGTTACTTTCGATTATCGACGATATCATTGAAATATCAAAAATTGAAACCGGGCAGATTACCCCCAACATCAGCGAACTTGATATTAAGGAATCCATGCACCAGCTGATCAATACCATGAAGGTAACCATTCCGGGCGATAAAAACATCAGGCTCATTTACGACGATAAAGGTGTTCCCGATGGCATAGCCATTCAGACCGATAAGGTAAAGGTATGTCAGATAGCCACCAACCTGCTGAACAATGCGATTAAATACACCGAAAAGGGGCATGTGTTAATGGCCTGTAGCCTGAGTATGGACGACTGGATACTGAAGGTGGTTGTGGAGGATACAGGAGAGGGCATTGATCCCCGGTATCACGACGTAATATTTGACCGTTTCAGCAGGCTCGAAAGCGACCTCGCCATCAGGATGGGCGGGTCGGGACTTGGCCTGGCCATTTCAAAAGCCTATGCCGAAATGCTGGGGGGCGATATACAACTGGCATCGGAAGTTGGTAAGGGATCAGTTTTTACCCTTACTTTGCCGGTAAAAGTAATCGAAAAGCCTTCTGTTGTTGAACATGAAGTTACGCTGAGAGATATACCCCGCGGAAATCGCGAAAAAATACTGGTGGCCGAGGATGATGAACTGAATTACCTGTTGTTTGAGAGAATACTTTCCGACAGGAATTTCCGGGTGGAGCATGCGCGCAACGGGCTTGAAGCATTGGAAAAGGTCAGGCAGCATAGCGAAATCAAACTGGTGCTGATGGACATAAAAATGCCTGTCATGGATGGTTATGAAGCCCTGAGCGGTATAAGGGGGTTGAAACCTGCATTACCGGTAATTGCCCAAACGGCGTTTGTTGT
>CAZUBW010000006.1:26728-75498 GCA_964618645.1 uncultured Bacteroidales bacterium | reverse complement strand
GTATAAGGGGGTTGAAACCTGCATTACCGGTAATTGCCCAAACGGCGTTTGTTGTTGCCGAAGAAGACCGGAAACTGCAACAGGCTGGCTTCGATGCCATCCTTACCAAGCCTATTAACGAATACGAAATGTTGCTGCATATTCAACGACTGCTTAAATAACCCTGAGATGTCCGTTTTCGGACATCCTGTATCCAAAGGCGTTCAGAAATGGCAACACTTCCATTATGAATAATATCGTTATATGTAATTGATAAAGAGATTGATGCAAAGTTTGGCCCGGTAGTTGTAAAACTCCCCGCAGGGCCCATTTATCACATTAATCTCTAATATCACCAAAAATGAATACACGAATACAAAAATCAGTTGTTGGTTTCGTTTTGTTTGTTGCTTTTATACTTTCTTCCGGATTTGCTTTTGCAACGGAAGCCGATAACGGAACCATTACCGGTATAGTAATAAACGACAGCACGTCCACACCGGTATCTTATGCTTCAGTTGCCCTGCTTAATGCAGCCGATTCGTCGCTTTACAAAGGCGTGATCACCGACGAACAGGGTCGTTTCAGTTTCAGTAACCTGCCCTATGGTAAATACACCCTGAAAGTGACTTTTGTTGGCTATAAACCCATTACCATTAAAGGAATTGAATTGAGCCGGCAGCAAAAACTGGTTGATATTGGCGAGAACCGGATGCAGGAAAATGTGATGGCGCTGAATGCCGCAGTGGTTGTCGGTCAACGCCTCAAAGGCGAAGAAAAGACCGATCGCACGGTTTTTACACTGAACGATGATATCAGAAAAGCTTCATCAACTGCGCTGGATGCACTCAAACATATTCCGTCGGTTACCGTTGATTTCATGAACAATGTGACCCTCGAGGGACAGTCGAATATCCAGTTTTATGTGGATGGCGTACTGCGTAACAAGGAATTTGTAGCCCAGATCAAACCCGACATGATCGACAAAATTGAGCTGATCACCAATCCAGGTGTTCGCTACGATGCCGACGTTTCGGGTGTGATCAATATTGTACTGAAAAAAGAAGCCCGCACCGGCATGAATGGTTCGGTTAAAGTTCCCATTCCTCATCCCGACAAGGTGTTGATTGAACCCAGTGCCCGTTTTGAATATGGCAGTAAGCATTTCAGGTTTTACGTGGCAGACCAGCTGCATTACGAGCGGTTTAGGGGTACTGAATTGCTTACCACAAGTGTGGACGATGCAGGCGAAGGAGCCTATTACTTCGAAAAAGACGGAAAAGGGACAAACAGCTGGCAGAATAACTATATGAACTATGGCATCGACTGGCTTATCAATGACAAAACATCACTCAACTTTATGGGTGAGTGGAGGAACTGGAAGGGTGAAGCCAATAATTACCGTTGGAACAGTAAAACCTACCAGGATGACCAATTGACAAAATTCCTGAAAACCAATGTGAATTCACTGGATAAAAGCGACAATTATTACTTCTCGGTATTCTTCCTCAGAAAGCTGAAAAAGGACGGTGACGAATTCAGAGCTGAGGCCTATTACAATACCCAAACCGGAAAGGATAAGAACGGCTATGGCGAGCAGTACATCGATACCGATGACCTGACAACAGTAACCGGGACCATCAGTCGGCTGGATTTAACAGAGAATTTGCGGAAAAATGGTGAGCTCAAGCTCGATTTGAGTTTCAGCCTGAAAAACATTCGCAACGAAATCGGTCTCCGAAGCTATGGCTCATGGACCAACAACGATTTCACATCGAGCTACATGCTGGATGAGGTATTATATGAAAATCCTGATGAATTCACCTATGTAGAAACCAGGCAGACTGCTTATTACAACCTTTCGGGAAAGGTCAAAAAGTTCTCCTGGCAGGCTGGTTTGCGGGGTGAGTATTCGTGGCTCGAAATCAATTCCGATGCCCATGCCGATTATGTTGTGCTTTTACCCCAGGTAAGCCTCAATCAGGCGTTTGGTAAGGATCAGAGCATGAAGTTCTCCTACCGCAAACAGATTTTCAGGCCTTCGGTAGGCAGTCTCAATCCTTTTGATGTATGGACCGATTCGCTGCACCTGCGCAGGGGTAACCCCGACCTTGATGCTGCCATTGAAAACCGTTTTGAATTGACCTATACCAAAAACTTCAAGGCCAATTATCTTTCACCAAAGGTTTATTTCAGGTACACCAACAACGGCATACAGGATAATACAACAGTGACTGCCGACGGGGTTACACTCATCACACAGGACAATGTTGGCCGCAACATGGAATATGGCCTGGGCGTGAACGGTGCATTCCAGGTGCTTAAACGGTGGAGGTTCAATGCCAATGTCACCCTTTTCAACCAGGTAATAAAAACCGATGAAAATATAGCCGGTCATAAACAGGAGGATATGGTCAGCTACCGCCTGAATTTCAGTCATATTATTACATTGCCCAAGGACTACACCTTATTCCTCTTTGCCAATTATGGAAGCCCGGGCATCAGTTACCAGCGCGAATTCCGCAGAGATTTCCTGATGCTTGTTGGCGCTCAGAAAAAATTCTCCGATAAGTTTAACATGGAGGTTATGTATAACCCCTTTATCAAAAACTTTATGTACCAAAAGGTTATCACCACCACACCGGGATACCGCGAAACATGGGAAGGACACGTAGAAGTTGGACAGCTGTTTAACATATCGCTTACCTATAGCTTTAACCGGGGTGCCAAAATTGCCAGGATCGACCGGTCGGTTGAATACGAGCGCAATGAAAGCAAGGGTGGATTATAACCCCGGAACTGTTTAACGGCAATAACGCATTACAACGGACAACTGCTTACTGATCGGCGGTTGTCCGTTGCCTTACCATTTCGAAGAAAACCACCGCAGCAGCAGCGCTAACATTAAGCGATTGGATAGGACCCATCATGGGAATTTTTACCAGTTGATCGGCCATTTTAAGTAGCCTGGGATCAATGCCGGTATCCTCGGAACCCATGATGATAGCAACAGGCGCTTGCAGGTCGGCTTTGAAAATAACATCTTCGGCTTTTTCAGTGGCTGCCAGTATATGAAGTCCGCAATCGCTCAGGTACCTGATGGTGTCGGTAAGGCTGTTCACCCTGCAAACAGGCAGTGTACTGAGCGCTCCGGCCGAAGTTTTAATGGCATCGGCATTTATCTGGGCCGAACCCTTGGCCGGTATCACCATGGCATCGAAACCGGCACAGGCGGCATTCCGGGCTATGGCGCCCAGGTTTCGCACGTCGGTAATGCCATCGAGCACCACAATAGCAGGTACTTTACCCTGCTCAAACAAACCTGGAACAAACAGATCGATGTCGGTGTATTCGATTTCCGAAATCAGCGCAATGATTCCCTGGTGGTTTTTTGATGTCAGGCGGTTGAGCTTTTCCACCGGCACATACTGGTAGGGGATCTGGTTTTCACGGAGCGATGCAAAAAGGCCCGCAACCTGTTCGTTTCGGAAGCCATGCTTTATCAACACCTTATCGATTGTTTTTCCTGCTTTAATGGCCTCATCAACCGGATGTGCTCCAAATATCATACTGGTCTTTGCTTTCATATTTTTTTATCAGGTTTACAGACCCTCAGGTCCGGGTTGCCGGTTAAATATCAACCTTTATTCGATCATGTAAATGTTCCCGTTTCGCCAGGTATTAACGGCATTCCGCCAATAGGTATCATAACTGTCTGAACGTTGCAATGCATAATTGTCAGGCGTGAAGGCGTTGGGTACATGATCGAATACAAATGTAACCGTGGTGGTAAAATTGTTTTTATAATATATCCAGCGCTCCTGCGTGGGCGTTACGGTAACTGCCTGGGGCGGGCCAAATACGATGAAGATCATGCCACGGTCGGTTTTCCAGCCCGGCTTAAACGAAGTGAAATAATAATTGGCAAAATATACGCGGTTATAATATACCCTTAGCAATTCCCTGGCCTTTTCGATATTTCCAGCTTTTCCCAGCCAGAAATTATCTACGGCCAGCTTTTGGTTGGTGGCCTTTTTAATCGATTCATATTCAGTTGAGGTGGTCAGGTAAGCAAGTGATTCGATAAGCTGATCCACTTCCTGCACCTTCGGGTAGCTTTCGCCAAAGTTGTAAACGGTTAACCCGGCATTTATGTTGGTATCGGGCCTGAAGTGATAAACACCGGGGTAATTAAGCTGATAGTGGATAACCTTGCTGAGGGGTAATACCCAAATGCTGTCGGGCTTGTTGAGGAATTCTCTTTCGCGTCCCATGGAGAAGGAAGGAAGTGGCAGCGGAATCTCTCTTCCAAAGTAGTAAAGGTAAACCGAATCGTATCCTGTAAAACTGTAATTGAGCTTGAAAGTATTGCTGCCCACAACGTAAGGTCTGAAGATGAGCGTATTGTCGTCGGCATACATCAGGCTGAAGGATTGTTCGGACAGCATTGCAGTTTTATCGATGTTCAGGAAAGTCAGTGTTTCGTCTCTTCTCACCAGGTCGGCAGTGGTAACGGCAAGCTGGTACCTGCGCCCCATTTCGGCTTTAAGGGGCATCCGGGCTATAAAGCGTTTATCGGCGTCCTCGCGGGCGATGGTGTATTCAACTGACCCTGTGTCGGCCACCACCGGGTTTTGTGTGTCGGTAACGTCGGTGAGGACGTATTTTATGCGTGCCAGTCCCAGTAGTTTATTGGGCTGAATGGTACCGGTGTACAATAGTTCTGAAGGAAACAGTTTAATGGTGAGCTGGGAACTTGAAGGTGACTGGTGGTAAACCGTAAATGCCGGATGAAGCCTCGTGTTAGTGGGGTTGTACATTTTGGAAAGGTTTACCGGCGAGGGTTTTACAGTGGTTTTTGTGGTAAAACAGCCCCATGGCAACAATAGCAAACAAAGCAGACCTAAACAGATTTTCTTCATATGCATTTTTATCTGGCAGACTTTTGTAAAATTACTCAAATTCTTTTACTTTTCAGTTCTTCGAGGTCGATCTGCAGTTGTTCCCAGGCAGTCATCTTTTGTTTCAGCTCATGCTGAAGGTGATTATACCGGTCGTAAAAACCTGGCGAACTCATCCGTTCGGGATCTGCCGATGGGTTGGCAATGGCCTTCTCAAAGGAAGCTATTTCCTTTTCGAGGTCACTGATCAGTAGTTCTGTTTTTTCAATCTGCGTTTCAATCTTTCGCACTTCGCGGTCGTGTTCCTTTTTGTTGAAAAAGGCTTTTTTGTTCGACGATCCTTCGCCCGGGTCCTGGGTTGATATCACTGAAGACTTCCGTTCAAGTTCCTTGAGCGAAGAAATGTTTTTACGGTTCAGAAAATCGTAAATACCGCCCAGGTGTTCCTTAATCTTTTTGTGGCTGAATTCGAACACCTTATTGACCAGGCCATCCAGAAACTCGCGGTCGTGCGATACCACTATCAGCGTACCGTCGTAGGCCAGCAGGGCTTTTTTAAGGATGTCTTTCGAACGCATGTCGAGGTGGTTGGTGGGTTCGTCCATGATTAACAGGTTACAGGGTTCGAGTAGCAGGCGGGCCATGGCCAGGCGTGACCGTTCACCTCCCGAAAGCACCTTAACCTTTTTGTCAACGTCTTCACCGCCAAAAAGAAAGGCTCCCAAAATATCCCTTATTTTGGTACGGATTTCACCAACAGCCACCTCGTCAAGGATGTCCAGCACGGTTTTATTGCCATCGAGCAATTCATCCTGGTTTTGGGCAAAGTAGCCTATTTCAACATTATGTCCTGTTTTTAACTGGCCTTCATAAGGCAGCTGGCCCATGATAATTTTTGTAAGCGTTGTTTTTCCTTCGCCATTACGGCCGACGAAGGCAACCTTTTCACCGCGGTGGATGGTGAGGTCTACACTGTTGAGCACTTTATGGTGTCCGTAGCTCATGGACAAACCGCGGATCTCGAGTGGCACGCTGCCCGAACGTGGAGAAGGCGGAAACTTAATGTGGATGGCCGAAGTGTCTTCCTCGTCTATTTCAATGATGTCGAGTTTTTCCAGCATTTTGATACGCGATTGTACCTGAACCGACTTGGTGGGTTTGTAGCGGAAACGCTCAATGAAATCACGTGTGTCGTTGATGAGCTTTTGCTGGTTTTTATAGGCAGCGGTCTGTTGTTCACGCCGTTCCTTGCGGAGTTCAACATATTTTGAGTAAGACACCTTGTAGTCGTATAGCTTGCCCAGTGATATTTCAACTGTACGGTTGGTTACCCGGTCGAGAAAAACCCGGTCGTGTGAAATAAGCAATACCGCACCGTGGTATTGGTGCAGGAATTCCTCGAGCCACTGAATCGAATCGATGTCGAGGTGGTTGGTAGGCTCGTCGAGTAACACTACATCCGGTGATCTTAGCAGGATTTTGGCCAGTTCGATTCGCATCCGCCAACCTCCGCTGAATTCACGGGTGTGCCGGTGAAAATCGTTCCTGCTGAAGCCAAGTCCGGTAAGCACCTGTTCGATTTTCTGGCTACGGTTGCTGCCTTCGAGCATATGAAACCTTTCGGTTTTTTCCGATAGTTGCTCCAACAGGTCAGTGTATTCAGCCGATTCATAGTCGGTGCGGACCGTTACCTGGTGGGTGAGCTCCTTCACTTCGTTTTCGAGCAACAGAATTTCATCGAATGCGCTGCCGGCTTCATCAATTAGCGTTTTGTCGTCGATTATCACCATTTGCTGGGGCAGGTAACCTAGCCTGATACCTGCAGGTACCATCACCCTGCCTTCGTCGGGGGGCTGCATGCCCATAAAAATCTTCAGCAGCGTGGTTTTACCGGCACCGTTACGGCCCACCAGGCCAATTTTGTCCCTGCTGTTGACAACAAATGATATATTGCTGAACAGGAATGTACCGCCAAAAGAAACACTTAGCTGATCAACTGAAATCATGGTTTAATGAGCGTCAGATTTGAAAAATAAAACATCAGAATATCTACATAGGTATAACCCATCCGGGCCATTTCCATTGCTCCTTCCTGGCAAAGTCCGAGCCCGTGTCCGTATCCATGTCCGTAGATACTTACTTTATCTGCTTCGGCCTTTACGTAAAACCAGGATGATTTCAGGCTGAAATCGTTGCGTATGGCCGTCATGGCTAATTTACGCGTACCGGGGTCGAGGTATTTTCTGCGTCCCGGGTCCGATACCGTGTACAATGCGGCCGGTTTTCCGGTAAAGCCCTTTTTTCGCAGGTAAGCGGTCCATTCCGTCAGGGGTATGGTTTTTTTCCAGTTGAGGTGGGTTGAATTATCACAAAACGGATCTTTCACCGGTTTCAGGTATGGCAGGTCGTTGTTCCAAACATCGGACGCCCTTGCGGTGATGCCTCCGCAACTGGCATGATAGGGGGTAACAACCGGTTTGCCGTCCTGGCCGGCAAAAAATTCACCTGCAGTTAACCGGGTCGATTCGTATATTTGCTTGTTAAACCTGCTCTTCCCGTTGTATGCCTGGCAATGCACATCGTCGCAAAGGTTAAATCCTTCGTGTGCATGGCGGTGGTAATTTTTCAGGGCAAAGGTTCTGGCAATTACAGCTTGCGCCTTATAGTATTCGGGGTGTGCATTGGCTCCGCCTTCTGATTCAACGGTTCCGGGCAGGTACTTCTCCAGGTCAAGGGTGTTGATTATGCGTAGGGTACCCATGGGCATGGTAAGCCGCAGGTCACCTTCGGATTCCTTTGGCCGAAGCGAAGGAAAGACCGGCTTTACCTGGAAAATATTGGTTGACGAAATGCCCTTGAATTCTAGCTCGGTAAAAACACCATATTCATTTGCGGTGTCGTGAACTGCCATCCCTGAACCGGTGCGTGCAATATGAAACATGGTTCCTTTACGTACCACTGCAATGCGATTACCATCGCCCAATAACAGGTACTCGCCTTCGACTGCGGAAAACACCACCGATTCGATGTTGTAGCGGTAAAACAAACCTATGCTGATATCGGTGGCACGCGACAGCAGGGTCAGGAGTAGCGAAAGCGTTATTATAACCGGTATTTTAACGTATGGCATTTTAAAGGCGCTAGGGTTGAATGATTTGGGTAATGCGGCTGGCCACTCTTTCAGCAACACCGGCATTTCCAAGTATGGCCCGCAGTTGATCATAAGCGGCAAGCATATTGTTGCGGTAACCTGTATCGTTTAGTATCCGGTTCAGTTCACTGTTTATGTCAGCAGCCAGGTTATGCTGAAGCAGCTCCCTGACTGCTTCGTTGTTCAGGATGAGGTTGACAAGTGAAAAGAATCGCACACGCACAAAAAACCTGCCGATAAACAAGGTAACCGGGTTGGTTTTATATACCACTACTTGTGGTACTTTTAACAGCGCTGTTTCGAGCGTTGCCGTTCCCGAGGTAACAACAGCTGCCGCGGCATTTTTAAGCAGGTCGTAGGTTTGCCGGTAAACCACCGATACGTTGTGTCCGCTGGTAAATTGCTCGTAATAGGATGGGGCTATGGAGGGCGCTCCGGCAACGATAAACTGGTACTGTGGATAAGCGGGTACAACCGCCAGCATTTCGGGTAACAACGCGCTGATTTCCTGTTTTCGGCTTCCGGCAAGCAGGGCAATGATGGGCTTCGAGGGCAGGTTGTTTTTAGCCATAAAGTCATCATGACTGTTATAACTGTTTTCGAATGCCGCTACGCTGTCGAGTACCGGATTTCCGTAATATTCTGCGTTCACACCTTTCTGCGCGTAAAAATCGACTTCAAAAGGCAGCAAAACAAACATTTTTTCGACATACTTCCTGACGGTTTTCACCCGCCATTTCGCCCATGCCCATAGCTTAGGCGATATATAGTATATGACCCTTATCTGATGCCGGGCTGCAAAACGAGCCATGGGGAGGTTAAATCCGGAGTAATCAACCAGTATCAGTACGTCGGGGCACCAATTGAGGATGTCGTTCCTGCATTTTTCGCGGTTCCGGCGGATGATTCCGTATTTACTGATTACCTCAACAATTCCCATCATGGCCATTTCGCGGTAATGAATGTGAACCGTTGCACCGGCTTCGCGCATCAGGTCGCCCCCGAAACAGCGAAACTCCGCTTCAGGGTCAGATTTCTTCAATGCCCTGATGAGGTTGGAAGCGTGTAAGTCGCCTGAAGCTTCTCCTGCAATCAGATAATATTTCATCTGTTTATTTTTTTTTTTCAATGGTCAGATGTAACTTACCATTCGCAAATAATCATGTTCGTGTGTGAGATAATGATTATTTGCTCATGGACGTTTCATATTACACTAAAAATCAGTTTAACCAGGAAAATCAGTGCGGTCAGCACTACGGTGGTAACCATTACACCTTTTGCGGCCCTCATCCATTCAAAACTATTGAAAATAAAAAACAGCACCAAATTTGGCAGTACACAATGGCTTAGGAGTACGGGCAAGATATTGCCAGCCACCAGATGGTTCGTAAACAAGGTGTGGTGAACGTTTTGAACTTTAGCAAAATACATCACAAAGTAAATAATTACAGGCAGTAGTGTAGCCAATAGCACTCCTGTCAGCAATGTGTTGAATTTCTGTATGGCTATTTTTTTCATATTACTCGAAGTGCCAGTTATGAATTGTTTTGATAGTACTATAGCAGGTAAGATCGGTACTAAGGGGCACTATTGAAACGTAATTGTTGCTGAGCGCCCATTCGTCAGTGTCGGTAGCATCGGGTTCAGTGTTGTGAAAAGTTCCTGTCAGCCAGTAATAATGTTTTCCTGTCGGATCGGTACGTTTGTCGAATTCTTCGCGCCAGAAACCCTTGTTCTGCCGGCATATTTTCACACCGGCAACCTGGTGGAGCGCTATATCGGGTATGTTTACATTAAGACATGCGGCCTTGCCAAAACCTTGCTGCAGTACCTTTTGGGTAATGGTCCGTGCATAATGACCAGCTGTGGTGAAGTCGGCATGATGATCGTGATTGAGCAAAGAATAACCTATCGAAACGATATCGTTGATGCTGCCCTCAAGTGCCGCACCCATGGTGCCTGAATAGAAAACACTGGTAGAGGCATTGGAACCGTGGTTGATCCCCGATAACAGCAAATCGGGTTTATGCGGAAGCAGCTGGTTGAGGGCCATTTTTACACAATCAACCGGTGTGCCGAAACAACGGTAAATGGTAAGGTCCTCCTTATCAACCATCTTACTTACCCTGAGCGGGACCTTTACCGTAATGGCATGTGACATGCCCGACTGTGGCTCTGCCGGTGCAACCACCACCAGTTTACCAAGTGCGCTTACACTTTCGATAAGGGCTTTCAGTCCCGGAGCTTCCACTCCGTCGTCGTTGGTTACCAGTATCAGTGGCTTATGCTGAATTTCAGACATGAGAAAGAAATAAAAACACAAAGATATTATTTTTAGCGATGAAGCGATGAAGTGATGAGGTTATGAACCGATGGACCTAAAAATGATTATTTTTGTTTTTTTAATTACCTATTCATGAATATCTCATACAGTTGGCTTAAGCAATATATCGATATCGATCTGAGCGTTGCCGAGGTAGCCCGTGTGCTCACCAGTATCGGGCTCGAAGTGGAAAGTGTTGAATCAGTTGAAAAAATAAAAGGAGGACTGAAAGGCTTTGTAATCGGTGAGGTCAAAACCTGCGAAAAGCATCCCGATGCGGATAAACTATCGGTGACCACCGTGGATACCGGCGGCGAAAACCTGCTCAGCATTGTATGCGGTGCCCCCAATGTGGCCGCAGGTCAGCGCGTTGTGGTGGCTACCGTGGGAACCACCATTTACAAGGGCGAAGAAAGCTTTAAGATCAAGAAGGCTAAATTGCGCGGGGTGTTGTCCGAAGGGATGATTTGTGCCGAGGACGAAATTGGAATTGGCAGCAGTCACGATGGCATTATGGTGTTGCCTGGTGATGCCCCCATTGGCCTAGCGGCTGAAAAGTATTTTAATGTAGAAGCAGAAACCATGTTTGTCATTGGTTTGACACCCAACCGTATCGACAGCGCTTCGCATTTTGGTGTTGCCAGGGATCTCGCGGCGTACCTGGGCAAGGAAATCTCGGTTCACCTCAAAAAGCCTGATATTTCTGCCTTTGCCATCGAAAACCATTCATACCCTGTGGAGGTTGTCATCGAAAATCCCAGTGCATGCCCGCGATATGCCGGTGTAACGGTTTCGGGTGTCAGCGTTGGACCTTCGCCAAAATGGCTGCAGGACAGGCTTTTGTCAATAGGTATGAACCCGCTAAACAATGTAGTTGACATTACCAATTTTGTACTGCACGAGCTGGGTCAGCCTTTACATGCCTTTGATGCTGATGAACTCAACGGCAGAAAGATAGTGGTGAAAAACCTGCCGGAAGGGACTCCCTTTGTGACACTCGACGGTGTGGAACGGAAGCTTTCGGCCGACGACCTGATGATATGCGACAATGTGCGCCCTGTTGCCATAGGCGGCGTATTTGGCGGACTGCATTCGGGGGTGAGTGAAAACACACACAACATATTCATAGAAAGTGCTTATTTCAACCCGGTTTCCGTAAGGCAGACCTCCAAGCGGCATAATCTGAATACCGATGCTTCATTCAGGTTTGAGCGTGGCGTGGATCCTGAAAATACACTGGTGGCACTTAAACGTTGTGCATTACTGGTTAAGGAAGTTGCAGGCGGCACCATTTCGTCGCCTGTAGTGGATATTTACCCCGAACCGGTAAAAGCGGTGAACATACGGCTCGAATATGCACAGGCCGACAGGCTGATTGGCAAAAAAATCGAAAGAAGCCTGATCCGCTCGATTCTGCTTTCGCTTGATTTTACCATTACCGCGGAAGATCCGGAAGGACTCAGCCTGCTGGCGCCGCTTTACCGTGTTGACGTTACCCGCGAGGCAGATGTTATTGAAGAAATTCTGCGCATATACGGATACAACAACGTTGAACTATCCGAAACCCTGCATTCGAGCCTGTCATATACACCGCGGCCTGACAAGGAAAAACTCACCGAAATGATATCGGAGTTTTACAGCAGTAATGGATTCTCGGAGATTATGAACAACTCGCTTTCCTGTTCGGCATATTACGATCAGCTGGTAACCTTCCCTCCTGACCGGTTGGTGCGGATCATGAACCCGCTGAGCAATGAGCTGAACGTAATGCGTCAGACGCTGTTGTTTGGCGGACTCGAAACCATCCAGCATAATATGAACAGGCAGCGCCCGAATCTCAGGCTCTATGAGCTCGGTAATTGTTATTATTTCGACGCTGGCAAAGGCACGCAGCAACCGCTTCACAAATATTCCGAAAGTTTTTGCGTGGCCTTATGGCTAACCGGCAGGAAACACGATCCCAGCTGGGTTTCATCGGGCGAGAGCAAAGGGTTTTACGAACTGAAAGCCTATATTCAAAACGGACTGAATCGTTTGGGTATTTCCCTGGGCAAAGCCGAAGTGAAGCCGCCCGAAGGAAAAAAGGATCTCTACACCGACGGACTGGCCTATTATGTGAACAACCAGCTTGTTGCGGAGTTGTGTATGGTAAAGGCATCGGTACTGAAGACTTTCGACATTAAGGCTGATGTATTTTATGCCCAACTTTACTGGGAAAACATCATGAAGGTGAGGGGTGACCACCGTGTTACCTATTCGGAATTACCTAAGTTCCCCGAGGTGCGCCGCGATCTTTCATTGTTGCTCGACGATTCACTGGCTTTTGACCGCATCAGGGAACTGGCTTACCGCACCGAAAACAAATTGCTGAAAAGAATCGACCTGTTTGATATTTACCAGGGAGAACAGGTAGGTGCCGGAAAGAAATCTTACGCGGTAAGCTTTATTTTACAGGACGAACAGGCAACCCTTACCGACGAGCGCATCGACAGGATTATGAAGAAGATCATTGATGCCTGCACAAAGGAACTGGGTGCTGTAATACGATAATGAATGAAGTCAAAAAGGATAGCGCTCATCAGGGGCGATATCACTAAGCTGGAGGTGGATGCCATTGTCAATGCCGCCAACAATTCTCTCCTGGGTGGCGGGGGTGTTGATGGCGCCATTCACCGGGCAGCCGGTCCCGGTCTTCTGGCGGAATGCCGCCAGCTGAACGGTTGCAATACCGGCGAAGCAAAAATTACCAGGGGCTATAACCTGCCCGCACGTTATGTGATCCATACCGTGGGGCCGGTATGGCATGGCGGTAATGGCGGCGAGGACCGCCTGTTACGATCGTGTTATACCCAAAGTCTGAACCTGGCCCGGGAATACAAGCTTAAAACCATTGCATTTCCCAATATTTCAACAGGGGTATATGGCTACCCGAAACAACTGGCTGCCCAGGTTGCCGTTGAAGCTGTCGACATATGGCTGACGGCACACCCCGGTTTTGAACGGGTTAATTTTGTTGCTTTTGACGAAGAAAACTTTACCATTTATGAAAAACTGCTCGGCTAATAACTTGCGAAAGATGCTGATGCTGGGGATATTGGCAGCAAGTCCCCTGTTGCTGACCGGCCAGCCCGATATACCCGTTGAGGTATTTAAAAAACATACTGCACCCGTGAAAGCGTTGGCTTTCAGTTCCGACGGCAGTATACTGGCCACCGGGGGCGACGATAAAATGGTTTACCTGTGGGATTTAAAAACCGGAAGCGTCATTGCGGACGTTGAAAATGGTTTTGCCATTAAAGCGCTGGAATTTACATCCGATGGTAACCTACTGGCAGCCTGCGGCAAAGACATCAAGTTAATGGACAGGCAGGGCAAGCTTATCAGAACCTTCAGCGGTTATACCACTGATGTATGGAGTTTCTGTTACAATAGCGCTGCCCGAAAGCTTGTCGCGGGTTCTTATGCCAAATACCTGCGCGTTTGGGATCTGATATCGGCGGATTTCCTGTTTTTACTCGAAGGGCACGAACGCAGCAGCCTGGCTGTATGCATGAGTCCCGATGGCAAAACCGTTGCCAGCGGGTCGCTCGACAAATCAGTAAGGCTTTGGAATGCCGAAACGGGTGAGCAGCGCAGTATTATGGAACTGCACTCGGGCAATATTTTTGCCATTGACTTTCATCCTTCGGGGAAGTACCTGGTTTCGGCATCGGCCGACAAAACCCTGCGCCTTTGGAATGCAGACAGCGGCAAAATTGTCAGAACCTTTACCGGGCATCCGGCAGCAGTTTATGATGTAAGGTTTAGCAGCAATGGGCATCACCTGCTTAGTTGCGATGTACAGCAAAATATAATTCTTTGGGAAACCGCCACAGGTAAGAAACTGCAGGTTTTTACCGGTCACACCGCAACGGTAAATGCAGTAAGATTCTGTCCCGATGGACTTGGGTTTGCATCGGTATCAGACGATAAAACGGTACGGTACTGGAAGCTCGATAAGAAAATCATGCTTGCCGGCAGTTTTTACGATAAAGAAATAGAATCAAAGGTTTCACAGTCGCTGCTCTTTGCACCGCGTGGTGATAACGAGTCAAAGCAGGATTATGATACCCGCAAGGTTGAGGCTGACAAGTTCCTGGATGAACTTTACAATCAGTATTATAAGGAGTATTTGCAAATGCTGTCCGGGTTGCCGGTAGAAGGGGAGTAGGGGGAAGTTCGGAGTGCGGAGTGCGGAGTGCGGAGTTCGGGTGCCGGGTGCTGGGTGCTGCTACTGCCGCTGCCACTGCCGCTGCCGCTGCCGCTGCCACTGCGGCTGCCGCTGCCGCTGCCGCTGCCACTGCCGCTGCCGCTGCCGCTGCCGCTGCCGCTGCCACTGCCACTGCCGCTGCCGCTGCCACTGCCGCTGTCACTGCCGCTGCTAGTCTTGGCTCTTGGTTCTTGGCTCTTCGATCTATAAATCAATCTTCCTTTTTGTATAATCCGAAAAATTGTTTACTGCCGGTTTATAATCTGACAGCATTAATGAGGAAGATATCATGAAATCGGCCGATGCCCTGTTACAGGCTGTGGGAAGGTTATACAACACCGTAATGCGCAGCAATGCTTTAACATCTACCTCGTGGGGTTGCGGCATCATAGGGTCCCAAAGAAAAACCAGCATATCAATTTTGCCTTCTGCAATCATGGCGCCCAGTTGTTGATCGCCACCCAGGGGACCCGACTTTAGTTTCTTCAGTTTTACCTTTTTTTCATCCTTCTTCAGCTTTTTCTTCAGGAGATTTTCAATAAGCGTGCCGGTTGTACCGGTGCAGATAAGCTCATGACCTGAGAGGATTTTCCAGTTCCAGTCGACCCATTCAAGCAGGTCTTTTTTTCGATTGTCATGGGCCACAAGCCCTATCCTAATTTTCTTTTTACTTGCTGGCATATATTAGAGCGTAATAAACAAAACCAAGAACCAAGAACCAAGACCTGCCTGCCGGAGCGGCAGCGCAGGCAGGGCCAAGAGCCAAGACTAGCAGCGGTAGCGGTAGCGGCAGTGGCAGTACCCAGAAACTAGTACCCAGAAACTGCACCCAGCACCCAGCAACCAGTACCTAGTACCCAGCACCCAGCACCCAGTACCTAGTACCCAGCACCCAGCACCCAGCACCCAGCACCCGAACTCCGAACTACACTTTAACCCTACTTCACAAATTCATCCAGCAGCGCCTTGTTTTCTTCGGAAAGGCTGCCGTTACGCGACCTGAGTTCTACATTGGCGCGGTTACCATTTGTCCCCAATTGTTTCCGCATGGCGTTGAACATGCTGCCTGTGGCTACTTTGTAAGTGGTAAACAGGGCTATCTGGCCCGTCAATTCGGGCAGGGAGCCGGCAAATTTCTTCCACGGACTGTCGGGATGTTGCAGGAAAAACAACAGGAACCCCGATGTCCAGCATCCCAGTAATACATAATCGGCTTTTTCAGCCTTTCCACTGGCGTATTCAGCAATCGAAAGGTTCTCCACTTCTATTTGTTTTCCTGCTAAATAAGCAGCGATTTCACCGGCAAATTTTTTGGTAATGCCGGTTTTACTTTGGTAAATGATTACAGCTTTTTTCATTTGAGTGCGGCTAATGCGTTTTTCATTCGGTTCATGGCATCAACGAGTTTTTCGTCGGATGTGGCAAAAGATATTCTTATACAGTCGGGGTCGCCGAAAGCTTCACCCGGCACGGTGGCAATATGGCCATGTTCGAGCAGGTAAAGGCAAAGGTCGTTTGATGTGTTGATGACAGTTCCATTAAAGGATTTTCCGTAATAGGCATTCACTTTAGGGAACACGTAAAAAGCGCCATCAGGGTCATAAACCTGCAGTCCCGGAATATCCTTAACCAATTTTACAACCAGTTCCTTTCTGCGCTTGAAAGCTTTGTTCATATCGGTAACACACGATTGGTCACCGGAAAGGGCTGCAGCAGCGGCCTTCTGTGAAATTGTGGTGGCTCCTGTGGTCATTTGTCCCTGTAGTTTATCGCATGCTTTGGCAAGCCACAACGGACCTGCCATGTATCCGATCCTATACCCGGTCATGGCAAAGGCCTTGGAAACGCCATTGATAACCACAGTCCGTTCTTTCATATCGTCAAACTGGGCAATGGTTTCGTGACCGCCAATGAAGTTGATGTGTTCATATATTTCGTCGGAGATAACAAAGATACCCGGGTGTTTTTGCAGCACATCGGCAAGTGCACGCAGTTCGGCTTTTGAATAAACGGCGCCCGAAGGGTTTGAGGGTGAGCACAACAACAGGGCCTTGGTCCTGGGTGTAATGGCCGCTTCGAGCTGTTTGGGGGTAATCTTAAAATTGTCTTCGAATTTGGCTTTAATAACAATGGGATTTCCTTCGCAAAGCTTCACCTGTTCGAGATAACTTACCCAGTAGGGAGCCGGGATGATCACTTCGTCGCCTTTGTTTATCAGCGACATCATGGCATTGGCAAGCGAGTGCTTGGCTCCGCACGAAACGATAATCTGCTGCGGTGTATAGTCCAGGTTGTTTTCGCGTTTGAGCTTCTCGGTAATGGCTTTCAACAGATCGGGATAACCTGGAACAGGGGGGTAAAACGAAAAATTGTCGTCAATGGCTTTTTTAGCCGCAGCCTTAATATGGTCAGGCGTGAAAAAGTCGGGTTCCCCAACACTCAGGTTAATCACGTTAATACCCTTTGCCTGCAGGTCACGGCTTTTCTGGTTCATGGCAATGGTAGCCGAGGGTGACAGGCTGTTGACGCGGTTCGAGAGGTTTTCCATGTTATATATTTGTTTGAGGTTATTTCTGAGGGTTGAGGTTTTCGGCACAAAAATAAACTATTCACCTAAAATTCATTAATATTACCACTTGTAATTTTATCAGAACTTATGAGCATGGAAACCCTGCTGGAAATATCCAAATACCTGCTGCCTTCGCTGGTTGTTTTTGCCACAACCGTTTACCTGGTGAAAAAATACTTCGAGGGCGAAGAAAAAAAGCGGCGCATGCAGCAGGTATTGAACAATCAGCAACTGATTACACCTTTACGGCTGCAGGCATACGAAAGAACCGTTTTGTTCCTCGAGCGGATATCGCTTGAGAGCCTGATCATGCGTATCAATAAACCCGGGCGCACCTGTCAGCAGTTGCAGACCGATTTGTTACAGGCCATCCGCTCGGAATTCGAGCATAATCTCACACAACAGCTCTATATCAGTCATGGTGCCTGGGAGATGGTTAAGATAGCCAGGGGAAGAACCATTCAACTAATCAATTCAATGGCCGAAAAAGTGCAGAAAGACGCTCCGGCCATCAACCTTAGCAAGGCCATACTCGAATCGATTGTCGATCAGGAGAAAACGCCCACCACTGATGCGCTGGCTTTTGTGAAAAAAGAAATAAGCCAGCTTTTTTAGGGCCGGCTTATCCTTTATTGCTGCTATCAACTTATTCTTTTACCTGCTGACGCACTACGTTTTCTTCCCTGATGCGGTTTACGAGTAATTTGTAATAGTCATCGGCGTCCTTTTCTTCGAATTCGGTATGGGAACGGGCAGCCCATTCCTTTGCCTGTTCGAGGTCACCCAGTACTTCGTAGGCAACGGCTATATTGTATGCTGCACGGCCGGCATCTTTCCGGTCACCTTTTTCCACCACTTTGAGCCATGCTTTAATGGCCCCGTTCCAGTCGGCGACTTCGGAATACCGTACCCCTGCGCCCAGTTTTTTCTTTGGCTTGTCGAAAAAGTAACGGGTAACCTGGTAATAGGTAGGGGTAATACGCTGACCGTAAATAAAACCGGCGTCGTAACTGGCGCGCTTGATGGCTTCAACTTTGTCGAGCAGCTGGTTCAGCGCTGCCTGAAGTGTACCGGCCTGTGCATCGAAGTTCAGGCGGTACGTGGTTTGGTATTCGTCGAGAATCACCCGGTTGGCCGCATCGTACAGGCGTATGCCAAAATTGATAACAGCAACACCGCTGGCTTTGAATTCGATAATTGAAAACGGGTTGCCGTTATTATCCTTCGTGTTTATTTTTACCGGCATGTTGGAGAGCAGGAAGTCGGTGTCGAAAATTTCAACCGACAAAAGCGCATCCGTCTGGTGTCGTTGGCAGATTTCGTTAATGCTGTCCCAGGGCAGGGGATCGGGAAAGGTTGTTTTGGTACCATTGGCAGCATAACGTTCTGCAGTTCTTACCGGCTGAAAACGGTTCATGCCCGAACAGGCTTCGAGAAAACCATCGGTAATGCTGAGCAGCGCCTGTTCGTCCTGGTGAAACACTTCGCCGGTGGCAAGCTGTTCGAGTTTGTTTTCAGGGGTATTGGCCTTCAGGGTGCGGTCGATGATGGCAATGGTTTTTATATAATCGGGCAGCATCAGTTCCGACGGCCGGATGAGCGTAAGTTTCACCCATGCCGAGCTGGTAAGCACCAAAAGCGCGATGCCGGCCAGTATAAAGTACTTCATTTTATGCATATTGTATTTTTTTGTTTATACGCAGGAAGTTTTTTTTGTTTACATTTTTAACACATAAGCCCTATTCGGAATTTTGTTTTATTTTTGCGGGGGTGAAGGGGTCTTAGCTCAGTTGGTTCAGAGCGCATGCTTGACAGGCATGAGGTCGCCAGTTCGATCCTGGCAGATCCCACGGAAAGACTAAATTCTGCACAGCTCAGTTGCCTGCCTGCCTCAGCCAGGCCCTTGCACGGCAGGCAGGGTTTAGAGCATTACCTTGACAGGGTAGGGGTCACTGGTTCCCTGCCCGCCGGGGCCGTAGGGCAGGCGGGGAATCCAGTAATGCCCACAAAGCAAATCCCTTCATTCATGGCTGGTTCAGAGCGTCCCGACAGGTGTCGGGAAGGTCGCCAGTTCCCCGCCTGCCGCTGCCATTGCCGCTGCTACTGCTGCTTGTTTCCGCTGAGTTCTTTGAGCTTACTCATACCGCAGGGCTTCCGCCGGGCAACGGCTGGCAGTATACATGTAATGGGCTGTGGTAACGAAAGCGGACAGCAACAAAATCAGCAGGCTGCAAACGGCAAAAACGCCCCAATGAAGCGGTATTTTCATGGCAAAGTTTTGCATCCACTTGTCGGCTGTAAACCTGGCACCTGCTAATCCCAATAAAACTGCCGGGGTGGCAACAATAATCAGATCGAAGATGAAGATCCTCAGAATATCGGACAGGCTGGCGCCGTTGATACGCCGGATGGCCAGTTCTTTCCGCCTGCGTGCCGTTTCATTGGAGGTATACCCCAGCAACCCGATAATGGTGATGAGCAGAATAACTGCATTCCCGGCCATCATGGCGTTCCGGAATCCAAAGGCCGACCGGTAACAGGTCTGCTGTTCCGATTCCATGCTTTTTATCACGGCATCGCGATGCGGCAAAAACCGGTTGAAGGTGTCGGTAAGTTTTTTCATTGTTACGGCCGCAGCAGTTCCATCCGCCTTAACAAGCACATAAAAAAGGAACGAAGAAGATGCGGCTCTTACCTGTTGGAATTTTTCTTCGGGATAATAATAGAACACCGACGGGCGAAAATCGGGACTGGTAATGTTGTTTACAATAAAATCGGGGAAAATACCACAGATGGTCGATTTACCATGTTCACTGATGTCAACCTGCTGCCCGACAACCTGGTCCCAGTTGTTAAACAGTTTCAACTTTTCAGCGCCCTTTTTGCTGATAAGCAGATCATTTGCCACGCAATGTTCAGGCGAGAAACTACTGCCTTCCACAACCGGTATGCCAAGGATTGACAGGTAATGCTCATCAATGTAATAGAAATCAGCTATGTTGAACAATTCCTGTTCCCTGTCCGCTGAAAAAATATTATTACCCGATGCACCTTCAAACGGTAAAGTGCACCCAAGGCCGACTTCTTCGATTCCCGGTAAAGAACGCAATTCATTCAGCAGCGCGGAAATTCTGGAGGACTCCATTCCAGCGGTTTCGCCATAGTAGATACCCCTGGTGCGGTAACCATGATCGGCAGTGATCAGCCTGTTGTATTGCATACTTACCAGTACCAGCATGGTTAGTATAAAAGCTGCACCGGCAAACTGAAACGAGAGCAACGCCAGCTTCCACCTGTTTTTTTTCTGCTGATAATTGCGAAAGGCCACTGCAGCCGGAATACGTGAAAAAAATCTGCCTGGCAGGTAACTGGTAATGGCTACCAGTGTAAGAATCAGGGATAACACCGGCCACAGAACGCGAAAATTCACAAATGCACTGAGATTATGTCCCAATTGCATTTCAGCAACCGGGCGGAGCAACAGGATAAGCAAAACTGCACCTGCCAGTGAAATGAGGAACAACAGCAGGGTTTCTGAAAACACCAGTTTTTGCAGGTTTCCGGCTTTTGCTCCAAATGTTTTATGAATGGCTGAACTTTTGGCCCTTTGTATAAGCACACTCAGTGTCAGTAGAATGTAATTCATGAACGATACAAACAATACCGCAAATGCAATGGTGGTAAGTATCAGTATCATATCTTTTACCCCGCCGGAATAAAGCTTTTTTATGGGCTCAAAGGAATACTCCAGTACCATTCCGCCCTGTTGTTCTTCCATTTTTTCAATATCCTGGTACTTGACCTGCATTTTACGAACGGCAGGCTTAATGTCAACCGGATTAACACCGGGTGCAAGCTTTACCACGGCATAATACCGGTCGTTACCCATCCAGTTTTCAGAACCGTCCCATTTGAAAAACCGGCCGGTGGAAACCATCGAAATCAGGACATCGTATGGGTAATTTGTGTTTTCAGGTAAGGCCTTAAACACCCCGCCGATGGTAATACTTCGGCCCGGGTATTCCTTGAGTTCGATGGTTTTTCCAATAACATTGCCCCCGATGTCTTCGGCAATCTTACTGGAAACCATACAGGTCATCGGATTTCTGAGAACTTCTTCCGGATTTCCGCTGATCATCGGAACCGGAAGCACCTCAAACAGGTGTTCATCGGCCAGGGAAAAGCTGGCATAATAGCTTTTTTTATCATCTGTGTAGAAAACTGAGGAACCAATGCTGTTGAGCCGGGTTGCTGCCGCAATGCCCGGCACTTCGGCTTTCAGGCCGGGAGCAACAGCTCCACTTACCCTCGGATAGCTTTCGGTTTTGTCCGACGATTTGTCCATCCTGAAGTTTTCGTGCACCACATAAAGCCTGTCAGCATTAGGATAAAAGCTGTCGAAACTGTAGTAATAGAAAACTTCGGACAGCAGCAGCATGCCAAACGCCAGTCCGGTCGACAAGGATACAATGCGCGTTGTTGAATGTTCTCCTTTACGGAATAGCCTGCGGTAAGCAATTTTTAATGCATTCATTTCAAAATGGAATTGGGACAACCGGTTTCGAAGCCGGTCATTGTTTATGTATGTCCTGTATGACCAATAATGATGCCTGTTTTGCTAAGTTACAATAAGTATGATCATTACAGGTAGTGAAAGGGCGTAGAAATTGTCCATTTTTTTTACACAGGGTGTCCATTTTTTACCAGGTCGGGATGTTTCTGTCATGCTGAGTGAGTCGAAGCATGACTGGCAGCGGGCAGGTGACAGGCGTTATGGAATAAAAGCCAGCAGGCGTTTGGCATTATCAAAAAAAGTTTTTACTTTTAAGAAGCCATGTTCATGCTCCGCTGCGCATGAAACTTTTATACTCGCAGGCAAATCTCACAACGCAGGGCTGACAAGTAATCACAGTTTTTGGGTGTTAATTATTCCCGTAATGCTTGCAGAAGCTTATTAAATACTTACTGAAGCCATTGAGAAAACCATAAATCTAATCGTATGAAAAGTGCTATTGTTATCTTTTCGTTGGTGTTGGCCGCCTGGATTGCGGGCAGTTCCTACTGGTATGTGTGCAAGATCAGGCAAAACTGTAATGGCAAAGCTATCATCAGCGAAGCTATTCAGAAAGCACCGGAAGCCCCTGAAGTACCGGTTGAAGCCGACACCATACCCATGACGGCCGCAGCCGAGCCTGTGACCCAGCTTCAGCCACCTGTCCCGCATACCCTGTTGTTTAACACCGGTATTGCCAGTTGTGAGATTACGCAAGACGACAGAAATTACTTTGCCCTCATAAAAAAGTACCTGGATGAAAAAGCCGGAAGCCGCGTTTCGGTCACCGGTCATGCCGACAATACCGGTCCCGATGCGTTGAACATGACACTCAGCAGGCATCGTGCCGAGTTTATACGGCAGCAACTCATTTCAGGCGGGATTAACGCCGAACGTATCAGTGTTGCCCACCAGGGTGAATCAGCGCCTGTTGCCGGCAATGACACCGAAGAAGGCCGTGCACAAAACCGCCGTGTTGAAATTGTAACCAACTAAAATCAAAATATCATGACAGAAAGATTTGCATCCGACCTGGTTTTTATACTGGTTGTACTGATTATTGCAGCCCTCCTGGGTTTTATCATCGGCTGGTTCTGCCGCCGTATCCGGAAAGCACGCTTTGAAGCGCTTGAAAACGAAAAGTTAGCACTGCAGCAGGAAAACCAATCGGTTAAGAAGGAGAACCAGCAACTGAAAACTGACATTGCACAATTAAAGGGCAAGCTCGATGAATGCCTGCAACAAAGCGAAAACAACAACGGCAATAGAAGCCTGTTTAATGCCACGGCGGCCCGTGAGGCATTCAATGTAAGGGTGGTGGAAAACGACCTGAAAATTATCGAAGGTATTGGTGAGAAAATAGAAAGTTTGCTGAATAAGCGGGGCATTAACACCTGGCAGCAGTTATCGCAAACGTTGCCCGATACCATCAAGGATATTTTACTAGGAGAAGGGGGGCCCAATTATCGCATCCACGAACCCAAAACATGGCCCGAACAAGCTCGTATGGCTTACGAGGGGAAATGGGCCGAACTTAAAGAATACCAGGATCAGCTTACCGCCGGAAAGTAAAATTTTGATAAATTTGCCCGTAGCATCTAACCACCCGTTTCACAACGCATCACTTATCACTTTACCTTTTTTATGGTTTTATTATTCATTGATAATTGATAATTGTTAATTGTTTTGATATGCGCTGGAAAGGACGTGAACAAAGCAGCAATGTTGAAGACCGCAGAAGCAGTGGGACAACAAGGGCAGTGGCCGGAGGATCGATAGGCACGCTGGTGATCGTGTTGATCGTATGGTTACTGGGAGGCAATCCCTCGCAGTTGCTCAATAACCTGCAATCGTCGGGTGGCGTTACAACGGCTGCTGATCCGGCCGTGATTGAGGCCGAAGCCGAAATGGCCGAGTTTGTTTCGGTGATTTTAAAAGATACCGAGGATGTATGGACGGAGCTCTTTGCCCGCTCGGGCAATACATATCGCATGCCTACACTGGTTCTTTTCAGTGGCGCTGCCGAATCGGCCTGCGGCTATTCATCCTCAGCAACCGGTCCGTTTTATTGTCCGGGCGATGAAAAGGTATACATCGACCTGACATTTCTGGAGGATCTTCAGCGCAAATTAGGTGCCCAGGGCGATTTTGCCGTTGCCTATATTGTTGCACACGAGGTTGGACACCATGTACAAAACCTGCTGGGTATACTGGGTGAGGTTAACAATATCCGCAGCCGTGTGAGCGAAGCCGAGTATAACCAGTATTCTGTGAGGTTGGAGCTTCAGGCCGACTTTCTGGCCGGCGTATGGGCGCATCATGCACAGCGTACCAAAAACATACTCGAGGAAGGTGATGTTGACGAGGCTGTTAATGCGGCAGGTGCTGTGGGCGACGATCGTATTATGATGCAGTCGCAGGGATATGTCGTGCCCGACGCCTTTACCCATGGCACCTCGGAACAACGTAAGAACTGGTTTATGAAAGGGTTTACCACCGGTGATGTAAACCAGGGTGATACTTTCTCAGCCAGTAGTTTATAATGCCACATTGTTTTTAAGCATCCTGTTTTCGGTGTTTGCGCGGTGAATGATCAGCAGTGACGGAAACTGGTCAACTGGCAGGTCATGCTCATCTTCCAATGCCCTCCAGTTTTTTTCGGCTACCATCACCAGGTCAATCGTTTTCAGAAAATCGGGTTGCAACAGGCTGCCATGCACGGGTATGGTTGAAATGCCGGCATTGCACTGTTCTGTTGGCGGTGATACTTCATTTGTCTGCCGGTGATAGGCATAGAAACTGGTTTCGTTGCTGCGGTTGAGCATACGTGCATAATCGAGCAGGTAATCATCGCCGTTATGGAAACAAAGTAACAGCACCTTATTGATAGCGCTGAAATTGCGTTCATTGAATATGAGCACGTCGCAACCGGCTTCGGGTATTACGCGACGGATGACTCCGCCCAGGATATCTGTGCTGAAAACGGTACGGGCACTTCCTAAAATCAAAAAGTCGGGTTGTTCGGCACGGCAGGTACGCAAAATGGCGGTATGAATTTCGCTGGTATTCATATATATGGTATGCAGCGACAACCCGCTTTCATCAGCCACTTTGCGGATGGGAATAAAGCTTTCCTTCTCGAAAATACGCGCTTCTCCGGGAGAAATATCACTTCGGGGTGAAATATGTAATGCCGTAAATAATGTTTTGGCTGAAAGGTCGGCCGTCAGCCTTTGGGTTATTTTCAGCAATGTTGGACCCATCCTGGGATTGGCAAAGGACAGCAATATCTTGTAAGGTTTTTGCCGCATTTCCAGTTTTTCTTTTTTGGGACGGAAGAATTCAATCAGCGAAAGTCCCGGACCGGTAATGATGGTTGTGGTCAGCGCCATCAACACCAACATGGAAAAGAGCTCAGGCGTGAGTATGCCCATATCGTAACCGATGTTGAGCACAATTAATTCCATAAGTCCCCTTGAATTCATCAGCATACCCAGTACAAGCGAATGGTTCCAGGTTAATCCAACGTATCTCGAAGCCAGCATGGTGCCCAATATTTTACTTAAGGCTGCCACCAGGATGATAACCAGGCAAATCATCCACAGGTGGGGGGTATTGATCAGTCCTATTTCAGTACGCAGACCTGTAGCGACAAAAAACAGCGGTAAAAGCACCACCAGCGATACGTCCTCAATTTTTTCAGTAAAGACTCTTTTGAAGTTCAGGTTTTCAGGCATCACCACCCCTGCCATAAACGCCCCAAACAACGCGTTAATACCAATGGCTTCTGCCATTAAGGTCGAAATGAGAATGAGCAAAAAAATAAACGCCACAACGGGCTTTCCCATGGCTTCGCGACTGGCATATACATTGCCCAGCCGATACATGAATGGCTTTACAACCTTTAACATAAATACCAGGAAAACTGCCGTGAGTCCAATGGTTAACAGGGAGTTGGCAATTCCTCTCGAGCGCATGACGGCAATAACCACTGCCAGCATACACCAGGCAATGACATCACCAATGGCAGCAGCCGAAATAGCAAAATTACCAATTGGCGTTTTGGTAAGTTTTCGTTCCTGTACAATCCTGGCCAATATGGGAAAGGCTGTAATGCAAAGGGTTGTACCCAGAAAGAGTGCGAAAGAGGCAAAGTTAACGTTTGGAAAAGAAAATCCGGTGTACAGGAAAAAGGCCAGCACAATACCTGAGACAAAGGGTGTTGAAATGCTGGCAATACTGATCATAAATGCCTTGTTGGCCGATTGTCTGAAGGCATTCAGATCGAGTTCCATACCGATAATGAACATGAAGAAGATCAGACCCAACTGACTAAGTTGCTTGAGGATAGCAACCGATTCTTCGGGGAACAAAAAACCGGTTAATTGCGGGGCAATCGCACCAAGCGCAGAAGGCCCGAGCAGCAAACCGGCAATGATTTCACCAATGACCAACGGTTGTCCCATTAACTGAAAGAGGTAGCCCATAAGACGGACAACCAGGAGGATAATGATAAGCTGCAATACAAATATGCCGGGCGATTCGAGTATCCGGTCGACAAAATGCCGGAGGTTAATGCCGGTCTCTGCCGCAGAAATTTCTGATGCCTGCGCCTGCACTACAGAAACATTTGCTGCCGGTTCAAACGTGAAAGTAACGGAAACAGCAGCAATTATTATCAGCAAAACGGTAACCAAAAAAAGCAGGTCTTTTTTCATATCAACTATCCTGCACGTTAAACTGTCCTCCCAATTTTGAGAATATAAAAATGGCAACTATGCCAACCAGCAGGTGCAATCCAAGAACAATCCAAACCCATTCCGGTTTGCCGGTTTCATTAAAAGCCCTGTATATCCATGAAGTATAAATAAGTCCGCTCAGAAAGCCTCCAATGCCGACAGCAAGAAAGTTTGATCCCATATAAAGGCCTGCCTTTTCTTTTGGGGCAATCCATACAATGTATTCCTGGATGCGTGGCGAACTTATCATTTCACCAATGGCGAAAAAGGCAATACCCGGAAACATCCAGGCGGGGCTTGAAATTCCGGCCAGCGCCAAAAGCACAAAGCCCAATGCCATGATAACCAATCCTGTTATAAAAGAGGGAATGGGTTTGAAACGTTCAAAAAGCCATGCAACAAAGACCTGGAATATCATAATTATCCACCCTGTATGCGAAATAGTTTCCCCCATAACTTTCCGGGTTCCTTCGTAGTCTTTTGAAATCAAGTTGGCGAATGTAGTTCCCATAACACTTTTAATGTTATTATATAGCGTGGCGCCATCAAGGTTGAATTCAACATATTTGGAGCAAAGATTAAAAAAGGCCCAGAATGGGGTCCAAAAGAATACACCAAGGATGACCAAAAAAATCGCAAATTTTGAATCAGAAAGCGTAATCCCGATATCCCTTATTTTCTTCCCCATGCTTTCCATTTGGGTTTGACGAGGAGGTTCCTTGTAAAAGAACAAGGTAATCAGAAACATAAACCCGATGGAAATTGCTGCTGCAATATATGCATTTTGCCATGATATGGCCCTGAGCCATCCCAACACCAGTGGGCCAACCGAACCTCCGATGTTAACCATAGCGTAAAAAATTCCAAATCCCATCGTGCGGTTTGTATTATCGGTAACAACCCTGATGGTTCCCGAAATGAGCGGCTTGAAGGTTCCGGCAGCCAATCCTATACAGAGCATAGACAGTGCGATTCCCGATACAGAGTCGGTAAAAATGAGCAGCAGGATGGATGGAAGATAAGCAAGGTAAGAAACCAAGAGTATTTTTTTAAAACCGTATTTGTCGGCAAATGTTCCTGATACTATCGGAATGGTATACGAAATAAAAAGAAACAAACTCTGAATGATCCCCAGTTGCTTATCATTGAATCCTTTTGATGCAAAGAAAATGGGGAAACCAAAGTAAATGCCATAATAGGCAAATCGTTCGAGAATTTCGATGGTATTGGCTACCCAGAAAACGGGTGGAAATGCTGTTCGTTTTTTCATGCGACAGTGCCTTTAGTGAGGTTTACCGGTTCGGTTTTTGTTTGCTTTTATGCTTGGAAAGATAACAAAAAAACCGGCACCGAACCCAAGGTAGTCGGCCGGAAAAATCAATGGGTAATGGCAGGTGCTTCGAGCCTGAAACCGGTATTGTGAACATTTACAATGGAAACGGCCGGATCGTGGCTGAGCATTTTTCGTAGTTTGGCGATATAAACATCCATACTGCGCCCCATGAAGTAATCGTCTTCTCCCCATATCGATTTAAGGGCAACCTCCCTGCGGAGCAGGTTGTTCATGTTAAGGCAAAGCAGGCGTAGCAGTTCGGCTTCACGACGGGTGAGCTGTTTTTCGCCCTGGGGCGAAGACAACAAATGGTTGGCATAGTCAAATTTATAGTTTCCGATGGCAAAAATGTTCACCCCCGGATCACTGTTTCGTTTCACCCTGCGGAGTATGGCATTGATTCTCAGCTTTAATTCCTCTGTGCTGAAAGGCTTGGTAAGGTAATCGTCGGCACCGGTCCGGAATCCCTTTATCTTGTCTTCTTTCAATGCTTTGGCTGTGATAAAAATGATGGGCACCTCACAATCGACTTTCCGGATCTCTTCGGCTACGGTAAAACCATCCATCAGCGGAAGCATTACATCGAGCAACACCAGGTTGTAATTACCGCTTTTGAAAGCATCAAGACCATCTTTACCGTTTTCCCTGAGGATTACCTGGTAATCCGACATTTCAAGGAAATCGCTGATTACAATTCCCAGGTTCTTGTCATCTTCAACCAATAATATAGTTGCCTTTTTTTTATTCATGGTTTCTGATGTTTTTTGGATTAAAAATCCTTGGTATATAAACATCAAAACGGCTTCCTTTGTTCAGTTCACTGGTGGCTTTGATAAAGCCGTTATGGGCTTCGGCCATTTGCCGGGCATAATACAATCCCAAGCCAAACCCTTTAACATTGTGAACATTACCAGTAGGTACCCGGTAAAACTTATCGAAAACATGCCTGAGCGACTCTTTGCTCATGCCAATGCCATTGTCGATAAACGACAGGAGAATACCTTCCGCAAAATCGGCAGTGATTACGGAAAGGGATGGTTCTCCCCGGGTATATTTCAGCGCGTTTTCGGTAATGTTGTTGATAATTCCCGAGATATACATGATATCCGCTTCAATCACCGGGTTACTGGATTGCAGGTGGTAATCTACCTTCACTTCCTTTTCACTTTTCTCGAGGCAAATATTGGGAATCATGGCGTTCAGCAATTCGTGCAGGTCAAATGAAACCGGGTTGAGTTTTATTTCATCGTGGTCCTGCTGCGCTATTTCCAGCACACGTTCCACCTGTTTGCGCATCCTTTCGTTTTCGTCGTAAATGATACGTGCATACCGGCTCACCCGGTCGTGATGCTTCCGGGGTTCAGCTTTCATAAGTACTTCGGCCGCCAGTGCAATGGTTGAAACCGGCGTTTTAAATTCGTGGGTGATGTTGTTGATGAAATCGTTTTTCATTTCCGACAATTTTTTCTGCCGCAGGTAGGTAATGATGATCACGGTCACCCCAAAAATGATGATGATCAGAAATGCCAGGGTGAGTCCCAACCATATGACCTGCTTGAGAAAAACCACCCTGTTCTTCTGGGGGAAAAAAAGCGCCAGGTGGTAGTAGTCGTTTTTCCACAAACATGAAAGGCATGCTTTGTAAGGGTTGCTGGCGGTGTTTAGTGCCGGGAATTGCGGTGAACGGTAAACCACAGAATCATTGGATGTTTTGATAATGGCATAGTAATAATGCCCGTCGAGCCGGTGGTAATTAATGTACTTGGCCATCAGGGCCGACAACTTTGCCGTGTCGATAACGGCCATAATATCGGTGACATTACATCCCATGGCACATCCCGGAAGGCTCAGCATGGCGCACCGGGGCATAGTGTCGCCGGGCGACCGCAATTCTTCAATTACATCGGCCAGGGCATTGTCGGCACGGTGGTCGAATTGCTTACGACTGAGCATAATCTCCTCGCGGATCCAGAAGGTCTGCGTGAAGATCAATCCCAGTAAGGCAAATGAGGAAACAAATATGATGATTTTAACCGTAGATGCGCGCATACCCTTTTTCAACGATGGATGCGAAATTACGAAAATAATCCGTGTATTTGCTTATTTAACAAAACATTAACGAGACTATTTACGGTTATAGGCATTCATGGTACGTTCGATGCCCTGGGTGCCAAAACTCCTGATAATTTCGTGGCAAAGGGTAATTTTTTCGGGAAGCGCTGCGGTTTCTTCCGGCGTCCATTCCCCCAGCACATAGTCTACCTGGGTGCCGTAAGGAAAATCACCGCCAATGCCAAACCTCAGCCGGGCGAATTGCTGATGCTCCAGGGTTTCGATTATACTGGTCAGACCGTTATGCCCCCCGTCGCCTCCTTTGGCGCGTACACGGATGGTTCCAAAGGGGAGTGAAAGGTCGTCAGCCAGCACCAGGAGATGCTCAACTGGAATAGATTCTTTCTGAAGCCAGTAGTTAACGGCTTTTCCACTTAGATTAACGTAAGTATTGGGCTTAAGGAGGACAAAAGTTCGTCCTTTATAGCGGTATTCAGCGATAAAGCCATACCGCCGGTCACTAAAAACAATACCGGATGCTTTGGCTAAAGCATCCAGTATTGCAAATCCTATATTGTGCCGGGTGTTGTGGTATTCATCACCCACATTACCCAGTCCTGTAACCAGGTACTTCAAGGCAATGGAAAATTATTACTTTTTAGCTTCCTCAGCAGGTTCGGCAGCTTCGCCAGCAGCAGGTGCTGCTTCAGCAGTTTCGCCCATGCCTTTGGCAGCAGCCCGGGCCGAAACAATGCCCACAACAAGGGTACGTGGTGAATCGAGTACTTCAACACCTTTGTATTTCAGATCACCGGCCAACACCGACTGTCCGATGTCGAGGTCCGAGATATCAATGACAAGAGAATCGGGAAGTTTTTCAATGAGGCCTTTTACCTTTACATATCTTTTACGCTGTTTGAGTTTACCACCGGCCCTGATACCAATTGAATTACCGGTAATTTCAACCGGCAGGTCAATGACAACAGCTTTGTTGGCAAACACTTCGTAAAAGTCGATGTGGTTAATACCATCGGTCACCGGGTGAAACTGAATCTCTTTTAAGACAGCCAGGTGTTTGCTGCCTTCGATGTCGAGGTCCACTACATAAACGTGGGGGGTGTAAATAAGATCCTTAAAGTCGCGTTCTGCTGTATGGAAATGAATGTTTTCCTTACCTCCATACAAAACACAGGGTACCTGTTTTTGCCTGCGCAGCGATTTGGCATCTTTCTTTCCGGTGGTTTTCCGCCGGGATACTTTTAATTCAAATTTTTTCATGATAAAAAATTAAACAACATTAATACGTGCTACTTGGAAACAATATCATCTGTTGATTGGTTGATTGGTTGATTGGTTGATTGGTTGATTGGTTGATTGGTTGATTACAAAACCACCTGCCGTTTTACAGGTTATCAAATCAAAAAATCAAAAAATCATTAAATCAACAAATATTATTGTTTCCCCATTACACCATTGTTTAATACAAAACAGTGGTAAAAAGGAGCGCAAAGTTAATGAATAATTAACAATTAGCAATTAACAATATAAAAAAGCTTCTAGCTATTGGCTTCTTCAAACAATAAAATTCTTCGTAATCGACTTGTACTTGTAAACTTTGTGGATGACATCGGCAAACAGGTCGGCGATGGTCAGTACCTTTATTTTATCGGAGTGTCCCCGGAGGGGGATGGTGTCGGTGACCACCACTTCGGTGATGTCTGATTTTTCGATGCGTTCATAAGCCGGACCCGAAAGAACCGGGTGCGAACAAACCACCCGCACACTCCGTGCTCCTTCTTCCATCATCAGTTTGGAAGCCAGGCATACGGTTCCGGCGGTGTCGATCATGTCATCGACAATAACTATGTTTTTATCCTGTATATCGCCAATCACCCTGATTTCCTCAACAACATTGGCTCTTTTTCTTACCTTGTAGCAAATGACCATTTCGCAGTTCAGAAAGCGCGAATAGGCATTGGCCCTTTTGGTTCCGCCCATATCGGGTGCGGCAATCACCAGGTTTTCGAGATTAAGGCTTTTGATGTAAGGCACAAAAATGGTTGACCCGTATAGGTGGTCGACGGGTACATTAAAAAATCCCTGTATCTGGTCGGCATGCAAGTCCATGGTCATTACCCGGTCGGCTCCTGCGGCGGTGAGCAGGTCAGCAACCAGTTTGGCACCAATACTGCAGCGGGGCCTGTCTTTCCTGTCCTGTCGTGCCAGTCCCAGGTAAGGCATAACAGCCACCACCTGGTAGGCCGATGCACGTTTGGCCGCGTCGATAAGCAGCAGCAGTTCCATGAGGTTATCCGAGGGAGGGAAGGTAGACTGTACAATGAAAACAATACATCCCCTGACAGATTCTTCGAAATAGGGCTGAAATTCTCCATCACTGAATTCCAATACGGCAGTCTTTCCCAATTCGGTTCCGTAGCTTTTGGTGATCTTCTCGGCAAGGTAATGCGAGGCACGGCCCGAGAAGAATTTAATAGGAGCCTTAATTTTCATCGCGGCAGCATTTCTGGTTTTTTGAAGTGCTGCAAATGTAAAAAATATCCCCTCAAAATATCCTTCGGGTTGTATATTTTAATGAATCAGTTTTGAACATTGCTAAAAATGCTATGCTACAGGTCGTTCAGAAAATGGCGGTTGCTTTCGTCAATAAAGTCAAGAATTTCATCCCGGCCGGTGCGCCGGAGCGACGATGTGGTAAAAAAAGGTGGCAGTTCTTCCCAGGTTTGCAGCAGGGTGTTGCGGTATACGTTTAGGTTCCGTTCCAGGGCAACGCCCGATATTTTGTCGGTTTTGGTAAAGATCAGCGAAAGGGGTACCTGGTTTTCACCCGCCAGGTTGATGAAGGTCAGGTCGCTTTCCAAAGGATGATGCCGGCAGTCGATCAGGATAAACAGGCAGGCAAGTGTTTTACGTTTTTGGATGAACTCCCAGCCCGATAACATAAAATCGCTTCGTGTCTGCTTGCCCGTTCGCGCAAAACCATAACCGGGGAGATCCACCAGGTACCACGTTTCGTCCACCAGGTAATGGTTGATGAGTTTTGTCTTACCCGGGGTTGATGAAGTTTTGGCGAGGTTTTTTTTACCTGCCAGCAGGTTTAACAGCGACGACTTGCCTACATTGGATCTTCCGGCAAACACGTATTCCGGGGGGCCTTCCGGGGGACATGTTTTCAGGTCGGGACTGCTTTTGATGAAATTTATCTGTTTGATATCCATCAGAACAATCGATCAAGTAAGGTTTTGGTATCGTCGGTCTGTCCAAGGCCTTCGATATATACCTCCAGTATTTTGGTTTCACGGTCAGGTATCAGTTCAACCTGCCTGATTTCGGCAGGTAACAGCACGGTTTCGCCTGTGTTTACTTTTTCTTCGGAGTTGTTGTTATAGCGTATGGTAAAGCCGCCCTGGAGACACATGTAAACCACAAACGAATCAAGCCAGATATAATCTCGTGACACCATTTTTGACAGGTCGAGGCAGTTTACGGTAAAGTAATCGCATTTGGCCAGCTGACTGGGTTGGTTGGGAACAAGGGTATAGTTCGACTTATAATGGTCGGGGTTTTTAAAATCAATGGCTGCAAGGGCCTTTTCGGTATGGAGTTCCCGGGGCTTTCCCTTATCGTCGAGCCGGTCGAAATCGTAAATCCTTAACGTGGCGTCGGAGGTCTGCTGTATTTCGGCCAGGAGTATACCTGCACCTATGGCATGAACACGGCCGGCCGGAAGAAAAAACACATCGCCAGGCCTGGTTTTCTCTTTGTTGAGGATGTTCAGCAGGGTTTTGTTGCCGAGGTGTTCCTGGTACTTTGCGGCATTCATTTCCTGGTTAAAACCAACAATGATCTCTGAATCTTCCCGGGCTTCCAGTACATACCACATTTCGGTTTTTCCGTACGATCCGAATTGTTCCAGCGCCAGTTCATCATTGGGATGTACCTGCACCGAAAGGGCATCATTGGCATCGATGAATTTAATCAGCAGCGGAAAAAGTGTTCCGAATTTTTCGAAAACGCCATCACCCACCAGGTCACCCATATATACTTCAATAATTTCTTCGAGGGAATTACCCGCCAGAAAACCATTGCTGACCTTTGAAATATTGCGCGGAATGCTGCTTATTTCCCAGCTTTCACCAGCCTTATCGGTTTTGGTCTTTTTGTTCAATACGGTCTTTAGCCGGGTGCCACCCCATATTTTGTCCATGATCCGGGGATGAAATTTCAGGGGATATAATTGATTCATATGCCGATTTATGTGTTATGTTCTTTGGTATTATCAGTTTTGTTTGTAATTTTTCATCGATTTACAAAAATAGCTATTCTTGCCATAAACAAATGCCGGATGCATAAAAACTGCAGGCCAACTTGCCGGTTGCACCGGCACAGAATAGCCGGCGCGGGTTTACGATTTAACAGTAAATTAATACATATGAGAAACAAAAACATTTTCTTTTTCGTGGTACTGGGGTCAGTTGTATGTACCGGTGCTTTTGCACAGAATAAGGACAAAGCCGTATTCAGGGAGGTAAAACCTGGCTTTTATCAGCATTCAATATTGCGCGACGATCGCGAGGTTGCCCGGCAAAAGGAAACGGTAGAACCCCGTAAGGTTTTTACCGTTGATCTGTCGGCTGCCCAGTTACCCAACAAAGTTGATTTATACACCAATGCCCAATGGCACAATCCTACCATTTCACAGGGTAATACAGGCACCTGCTGGTGTTTTTCAACAACTTCGTTTCTCGAGACCGAAGTTTACCGGATGCATAAGACCAAGGTAAAACTATCGGAAATATACACGGTGTATTGGGAATATGTCGAAAAAGCGCGCAGGTATATACGCGAAAGGGGTAACTCGAATTTCGACGAGGGTTCGGAAGCCAATGCCAATACCCGTATATGGAAGATCTATGGCGCTGTTCCGGCAGACGCTTATACCGGTCTGCTCCACGGGCGCAAGTACCACAATCACGAGACCATGATGGGTGAAATGAAGAAATACCTCGAATCGCTCAAAGCTAATTCTTCGTGGAATGAAGAAGCTGCACTGGCCACCATCCGCTCCATCATGGATCATTACATAGGTCAACCTCCTGCCGAAATTACCGTGAACGGTAAAAAAATAACGCCTGTGCAGTACCTGACAGAGGTATTAAAAGTTAACCCCGATGATTATACCGATATATTATCCTATTCGCAGGAGCCATTTTATGAAATGGTGGAATACAAGGTTCCCGATAACTGGTGGCACAGCACCGATTATTGCAATGTTCCGCTCGACGTTTTTATGGCAACCCTTAAGGATGTTGTAAGAAAGGGTTATACGGTAAGCATTGGCGGCGACGTTTCAGAACCCGGGTTCGACAGGTATACGCAGTGCGCCGTAGTACCCGATTTTGATATACCGGCTGGCTATATCAACGACGATGCACGGCAATTCAGGTTTACCAATAAAACAACTACCGACGATCATGGTATGCACCTGGTGGGCTACCTCGAAAAGGACGGAAAAGACTGGTATCTGGTTAAAGATTCCAGCTCGGGGTCGCGTAACAACGACGAGAGTGCCAAAGAGTTTGGTTATTACTTTTTTTCAGAGGATTACGTGAAGCTTAAAATGATGGATTTTATGGTTCACAAAGATGCGGTGAAAGAAATACTGGCTAAATGTAAGGCGCAGTAAATGATATCTTTTTAATTAGAGCTTGTCAATAAAGTGAGAAAAATATATAATTAGCCATGTGTCTGTTCAGAGAGTTCCATTTGCAAGCGTAATGCAGCAAATGGGACTTTATGGACAGACACTAATTAACCGGCAATCATTGCCAATAATACCAGTGTTTTATGCAACATTTAATAATACCGGCAACGGACAGAACGCCGGAAGTAAGCCTGGATAAGGAAAGCCGAATCTTTCAGTTGAAGGGCAGGTGCCTGCCTGAAAACATAAGAAAATTCGGCGATACGGTGATAGAAGCACTTGAAGGGTTTCTGAGTCCATGCCTGGCCGATAAAGACAATGCTACCGGCAAGGCTTTACACAGGGTTATCTTTCACCTCGGCTATTTTAATTCTGCCGCGGCGAGACTCATTGCCGACATTTTAAGTGCAGTGGGAAAAGCCCGTGAGCAGGGTTGCCCGGCAAAAGTTTACTGGTACTACGAGGAGGAAGATTACGACATGCTCGAGGCTGGCGAAGATATCAGCGAAATGGTGGGAGTGCCTATGGAGTTTGTTGTGGTGGTTGTTAAAGACAGGGAGAAATAAACAGGGGAGGGACAGGTAGCAGTGGCAGTGGCAGTGGCAGTGGCAGTGGCAGTGGCAGTGGCAGTAGCAGTGGCAGGGGCAGTGGCAGTTGCAGTGGCAGTGGCAGCGGTGAGCAATAGTTTGCCCGCAGCTGCTCATGTATTGGCGGTGTTGTTTTTTTGTTTACTGGGTGAAAACCCATACATTGCCTTAAATTGCTTACTGAAATATTTTACATCCGAAAAACCTGTTTTATAGGCCACTTCGGTTACATTATAGCCTTTTTCGAGCAGTTGGGCAGCAATCTTAAGTTTGATTTTCCGCACGAATTCAAGCGGACCAAGCCCTGTTAATCCCTTTATTTTATTGTAAAAAACAGTACGGCCAACACAGCAATGTTCTGCCACCTCGTCAATGGAAAAATTCTGCTGGTAGTTTTCCTCGATAAAGGCAATGGCTTTCTTCAGAAAATTCTCATCGCGTGAGGCTACTTTTACCCCGTCAACCTGTACATCGGGCTGGCGGGTATAACGGGCCATTATTTTCTGACGCTGGCTGAGCAGGTTGCGGGTAACAGCTTTCAGGTAATTGAGATTGAAAGGTTTCAGAATATAAGCTTCTGCACCTGTTTCGATGCCTTCGATCTGGTCGTTCATTCCCACTTTGGAAGTAAGCATTACAACCGGTATATGGCAGGTGTCGAAGTTTTCTTTCAACTTTCTGGTCATTTCCATACCATCCATTCCGGGCATCATAATATCAGTGATAACCAGGTCGGGGTTCATTTGCGCTGCAATATGCAGGCCTTCTTCTCCGTTTTTGGCGCCTATGCAGGTGAAATCCGAATGCATGGCCTGTGTGATGTAATTCAATATTTCGGTATTGTCCTCTACAATCAGCAGCAAATCTTTACGGCCTTGCAAAACGGCATTTTCAACAGGGTCGTCATTCACCATTTCATCAGCCGTTTCCTGCTGATCTCTTGTTTGTGTGCCAACTGTTTCGGCTGTTGCCGGAATAACCAGCTGCGATTCTTCCAGGTGATCTTTTCCTTTCAGCAACCTGATGGTAAACGTACTGCCCTCTCCCTCAACCGACGATATCAGGATATCGCCCTGGTGGATTTTTGCCAGCTCGTAGGCAAGCGATAATCCAATACCTGTCCCGGCCAGATCGCGGTTACTTAATATGGTATACCGGGTAAAAATATCCGACAGGTTTTTCTGCGGTATGCCCGGGCCTTCGTCACTGACACAGATATCAACATACGGACTGGTATCGGTGCATTTAATGGCTACGTTTACGCGTTTGCCGGGATGGGTGAACTTAATGGCGTTGGAAATGATATTATAAACAATGGTATCAATTTTCGAACGATCGCCGTAAAGCGTTATATTTTCAATGTCGGTATCAAAGCAATACTGAATTCCTTTATGCCTGGCCAGCGGGATAAAGCTTTCGTAGATTTCCCGGGTGAATGCCACCAGGTCGAATTCGCTGATTTTTAACACCATTTTGTTGTTCTGGATCTTTCTGAAATCGAGTAACTGGCTGGTGAGGTGCAACATTCTTTTGGCATTTTTATGAATGATGCCCATGAGTGTGCGATTCCTGGGCGAAATACCCTGGGTGGCCATGATGTCTTCAATAGGTCCGATGATAAGGGTGAGCGGGGTTCTGATCTCGTGTGATATGTTTGTGAAGAACTGGAGTTTAAGTTCATTGACCTTTTTCTCTACCAGCAATTCACGCCGGTACCGGTTCAACCTGGTTACTGTTTTATAAATGGATACCGCAATCAGCGATGCCACCAGCAGGTATGACAGGTAGGCCGGCAGGGTTCTCCACCATGGGGGCCTGATGCGTATGTGAAGCAATCTTTCGGGGGAACCCAGTGCTGCACTGCTGCGGACCGACTTCACCCTGAATACATACCTTCCCGGTGAAAGATTGGTATAGGTTGCTTTTGGCTGGTTGCCAACGTAATTCCACTCCTCTTCAAAGCCATCAAGCTTATAGGCATAGTTGATTTTGGCCGGATCAAAAAAGTCGAGCGCTGAGAAATTCAGACTGAAACTCGATTGGTTATAACGGAGCGTAATGTTGTCGGTAAACGAGATGTTTTTATTGAGTGGCGATCCCTGGGCGTTTACCGGCACTTCCTTATTGAATAACAGGAAATTGGTGAGTTCAATATGCGGCTGTATCCTTTCGGGGACAAGCCGGGCAGGGAACACCAGCTCAATGCCCATATAGCCGCCAAAACACAACGTTTCATCTTTTCTGCCAAAACAGGTGTTTTCCGAAAAATTACTGAAATACAAACCGTTAAAGTTGTTGTGTATGGAAACATTGCCGTTTTCGGGGTTGAGCCTTATCAGACCGTTTTCGGAGCTGAACCACATATGTCCGAATTCATCTTCGAGGATACCGAAAACCACATCGTTACTCAACCCGTTTTCGGAAGTGTAATGGGTAAATGAATAGCCGTTTTGTTGCTTTTGCAGTTTATCTGCCCCTCCGCCAAAGGTTCCCAGCCAGATACTGCCTTTGGTGTCCTCGAAAAGATGGATGACATCGTTGTAACTCAGGCTGTTTTTGTTGGACGGGTCGTGGAAAAATTTGCTGAACCTGAAACGGCCATTGTCAATGTCTTTCTTCTCAAGCAGGTTTAATCCTAAAACTGTTGCTACCCATAGGTTTCCTTCTTTATCAACCATCAGGTGCCTTACCAGGTTGCTCGAAAGATTGCTGTTTTGCTGGTTTATCCTGATGAAGCGGTGTGGTTTTTCCTGCGGGTTCCTGATGAGGCTTATACCGTTACCATAGGTACCGATCCAAATATTTTTCGCGTGATCCTGGCAAATGGAGTAAATGTTATTGTTACCCAGGGAAAGGGTATCTTTGCGCAAATGTCGGTACCGTCTGAAGCGCAGCTTCCCGTAATCGGTTTTTTTATCTACAGGAAAGGTACTTACCGACAGTCCGTCGCCTTTTGTTCCAATCCAGATGTACCCGTCGAGATCGTTAAAAAGGGCGTAGGTATTGTTGCGCACCGATTCTTTTCCTACGCCGGGCAAAGAGTCGAAGCTTACGATTTTGCGCATGGCGCTGTCGTATACATGTATCATGCCTGCCTTTGTGGCTACCCACAGGTGGCGGGTGCGGTCTTCCATAATGGACCTAACCACGTTATCCAACAGGTCACTTTGGTCATCCTCCATCAGGTAATGCTCAAAAGCAGGATTTTCGAGGATCACCTTTTCCAAACCTCCCAGAAACTGTCCGGTACCCAGCCACAATTGCCCGGTTTTATCCTCGGCAATGGAATGTACAATGTTCGAGGAAATGGAATTGGGGTTACGGGGATCGTTCCTGAAAAACCCAAACCGGTCATCGTCCCGCTGGTAAAGGGCCAGGCCGCCGCCATGCAGTCCAATCCAAAGGTTATTATGCCGGTCTTCATAAAATTGGGGACGTTCGAGGTCCGTCAGGTGTTTTATGGCTTCGGGGGTCAATACATAATACTTTGCCTGCAGTGTTGCCAGGTCTACCCTGGTTACCCCGAACTCAAGCGCCGTGAGCCATGCCTGGCCGAACCGGTCTTCGTAAACATCGGAAAGCGACCGGCCATGAAAGGGAATATCGTGCCATGCAGTACCCAGTGTATCAGTTGCTACCACTTTACCTCCGGCGAAACCTACCAGGTTCAACCCATTACTCAGGTGGAACAGGCTTACAATTTGGCTGGCAGGCGGCCTGTATGAGCCGGTATTCACAAAGTTGAATTTCTTTTGGTTAACATCATAGGCATAGATTCCATTTTCGGCAGTACCGAACCAGATGGCATTACCACTTTCGCACGCGGCGGTAAAGGTTATGTTAACAAATTGATGCTGAAAGGCAATACGTTGAATGGCAATATCGCTGCCTGCCAGAAAGTTGACACCCCTGCTCGTGCCAATCCATACATCACGGTTTCTGTCGGCAAAAACAAACCTGACCTGGTTGTTGGACAGGGTGTGATTTCCCTTATCGAGGTAATGACTTACCTGGTAATGATCATCAGCAGCATCGTAGCGGAGTATAAAAATGCCTGAGTTGGAGGAACCCAGGATAACAATGTCTTCGGAGTACTGTAAAAAGGTGTTGATATGAGTGTTGGCAGCAATGCTTGCCTGGTAGTCCGGAACCGTTGAAAATGTTTCGCGCCTGGGGTTGAAGTAATGGTAGTATCCGTCATAGGTTTCAACCCAGATAAACCCTTTACGATCCTCCCAGATGTTGGTCACCCTGTTGTTGGTGAAGATACTCGACTTATCGGATTGTCCTTTATATATGCGGAATTCATACCCGTCGTAACGGTTCAGACCGTTCATGGTGCCAATCCACATGAACCCCTTACTGTCGAATAACATGCTCGATCCGGTGTTTTGCGACAGTCCCTGCTCGGTGCCGATATGTTCGAAACGGAATACAACCTGACCCTTTGTATGAGGCAGGCAGGTGAGCAAAATGGTCAGAAAGGCAATGAAAGAGAAATTTTTCATGGATGACACCCCTTAGGACAAATTTAGCAATATCCTTTTGATTTTGAACGGCCTGATAATTTATCACCCCTATTTCGATAAAACGTCTACCCCGCGTTGCACCGGAAAACTCTAATTTAGATCAACCCTTTTAAATACTAAAAAACATATGAAAGAATTTCTATTTGTTGTATTGCTCTTTGCCGTTTCGGTTGTTTCGGATGCACAGCAGGCATGGACTAACGTCAGGGACAAAGGAGCGGATAACACGGGCAAAGACAAATGCACAGTTGTAATAAATCAGTTGATCGACAGCCTGGCCGGGAGCGGTGGCGGCACCCTGTTTTTTCCTGCCGGAACCTATCTTACCGGGCCGGTTTTTATGAAAAGTCATATTACCTTATATTTAGATGCCGGTGCCACCCTGAAATTTTCGGACGACTTCGACGATTACCTGCCCATGGTGCAGAGCCGGTGGGAAGATGTGCGCGTTAAAACATTTGCTTCACAAATCTATGCTTACCAATGCGAAAATATTGCCATAAGAGGCGACGGTCATATCGATGGCCAAGGTAAAAAATGGTGGGATTCGTGGAACCAGGCAAAAAAAGGTGAATTTGTAAATACCAAATGGCAGCAGATTTTCAGGGAGGAAAATGCCGATCTGTTGCAACGCATAGCATACCTGCGCGATAAGCATGATTTTCTGCGGCCACCTATGATTACCACTTACGAATGTAATAACGTACTGATTGAAGGGATCAGCATTTCAAATCCGCCCTTTTGGACCATCATGCCCACCTTCTCGGATAATATCACCATCGAAGGTGTTACCATTGAAAATCCCGATTATTCGCCCAATACCGATGGCATTGACCTTTCGTCGTGCACCAACGTGCGCATAGCCAACTGCCATATTTCGGTAGGCGATGATTGCATTGTGATCAAGTCGGGCCGCGATGAAGATGGCCGTGAAGCTGCCAAGCCAACCGAAAACCTGGCTATTACCAATTGTACCATGTTAAAAGGTCACGGTGGCGTGGTAATTGGCTCAGAGATGAGCGGGAATGTAAAAAGAGTGGCCATTTCCAATTGTGTTTTCGAAGGAACCGATGTAGGTATCCGCATTAAAACCATGCGGGGCAGGGGAGGCATCGTGGAGGATGTGCGGGTTTCCAATGTTGTGATGTATGATATGGTTAAAGAAGGTGTGATCATTACCATGCGGTACCAGTCAACAAAACCCGAACCACTGTCGGAACGCACACCCATGGTTCGCAATGTATACCTTTCGGGCATCAGCATCAGGAATGCCTACCGTGCCATTGGCATATACGGACTCGAAGAGCAGGAGGTATCGCAGATTTCCTTTAGCGACATGGAAATATTTGCCAAAAAAGGTATCCTGGTGGAGAATGCAAAAGATATTCGTTTTCACGATATAACCATGCAGGTGGAAGAAGGTACGCCTTTTGAAGCCCGCGATGCGCGGAACATATCGTACGACAGGGTTTCACTGTCGACCGCTAAAGGACCGCTACCCATTATGAAGCTGAGCAATTGCCGTTCCATAAGGGTAACCAATTGTTACCAACCCGGGGAACTTGAGGTTTTTATGCGGCAGGACAACCAGTGCAACGATCTGTATTTTGTTGGCAACATCATGCCCGGCACGCAATTGCTGCATTCGGGAAATAGCGGGAACATTGTAGTAAAATCCAATATCACCAAATAGTATAAAACCATTTACCTAACTAATTAATTAACTATGAATTACAAACTATTAAACCGCTTTCTGACATTCGTTGCGATGGTAACGCTCTCAATAGCAGCCATGGCACAGGATGGCAGAACCATTAAAGGGAAGGTCACGGATTCCAACGGGGAGCCCCTGGCGGGAGCTTATGTAATGGTTCAGGGAACCAACACAGGAGTTGTGACAGACGCAAACGGCAATTATCAGATAAATGTTCCTGCTGATAATGCTGTTCTGGAATTTTCGTATGTGGGATTTCTCACAATAACCCGGGAAGCCGGAAGTGCCAGTGTAGTGGATGTTGTTTTAGCCGAGGATGTCACTACGCTGGATGAGTTGGTGGTAATCGGGTACGGTACGGTTAAGAAAAGAGACCTTACCGGTTCGGTGTCCTCCATTAAGGCATCGGAAATTACCAAAACAGCCTCCAACAATGCATTGCAATCTATGCAGGGGAAAATTGCCGGTTTGGATATCACCAAGGTTAGTGGTGAATCGGGTGCAGGCGTTGACATTACCCTGCGCGGTAACCGCTCGGTTAATGCTTCAAATGCCCCGCTGTTTCTGGTGGATGGTATTGAGTACGGGTCAACGCTCGATATCAACGCCTCGGATATTCAATCCATTGAGGTGTTGAAAGATGCTTCGTCAACCGCCATTTACGGTACACGCGGTGCCAACGGTGTGGTAATCATCACCACCAAAAAAGGTGCAGCAAAGACCGAAAAGATGAAGGTGGCCTTTAACACCTATTTTTCCGTAAACAGTCCCACAAACCTGCCCAAACTCATGGATGTGGAAGCTGAATACCGTTTTTTGGCAGAAAGAGAAAGATTTGATGATGAGGAAGATGCCGGTGATGCCTGGGGTACTACCAGTCTGGCCGACTACCCCGCAAACGAAGTGTTGTCAACCACTTTTGATACCCCATACGAGAAATCGGTGTACGATATTTACCAGGAGGGCGGCGTTGACTGGTTTGACCTGGTTATGCAAAACGGGTTAACCCAAAACTACGAACTTTCGTTGTCCGGTGGCGGTGAAAAAACAGGCTTTGCTTTATCACTTGGGTTTATGGACGAAGAAGGTCTGCTGCGGAACGATAATCTTAAACGTTACAATGGCAGACTCAGTATCGATCATAATTTAAGGGACAACCTGAAAGTCGGTGCCAGTTTGCTGTATACCAACCGCGATTGGGACCGGAGAGCCGATGGCGTTTATAGTCAGTTGATTAAAATGCACGCGCTTGCCCAGCCTTACCTGGCCGATGGCACCATTCTCGATAAACCTTCGCAACTGGCCACCAGCCATACCAATCCGCTGTTGAACGAGGTTGAAGGCTATTACGAAAACAACACACTGAGCAACAGGTTGTTCGGAAATGTTTACCTCGACTGGGAATTGCTGAAGGGTTTACGTTTTAAAACGGTGTTCGGTATGGACCATTTTTCAAACCGTGTTGGCGAATACGAGGATTATATGTGCACAGGCAATTATCAGTCGGGCCGCGGTTCGTATTTCGAAGTGGAAGCCAACCAGAATATGAGTTACACCTGGGAAAACACGCTGAACTATGCTGTAAATCTCAAAGGAATACACGATATCCAGGTTTTATTAGGCCAGAGTGTTTACCAGGACATCGACGAAATGCACCGGACACTTGGAAACGGACTCCAGGATCACTATGGAAAGAATTCGTTTTACATGCTCGAAAACATACTTCCGGGTGGAAGAACACTGGCAGACAATTATGAAAAAAGCAACATGCTTTCGTATTTTGGCCGTGTCAATTATAAGCTGGCTAACAAGTATCTGCTGACGGCTTCAATGCGTGCCGATGGCTCTTCCATGCTCGCCGAGGGCAATAAATGGGGATACTTTCCTTCAGTGGCTGCTGCCTGGGTGATTTCCGAGGAAGACTTCCTGCAATCGAACCAGCTGATCGACAACCTGAAACTCAGGTTGAGCTGGGGTAAAGCTGGTAACTCGGCTGTTGATGCCTATGCTACCCTTACCACCATTGGTGATAACATACCCTATTCCTTTGGCGATGAACTTATACTGGGTTTGGTACCTTCGAACCTTGGCAATGCTAACGTAAGCTGGGAAACAACCACCACTTACGATGTCGGATTGGATTTGTCCATGCTGAAATCCAGGGTTTCAGCTACCTTCGATTTCTATTACTCACAGACCAGCGACCTGCTGCTATATAAGGGATTGCCTCCCACCTCGGTTTATCCGCAGGTATTGGCCAATGTTGGCGAAACCGAGAACATGGGCTTTGAAACTACCCTTACATTGCGGGTTATTGAAAAGAAAGATACCCGTTGGCAAACCGATTTTGCTTTCTCTACCAACCGCGACAAGATTGTTTCGCTGGCCAGTGGTGAGGAACGCGATATTTCGAACCCCGAAAGGGCCTTGGTTGTGGGAGAACCGGTTATGGCTTTCTACAATTACGAAGCCGACGGATGCTGGAGAATCGATGAGGCCGAAACGGCTGATTTATACGGTAAAATACCGGGTGATATTAAAATTATCGATGCCAACCAGGATACAGTGCTCAACGATGCTGACAAGCGGATCTACAACAAGAGTCCCAAGTTCATTTTCAGCATGAACAATACCGTCAGCTATAAAAACCTCTCGTTGTCGGCGCTGGTGTATGCACGCGTTGGGCAGTGGATACAATATGATTACAACAATGCCTATCACCCGACCGAGCAGGATGGCTCACCCGATGTTGATTTCTGGACACCGGAAAACCAGGATGCCAAATTCCCCCGCCCCGGTATTGCTTCGCAGAACGATATGCCCGCCCTGGCATTTGAAAATGCTTCATTTTTGAAAATCAAGGAGGTTACGCTTGCTTACAACCTGCCCAAGCCTTTGGTGAATAAAATTGGTATGAGCAACCTGCGCGTTTATGCCTCGTTGCAGAACTACTTCACCTTCAGCAATCTCGATAATTACGATCCTGAACGCGGAGGCGCCATTTCCAATCCTTTGTCCAAGCAAATGGTATTCGGGCTAAACGTTGAATTTTAATCACAAAACGTAACTGAAATTTTTTATGAAAACAACCTTTAAATACATAATAGCAGTGTTTGCCATACTGGCTTTGGCAAATACTTCGTGTTCCGATTTTCTGGATGAGGAAAAGCGGACAGGTTCAACCGAGGATGTAAAATACATTACCAAATCAGGTATTGACGGATTGGTGGCTGCAAGCTATTCCTACCTGAGAGGGTGGTATGGAAAAGAAGCCGCATTTGGTTTAAGCGAAGGTGGCACCGACATTTGGTTAACAGGCTATGATAACCGGCAAAAAGTACTTATCGACTACAGCGGTATAACACCCGAAGTGGCTACAAGTACCCGCGAGAAGATGAATGCCTGTTTCGACGAATACTGGGAGTTGTTATACACCGCTGTGAATGTGGTGAATACAGGTTTGAAATATGTTACCGAGGCACCCGAAGACATTCTATCGGATGACGTACGTCAATCTTATCTCGGCGAACTGAAAACCCTTCGTGCTTTTTATTACTGGCACCTGCTCGAAACCTGGGGACCTGTTCAGATCAACACCGACCCGGTAAATGATATCTCAACCGTGGCTTACCGCGACAGTGAGGAGGATGTATATGCCTTTATGCTGACCGATCTTAACGAAGCCATTGAACACCTGGTAGCCAAAACAGCCAAAACCGGTCGTATGAATTATTGGGCTGCCAAGGCTCTGAAAGCAAGGGTGTTGCTTTACAAAGCCAGCAAGCATAACGACAACCAGGCTTACATTGATGCCGCTGCAGAAGCCGAAGACGTAATCGAAGGCAGTGGTTGCGCGTTCTATGAAAATTTTGCCGATGTCTGGAGTGGCGAAAATGAGGACGGCATAAACAATGACGAGGTTATCTGGTATGTAGAGTATTCGGGTATTCTGGAGAATAATATCATGCCCATGCGACTGAAACTCGATGAAGACGGTGACCAGATGACATGGTCACAGATGATGATCCGTAATTCCGGTAACACCATTGGTGGCAATGCTTCACACCTGATGTTTGTAGGCGTTTGGAACATGGTTCCCGGGCTCACCGGTGTGCTGGTTCGCACGGATACCGAAGCCAAAAAAGCGCTGAAATGGAATACAGCTACCTATAATATTGGCACTGCCTATCAGCCCTATAGCAAAGGTTTTACGCGCTTTGTGCCATCGGGCTACCTGCTCGATTTGTATAACGACGAAACCGACCAGCGTTACCAGGGATCATTCAGGGATGTGTATTATGTGGCTCCCGCATTGCAGACTGCCTTTGCCGACACAGCAACGCCTCCGACAGGCTTTGATCTCATGCGCGACACAGCTATCTACCTTTCGAAGAAAACAGTAACAGCTGAGCAGGCTGCCTGGGCAGCAAACCGGTATGTGCTTTTCTCACGCACCGATATTGGAAACGACAAGGTGTACCCGTTGTATGAGAGTGAAGCCGCGTCCAAACCCACCATTGCAACAGGTTCGTCGGGTAACAATAATTACAAAGGCAATCGTATGTATATACAGCTGAAAAAATTCGACGACTATACCGGTTCGGTAATTCGCGATTTGAGCGCACGCGATGCTTTTGTTATCCGTTATGCCGAAATGTACCTGATTGCTGCTGAAGCGTACATGATGTCGAACCAACCTGCGCTGGCCATTGATAAGCTGAATGAGTTGCGTGAGGCACGCGCCATCGAAGGCCAGGTGAACGATCTTAGCGTAGCCGAAGAAGCACAGGTGAATGCAAAGGATATCAATGTTATTCTCGATGAAAGAGCCCGTGAGCTTTGCGGTGAACAGCAACGCTGGTTCGACCTGAAGCGCACCGGAAAGCTTTTGGAAAATGTAACGTTGTATAACGAAGTGGCCGGCGAAAAAATACAGAGCCACCATGTATTAAGGCCTATTCCACAGCCCCAGCTGGATGCCATCACTAATAAAACCGATGGTCCCGATCCGGAAGGATTCTGGCAAAACGAAGGGTATAATTAATCACCCGGATTATATTTAGTCTTTTCAAAAAGTGGTTACCCGGCGGCGTGCAAAACTCCGCCGGGTTTATTACTTTCACTTATCTTTTACTGAATTAAAATTATACCTATGAGAACGTTTTATGCTTTTATGCCATTCATGTTGTTACTATTAACCTGTGCCGGCCGGAATGCCGGAGAAATTGCCGGAAATGCTGAGGAAAAATGGTCCATTCGTATGGCCAATTCGGTGATGGCTCAAAATGACAGCCTTATCTATTATTTGGGCAAACGGCAACCTAAATGGCAATACGATGTGGCTTTCCTGGGACAAGCCATTGATAAACTCGGGAATATCGATCCGAAATACTCTAAGTACATGGAGGACTATATCGGTTACTTCATTCAGGATGACGGATCAGTCATCGATTACAAAATCGAAGAGTATAACCTTGACCGGATTAACCCGGCCAAGAATATTATTACCCTTTACAAACGCACAGGGGACAGTCTTTACCGGCATACACTCGAACAATTTGTCAGCCAGATGAAGACGCATCCCAAAACCAACGCAGGCGGCTACTGGCACAAAAAAATATATCCCTGGCAAATGTGGCTCGATGGTGTTTATATGGCCTCGCCGTTCCTGGCTCAATATGCCAGGGAATTCAATGCACCTGAATGGTTTGATGTGGTTGCACTTCAGATTCAGCTGGCTTATAACAAAACCCTTGATCCGGCTACCGGGTTGCTTTATCATGCCTGGGATGAAAGCCGTTCGCAACGGTGGTGCAACCCCGCGACCGGCCAGTCGAAATACCCCTGGAGCCGCGCCATTGGATGGTATACCATGGCCATTGTGGATGTACTGGATTACCTGCCCGAGAGCCATCCGGAGCGGGATTCCATTATCACCATTTTGCAACGCACCTGTGATGCCTTGTTAAAGGTCAGGGATCCCAAGACCGGCCTATGGTACCAGGTACTGAACCAGGTCGGACATGAAGGTAACTACCTCGAAGGATCGGGATCGGCCATGTACGCCTATGTTTTTGCCAAGGGCGCCAACAAGGGTTATCTCGATAAAAAATTCCTGGATATTGCCAATGAAACCTTCGATAGCATTGTCAGTGAACTGATCACGGTTGACGAAACAGGAGGGATACAAATGAACAATATTTGCGGAGGTTGCGGGTTAGGTGGAAATCCCTATCGCGACGGTTCGTATGAGTACTACATTAACGAAAAACGTGTGGTTAACGATCCAAAAGGTGTGGCGCCATTTATTCTGGCAGCCATAGAATTGGGTAAGTAAGTAATAACTCTGACAGGGTTTCAAACCCTGTCA
>CAZUBW010000006.1:11334-26628 GCA_964618645.1 uncultured Bacteroidales bacterium | reverse complement strand
AATAACTCTGACAGGGTTTCAAACCCTGTCAGAGTTATTTTTATTCAGAAGATATCTACCTGACTTTTACCTGTTGTTCCAACGGAACTTTATATTGTTCTCTATTTTCGGGCTTTTGATAGCAGATAACCTGTGAGATTTTCAGCAGCTTTCCTGTTTTCAAAACCTTCCGGTAGCCTGTCGTTATCAATATATTCGTTGTAAATCCAGGGATCTCCTATGGCCACTACATGTCCTTTGCCGAATGCAGTTTCGGCCATCACCGCCTGTCCGTTGTCCGATAGTATAGGTTTAGCATCTCCCATCAGGGTGATGGAGGCAACTTCTTTCATGAATATTTTCTTTACCCCTGCAAATATAGGGTGATCGGGAAACTTTGTATAGGCTCCCATTTCGTACTGGTTTCTCAACACCGGGTGCAGCATGACATTGTTAAATACCATGCCAAAACGAACAGCAAGGTAGTTCAGGTGTTCTAATGCGCAATGCTTGCCATCGTTGGCCAGAAGCACCAATACACCGCCTTTCTTTACCCAGCGTTCAATGGCTTTTATGTCTTCGGGCTGAATGAAATTGGGATTCGGTGTCTCAATCACCGAGTCGGGATCAACAATCATGTAAATGTCAATGCCTTTCAGGGTCTGCTTGTCGGGTTTATTCAGGGTGGCCAGGCTGGCGCCTTTTTGCCTGAAAATGCTTCCCCAGCGCGAGTAACCGCTGTCGGCTGAATCGGTCCAGAGGTAATGAAAAGGCTTACCGGTTTTAGCATGTGTTTCGCGGTTAAACCAATTGTCGAGTCCGACAACCGACTGGGCTTTGGTAGTGATAAATAATGAGGATAACAAAACAATAATTATGGCCAAACCTGTTGCCGGTATGAGTTTCCTGAATAATCCGAAATGCTTCATAATGATAAATTATTAATATTTATGGGGCAAAAGTTATCAGCCCACCTTGATTTTAATGACTATTTTTTTTGCTGAATCAGCGCCCTTTGTCTTGATTCCAGGCCGGTGCGCATCCTGTGGAAAAAAAACAAAGAAAGTGCCAGGCTGTGCGGTATGATAGGTGCAGTCGGACTCCGGTATTTCGTAAAAACCAATATCTTTTGCGTTGTCAAAAGGTTCAATGGCAACGGCTTTTGAAAGGGGGGCAACGCCAATTTTTTCTTTTCCGGCCGCAACATATTGTATGTCAATATATTTCTTGTGGGCCTCCCAACGTGTATCTTCAGGGTTTTTAGTCTTTCCTTCGGCTACCGAAGCAAAAACAAGGTCGTCGTCGATCCTGTACTTTCCGGGCGCAATTTCCGCCAGGTTGGTATCCCTCAGCCAGGCTATAGCTTTATCCCAGCATTCGCGGCACTTTGCATACTGAAAAGAAAATTCGAGTACGTCAGTCGTATGATGGGCCTCCAACAGCAGCCCCTTTGCCCATCCCTTTTCTTTGAACCATTTTTCGGCACTGGCAGGTGTCATTATTTCGTGTTTCATGACCGGTTGTTTGATGTTCCGAATATACAAAAATACTTGCGATGAACAAAACAACGCGATTGCCCGGCCAGGCGCCGGGCAATCGTTGTTTCAGCCCGGGCTATAACTTTCTCCCGATATAGAACGCATAACCGTAATAGGCCTTGTACCTGTCATAAAGTTGTATTTCATGCCTTTCGCTGGCAATGAAATCTTCGACAGTTTTATTTCCGGCATGTTTGCGCAGGAAGTCTTCCTGCGCCTTTACCTGCGGCATGAAAAAATGTTTGGTCCAGCAGTCTTCGGGTACCATAAAGGTTGCTACAGGAGCATATCCGGCCTGTTGCATAACACGAATCTTGTTGGGAATGGTATCAATCTGGGCATAGGCATCATTCCAGAAAGCTTCGATTTCTGCAGGCCGCTGTTCGGTGAACCATGATGCTTCAGACACAGCAATGTATCCGCCGGTTTTCAGTAACCTTTTCCATTCGTTGAGGCCACGTTCAAAGCCTATGTTGTATATGGCTCCTTCTGACCAGATCAGGTCCAGTTCCTCATCCCCGAAAGGTAAATTGTCCATCGATCCTACTATGCCTTTCACCCGGTTCTGCAGGTTAAGCCTGATGGCCTGCCTGTTGAACAGGTCAATAAACATTGGAAACAGGTCGATGCCTGTCACTTGTCCCGGAGCATGTTGCGCCAGAACCATGGTTTGCCCGCCGGTGCCACAACCAATGTCAGCAATACGCGACATTTCGTTAAGGTTATCAACAAATTGCAGGGCTCTTAGGGTAATTTCGGGACTTCCTGGTCCCTGTCTTTCCAGTCCTGAGAAATATTCGCAAATTAAATTAAAATCGAAATCGTGTATGGATTTATTCTCGTTACTCATGATGTTTGTATTTTAAAAGAATAACCAGGCATAAGCACAAAAACTTTTGCCATTATAATGTTACTGGTTAATAAAAATAGTGATTTTCAGGCGTAATATCGCCTGAGAGAAACGAAAGGATAACCGGGGGCATTGTGCCCGGGGTTATTTACTTAACACGATCCGACAGGTAATTAAACATCCAGCGTTTTTAGTGTTCCAAAAGTAATGTTTTTTTTCGGATACAAAGTTTTTTGCACGCGAAAGTGTTGGCTGATCTGATTATTCCTGCTAAGATGGTGGAAAGTCATGCAGGCTGCATAAAATAATATCACGCTTTTCAGTAGATTTGCAACAGATATAAACAACTATCGCATGGCACACATCATCGACGATATTTCCCGGACGTTCAACGAATACCTGCTCATCCCGGGTCTGACCACAAAGGAATGCACACCCGACAAGATCAGTTTGAAAACCCCTTTGGTAAAATACAAAAAGGGAAGCAAACCGGATATTGAACTGAATATTCCATTTGTTTCTGCCATTATGCAGGCTGTTTCGGATTCCAATATGGCCATTGCACTGGCAAGGAACGGTGGACTGTCTTTTATTTACGGTTCTCAAACCATCGACGAGCAGGCCGAAATGGTCAGAAAGGTGAAAAAGTTTAAAGCAGGCTTTGTGGTGAGTGATGCCAACATTACTCCCGAACACACGCTGAAGGATGTTCTTGAACTGAAGACCAGAACCGGGTTTTCTACGGTTGCTGTCACACACGATGGCACTGCAGGGGGTAAACTGCTGGGTATGGTTACCAGCAGGGACTACCGGCCTAGCAGGGATGGCCTCGATAAAAAGGTTAAGGAATTCATGACACCTTTTGCCAAGCTGGTAACCGGCCGTTACGGCATCAGTCTCGATGAAGCCAATGATATCATCTGGGACAACAAGGTGAATACGCTTCCCATCATTGACGATGAACAATGCATGAAGTATTTTGTATTCAGGAAGGACTATGATAATCACAAGAACAATCCCAGCGAGTTACTCGACAACCACAAGCGTTTGCTGGTAGGTGCAGGTATCAACACGCGCGACTATCGCGATCGTATTCCCAAATTGGTTGATGCCGGTGCAGATGTGCTGTGTATCGACTCATCCGACGGGTTCTCGGAATGGCAGAAGGAAACCATCGGTTTTGTCCGTGAACAATATGGCGAAAAGGTAAAGATCGGAGCAGGCAATATTGTGGATGAAGATGGCTTTAATTTCCTGGCAGAAGCAGGTGCGGATTTTATCAAAGTGGGTATTGGCGGTGGCTCAATATGTATTACGCGTGAGCAGAAAGGCATTGGTCGGGGACAGGCAACGTCATTGATTGAGGTAGCCAGGGCGCGTGATGCCTACTACCAGAAAACGCAGCAATATATTCCCATTTGTTCCGATGGCGGCATCGTTCAGGATTACCATATGGTGCTGGCATTTGCTATGGGAGCCGACTTTCTGATGATGGGCAGGTATTTTGCCCGTTTTGACGAAAGTCCCACCAAAAAAATGTTTATCGGGGGTAATTATGTTAAAGAATACTGGGGTGAGGGTTCAAACCGCGCCAGGAACTGGCAGCGCTACGATATGGGTGGCAATTCCACGCTTAAGTTCGAAGAAGGTGTTGACAGTTACGTACCCTATGCGGGCAAGCTCAAGGACAATGTTGAAATCACCCTGGGCAAAATCAAATCGACCATGTGCAGTTGCGGTGCTTTAAGCATACCCGAATTAAAACAGGTGGCCAAAATTACCATGGTATCCTCCACCAGCATAATCGAGGGTGGCGCCCACGATGTAATACTCAAGGAAACCAAAAGGGAGAATTAATCCGGAACACACTACTGGGCGCCGTAACCGCTAATATTGCCAAAAAGCAGTAAGGCATCTTTCCAGGGATATTTATTGGCAAACATGGTAACACTTGAATTTATTGTGCCCTGTTTGTTCAGTCCCATTGCCTCACGCCACTGATTGGCGGAAGAATTCGGATCATAGTCGACTTTTTCGTTATATCTGGCACTTAGGTAACCTTCGAGATAGGCTCTATTCACTTTCAGGTTTTGCGGTATCTCGTTACGGTTTCCTGTGGCGCTCGCCAATTCCAGATCGGCGAAGTCGGATGCATCGACTCTCAGTCGTGTGTTACTTGCCGGGGAGTAATGTAAATCCTTGTCTTTGTTTACAAAAAAGATATTGTCATCGATTTTTATCCATTCATTTTTATTGAAGCGTGTATGATCAACACCGGCAAGGATACTTCCACCGATAACATTGTTGTGGATATGGTATGCGCATTTGGTCATTATTCTTATACCATAGCCCATATCGAGGAAGTCCTTCAAACGGCTCCAGGTAAAAACAATGGTATTATTGGCAATTTCAACTTCGCCGCAAAGCGACAACGTATTTGGCCCACCTGTGCTGGCGCAAGTGCCGAAAATTTCTATGGCAGCCATTTTGTTGGCTACAAATACGTTGTTCTTAACAGTAAACTTGCCGCTGCGGTGTCCGGCCTGCAAAGCAAAACTGGGACCATTAACAAAAACACAATGTTGAATGGTTACATCACCGCCGGTAGTTGCACTTACAAATTGTACCAATGGTTCCCCAACAGTTGGGTATCCGGTAGATGGTTTTTCGGTAGGTGGCAGTAGCCGGCCACCTTCGATGCCTTTCACTACGCCATCGGATGCACTGTATGCATTTCGTTCACCGCCATCAAAAACCATGTGGTCAATTACTGTTCCGTTAACATCATGGGTAAATTTCAGCAATGCTTTCCGTGACGATCTTGCAGTTTCATTATCGGGCTGAAAGCAGGAGGGATGTTCGCTAATGTTTTGTCTGGTGAAATCTTCATTCCAACTGCCATATAGCTGAAGCGCCTTGTCACTTTCAAGGAAGCCTGCACCAAGGGTTCCCATATACCGTCCACCTGCTATATATATTTTATCACCGGGGACAGCTGTTTTAATGGCTTTATCAATATTTTTAAAAGGTCTTTCTTTGGAACCATCGTTGCTATTGCTGCCTGAGGAAGCAGAGACATAAAGTATCTTTCCACCGGCAGGTGCACTTGCGATACCTGATGAAGATTTTTCGGAGGTATGCTGTGTGGTTTTGCCAGCAGTTGGCTCTTCGCTTTTTTTCAATACCTGATCTGCTTTATTTTGCAGGTTCTTTAGGTTTACCTGTGCATTTATTGATGGTGAGAGCAATAAGCAGGTCATAAGGATTATTGTCGAAATGGCTTTCATAATGACATGATTTAATGGGTTTATCTGGTTTACAAAAGTTGTGTCATGGCCCTAAGTGTCTTGCTACGCAGCGAATCGCAATATTCCATAATATTCATTAATTCCCTGATTTCCTGTGTGTTTTTGCATTTACCGTAGGTGTTAAATATTTCGTGTGTCACATTTTTTTTTAACAAGTCCACTTTCTGGTATGCTGTTGCCAGATCGCCTATCTGAACCAGTTTTTCGATGGTTTCGAAATGGTCCGCAAATTCATGAATCAGGCATTCACAAGTTTTCATAGGGCTTTCATTTTAATTATCTGCAACAAAATTGCACGAATACCGGCGTATGGGCAATAGGGGATTCCCCCCGAAATGTATAGGGGATATCCCTTGAAATAAACGGACTATTGAGGATAATATCCTGCAGGAATATTTAGCGGCAATTAGGGTATGCCGGGGGGCTAATCCAGGCTGATGATCCCGTGTTTGATTGCAAATTTCACCAACTCAATGGTATTGTTGAGGTGTAGCTTTTCAAGGATGTTGTTTTTATGGTTTTCCACTGTACGGGGACTGATGTAGAGTTTTTCACCGATTTGCCTGAAAGAAAGGCCGTCGGATAGCAGCCCGATGATCTCCTTTTCTCGCTCGCTCAGCATTTCTGTAACAGAAAGCTGCTTGTCAGGTTGCTGTATTTTGTTGATATAACTCTGGTAGATAATCGAAGAGATACGCTGACCAAAGTAACATTCACCTTCAGAAATTCTGAGCAGGGCATCTACGAATTCCTTACCTGAAATATCCTTGTTCAGAAATCCGCTGGCGCCGTTTTTTATGGTTTCTACAATCACCCGCTCGTCCATTTCTGCAGTCAGTATTAATATTTTCACTGCAGGCCAACGTATTGAAATTTGTCCTGCGAGTTCAACGCCCGAAATATCGGGCAAAACCAAATCCAGCACAATGATGTCGGGTGTGTTTCTTTCCAGGAGTCTTAAAAGCTCGCGGCCGGTTCCAGCCTCGCCGGTTACCTTAATATCCCTATTTGTAATAAGCATGGACCTGATACCGTCGCGAACAATTTTGTGATCATCGGTAACAAAAATACTGATAGGCTTATCCATTCATGTATGGGTTTGTTATACTTGGTTGTGTTATCAGGTTGAGCGGCAGACGGATCGTGAAGGTACTGCCTTTTTGCGGAATGCTTTCCACAGAAATGCCACCTCCTATCTTCTCTATTAATTCGCGGCAAAGGATGAGTCCGAGACCCGATCCTTTTTTTTCGCTGCTGCCAATTCCCCGGGTATCAGCATCAATCCGGAACAGTTTATCAATATCTGCTGCGGTTAATCCTTCACCCTGATCGGTTACCCGAAAAAGAAGTTCATCGTTATTCCTGCTGGCCGCAAGGGTAATTTTGCTGTTCCAAGGTGAAAACTTCAGCGCATTGGTGACAAGATTTCGTAAAACTGTTACCACTATGTTTTCATCTGTGGTAAAAGTAAGTGTGTTTGTATTCCCAGTTACTACTTCAATTTTGTGCTGCTGATGAAGGCTTTCGGTTTCTTTAAGTGTGCGTCGGATAATCTTCTCAATATTGGTTTCAACCGGAACAACCTGAAATTGTTTAAGTTGGGCGCGAGTCCAATCGAGCAGGTTCTTCAACATTTCCAGCAGGTTGGATGAGGTGTTGGACAACTCGCTGATGTATGCTTTGAGCTCCTCGGGCGGGAATAAGTCGAAGTGTTCTTCAATTTGTCCGGCAATGGTATGGAAGGCTTTTACGGGATTTTTCAGGTCGTGTGCAATGATGGTAAAAAATTTATCCTTGGTGGCGTTAAGGATTTGCAGTTCGCTATTTTTCTCTCGTAGCAGCCGGGATGCACGGCGACCTGTCCGGTAACGGTTATAGGCAAGGCCTGCCAATGCCAGAAAAAGAAAGGCTACAAGGGTAGTGTAAATTCGCCGGCTTTCGCTTTTTTGTAAACGTAGGTGCTGGATTTCTTTTTCCTTGGTAAGCAGGGTAATCCGGTTTTCCTGCTGTTCAGTCTGGTATTTTACCTGCAGGTCGGCTATTTGTTTTGCACTTTCGAGGTTCAGCACGGAATCGGAGGCGGCGCTGTACAATTGATGGTATTCCCAGGCTTCCCTGTATCTTTTTTGTCTGCCGTATAGCGTCGAAAGAGCTTTGTATATGTCACGCCGGAGATAGAATGATCCGGTTTCGGAAACAATGGCAAGTCCTCTTTCCAGGTATTTTTCTGCGCGGGGGTAATCTCCTGTATTGATGAGTAATTGGGCCAGAAAGGTAATGACTTCACCTTCTTTTTCGATAGTATTGGTTTCTTGGCAAAGTGTGAGTGCCTGTTGATAGTAATCCAGGGCGGCTTCAGAATTGCCTTTATTGTTGTGCACATCACCTATAATGCGGCAGGCATCGATCCAGATCATATAATCTTCATCGTCGGGGTTGGGGAGGTTACGGATTTGTGCCTCAGCCTTTTCGAGGTTAAGCATGGCTGAGTCATAGGCCTTCGCTTTTACCTGACATTCAGCAATGTTCACGAGGAAATAATGCTGTTTTTTATAGGGTAGAAAAGCATTCTCAATGGCCGCTGCTTTTCTGAAATAGCCGATAGCATCGGTGAGTTTATCCTGACTGCGAAAAACATAGGCCATATTGCTATAGGTAGCCACTAGTCCTTCTTTATTGTCAATCTCTTCGTATAGTTTAAGTGCTTTAAAGTAATATGCCATGCCTTTCTCAAGCATTCCCCTTATCTCGTAGTTAACCCCCAGGTTGCAATATACCTCGGCAATTTTCAACTTACTACCTGTTTTTTGGTGATAACTCAATTCCTGCATAAAGTAACCCGATGATTTTTCATAATCAGCCAGGGAATAGTAGTTATCTGCAAAAAGGCGAAGGGCCTTGATAATTAATGAATCGTTTTTGTTTTTCCGGCCTATTTCCATTGCTTCGGTAGCGTATCGGATGCTTTTTGCAGGATTGAAATTGCGGTAATAAACCGAGCCGATCTGGCATAGGATAAAGCCTTCGTTTATCGTTGTCCGGTTTGATAAAAGTCGGCTTAGGCTATCTGCCTGGTGATGCCAGTTTTCTTTTAGCCACAGGTTATTGGGGTTATCAGTTGTATGCTGAGCCTGAATGGCATTTGCACAATACATTAAACTGATATAAAATAGAATTAGGTGTTTCATCTTCAGCTATTGGCTGCAATATGATTCCCGGAATTGTGTTTTTGCTGAATCAGTGATTGTTGATCCGGCGAAGTACTAACATGACTCCGGCATTCAAGCCGTTTGTAATATAGCAAAAATATTCAGTTAAACGGACTGTCAATGTCTGTTTTCTGGAAGTGTACAGTTAGCAGGTAAGCTGAAAGAGTCATTGAAGAAGATAATCCCCTAAGGGTTGAATATTTTTGCTAAAAATTTTGTCAATATCAAAATGACGCTTATATTTGCAGACCTTAAAAACAAAGGGGCGCTTAGCTCAGTTGGTTCAGAGCATCTGCCTTACAAGCAGAGGGTCGCTGGTTCGAATCCAGCAGTGCCCACTTAAAATTCAAGCAGTTACAAGATTAAAATCAAGTAACTGCTTTTTCATTTGTATGCGATTTGCTTAAAACTCCGATTTATACAAACGACCCAGCTCGGCGGAGTTTAGCTTCGCTGAGATATCTTCAGTCGGTTGCAACTCTATCGTATTTATAATGGAATTTATGACTACCAATTACAACCCTAATCAGTATCTACAACAATTTAATTCCATAATTGCAAAGACAAATCTGCACTATTTTTAGTCGCAGACTACAGTCAAAAAAAGCGAAGTTGCAAACTTCGCTTAGCGGGAAAAAATCTGCGAAATCAGCTTAATCTGCGAAAACCTGCCTTCGCTAAAGCTATGGCAGGCACGTCTGCGAGAAAAATTTGTTTAATCTGCATGAATCAGGGATTAACTTCGTTGAGCTTCGCTTCGCTTCGGTTGCTTCACTATGTACCAATGAAATATTGTTGTCATTTTTGCATTATGCCCCGTTTCTAGGGGTGGCCTCTCGCAATGACGGCTTCGATTATCGGACTTTTAACGCAGCCTCAGTTTATGGAATCTTGAAAATTAGCTGTCTGTAGACGTTATGGTGGTAAGCATACAGTCAGGTTTACCTATTACCATTGATAAACAATTCCCCTGCCACTATTGCTGCCACTTTTTTGGCGCCGGTTTCGGACAGATGGGTATTGTCCTCCTTGCCTTGCGGATAGCCCGGGTATTCACCTGGTTTAACATGTAAATAAAGTGCCTTGGAACCTTCCACACCTGCACGGATCACCATTTCCTCGGTATACAGTTGCAGGTCGATCAGTTTTACCCCACAGGCAGCGGCTACCTGGCGCATCACTTCGGGGTATACGCCATGTGTGTCAACAAGTGTGCCTTTTTCGTTGAAATTCCTTCGCACAATAGGTGTCAGCAGAACTGGTGTTGCACCCCGTTCACGGGTTTCATCAATAAACCGGATGAGATTACTGCGAAAGGCGGTATAGGGATTGGTGAAACGCGATGAGTCCTGCTCTTTTTGATCGTTGTGGCCGAACTGTATAAGCACATAGTCCCCCGGGTTCAGTTTTTCAACCACTGCCTTCCAACGGCCTTCACTGATAAAACTTTTGGTACTCCGCCCGTTCACGGCATGATTGCTTACCAATAGTGAGTCGCCAATGTATAACTGCAACACCTGTCCCCAGCCGGTTTCGGGATATACCTCAGCTGTTTTATTGGCCATGGTGGAATCGCCAATGGTGTAAATCACTGTTTTGTTTATTGGTGACGTAAAACCTGTTAGCATGATAATCAATGCCAGTGTTGGCAGATATTTTCCGCGCATGAAGTTTGTTACTTTTTATTGGTCAGCATAGGGTTTTCGTACATGATTTTCTGACTCATTTCAAAATCATAGAGCGTAAGAATACGCAGGCGGTAATACGATTCCCAGTAATTCTCAATGGAACCGATATAATCGCGTTTGGCGCTTTCACGTTCGGAAAGTGAAATATTCAGATCGGTAATACTAATTTCACCACTTTGGAATTTTTTCAGGGCAATCTGGTATCCGTTTTCTGCAACCCGGTCGGCTTCACGGGCAGTGTTCAGCTGGTCTTTCAGCAGGCTGAATTGTTCCACCTGCACCACCACTTGGCGGTCGAAATCGAGCTTGTCGCGTTCCACGTCAAAAACAACCAGCTCACGTTGCGATTCGGCCAGTTTAACGGCCGATGACGACCTGCCCCAGTCGAGTATAGGTATGCTCATCGATAACGTCAGTGAACGCCCGGTTTCAGGGTCATCGTAAATACCCATATAATCGTAGGCAACATTGGATACGCCAATGCTCCCCGATAGGGTGGCGCTCAGGCTGTTACTGCGCTTGGCCTTGGCAAGCTGACTATTGGCTTCAATAACCCGGCGTTCAAAATAGGGTGTTTCTTTACGGTTGGCTTTGGCTTCTTCCAGGGCTTTGTCGGGGTTTATCACAAACAGCATCATGTCCAGCGGGATGCTCAGCTCAATATTTTCGTGCGGGTCGAGGTTGATATATGATTTTAACTCAAAGTCCGCATTGTTCAGGTCCATTTTTGCCTTGTTCAATGCCTTTTGCGCGTTCAGTACCGACAGCTGTATACGCGCGAAGTCGTTGTCAGAGATTTTTCCCAATTTTTGCTTGACTTCAGCTATTCTCAGGTTATCCTGGCTGTTTTTCAGGTTGCTGGCAGCCAGGTTGTAATTGGTTTGGATAGCCAGGTACCGGAAAAACCGCTGCGTGGCGGCAAGTGCTATTTCCTCTATCGATTGGTTAAATTGTTTCTGTGATTCTTCATAAACCAGCGGTTCTGTTTTTCGCTGCCACTTCATATAATTATAGGCAAAAATCGGTTGGTAAAACCCTATTTCATAAGGCGTGCCGGAGAATTTCACATTGTTTTTAATAAAATCCTCGTTTCGGTATAAATCAGTACCTGCCCATATATAGGTTCCGGTTTGAGGAATCGACTGGTTAAGGGATATCTGGGCATTGATATCCATCTGAGATTGAAAATAGAACTCTATACTTCCATCGGGCTGGGTTACCGCCGAGGGCGCATGTGTATAGTCGGGCAGGTTGCCCTTTAACATCAACTGTGGCATAAAGCTGGTTTTAAAATTCCGCCAGCGCCAGTAATAATTTACATTGGTATTTTGGGCATATTTAACCGATGCCGATTGCCGTATGGCCAGGTCAACCACATTTTTGAGGCTGAGTGTCAGCTTCACGGAGTCATTGGATTGTGCCGTAAGGGTTTGGTGAAAAGGGAAAACAAGTAATAGAATAAAACAAACAATACTTCTCATGCCATTCATCGTTAAAATTCCTGCAGATCAATTTCTTTACGGTGCCGGTAAGAAGAAATATCAGATACAATAACCCTGTCACCTGACTGGAGGCCCGATATAATTTCGACATAATCGGTACCCAGCAGTCCTGTTTCGATGGGCACCCTGCGAGCTTTGTCGCCGTTAACAACAAAAGCTTCGTGCTGTTTCCCTCGGTTGAAGGAGGGTCCGCGTTCAATCCGCAATACGCTGTCTTTCTGCTGGGTGACGATCATCAAATCAACTTCGAGGTTGGGTATTAATTTATTGTAATGGCTGTAATCGAGGAAAACATCGAAATTGATTTTTTTATCGCTGATGACTGGCGAAACACTTCCGATTTTACCCCTGAGTTTCGAGTGGTCTAGGATGGCGTATACTTCTCCGCCGGTTTTCAGGGTTTCAACAAATTTGTTGTCAATGGAGCATTTAATTTTATAAGTCGACAGGTCAGACATTCTTACCAGCACCTTGTCGCGGTCGACTTTTTCCCCGGCATTTCCATGAATACTCAGAATAATACCGTTGGAAGGCGCTTTGATGGTCATCCGTCCCAAAAGTTCTTTTTTGGCCTCGAGTTCCTTATGGCGCATATCAATCTGGAGCTGGAGGCCTTGTTCATCTGCTTCGAGTTGTTTTAACCTGATGGAGTTTTTTTCCTGGGTAACCTTCAGGTCTTTCTCTGCCAGTACCAGTTCCTGTTTGGTTTGTTCGAGCATCGCGGGCGAAATGCCGCCAACTTTCAGGAGTTGTTCCTGATCGGTAATTTCGGTTTTAAGTGATGAAATCCGAAGCTTTTTGACTTCAGCGTTATAATCGAGGTCCACCCGTATGCTCCTCGCATTCAGCCGGTTTTTTTGCAGATCGTTTTCCATAATATTCAGCTGATCCTGCAGTGTTTCAATTTCCTGCTGAATGGCTTTGGAATCGAGCGATAAGAGAATATCGCCCTTTGCGACCCTGCTTCCGGGCGCCACGTGGATTTTTGAGAGGATGGTTGAAGCCGGGCTTAACAACAATACTTCGTTCTCGGGATTAATAACACCGGTTGCCGGCACTGACATAGCCACGGGTCCAAAATCGACCAAAGCTGTTTTATAGTTACCTGGTTCAAGCGTTTTGGGGATCAGAAACCGGTTCAGCAGAATAAATGCCAGGGCCATCAGGCATACAACAACGGCCAGCAATGCAGTTTTCTTTTTGTTCATAAAAATCACACAGGTTGTATAGTTGCCAAATCATCACCAGATACCTTACCCGTTGAGCAACCCCACTATTTTTTTCCCGTGGAACTCCTTGGCAGGTATCCTGATCCTAATATCTTCGAGGTTCTGGTCAGTTACTTTTCCGGCCACTAAGATGCAAATTTTTCCTTTTGCAACCGCCATCATTTTGCGTAAAATTTCAGCGCCTTCAAACGCAGTATCGGCGCTGCCTGAACTAAGTATGCGCTTTATAAAGCCCGATTGGCAAAGGCGTTCGGTCTCCCTTAAGATGTCGGCACTCACATCAATGGCTTTGTGAAAGGTCACTTCCATGTTGCCGGCATGCTTAAGCAATTTTCCTAACTGGTCAAGTTCAACCTCACCCATATTATTAAGCAGGCCAATGGCTATTCCGTCGGCTCCCGCGTCCCTGAATGCCCGTATATCGTCGGCCATGATATCGCGTTCAATGGTATTGTAAACGAAATTACCGCCGCGTGGTCTGATCATGGCTATTACCGGAATGCTGAGGTGTTTTTTACAGGCAATAACCGTTCCCAGCGAAGGTGTAGTGCCACCTATGGCAATATTTTCGCATAGTTCAATACGGTCGGCTCCCAGTTCCTGTGCCTTTAAGGCCTGGGCAAAACCTTCGACACATGCTTCTTTGATGATTTCTTTATGTGGATGCATTGGTTTAGTATAATCACAAATGGAATAAGGCACCTTTAATGGGTGCCTGTCTTACCAGTCTTTTTCAAAAGGTTAAGAAAATCGGCCACCAGGAAGTTGCTGCCTGTGATTATGATAAGGTCATCTTTTCCGGCAACGGCCCTGGTGGCTGTGTAGGCATCTTCGATTCCTGCAAAAGCATTTCCGCTTATACCACATTGTTTTGCCAGATCGGCCAGTTCATTTTCATCGAGCGTGCGTGGAACCGACAACCGGGTGAAATAGCAGGAAGCCCTGGGTGGCAAATATTTCATGATATCAGCAATATTTTTATCCTTAACAAAACCAAGTATCAGGTGAAGATTTTTGTAAGGTGTTTCATTCACCTGCTGCATTACTGTTTTAATGCCATCGGCATTGTGGGCGGTATCACAAATGGTGGCCGGATTATGCCCGGTTATCTGCCAGCGGCCAGATAGCCCGGTGTTGACAACCACTTTTCGAATGCCGGTATAAATACTCTTTTCGGAAATATGCAATGGCAATTGCTGCAGCACTTCAATAGCGGCCAGAACGGTTGCCGTATTCTTTCGCTGGTAATGACCCAGCAGGCTGCACTTCAGGTTTACATAGTGAATATCACCATGTTTTGCCACGTTAAATACCTGGTAACCATCAATGGACCTCAGGCTGTAGTCGATTTTATATATAGCATCAGCCACGGTGACACTGGCATTATGCTTTTGGGCAACAGTGTTAAAAACAGGAAGGGTTTCAGCTTGCGTTTCACCAATCACCACCGGCGTATTGTTTTTGATTATGCCGGCTTTTTCAGCAGCAATCCTGGCCAGGGTGTCTCCCAGCAGATCGGTATGATCCATGCCTATATTGGTAATAACTGAAAGGACGGGAGATATGATATTGGTGGCGTCGAGTCTTCCGCCCAGCCCGACTTCGATAACAGCAATATCAACACCCTCCTGCCTGAAATATTCAAAAGCAAGGTAAACCGATATTTCAAAAAATGAGGGGGCAAAACTTTCGAAAAAGGATTTATGTTCACTGATGAAACCTGAAACAAATTTTCTGGGTATCATCTGGCCGTTTATTTTTATCCTTTCCCTGAAATCGACCAGGTGGGGAGAGGTATACAAGCCCACTTTATACCCGGCTTCCTGCAGTACAGAAGCCAGCATATGCGAAACAGAGCCTTTGCCGTTGGTACCGGCTACATGAATGGTTTTAAAATAGGTGTGTGGGTGCTTGAAATAGTTGTCTAGTTTCAGGGTATTGTCGAGTCCCTCGCGGTAGGCTGTTTTGCCCACATGCTGGAACATGGGCAG
>CAZUBW010000006.1:0-11234 GCA_964618645.1 uncultured Bacteroidales bacterium | reverse complement strand
GTGTTGATAAATATTAATAATCCTTACCTGAAAAATGATTAAAAAACGATAGTTTGCGGCTGCAAAAGTAGTAAAAAAACTTATGGCCGCTGGCCACCGCAAACGTTGATTATCAACCCTAACGCAAAAACCCCGACCATTAAATTCATTATTGCATTCATGTAACCAAAAATGCTGACTTATGGCGCTTAAGAAGAAAAAAACTTTTGTACTCGACACCAATGTGTTGCTGCACGATTACAGGTGTATTTACAATTTTCAGGAAAACAATGTGATTATCCCCATCACGGTACTTGAAGAATTGGACCGTTTTAAAAAAGGCAACGATATCATCAACTTCCATGCCAGGGAATTTACACGTGAACTTGATAAACTATCAGGCGACAATTTGTTTAATGGTGGCGTACCGTTAGGTAAAGGGTTGGGTAAGTTAAGCATCGAAACCGGAAAGCCATTTTCACCTGCCATACAGGCTTCGTTTCCTGAAAGCACACCCGATCACCGGATTCTGGCCATTGCAGAACATCTTTTCAGGAATAATCCCGATAAAAATGTGGTGCTTATCAGCAAGGATATCAACCTGCGGATGAAAGCAAAATCGATTGGGATTATGGCTGCTGACTATGAAAACGATAAGGTAAGAAACATCGACGAAATATATAAAAGTGTCAGCAGCATCGAAAACCTCGACGATCAATTGATCATGAAAATGTATGAGGGCAACGAAGGCATACCGGCCGGGGATTTTAAGCTCCCGGTTAAACCTGCTCCTAACCAGTACTTTATTTTCAAAGGCAATTCTTCCAGTGCCCTGGCGCATTATCACCCAAAATCGGGGACGATCAACCGGGTGGTAAAGCAGAAAACCTATGGCATTGAACCCCGGAATGCAGAGCAGACTTTTGCCCTGGATGCGCTGCTTCGGCCGGAAGTTCAGTTGGTAACCCTTACCGGAAAGGCGGGAACAGGTAAAACCTTACTGGCGCTTGCTGCTGCATTGCAGCAGCGACAGGAGTATACACAGATCTTTCTGGCACGGCCAATTGTGCCGCTCGCCAACAGGGATATAGGTTTTCTACCGGGCGATATCAAGGAGAAAATAGGGCCTTACATGCTTCCGCTTTTTGATAATCTCGATGTGATCAAAAACAAGTTTGCACAAACCAGCAAAGAGTTTCAGAAGATCGAGGAGATGCTGAAGACCGAAAAGCTGATTATTACACCGCTGGCCTATATTCGGGGGCGCAGCCTTTCACGGATCTTCTTTATTGTTGACGAAGCCCAGAACCTGACGCCGCACGAAATTAAAACCATTATCACCAGGGCAGGAGAGGGCACCAAAATGGTGTTCACGGGTGACATTGAGCAGATCGACTCACCTTACCTCGATGAGAAATCAAACGGACTGAGTTACTTAACCGATAAAATGATGGGGCAGGATTTATTTGCCCATGTAAACCTGGTGAAAGGAGAGCGCAGCTACCTGGCTGAACTGGCCAGCCATTTGCTGTAAACCGTGCTGGCATAAAAATGTTGGGCCCGGAATAACAAAATGCATTACATTTGTACCCGTTACTAATGGAATATCAATGAAGCAAATGAGAGTGCTGCATGTGGTGCGTCATGCAAAATCGTCATGGGATTACAACGGTACGGCCGATATCGACAGAACACTTAAGACAAAAGGAATTCGTAATGCTTACGAAATGGCGCGAAGGCTTAAGTTGAGCCAGCAGGTGCCGCAAAAGATCATCACCAGTCCCGCTAACCGGGCCCTTCACACTGCAGTGATTTTTGCCAGGGTACTGGGATATCCTTTATCTACGCTCGAAATAAGCAACGTATTGTATGAATCATCTGCGGAAAAAATCCTGGAAATGATCCGGAAATCAGATGACAGCCTGCAGTCGGTTATGATCTGCGGTCACAACCCCGATTTTACCGATCTGGTCAATCATTTTCTGAAAGTACCGGTGGACAACATACCCACATCAGGTTCGGTGACGCTTACATTCAACATTGCGTCGTGGAAGGAAATCGACAGGAAAAATATGGAAAAGCATCTTTTTAATTTTCCCGAGAAAGACGAATAATACCGTCAACATACTACCTTCAATAGCAGGTCTATGAAAAGACAACCGAAACTGATACACCGCGAAATCAGCTGGCTTTCCTTTAACGAGCGGGTGCTGCAGGAGGCCCAGGATCCCGGTGTGCCCCTGGTGGAAAGGATAAAATTCCTGGGTATCTTTTCCAATAACCTTGATGAGTTTTTTAAAGTGAGGGTGGCTACCATTAAGCGAATGATAGACTACCAGGAGGGTCGGAAAAAAATTGAAGGGGAAAAGCCTAAGAAACTGATGGGCATGATTCAGAAGAAGGTGCTTCAGTTGCAGAACAAGTTTGAATATACCTATCACAATATTTTGAGTGAGCTCGAACGCAAGGGCATTCATATTATCAACGAACTTGAGCTTAATCCCATTCAGGCCGAGTTTGTGAAAAGCTACTTCGACGAAAATGTTTTTCCCATACTAACGCCCATTCTCCTGAGCAATGTAGATACATTTCCTTACCTCAAGGATAAGTCGATTTACCTGATGGTAAAACTTGACAGCAGTGAACCCGGCGTGTCAAACGATGTTGCCCTCATTGAGATACCCACTGGTGTGCTACCCAGGTTTATTGTGCTTCCTTCGGAAAACGACAAGAAGTTCATCATATTGCTCGAAGATGTAATCAGGTTTTCCCTCGAAGATGTTTTTGCCCTGCTGAAATTTGATCATTTTGAATCGTGGATTATCAAACTTACCCGCGATGCCGAGCTCGACATGGACAATGACATCTCAAAAAGTTTCCTCGAAGTAATTTCCAAAGGCCTGAACAGTCGTAAAACGGGACAACCGGTACGCTTTGTATTCGACAATGCCCTGTCGCGCGACCTGCTCGAATTACTGGTTGAAAAACTGAACCTCGATGAGGACAATAACCTTATTCCGGGTGGCAGGTACCATAATTTCAAGGACTTTATGAGCTTTCCCAACGTTGGGGGACCGGAACTTGTTTATGAAAGATACAGGCCCTTGCCGCATCCTATGCTCAGTGTACATAGGAGCATACTCGATGCCATGGCCGTGAAAGATTTTATGTTGCATGTGCCCTACCAGGATTTCAATGTTTTTGTGAGACTATTGCAGGAAGCATCCATTGATCCGCGCGTTACCGAAATTTACCTTACCGTTTACCGGGTTGCTAAAAATTCGAGGGTGATCAATGCCCTGATAAATGCAGCGCGAAATGGTAAAAGGGTTGTGGTGGTTATTGAGCTACAGGCCCGGTTTGACGAAGAAGCAAATATCTACTGGTCGCGAAAGCTCGAGGAAGTCGGTGCGAAGGTGATCTTTGGTTTCCAGGGGCTGAAAATCCATGCCAAATTGCTCAACATTGTCCGAAAAGAAAGCCGGAAGCTGGTGAACTATTCCTGTGTGAGTACCGGCAATTTCCACGAAGGCAATGCCCGTGTGTATTCCGATCTTTTCCTGTTTACAGCCGATTCAAGGATTACGGCCGATGTAAAGCGGATCTTTGACTTTTTTGAACATTCCTATAAAAACTATACCTACCGGCACCTGATAAAATCACCCTTATATATGCGGCGTAAAATGTACCAGCTGATCGACAGGGAGATAAAAAATGCCAGGGCCGGAAAGGAAGCTTATATAATTCTTAAGCTAAACAGCCTGGTGGATAACGAGATCATTTACAAACTCTACCAGGCAAACGAAGCAGGGGTAAAGATCACCATGATAGTCAGGGGTATCTGTTCGCTTATGCCCGGAGTTCCCGGTTTGAGCGAACATGTGAAGGCCGTCAGTATAGTCGACAAATACCTTGAACATTCGCGGGTGCTTATCTTTTGCAATGGTGGGGATGAGTTATATTATATTACCTCAGCCGACTGGATGACCAGGAACCTCGACCGCCGTGTTGAGGTAGCCTGTCCGATTTTCGACAAGGATGTTCAGCGTGAAATACGGCATATGATTGAACTTCAGCTGAAAGACAATGTTAAAGCGCGAATCATAAACGCTGTTCAGGATAACCAGTATGTTTCCCCAAAGGGAAAAGAAAAACTGAGGTCGCAGGAGGAATTGTACAATTATTATAAAAAACTGCTTACAAGGGCAGATTAACAGATTTTTATGGATTATAAAGCTATTTGCGAAACAGTGGTGGATATTGCCCGCGAAGCAGGGCAGTCGATTTATGGAAAACTCCGTAGTGTACCCTTACAGGACGTTGAGGTCAAAGGCATGCATAATTTTGTTACCGAAGTGGATAAGGCCACAGAGGTTTTTATCATCAGCAAGCTGAAGAACCTGGTGAAAGATGCCGGATTCATTGCAGAAGAAGGTACTTCAAAGGAAAGAGGTGAACATTTCAACTGGATTATCGACCCGCTGGATGGAACCACCAATTTTATTCATGGTGCGCCCCCGGTGGCTGTCAGTATTGCACTGGTCGAAGACAATGTGCCCGTGGTGGGTGTGGTTTATGAAATATGGCTTCAGGAGGCCTTTTATGCCTGGAAAGGGAGTAAAGCATATCTGAATGGAAATCCCATTGAGGCATCCGCAACCCCGGCATTGAAAGATGCGCTGATTGCAACAGGATTTCCCTACCAGAACTTCGACCGCATTACGGGTTTCATGCAGTCAATCGACTTTTTCTTCACCAAAACGCATGGTGTAAGAAGGCTGGGCTCTGCGGCAACCGACCTGGCTTATGTGGCCTGCGGACGTTACGATGGTTTTTATGAATATAACCTGAGTCCCTGGGACGTGGCAGCAGGGGCTCTTATTGTTATGCAGGCTGGTGGCAGGGTAACCGACTTCAGCGGAGGCAGTAACTATTTATTCGGACGAGAGGTGGTAGCCTCCTGCAACAAAATGTTCAGCGAGTTCCTGCATGAAGTCGGCCGTTTGATGAAACCATAATACGAATCATCTTTCAACATGGCTTCCATTATATACTATCTGGTATTTTCCCTGGTCTGGTTGTTTTCGTTACTACCTTTCCGCATCATGTACCTGGTTTCCGATTTCCTGTACCTGATAATATTTTATGTTGCCGGATACCGCAAAAAAACGGTAATTGCCAATATGCAAAAAGCTTTTCCCGGGAAAAGCCCTGCAGAGATCAACCGGATGGCCAGGCAGTTTTACCGGCATTTCGCTGATTTTTTGCTGGAGTTATTACGATGTATCAACATTTCAGTGGATCAACTCGACAAGCGGATGAAATTTCTCAATCCGGAAGTTTTTGAGGAACTGGCAAGGGAAAACCGAAGTTTTGCCCTGGTTTCTGCGCATTATAACAATTGGGAATGGCTGATTAACTTGCCATTAAAGATGAGGCACCGGCTGCTGGTTATTTACCGTCCGTTGAAGAGTAAGATATCTGAAAAACTGTCTAATTATATGCGGCGGCGCCGGGGAACAGTCATGATAGCCATGGAAAACATTTTTCGTGAGGCCATAACTTCCAGGTCGAAAAACCAGTTGTTCGCAGTATGGTTCCTGGCAGATCAGCGTCCGCCCCGAAGCAGCAGGTTCTGGACAACCTTCCTTAATCACGAGACAGCCTTTTTTGAGGGAGCCGAGAAAATTTCCCGAAAATTAGGGATGGCAGTGGTTTATTTACATGTGCAGAAAGTGAAAAGAGGCTATTATGAGGTGACCCTTAAAAAGCTATTTGACAATGCAGCGGAAACCAAAGAAAATGAAGTTACGCTGGCTTGTGTAAAAGAGATGGAGGCCGAAATACGAACCGAACCGCAATACTGGCTTTGGACCCACAAGCGTTTTAAACATACCCGGCCCGAAAATATCAACCTGATTACCAGATGACCAGTATAGCTGTTATCATACTCAACTGGAACGGCAGGCATTACCTGCAGCAGTTTTTACCATCGGTATGCCGTTATTCCGCGGCGGAAGGAACGGAGATTATTGTGGTGGACAACGGTTCCTCCGACGATTCGGTAAGCATGCTCAGGGCGTCATTCCCTTTGGTAAGGGTTGTCGAATTTGATCAGAACCATGGTTTTGCCAGGGGTTACAGGCTGGCACTGGAGCAGATAGAGGCAAAGTATTACCTGTTGCTGAACTCAGATGTAGAGGTTACACCCGGCTGGCTGGAGCCTTTATACCAGGCCATGGAAAACAATCCCCGGTTGGGTGCCTGTATGCCTAAACTACTGGCCTATGACCGCAAGGATCATTTTGAATATGCTGGCGCTTCAGGTGGTTTTATCGATCGTTTCGGGTATCCTTTTTGTCGCGGCCGTATTCTCAGCACCATTGAAAAAGACGAGGGACATTATAACGATTTCAGGACTATATTCTGGGCATCGGGGGCCTGTATGTTTGTAAGGGCAGAGGCTTACCGGAAAGCTGGCGGGCTCGACGGTGAATTTTTTGCTCACATGGAGGAGATCGATCTTTGCTGGCGTATGCACAGGGTGGGGTATACCGTGGCGGTGGTTCCGGATTCAAGCGTTTACCATGTAGGGGGCGGTACTTTGCCCAATAATACACCCCGTAAGCTATACCTGAACTATCGCAACAGCCTTTTCATGCTGTTTAAAAACCTGCCTGTTTTTCAACTGATCCCGGTTGTTTTGGTGCGCATGGTTCTCGATGGCTTTTCTGCACTTGTATACCTGTGCAAAGGTTCTGGCAGTTTTTTCTGGGCGGTGATCAGGGCACATTTTGCCTTCCAGCGAAGGCTTCCCTTGCTGATAGGCATGAGAAGGCAGTTAAAAGGTACAGTAAGGACAGGATGGTTTAATGAAATCTATTCCGGAAGTATTGTATTTGATTACTTCGTGCGAAATAAAAAGCATTTCGATCAATTGCGCTGGTGACTGCCGAAAAGACCCTGGAGGCTCGCCCTTATCACCAGCGACATGGATACATCCACTACACCTGGCATAAAATGCAGCGAGCATTGAACCCTGCCCTGCAGGTGAGGTTTTGATACAGCATAAAATGCGTCGGTGCGCAGGTACCGATCCGATTTATATAAACCATCGCCTGAAGTGATCACCTGGCTATCACCCAGGTATAACGTACCCTGCAGCCCAAATCCCTTGAAAACAGCACCTGCCTCGGCGTAAAAACCCCATGGAACACTGAAGTCGTAGATATTTCTGATACGGTCGTATGAGCCCAGCAAACCACCTGACAAGGTAAGTGAGTCCAGACGGGTAAATTGCGTGAGATTAATGCCTGGCAGTAACATGAATCCGGCATTGTCACGTATGTGTTCACCGGCATTGGTGTTCTTTGTATGTGCAAGGTGTGTCATGATAAAATGATGCTGCCACATAAAAACACCATGCCGGTATTTGCCCGAGAACCCCAGCATAAACGATTCCTGTTTTTCGAAAGATTGCCTTCCTGTCCAGTCGATCCACAGGTTATGACTAAACTGTGGTTTGCTGAACTGCAACAGAATCCCTTCAGAAACAGGCCGGTAGTATGCAAAGGTGTCAGTGAATAGCGGCAGTGGAAGTTCAATTTTACCTGCGCGCGGGAACGCCCCGATAATGAGTCCCAGGTTATTGCGATTTCCCTGGTAGTAGGCAATGACGTCGGGAGCAATCCATTCGCCTTTACTGCCGAATTCGTAAAGGTAACTGGCGCCGGCCATTATCCTGTTGTTTTCATCGAATACGTATCCGGCGGCTGCAGTAATACGCGAACCTGCCATGGTCTGGTCGTTAACAAAAGCGTTAAAGTATTCCCGGTTATCAAAAAATCCAAGGTATTCGAGGTCGTAGGTGAAATGTTGGGCACGCAGTGAACTCTGTAACGTTATGGCGAGTACAAAAATCAGGATATGTTGGTACTTTGATATCATGTGGCAAAAACCCAAAACTGATCAAAAATAGCAATAATAAAACAACCTGAACAGGTCACAGGGTAAAAAGCCATCAGGGTGTCTAATTAGTGTCTGTCCATAAAGTCCCTTTTGCTGCGTTACGCTTGTCCGAAAATTGCTCATTTACTCCGCATTTTCGGACTTCGCAAGCCTTGCAAAAGGAACTCTCTGAACAGACACATATCCTGTTAAGCATTTTGCCAACTATATTGACAAGCTTTAATTGATAGCAACCTTTTCAAAAAAAATGAAAAGAACCAGGGTTACTTTTTGTAATCAAAAGGTATTAATCAGGAGAATCCATTACGAAAAACCTATGATCAAATTCGACACCCAATTACTAATGAATCCGCTTACCGATATGCCTTCAGAACATTTCAACTGGCGTGGGAAAAAGATTATGATTGTTGAGGACGATTATGCCAATTACCTTTTTTTCCATGAGATATTATCCTGTGCTGACGCCTCGCTTATCCGGGCTGTTTCCATGCAGGAAGCTTTTGATATGTTAAACGCTTCAGCCTGTTTTGATCTGTGCATTATCAAGATCAGTATTGCGGGAAACGAGAATTGTCGTTCGCTGCGGCGCATCAAACAACTCTGGCCCGATATACGTATTATTGCCATTGTTGAGGGTAATTGCACAGGCAAAAAGCTGCAATGTGAGGAACCGGGCTGCGATACCCTTTTGAGTTATAATGTTGACGAAGCATCGGTGAGATATGCTGTTAATGAAATGTTTTACCCGGTAATATAATAATGAAAACTTTGGTCTGATCAAGATCAATTAGTTCAGGCAAAATTGTATATTTGGGTTTAGCAACAGAGGGTACTATTATGAGAATTCTGGTCATTGGCAGTTCTAATACAGATATGATATTCCGGGCGCCTAAAATTCCGGCAAAAGGGGAAACTGTGCTTGGTAGTTCGTTTAGTGTGTGTCCGGGCGGAAGAGGGGTTAATCAGGCTATTGCAGCAGCGCGTGCCGGTGGTAAGGTCGTTTTTATCGGCCGTACCGGAAACGATATGGTAGGAGAGCAGATTGTTGAGGTGCTCGGTAAGGAAGGTATTGACACTTCGGGTATCATCAGAGACGAGGTCTTACCTTCGGGTGTATCCTCGGTTGTGGTGGATGAAAACGGCGAAAGTGCCATTACCATTGCCCAGGGTGCCAACAGCAATCTTACCACGCAGGATTGTCTCTACGCGAAATCGCACGTATGCATGGGCGACATAGTTTTGCTGCAACTGGATATTCCCATTGAAACGGTTAAATATGCAGCCGACATGGTACGTGCCGCCGGGGCCAGGGTAATCCTTAATCCCTCGCCTGCATTACCGGTAAGCGATGAACTGTTGAAATCGATTTCTATTCTTACCCCCAGCGCTTCCCAGGCTGAGGTATTGACCGGCATTACCATCACCGATGAACGCTCAGCAGAGCTTGCCGGGCGGATATTGCTCGAAAGGGGCCTGAACAGGGTAATTATTACACTGCGTTCAAAAGGGGCCATGGTAATCGATAACGGTGGCGCCGAGCATGTCCCGGGTTTTGAAATGAATTCCGTTGACACTTCGGTTGTCAATGATGTTTTTAACGGGGCATTGGTAGTTGCGCTGGTCGAAGGCAAGAATTTCTACGAATCGGTATTGTTTGCCAATGCTGCAGCTTCATTGTCTGCATCCAGGCCAGGAACGCTTTCTTCCATTCCACACCGCGAAGAAATTGTGGAATTGGTGAAAGCGGGGAAACGGGTGTATTAGTAGAACCAAGAGCCAGGAGCCAGGAACCAGGAGCCAAGAGCTACAAATCAACCTGAGAAAAGTAAGGTATTGCATTGAAATTTGTCATAGTAATGTTTAGGGAAATTGGTCAACTTTAATACATAATTAACTACTATATCATGGAAGTAAATCGTATTATTCAGGATCTCGAACAGCGAAATCCTGGTGAAATTGAATACCTGCAAGCCGTTCGTGAGGTGTTGGATTCCATTGTGGATGTTTACAACCGCAATCCGCATTTCGAAAAGGCCGGTATCATCGAGCGTCTGACTGAACCCGACCGGGTACTCACATTTAAAGTGCCCTGGGTGGATGACGAAGGAAATGTTCATGTGAACCGCGGCTACCGGGTACAGTTTAATAACGCGCTCGGACCTTACAAAGGGGGACTGCGCTTTCACCCGAGTGTTAACCTCAGTATTCTTAAATTTCTCGGGTTCGAACAAATTTTTAAAAACAGCCTGACTACCTTACCCATCGGAGGTGGAAAGGGAGGATCGGATTTCCAACCGAAAGGCAAATCAAATGCCGAAATAATGCGTTTTTGCCAGGCTTTTATGCTTGAGCTGTGGAAAGTGATTGGTCCTGAGACCGATGTGCCTGCAGGTGATATTGGGGTTGGCGCCCGCGAAATAGGCTTTCTTTACGGTATGTATAAAAAACTCACCAACACCTATACCGGCGTACTTACCGGTAAGGGTATAAACTGGGGAGGCAGCCTTGTCAGACCCGAAGCAACAGGCTACGGTGCTGTTTACTTTGCCCAGAATATGATGGCCACCCGCGGCGAAAAGCTTGCCGGTAAAAGGGTGGCTGTGTCGGGTTTTGGAAACGTGGCCTGGGGAGCCACCCAAAAACTGACTGAACTTGGCGCCAAAGTCGTTACCCTATCGGGTCCCGATGGCTATATCTACGACGAAGAGGGTATTTCGGGTGAAAAGATCAACTATATGCTTGATCTCCGTGCTTCCAACGAGGACATTGTTGAGCCTTTTGCACGTAAGTTCAAAAGCGCCGTCTTTGTGAAAGATAAACACCCCTGGGAAGTAAAATGCGATGTGGTCATGCCCTGTGCCACCCAAAATGAAGTTAATGAGCAGGATGCCATTAACCTGGTGAATAATGGCTGTATGTGTGTGTGCGAAGTGGCAAACATGCCCTGTGTGCCCAAAGCCATCGAAATAATTCAGAACAAGGGATTGCTATTTGCTCCGGGTAAGGCGGCCAATGCAGGCGGGGTTGCGGTATCCGGACTGGAAATGGCCCAAAATGCCATGAAACTCAGGTGGCCTGCCGATGAGGTCGATAAACGGCTTCATGAGATTATGGGTGCCATACATGAGTCGTGTGTCACGCATGGCACCCGCATTGATGGTTACATCGATTATGTTAAAGGCGCCAATATTGCCGGCTTCCTGAAGGTCGCCAATTCCATGATCGATCATGGAATTATTTAGTGTCTGTCCATAAAGTCCCATTTGCTGCGTTACGCTTGTCCGAAA